>CBDUDP010000004.1:0-173357 GCA_965365945.1 uncultured Gammaproteobacteria bacterium
AAAATCAGTTATCTACTATAAACAAGTGGGTTAAATAATTCTGTGTTTTTAGAGATGCATTTAATATACAAGGTTGGTTGGTTGGTTGGTTGGTTCATTCATTCATTCATTCATTCATTCATTCATTCATGTCCAAGCACATAACAAAAGGCTATATTTCGCTAGAAAAACTAAATAAATAGGGGGAGCAATGACGAACATAGAGGATGACCGGATCGAGCTTTTAGAAAGGCAGCTCGCCGAACGAATAACGGAGCGAGTCCGACCTGCGTTATTTAGACTATATGCGAGCGTAGGGGTAGCAGTAATTGGCGCTCTAGGTTTTGTGAGTTGGGATATTATTGCCGATATTAAGTCTGAAATTAAGTCTGAAGTCACCGATGCGATTGACAAAGAGATAGGAGTTAAACGTATAGAGATCCTGGAACAGGTTACCGAAACGCGAGTTATGGCTAAGCGCGCCAATATGGTCATTGAGCGTTTGGAAAAGCAACTAGATGACTTTCAACCCCAGGCAGAAAACTTAGACGAAACCATTGAAAGGGTGAAATCACTAAATGTTACCTCTCAGGACTTGATCGCTTCATATGCCCAAGATGTGCAGCCACTGGTTGTAAAAGTAGAGTCCCTTTCAAGCCAGCTTACAACAATAGCTGACCAGATAAAACAATTGAATACTATTGCCGCGGCTAGTGGGCTAAATTCTGACGAAGAGACAACACAAACCTCTCAACAACGTAGTGCTGTTATACAGTCAGTGATTTCGGATGCTAAGGTTGCCGAAGAGCGCTGGGTGCAGGCACGCAAAAAATCGACTGTTTTCTTCCAGTTCGCAGGGGGGCGCCGCGAGCAAGCTGAGGCTTTATCGGCAGCTCTCAAGGGAGAAGGCTATGTTGTTCCTGGAGAAGATCGAGAAAGCGGAGCCGCAGAAAAGCATGAGGTTCGCTATTTCCACGACAAAGACGAATCGGCTGCACAACGCCTCGCTGACGATGCGAATCGCGTTCTTCATGGGTTGGGATATCTCGAACGTAAAGCAATCACTGTTACAGTAAGGTCGTTCGAATCGTACCGTGGTAAGAAGCCTCGACTTGGTGTGCTTGAGTTATGGTTGGAAATACCTCCCTGGTAGAAGGTAGGTTGCCTAACAAGTGCCTCCACTCGGGAAAAATAAAGCGTATCAAAGGGACAGTCAACTTGATTTGTCAATTAATTTCAAGACCAACTAGGCTTACAGAACGTAAGTATTCAGATGCCCCCTAAGGATTTCACCAATTTTTCATCTCCGAAACGAACTATCAATAGATTGGAATAGTTTTGGGCAGAAATCTCAATTTTTTGATGGGGGTCTCTGAATATTTACATTAAGGTAGCGTAATTTTTGATATTTAGCATATTTGCAACTAGGATTTTATTGTATGAAAATTTATTCATTGTTATTATGTTTATTTTTTTCAGTACCATTTGTATCTAGCGCATCTGCGCAGTCTTCAACAGAAGATATTCGTTATGTCCAAGAATATTTATCCGCAAAAAACTTATATACAGGGTATATAGATGGCATAGATGGTCCTCTAACTAAAAAAGCTGTTCTGGACTATGAACAACAATCTGGTAAGCGATTAACAGGAAAAATTAGTAAAAAACTTATTAATCTTATTCGCTTCAACATCCGCTATGAGCTCCAAGTTCAAGAAAAAAAAGAGCTGAATTATAAAGCCTCAGAGTGGAGTATTCTAGCTGTAATTGTTGGATTAACAGCATATATTGGCTCCATTCGAAGAAGGTTTTTAGATAAAGAAAATGAAAAAGATGCTGCTAAGAAAGGGATTATTCAAGAGCTAGAGAAAATAGTTTTTGATAAGAAGATTATTCAAGAGCTAATGAACATGGACGCTGCTAAGAGGAAACTTATTCAAAAAGTTAACAGGCTTATGTGGGCAGATGTTCCGCTTGTTATAGCAGGTCTATGTATTGCCGCCTTTAATTTGTGGCCTTTATTTAAAAGCGACCCATCACTAAGCCTCTTTAAACTTGGTATTTTAATGTTTGGTTTTGCTCTTATTATTCTGGCAATATTTCATGCAAGTGAATGGTTCAAAAAAAGAAACCCGTAATGGTCAATTTTTAAGGTGGATATGTAATTTGGGGTAACTTGTAAGCCGGACGTAGGCTGGAATAGCGTAGTGTTTTCCGGCATATTGCTTGCAGCTGGTGTATTGGTTTGCTACCGGTGGTGGAAAACGCTAATGCTATCCCCCCCCTTTAATTCTTAACTGTATTGTTAAATTAGCTTCTTGGCGTATAGAATGTACAAAGACTTAATCTAAATCGGAGAGAATAATGGGTTTAAATATTGAAAGTGAGAGATCGAAAGGCGTGAGAGGCTATGTAGCTATTATGGGGATGTTTGTTATCTTGCTGGCTATGATCGCGAATGTGCAGGCGGATGGTTCTGCAATTCCAAATATAATGATCCTTGTAGGATTGGTTATTGTGCTTGTTGCTGAGAAATCTTCACTAAATGAAGGTCCAAATAATTAAGCTGGATAGGCGTAGGCTGGAAAACGCTAGCGCTATTCCACCCTTGTACGTTGTTTTTTGAAGTACAGAATTAATCGAAACCCTAATAATGTCGACATCACTGCTGCATAAAAAAGTGGCTCACTTATATCTGATTTGACCAACCATAAATAATGGATGATGGCGCTGATTCCGACTATATAAACTAATCTATGTAATTGCCCCCAGCGCTTACCTAAGCGTTTTTGCATAGCTTTGGTGGAGGTGAGTGCTAAGGGTGTTAGTAATAGAAAGGTCAGCAGTCCGACTAGAATATAAGGGCTTTGCGGGACTTCATCAATAAAGTTTTCCCAAGAAAGGGATAAATCTAGCACGATATAAACCAAGAAATGTAAGCTGGCATAAAAATAGGCAAACAAGCCCATCATGCGCCGAAAGCGAATAGGCCAGCTTTGTTGTAGTAGCTTTTTTAACGGTGTTAGCGCAAGGCTAATACACAGGAAGCGTAAAGCCCAGTCTCCTAAGCTAAAATGCAAAGTTTCAATCGGATTTGCGCCTAATTGATCTTGCAGTGTGTCGTTAACTAAGAGCGGAAAGGGCGTTAGGCTGAGTAAAAAAATGCTGATTTTTATACACGCCCAGCTTTTTTTTGAAAAACGCATTAGAAATATTTCTTAAGGTCCATGCCTGTATAAAGTGAGGCAACTTGTTCGCCGTAGCCATTAAATAATTCTGTTTTACGTTTAGGAGTGAAAATACTAGCACCTAATATACGCTCTCTGCTTTGACTCCAGCGCGGATGTGGAACGTCTGGGTTTACATTGGCATAAAATCCATACTCTCCCGCCGCCATTTTATTCCACGCGGTGGCAGGCATGGTTTCGCTAAAGCGAATTTTGACGATGGCTTTAATGCTTTTAAAGCCGTATTTCCAGGGTACAACTAAGCGTAATGGTGCGCCATTTTGTTTGGGTAAGTCTTCGTCATACATACCTGTTGCCATAAAGGCTAGAGGGTGCATGGCCTCATCGATTCTCAACGCTTCAACATAAGGCCAGTCTAAAGATTTACCGCGTTGCCCGATCATGACTTCTGGATTGTACATCGTGGTAAATTCGACAAATTTTGCTTTTGCTGTAGGTTTGAACTGTTGCAGCATTGCGCCGAGAGGAAATCCTATCCACGGAACTACCATAGACCACGCTTCGACACAGCGGAACCGAGAGATACGTTCTTCAAGCGGATTGTTTTTGAGGATGTCTTCTAAATTAAATTCGCCCGTTTTTTCTGCTTCGCCTTCAACCGTAATCGTCCATGGGTTGGTTTTTAGTGGTTGAGCTAAAACGGTAGAGTCTTTTTTGTTGGTGCTGAATTCGTAATAGTTGGTGTAATTGGCCGCGTCTTCAATGCTGGTTACTTGCAGATTGGCAGAATAAGGTCCGCTAGGTACGGCTGCATATTTTTTAGCTTGCTCTGCGCTGGCTATGCTTGGCAGTAGTGAGGCAATAGATAATCCGGCAGCGGCTTTGATGATTTTGCGGCGATTTTGAAAAATAGCTTTGTCGGTGATTTCGCTGCTTAAAATAGATGGTTTTTCCTTAATTAGCATAATTAATTCCCTTAAGTTGTTTTATTTCAGTACGTGGGTGATAACTATAACTGAAAATCGATATAAAACAACTGGGTGTGTATAGTTGTTTTTCCTTTACAAGTTGCTTATATGAACGCAACTTGTAATGCCGGTAGGGCGGACTTTAGTCCGCTAAGGGATGTTTGCGGGTATTATTGAATTTTGATTCCTAAGTGGAGGCATTGCTAAATATAGGCGGACTAAAGTCCGCCCTACTAAGCACGATGCCGAGGCAGTGCAATAGAAAGTAGACTGGTGATAATAATAAATATAGCTGAAACAATAAGGCAGGTAATCAGGCCAGATATTTGGTAAATCCAGCCAGATAATATAGTGCCGGTTAAACGGCCTAAGGCATTCGCCATATAGTAAAAGCCTACGTCCATAGATACACCATCTTCTTTTGCATAGGCAATAATTAGGTAGGAGTGCACAGCAGAATTAACGGCGAATATTGCGCCAAAGGCTAGTAAGCCAATAATCAATACCTTATCAGCTTGCCAGTCTTGTTGTAGAAACCCTGCTATAGCGAGTGGCATAGTGGCTAATAGTATTGCCCAAAGCATGGCTGTTTTGCCATCAGGTATTTTTCCTCGACGTATGCCAGTGATTAATGGGGTGGCTGATTGTACAAAGCCATAACCAATAACCCATGCGGCTAATAGCGTGCCGACTTCGTTATAATTCCAATGTAAGTTTTCTTGTAAAAAGACGGGCAAGGCAATGACGAACCAGATGTCACGCGAAGCAAATAAAAAGAAGCGTGCTGCTGACAGGCGATTTACTGCGGCACTTTTAGAAAAAATATCGGTGAATTTGGGTTTATATTTGGTTTTGCCTAAATCTTTTTGTAGTAATAAAAAGCTTAGTATTAATATAACGACTAAACAGCCCGCCATAATCGCAATCGCACCTCTAAACCCTAGGTTTGTTAAAAGAGCCGCCCCGAGAAAAAAGCCGACACCTTTTAAAGTATTTTTAGAGCCAGTTAGTAAGGCAACCCATTGATATAATTTCCCTTGTGCGGCATTAGGCACTAATAGCTTAATGCTGCTTTTAGCGCTCATTTTATTCAGATCTTTGGCAATACCTGATACGGCTTGAGCGACCATTACGTAGAGTACGCTGAGTTGTGATGGTTCCACTAAGAGCATAGATAAAGCAATGATCTGTAGAGCTAGGCCGAAATGCATGGAGGTATTTAGTCCCATGTGTGCAGCAAGCCACCCACCAATTAAGTTAGTGATAACGCCACAGAATTCGTACAACAGAAACAAGCTAGCCACTTCTAGTGGGCTATAACCTAACTGGTGAAAATACAAAATCACCAGCATTCGTAGTGCGCCATCGGTCAGAGTAAACGCCCAGTAACTTGCGGTAACGATCATATATTGTTGTATCGGCGTATCCATAGTCTGAGCCTTAGAGTGATTGCGCCAGCTTTTTAGTTAATTCCATCATACGGTGCACATAACCAACTTCATTGTCGTACCAAGTTAGTATTTTGACTTGTGTACCATTGATGATCATTGTCGATAAGGCATCGACCGTGCTGGAGTGAGTGTCATTGGTGTAATCGGCTGAGACTAAAGGTTTTGTTTCATAACCCAAAATGCTTTTTAGTTCACCTGTTGCGGCAGTTTCTAGTGCGGCATTAACACCTTCAACGGTAACGGTTTGTTCAACTTCAAATACACAGTCGGTTAAAGATGCATTTGCTAAAGGAACGCGCACGGCGATGCCGTTTAATTTGCCTTTTAGTTCGGGGAAAATTTCAGTGATAGCTGTGGCCGAGCCAGTGCTGGTTGGAATTAGCGATAAACTACTGGCTCTGGCGCGGCGTAAATCTTTATGATATTCATCAAGAATACTTTGCGTATTGGTCATGTCATGAATAGTGGTAATTGAGCCGTGTTTAATACCAAAATTCTCATGAATTACTTTAACGATGGGGGCAATGCAATTAGTGGTACAAGAGGCAGCAGTGACTATATGGTGCACAGCAGGGTCATAAAGATGATCATTAACGCCCATGACAATATTTAAAGTTCCATCTTTAACAGGCGCAGAAACGACGACTTTTTTTATGCCTTGCTTAAGGTAAGGCGCGAGTGCTTCTTTGGATTTAAATTTACCAGTACATTCGACCACAATATCAACGCCAAGTTCATGCCACGGAGTGTCTTCAAGTGCTGTGTTTTGTGTATAGCTGATTGACTTGCCATTGATAATAAGTTTGTTGTTTTCGCTTTCCGCAATATGTTCCCAGCGGCCATGTACCGAGTCGAAGTTAAGTAAATGAGCAGCAGTTGCAGCGTCACCGGCCTTTTCATTGATATGTACAATTTCAAATTCTGGCCAATCCCATGCTGCGCGAAATGCCAATCTACCCATGCGGCCAAAGCCGTTGATTGCTACTTTTATGGTCATAATTCTCTCTTAACGTATATGCGGATAAACAGATATATAAATATAATTAAGCCTTGTTTCGGCTGGTTTTTTATTGTGGGGAGAGCCTTTGGTTGCGATTATTAGTCGAGTCTAAAAGAAGCCCCTCCAAAATGAAGTTTCCATGTACTTAGCAGTTCTTTGTCTTGCCTACATTCGCTAGATCAGTTTGTATTTCTTTACTGTTAGTAATGCTTTGTTGGATAAAGTTAAATAGTGGCTTTAGCTCTGACTGCGTATAAGTTGTTAGTTGGTAATACATCCAAACGCCTTCTCGTCTAGCGGTGACAATATCGTTATTGCGCAAATAAGCTAAATGACGCGAAGTGACACTTTGCGATAGGTTTAAAGTGTCTACTAAATCACAAACGCAAAGTTCGCCCTTTTCTAGTAATAAGACCAGAATGCGTAAACGAACAGGCTCGGAAAGTGCTTTGAAAAGGTTGGCTAAGGTTTCAGTATTCATCACAAAATTATATTTGCTTAGGCGAATATAAACAAGCTGCTGATAGCTTAATTTTCTGTATTATGTCTAAATGCAGTTCGATATCGTTATGGCTGTATGGGATAATGCACATCAAATTAAATCCCATTTACATTTGATTGCGTCATTTTTAGTAAACACTCTTTAAAGCTGCGCCTATGCATGCTGGCTGCACTTCCGGAATGGCTTGGGCGTTCATAAGCTAGAGTGTTTCAGGGTAGGTAGGATTTATATAGGTGCGAAGTTTTGTTGGCTATACTTATAGAATAATTGAAATTTACCTTACAATGATTTTAAAAAAAACATGGAATTACTCAAATGACAGCTCAGAAAGTTTTGGTAACAGGTGGCGCGGGTTATATTGGTAGTCATGCTTGTGTGGCATTATTAGAAGCGGGTTATGATGTTGTGGTAGTGGATAACCTATCCAATAGCAGCGCAGAATCTTTGGCGCGAGTTAAGCAAATAACGGGAAAAACAGCCTCCTTTGTACAAGCAGATATTCGTGATAAGCAAGCATTAACGGATGTTTTTTCCGAGCATAAAATTTATGCGGTGATGCATTTCGCAGGCTTAAAAGCGGTAGGTGAATCTTGTGTGCAGCCGATCCGTTATTATCAAAATAATGTTTACGGTACTTTGGTATTAACTGAGGTGATGCAAGAGTTTACGGTTAAAAAAATGATCTTCAGCTCATCGGCAACGGTTTATGGTGAGCCGGATACGGTAAAATATAGTGAAGATCTACCAGTGTTTGGAGCGACCAATCCTTACGGTAAATCAAAAGCGATGGTCGAAGATATTTTGCGAGACTTATCTGTTGCTGATGACTTAACAAAAGCTGATAAGCCCTGGGAGATTATTTTATTACGCTATTTTAACCCCATGGGCGCACATGAAAGTGGCTTGATTGGTGAGGATCCTAATGGCATACCAAACAATTTAGTGCCTTATGTGTCTCAAGTAGCAGTAGGTAAGTTGGCACAATTATCGGTATTCGGTGGCGATTATTCAACAATTGATGGCACGGGAGTGCGTGATTATATTCATGTGGTTGATTTGGTGAAAGGGCACTTGGCTGCGCTTAAGGCTTTAGATGATTCATCACTGAATATAGGCTGTAAAGCTTATAATCTCGGTGCGGGTAGAGGCTATAGTGTTTTGCAGATTATTGCTGCTTTCGAGCGAGTCACGGGAAAAACAATTAATTACAAAATCGTCGAACGGCGAACAGGTGATGTGGCGGAAAATTATGCGGATCCTAGTTTGGCTCTACGTGAATTGAACTGGAAAACTGAAAAAAATTTAGATGATATGGTCGAGGATACTTGGCGCTGGCAAAGTCAAAACCCTAACGGCTATCATTAAGGAATAGAGAGAAAATGGCAATTGAAATAGAACGTAAGTTTTTACTGACAAATGATAGTTGGCGGGCAATGGTGTCTAAGTCGATTAATTACCGGCAAGGTTATTTGAATAGTGATGAGCATAGCTCGGTAAGAGTTCGAGTAAGTGATGATACCGCGAAGCTTAATATTAAAAGCGCTACGATAGGTTCGCAGCGCCAAGAGTATGAGTACGATATTCCATTAGCGGACGCGCATGAGTTATTAACGACTTTATGCCATAAGCCTTTAGTAGAAAAAACGCGCCACCTTGTTGTTATTAAGCAACATACATGGGAAATTGATGAGTTTGAGGGCGAGAATGCTGGTTTGATTGTTGCTGAAATTGAATTGTCGGCTGTGGATGAGGCTTTTGATAGGCCGAACTGGGTAGGTGAGGATGTGACAGAAGATATACGATATTACAATAATCAGTTATCTAAAAAACCGTATACAACTTGGTAGTCGTATCATTTTTGCAACACTTGTTGCAAAAATGATAATAAGCAACTATATTGGTTCCCATGAAACAAATAGTTGCTTTTTTCTTGGTCTTTATTTTCAATTTAATGCCTGCTTCAGTCTGGGCATATGATTTAGCGCCTGCTGTTCAGCATATAGAGTCAGAATGGGCGCGTATTCATTATAGTGTTGCTAGAGAACAACAAGATAAAGAGTTCAAATACTTATTAAGTAAAGTGACTGATTTACAGGCACAGCATCCAAAGCAAGCGGAGTTTATTATTCTGCAAGCAATTATTGTTGCAAGTAATGCTGAGAATGTTGATGCTTTTAGTGCTTTAGAGGCAATTCATGAGGCTAAAGATCTTTTAGTGCAAGCGATTGAGCTTAATCCTAAAGCATTAGAGGGTGCGGCATTTGTTACTCTAGGAACGCTTTATTATATGGTTCCTGCTTGGCCTATTGCTTATGGCGATAATGACAAGGCGCAACAGTTGTTGGAAAAAGCTTTGTCTATAAATGCCAATACCATCGATGCTAATTTTTATTATGCTGACTTTCTTGTTACGCAAGGTAAGCAGGAGCAAGCAATTAAGTACTTTAATCGCGCGCTGACTGTTCCTGTTAGAGCGACCCAGATATTTGCTGATACACAATTACAGGCACAAGCAAAGTTAGCGATTAATCAGCATGGACAGGAAGGGCGCAAGCAAGGGTTTTCTTTAGCTTCTAATTAGTTTTTATCTTCGAATGCCTCGTATTCGCAAGTAGTAGGGCGCGCTTTAGCCCGCGTTTATACGCTTAAATCCATGGGCTAAAGCGCGCCCTACTTGTTATTGTTCCACTCCCATTTCTTAGCGCTTTCACCTAGTCTCGTTTTCAGGGATAATGGGGAGTTTTTTCAAACTCACCCTTACAAGCTAAACGCATGAAACAAAAGTTAGAATCCCTCTTATTAGGCGCTGTTGCAGCATTAAAAACACAGGGTCTTTTAGAGCAAGGGCTAAATCCAACAATTAATATTGAGCGTGCGCGAGACCATTTACATGGTGATTTTGCGTCTAATTTATCCTTAATGTTGGCTAAACCAGCCAAAATGAACCCGCGCCAATTAGCGGAAAAAATTGTCGAGCTGTTACCTGCAGATCCAGCTGTTACTAAAGTGGAAATCGCCGGCCCTGGATTTATCAATTTTTTTATTGATCCGAAAGCGCAATATCAAATCATCAGCAAAATTCATGAACAAGGCGAGCAGTTTGGCTTAAGTCAGGTTGGTGCGGGTAAAAAAGTTCAAGTTGAATTTGTTTCTGCCAACCCAACAGGGCCTTTGCATGTAGGTCATGGACGTGGTGCTGCATATGGTTCCGCTGTCGCTGACTTACTTGCGGCTGTCGGTTTTGATGTGCACCGTGAGTATTATGTCAATGATGCTGGTCGTCAAATGGACATTTTAGCTGCGAGCATTTGGTTGCGTTACCTTGAAGAATGCGGTGAAGTCCTTACTTTTCCGAGTAATGCTTATCGCGGTGATTATATTCGTGATATAGCGGCTAACTTACATCGCAAAGCGGGTAATGAATATCGTCATCCTATTGATCTGGTGTTCGAGGATATTCCTGCCGATGAGCCGGAAGGTGGCAATAAAGATGAGCATATTGATGCTTTGATTGAGCGCGCAAAAACCTTGCTAGGGGCTAAAGAATATCGATCTGTTTTTCAATCAGGGCTAAATGAGATTTTAGCGGATATACGCCAAGATTTAGGTGAATTCGGCATTAATTATCAAGAGTGGTTTTCTGAGCGTCAATTAATGGATGATGGCTCTATAGATGAAGCGCTTAAGCGTTTAGATGCAGAGGGTCATTTATACGTAAAAGACGGTGCGACTTGGTTTGCTTCGAGTAAATTAGGTGATGAGAAAGACCGCGTCGTTGTTCGTGATAACGGCCAAGGCACTTATTTTGCTTCGGATATTGCTTATCATATGAATAAACTGGATCGAGGCTTTGATCAGATTATTAATATTTGGGGGGCAGATCACCACGGCTATATTCCGCGTGTTAGAGCGGCAATGCAGGCTTTAGGTGCTGATACTGAAAAATTAAAAGTTTTATTGGTTCAATTTGCTGTGTTGTATCGTGGTGACGAGCAAGTGCAAATGTCCACACGTTCAGGTTCTTTTGTGACCCTGCGCCAGTTACGTAACGAAGTAGGCCAAGATGCCGCACGTTTTTTCTATGTGATGCGTAAATCTGAGCAACATATGGATTTTGACTTAAAACTGGCTACTTCTAAAACTAACGAAAACCCTGTCTTTTATGTGCAGTATGCGCATGCGCGGGTTTGTAGTGTGTTAAGACAGCTTGATGAAAAAGGCTTGGCGCGTGATATTACTTTAGGTGATGAGAGTTTAGATCGATTGGTTGAGCCTCAAGAAGTTAGCTTGGTGAGCAATTTAATACGTTATCCTGAAATTTTAGAAAAAGCCGCCTTGCAATATGAGCCACATTTGTTGGTCAACTATTTGCGTGAGTTAGCAGCAGAATTTCATAGCTACTATAATGCGCATCAATTTATTGTTGATGATGAGGGTGTGCGTAATGCACGGTTGAATTTAAGTTGTGCAGTGAAACAAGTTTTAGCTAATGGGCTAAACTTATTGAGGATAAATACTCCGGAAGCAATGTAATGGCCCAGGACTATAAGAATCGAGCAGGCTTACCTAGAAAGGGGGGCAAAGTAAAAAAAACGCCTCCTAAAAACTCAGGTCAGCGTAAGTCGCCAGTTAAAGCTAGTAAACCCAGTAAGCCTAGAGTCAGCGCAAGAAAGCCTGCATCGACTGTTAATATTGAAAAAGTATCAGCGTGGCGGTGGGCTTTGGTTGTTGTACTGGTGGGCATCTTTGCTTATTTCTTACATCTCATTTCTTCAACCGCTGAGCCAGAGACTGGGAAGCCAGTTAAGATAGCTAAACCAATTAGGCAAGAAGTTAAAAAAATAGAGGTGAAACCAGCACCGTTAAAAGTGATAACGCCAGTTGCTAAAAAAGTTAAGCCCAAACTAGCTGCAAAACCTGAAGTTCAGTTTGATTTTTATAAGGTTTTACCTGAAGCAGAATTTGTTGTACCGGACTACGAAGTAAAAACCCGTAAACGGGAAGAGCGACTTGGAAAAGTAAAGAAAGGCGCGCTTTATTCGGTGCAGGCGGGGTCATTTCGCAGTTATACAGATGCTGATAGCTTAAAAGCCAAACTAGTCTTGATGGGCTTCTCACCGAAGATTGAAAAAGCACCAGTTAAATCAGTGATCTGGTATCGAGTTAAGATGGGGCCTTATAAGCGTATGGCCTCAGTGGACGCTATAAAATCTCGTTTAACAGATAATGGCATGGTTGCTTTGGTGATTGAGGTAAAGGAATAAATAGAGCTTAAGGGCGTATGCGAGAAAAAAGAGGGAAGCTTGGTGATTAAAAACATTCTCTGCTAACGAAAGTTAACAGAGAATGTTTTATTTTGAGTTATTCAAAGTTATTGTCGTATTTTTTTATGCCTTCAAATAATTGAGCTTCTTGCTGTACGGATTTAGTGTCTGTGCTGTAATTTAAGTGTTCTGTTTCCCTGCTTTTTAAGATTGTAACGAGCCCAATCGCAAGAAACGCACATACAGCAACAATGATATAAAAGTTCTTGTTATTTTTTTCTTCTTCAGCCATTTTAAAAATCCTATTGTTATTATTGTGAAGTAACCATGTAAAAACTATTGAAGTTTTTCATGGTCAGCTTTTATTTTAGATTTAATGTTAAGAGTTGAAAGCTAACCAACCTGAGTTGATGTCGAATTTTTATATTAGTTTTTACTCGACACGGTATTTATAGCATGAAAAAAGTTTTTGTAAAACAAAAGAATAGGATTCTTTGATTAAAAACGAATTATTTTCGCCCCATTCAATTCAACAAATCAACCAATAACCCACCTAAGTTCTGCTGCTGGTGTTCTATAGTTAAGCGGTTGGCCAGAATAATAGATTTTAGTTCAGTGAGTGCATGACTGAAATCATCATTAACGACTAGATAATTATATTCAGCATAATGGCTCATTTCAGTGACAGCATCTTGCATGCGCCGGTCAATTACCGCTTTGCTATCCTGACCACGACCTTGTAAGCGTTCGCGTAAAACCTCTGTTGAAGGTGGCAGAATAAAAATAGAGATAGCATCGGGTAAGATATATCTGATTTGTTCTGCGCCTTGCCAATCTATTTCTAAAATAACATCATTACCTTGTTTTAAACTGTCTTCTACGGATTTTTGTGAAGTGCCGTAGTAATTATCAAATACTTGGGCGTATTCAAGAAAGGCTTGTTGCTCGATCAGAGTTTTAAACTTTTCCACAGGGGTAAAGAAGTAATCAACACCGTCAACTTCGCCTAGACGTTGCGCTCGTGTGGTATGCGATACTGATACCAGCAGTTTGTCGGTAATGGGGATAAGTTTTTTGATTAAACTGGTCTTCCCCGCGCCAGAGGGTGCTGAGATGATATAAAGTTTGCCTTTTTTCATGATGGATTCCTTACTCGATATTCTGTACTTGTTCGCGCATTTGCTCTATGAGTACTTTCATTTCTATAGAAAATGCTGTCATTTCTTTATCGGCTGATTTTGAGCCTAAGGTATTGGCTTCGCGGTTCATTTCTTGCATAAGGAAATCTAAACGGCGACCGACGGGTTCGTCTTGCTCTAAAACACGAAGTACTTCGGTGATATGCGTATCTAAGCGGTCTAATTCTTCATCGACATCTAATTTTTGCGTTAATAAAACCATTTCCTGTTCAATACGCTCATGGTTTGGTTCAGCGATTAATTCAGCAATATGTGTTTTAAATTTAGTGCGTAAAAGCTCTAAAACAACAGGCATGCGGGCGTGCGCTTGACCGACAAATTTTTGTAACTTGATGCAGCGAGCACGGATGAGGTGGCTGAGTTGTGCGCCTTCTCGCTGACGTGCTTCTAGTAAGTTATCAATAGCTGTTTGTAGTAGTTGTTGCAGCGCTTGTTGTAATGCCGCCTTATCACTTTCTTTTTCGACTTGTACTCCGGGAAATGTCAGTATTTCAAGGGGGGAGATAGAGCGCGAAGAGCCCATTAGCTGCTCTATGTCTTTAGTGGTGGCTAATAAGGCTTTAACGGCCTGTATATCGACAGATACATTGTGTTGTACTAAGTTATGTTTTTTATAGCTTAGGCTGCATTCTATTTTTCCCCGTTTCAGTTTGTTGCTGATTGCGCTACGTATATCGGCTTCAGCAAAGCGAAAGCGTTCGGGGATTTTTAAGCTAATATCACAGTAACGGTGATTAACTGAGCGTAATTCGCAGTTTAGGGTCAGGTTTTCAAATTCCATTTCACTATTGGCAAAAGCCGTCATGCTATTAGTCATGTCTTTTCCTTGATTAAGAGGTATGTAATAAAAAGTGGCGTAATAATTGTTCGGTATTGGCCATGCCTTGCTCTAAATTTTTGATGATTTCTGGCATGGTGATTTCCCCAGCTGTTTTTCCTGCCGCCCAATTAGCTATAACCGAGCAGTTAGCATAGGGGATTTCTAGTTCTCTAGCGAGTGCGGCTTCTGGCATCCCCGTCATGCCAACTAAATCGCAGCCATCACGTTCCATGCGTGAAATTTCAGCCGCTGTTTCTAAGCGTGGTCCTTGTGTGGATCCATAGACTCCGCCTGCTTGTATGTCTAGTTGAAGTGCTTTGGCGCTAGAAATTAACTGTAAGCGTAAAGCTTCATCATAGGGATAACTAAAATCAATATGTTGCACGGGGTCGCTATCTTCCGCTAAAAAACTGTGTTCACGGCCATAGCTATAGTCAATGATTTGCGTGGGAATAGCAATGCGCGCGGGGTGCATTTCGGGGGTAATTCCACCCACAGCAGCAACAGCAATAATTTGTTCTGCACCAGCTTTTTTAAGTGCCCATATATTAGCGCGGTAGTTGATTTTGTGTGGCGCGATGGTATGTGGATTACCGTGGCGCGCGAGGAAAATAACTTTCTGCCCTTCGAGTTCACCGAGAATACATGCGGCTGATGGGGCGCCGTAAGGTGTTATATAAAGTTGCTCATCGATGATGTTAATGGATTCTATTTGGGTCAGGCCTGAGCCGCCAATAATTGCCGTTGTTTTCATAGTGGTATGTATTTGTGGATGTCGCTATTTAAGCGCAAGCATAGATGCCCGCCGCATTGCGCAAGTAGCCTTTGTAGTCCATGCCATAACCATATAAATAATGGTCGGCAACTGAAAGCCCTATAAAGTCAGCTTGTACAGGTTTTGCTTTATTAATTTGTTTGTCGATTAAAACCGCACTATAAACCTGATTTGCACCTTGTTCCTGACAATATTGATAAATAGCCTCAAGCGTGAGGCCTTCATCAAGAATGTCGTCAATAATCAGTATTGTTCGATTTTTAAGGTCGCTGCCGGGCTTTTGCAGCCAATTAATCGTGCTGCCGCTGGTTTCATTACCGTAGCGACTGACATTAATAGCATCAAGTGTTAAAGGGAAATTCAGCTTGGTCATTAATTTTCCAGCAGTAACGATGCCACCATTCATAACACATAAGATAATCGGGTTTAGCGATGCTAAGGAGGCGTTGATTTTTTCTGCCATAACACCAATGGCCGCTTCTACTTCTGCTTCAGAATGCAGTAATTGGGCGTTTTTTTGTACCTGTTCAATTTCATTTAGCATAAGATTCTGCCAGTTTAGTAATTTGCTGGCTAATAGTTTGCCATCTTTCGTTATTTTTAAGCGCTTGTTGCGTTAGGCCGGGTTTGCCTAGCATTGCTAATAAGCGTTGTTCGCGTAGTGGAATGTATTCTATTGGTGTGGCATCCAAAACCTGTTCAGCAGCGAGTGGGTTATTGCAGACTAAAATCATATCGCAACCTGCTTGGCGTGCTAGTTTTGCGCGTTCAGGAAAATCACCTACGATCGCTGCGCCTTCCATACTTAAGTCATCACTAAAGACGGTGCCATTAAAACCGAGTTGTTTACGCAAGATTTCTGTTATCCAAATAGTAGAGAATCCTGCGGGTAGTTCATCAACAGCAGGGTAAACAACATGAGCGGGCATAATGCCTTCTAAGCCTTCGCTAATAAGCTGTTTGAACGGAAGAATATCTTTATTATAAATACTGTCAAAATCACGCTCATCAATAGGCAGTGTTAAGTGTGAATCCAAAGCGACTGCGCCATGCCCTGGAAAATGTTTACCAATGGCGGCCATGCCTGCGCTACGCATGCCTTTTCTAAAGTTGCTCGTCAATTGGCAAGCTTGTTCGGTGTCTTGCGAAAAGGAGCGATTGCCAATAACTTTGCTGATGCCGCAATCAATATCTAAAACGGGAGCAAAGCTGAAGTCAACCCCGAGGCTAAGCAATTCAGCGGCCATTAGCCAGCCTGCATCGCTGGTTAATTCTGGTTGATCGGCGTAAGCGGCGGTAGGGGGTAAGCGGGTGAAGCCATTTTGAAAGCGTTGTACTCGACCGCCCTCTTGATCAACGGCAATAAGTATCGGCCCTTTTCTTGCGGCTTTTATTTGTTGGTTTAATTCGGCAACTTGCTCAGGAGTTTCGTAATTACGAGCAAATAATATAATTGCGCCTGTATTGGGGTGGGCAATTTTTTCTTTATCGTATTGACTAAGCTTTGTACCCTCAATATCAATCATAACAGGGCCGATAGGCAGCAGTTTTTTCATTTTAAATGTGTCTGTGGTCTCAGGAATATAAAAAATCTATAAAGGTAGATTTTAATAAGCTAACTGATGTGATGAATGCTAAATATTATAAACAAACTTTGTGGGTGGCGGCAGGATATTGCACTTTTCAAGATAGTGTCAGTATGACTGATATCAGTGTTATGTCTGTAGCTGGCTAAATAATGGAACAATCTTGAAATAAATGCGTTATTTTATTTATTAGCACAAAACTTAATAAGTAGGAAATGTTCCCGATTGCAGGGATAATAGCGGTTTAATATTGAGTAGGTTAATTGAAAAGGGCGGGTTACAAAAGAAGGTGCTTTTATTTACGGATACCCCCGATATTTTAACAAGATAAAATAGAAGAAATGATACTTAGAATGATAAAAAAATTACTGTTGTTGATAGCGACTGCTGTCTTATTAAGTGCTTGTAGTGAAAGCGATCCGGTGATGAAGGATATTCGTAAACAAGGCAAGTTAATTGTTTTGACACGTAATGCGCCTACGACTTATTACCTTGATGCTAGTGATGAGCCGGCTGGGTTTGAGTATGATTTAAGTAAAGCGTTGGCTGACTCTTTAAATGTTGAAGTGGAGTATAAACTTTATGACAATATTGAAGCGATTATGGCTGCGATTAACAAAGGGGAGGGGCATATTGTTGCGGCTGGTTTAACGCAAACGGATAGTCGAGCACTAAATCAAACTTTTGGTCCAGGATATAAAACGGTACAGCAGCAAGTGGTTTGTCACCGTAAAATTAATATGCCAAAAGAGGCGGGTGACCTATTAGAGCGTTCAATATTAATTATTGCTGAAAGTAGCTATCAAGAGTCGTTACTTGAGCTAAAGGAGAGTTACCCTGAGCTTACATGGCAAGTGACTAGCGACCTATCAACTGAGCAAGTTTTAGATAAGGTAGAAAAAAAAGCGGTTGATTGTACTGTGATTGATTCTAATATTATGTCGCTTAATCGTCGTTATTACCCTAATTTAATGGTTGCTTTTCCGATTTCTGAAGAGCAGGAATTAGCATGGATGCTACCTACTGATGTAGGTTATTTTAAGCAGTATGTGGAAGACTGGTCTGCTCAAATGGAACAAAACTCAACTCTTAATATTATTAATGAGCGCTATTATGGTTATGCCGATATTTTTGATTATTATAATAACCATGTTTATCTGAAACGAATTACCAGTAGATTGCCAAAATATAGGGCGGCTTTTAAAAAAGTTGCCAAGCAATATCAGTTTCCTTGGACTTTATTGGCTGCTCAATCTTATCAAGAGTCGGGGTGGAATGCAGCTGCACGGAGCCCTACAGGGGTTAGAGGTCTAATGATGCTAACTCAAAATACCGCTAAAGCAATGGGGATTACTAAGCGTACCGATCCAATGCAAAGTATTAAAGGTGGCGCTAAGTACCTTGATAAAATGCTGAAAAAAATTCCTGAAGATGTGGCTGCTACTGATCGGATCTGGTTTGCTTTAGCTGCATATAATGTCGGCTTTGCGCATTTACTTGATGCTCGAGCGTTAGCTAGACAGTTGGGTAAAAGCCCTAGTACCTGGCATGATATGAAAGAAGTGCTACCCTTATTAAGTCAAAAAAAATATTACAAGAACTTGAAATATGGTTATGCAAGAGGTGCGGAGCCGGTTAAATATATAGACCGAGTACGTTATTACCAAGATGTATTGGTGAATACTTTAAGTAAGGTTTGAGGTGTTGCGCCTTTATTCTTATGTAGGGGTAAGCTACTAAAGAGTCTTTAGCTGTTTATAAGGCTTATAATTAAGCTCTAGAGTTTTAAAGCTAGGGTCGTTGTACAAAAATGGAGAATTAGTGTGCGTATTTTTTTATTATTACTAAGTTTATTGTTCATTCCTAATTATGCAACAGCAGGAGAGGATGAAACTACTGAGGCGGTAGTGGAATATTTAGAACTAAAGCCTAAGTTTACCGTTAATCTAGCAGAACGGAAAAAGTATTTACGTGTAGATGTTCAGCTGATGGTCGAAGGTGATAAGTCGATAGAAAAAGTAAAAAAACATTTTCCTGCAATACGTCATGGCTTGATTATGCTTTTTAGTGGTAAGGCAGCTGCTGGTTTACAGACAATGGAGCAACGTGAAAAGCTGAGAGAAGAAGCATTGAAAGTAGTTAAAGATACACTGGAAAAGCATGCAAAAAACAGTGATGGCTTAAGGGATCTATTTTTTACAGAATTTTTAGTACAGTAATTGCCTTGCTGCTTTTATTGACTATTTTCTCGATGTTATTCCCAAAGTTTATTTAACAGGAGTCTAATATTTGCGCGATACTCCTGATGAGTGTCGCAGTATTTTGTGGGTTCAGATATTGGGCTTACACTTAAGGCGAAAACATTAAAGTAGGGTACGCATTGCGTACCTTATCGGTGTAACAAGGTATGCGGTGCATACCCTACATAAATTGTACTGACTTAAAATACTAGCCCAGATATTTAAGTGCGAATAACTCAAACTTAGCGTCAAAAATCCTTACTTTTTAAGCTGTTTATATTACAATTGTATAGATTGGTAAACGAGTTAGAAAGGAGAAGAGCATGGCGACTAAAAAAGTGAATAAGAAAAATGTTGAAAAAAAGGCTGACAGTAAAAATGAGGGCAAGGTACAAGTCTGGATTAAAAAAGAAACAATAGAATATGAGCAAGAGTTACATAGGCTTCAAGTTGAATTATTGAAGTTTCAGAATCACGTCAAAGAAAATGGCCTGAAAGTTTTAATGATCTTTGAAGGTCGTGATGCCGCAGGTAAGGGCGGAACGATTAAAAGAATTACTGAGCATTTAAACCCGCGTGGCGCAAAAGTGGTCGCTTTGGAAAAGCCTTCCGACACAGAAAGAACGCAGTGGTATTTTCAGCGCTATATTCAAAATTTACCTTCGGCGGGTGAAATTGTTTTATTTGACCGCTCTTGGTATAACCGCGCAGGTGTTGAGCCGGTAATGGGTTTTTGTTCTGAAGCTGAACATAAGGAGTTTTTAAGAGAAACCCCTGAATTTGAAAAAATGATCGTTAATTCAGACATTATTTTTATTAAATTTTATTTCTCAGTCAGTAAAAAAGAGCAAGCTAAACGGTTTGAAAAGAGAATTACTGACCCTTTAAAACAGTATAAGATTTCTCCTGTTGACCAGGAAGCACAAAGGCTTTGGGATAAATATACGATTGCTAAGTATTCGATGTTGTTATCTACGAATACACCTTATGCTGAGTGGACGGTAATCAAATCGGATAACAAGAAAAAAGCACGAATTAATTGCATTAAACATATTTTGTCGCATGTAGAGTACCCCAATAAAATTTCAGATGATCATTTGACGGAAGATCACGATATTTTAGTTAATGGTGCTGATGAGATAAAAAGAATGGAAATTAATATGAACAAAGCGGTTTAAATCGCTTGTTGTAGCATTACGTCATTCTCTGCTTTTGTTTAGCAGGAGTCTATTAAGCCAAAATAATGGATTCCCGATAAAGGACTTCGGGAATGACGATTTTTCTAAGTAAAAAGTAGCTCTCTTAGACGAGCTACTGTTATTTCTAAGTCTTGCTCAGCATAGAGCAGGGCATCAAACTTCCCCCAGATAGGCGCAGGCCAGGCCTTATCTTTTTGGTATCTCACCACATGATGAATATGTAATTGAGGCACCATATTGCCTAGTGCGGCGATATTCATTTTGTCTGCTTGATAGTGTTCAGCCAATTTCTTTGCCACATAACACGACTCGTGCATTAATAGCTGCTGATCATCGTCAGAAAGTTGGTGTATTTCCTTGAGGTTTTCTTGTTCTGGGACCAGTATTAGCCACGGGAATTGACTATCATTCATCAGTAATACTCGACATAATGCTAAGCGGCCAAGTTCGATACAATCTTTTTTTAGTGTGGGATGAAGGCTAAATGACATAGTGCTAGGGCTTGAAATGTTAGGGTAAAACAGTGTACCGTTAGCACTGGACAATAACAATAATAATTAAGCTCTTCATGACTAGCATCCACTCTCAAACGAAAGCACCGCTTGCTGTATCTTTTAAGCTGCTTTTGGCTTTATACGCCATTATTCCTTTATGCTTGATCTTGCAGCTAACCGATAGTTTCGCGCTAAATGGTGCTTTATTACAATATTTACCGAGTAGTCCCAGTCACTTTCTATTATTTCAAGTGTTATTTGGTACGCCGCATATTCTTGCCAGTACCTTGCTGATGACCAGCAATAAAGATTATTTTCAGTTTTATCAAAAGAAAATTATCATTATGACCTTGGCTATCATGGTATTTTTCGCGGTAGCTAACCAGTTAGTTTCTTATTATGTGCTGTATATTTTAGTCGCGTCATGGACGGTTTATCATGTCTTAAAACAGCAGCACGGTGTCGGGCGTGCTATTTACCAATTACCCAGTTGGGCGTTTTATTTATTGTTATGGCTCAGTGTTGCTGCAGGTATCAGTGTTTATATTGGGATTTTTCTCAAAGATACTTTAACGCCGCAATATGCCGAATGGGTTAAACAGCTTGCTGCGAGCTTGGTTGTCTCTTTGTTTTTTAGTACTATTTTATGTCAGCGTTATGTGAAAACACGCTTTGGTATAGCCTTTATCTGGGCTAATTCTTTATTGATTATCAGCAGTTTTTATTTTTACATACAAGAATATTACTTTTTGGCGATCTTAATTCCGCGCTTAGTTCATGATGCTACGGCTTATATCTTTTATGTTACACATGATGTGAATAAGCATGGAGAAAGTCCACAAAATTTTATTTATCGCTGGGCGAAGAAGGTAAAACTTAATGTTTTTATCGTCTTGCCTTTGGTCTCTTTTGCTTTGACTTATGTTTTACAGGTCTATGGTGATCAGTGGGTTAATGCGATCACTCAGTTTTTCTTTGGCATGGAAATCAGAAAGGCTATTAGCTTAGGTTTGATAGGCTATTTTTCTTTGATGCATTATTATACTGAGGCTTTTACCTGGAAACATGGCTCGCCGTACCGGCAATATATACGGTTTAAGCCTTAAGCACGAGCGGGTATTGAGCCCGCTACAGTGTTATTTTTCGCACAGACCACCTTTACAGCCGCAGTTTTTACCACAACCTAGCCCTTCTTCTTTAGCCGCACCAAATTCAGGATGTCGGGCGGCATATTTTCTGGCGGCTTGCTGTACGAATATCCAGCCCATCATTAGTCCAAAAATGACACCCATTGCAATTAGGAAATTAAGCATTCGTACCTCCAAGGCCTGCAAAGCCCATAAATGTTAGTGATAAAATACCCGCTAGCATCATACTTAAAGCTGCAGCTTGGGTGATATTAGGTAAGTTGGATAGTTCCAGCTTTTCTCTTAAGCCAGCCATTAATACAATCGCTAAACCAAACCCCGCCCCCGCGCCCAAACTGAAGGATACAGATTGTAAAAAATCATATTCGCGAGCAGTTTGAAATAGTGCGACGCCTAAGATTGCACAATTTGTGGTAATGAGTGGTAGAAAAATACCTAAGGCTCTAAATAAAGCAGGGCTAAATTTCTTTAATACCATTTCCACTAATTGCACTGATGAGGCAATTAAAGCGATATAACTGATTAAGCGTAAAAATTCTAAATCAAACATGGTTAGTATTTGATTGATACCATAAGCACAGGTTGAACTAACAAACATCACAAAGGTGGTTGCTAAGCTCATATTGAAGGCAGTATCACGTTTCGCAGAGACACCAACAAAAGGGCATAAACCTAGAAACATAGCTAGCACGAAGTTGTTAATTAGAAATGCGCTAAGAAAGATAAAACTAAGGGATTCAGGATTCATGGTGGATTACCTTATGTCGATATGTAGCATTATTGTACAGGTTTTACCTGTTTTATGGATTTGAACGTAAAGTGATGATTAATCAAAAAATTACAGAAAAAAACAATCCCTGTTGCGATAATTTGTGCATACCAATAAGCAATGTTTTTTGGTTGAGGTATTTGACTTGGGTAAGGCAAGCTAGCTAGCAATACAAGTGGATCAGGCATTGTCGCTAGCCAAAAAATCTGCGCATTCAGGCCAAACATCAATGCACTAATTAACAGGTAGCGGGTGAAAAATCGCCTGTGTGAGCCGCTTACCTTAAACGTCCAATGGAATTGAATATGATAATTAACTAAAAATCCACAAGCAGCACCTATCATAGTGGCTTGTACTGGCGTGGTTAGTTGATATTCAATGAGCGCAATGAGCACAGAAAAATGCACGCCTGTCGCTAGGCCACCAGAAACCAAGTAGCGTAGGAATGTATGTAATAATTTATCTGATTTTACAGTGCTCATTGGTTTTATTGTTGTTCTTGGAGCAGTGCATATTTACGGTATTCAGCAAGGACAGAGAACTGTGCACGCTGTTCATTCGATAAATTAGCCAACCAGGCTTTGGGCATAATTAAATAGTCTTGCGTGGCATTATTAATCATTTTAGGCCATGCAGTCTTAATATCAATTTGCTCTGCTTTACCTTGAGTATGAAAGTCAATCGAGAATAATCGTGAGCCCGCATAAAATAGCTGGCTGTCTTCTGAGGATTTTGACTTCTTATAAATATCGACTAAATATTGCTGATTTTTCTCAAAATTTAAATTTTCTGGTGCAGCCCATACCAACGCCATAAAGAGTATGCCAACGATCGGAATAATAACCCCAGCATAATGCCATTTACTTTCCTTGATAAACTTGATATCAAAGCGCAAGCAAAGAATTTCAGTTGTCATAATCGCAAAGGCAGGCAAGCCTGGTAAAACGTAGGTATATAGAATATTGCCAGACAAGGTGAAAAACACCATGGGTGTGATTGCCCAAAGTAACACATAGCTATGCCAGCTGCCTTGGCAGGAATTTTTCAAGGTGACTTGTTTGTTCTTTCGCCATGGCCATGACAATACGCTACCTAAGAAGATAAACGACCATGGAAAACTGGCAAATAACCAAAGCAGCCAGATTTTTCCACGCGGGTGTTTATGCGCAACGCCATATAAATCACCGTGCCAACCTGCATCAACAAAGCGTTTAAAGTGTTCGCCGACTAAGAAGTAATTAAGGAATCCGGGGCTGTCTATTTCGGCAATGATATACCAAGGGGCGGCAATCAAAAGCATCAGCGCCGAGCCTTTAAACCAAGGTATGTTTTGCCATGCGACTAACCATTGCCTTTCTATGCAGGTCCAAGCAATGAGTGGCAATAAAACTAATACGCCGACAATGGGCCCTTTCAC
The DNA here is from genome assembly GCA_965365945.1 of uncultured Gammaproteobacteria bacterium. GTDB lineage: Bacteria > Pseudomonadota > Gammaproteobacteria > Methylococcales > Methylomonadaceae > Methyloprofundus. The sequence continues at coordinate 24,000 of CBDUDP010000004.1, forward strand.
TAACAAGCCCACGCCAAGACCGACAAAGAATAAATAACTCCATTTCTTCGCTTGTTGTGGTTCAGGATTATGTAGTGCCTGCCAAAAACTAATCATAGATAAGCTGACGCACACGCATAAAGCCATATCGGTCATAACGGCACCGCTTGCTATAAAAAACAGGGCGGTGGTTAATAAAATAAGTGTGCTAAAAGCAGCTTTTTCAGCATTTTGTAATACTTTGGCAATGCCATAAGTCAGCCATAACACCACGCCAGCTAATAAAAAGACAGGCAAACGAGCGGCAAAGTTACTATAACCAAATAGCTCAAATGAAAGTGCTGTCATCCAGAAAGTGAGGGGAGGTTTGCCCCAAAAAGGCACGCCATAATCAAACGGTGGCATAATCCAGTTGCCCGTTTCAATGATCAGGCGCGGGATTTCTGCATAACGTGCTTCAGTCGGGTCATGTAGTGGATATTCGATAATGCCCAATAAGCGCAGGACAATGGCAACGAAAATGATGCCTAATGAGAGTTTGCTGAATGCCTTAGTCATCTGATTTAGAATAGGTTTTTTTAATAAAATAAAGGGGTCTTTGTTTCGATTCGATAAACATATGGCCGATATACTCGCCTAAAATGCCTATCGATAAAAGTTGTACGCCAGAAAAGAACAGAATAACGGTGATCAGGGTGGGAAAACCTTGTATCGCTTCGCCAAACAGTAGTGTTTTAATAATAAAATAAAGACCCAAGACAAAGGCGCCAAAGGCAGTCATAAAGCCTGCATACGTTGCTAATCTTAACGGTTCTTGGGTAAACGAAGAAATGCCTTCAATGGCAAATTTAAAGAGTTTTTTGTAATTCCAGTTGGTTTCGCCTGCAAAGCGCGGGTCTCTGCTATATTCGATCGCTGTTTGAGGGAAGCCAATCCAAGCAAATAAACCTTTCATAAAACGTTTACGTTCACGTACTTGATTTAAGGCATCAACTGCTTGGCGGCTCATTAAACGGAAATCACCGACATTTTCAGGAATATCGTAATCACTTATTTTATTAATCAATTTATAAAATAAGTGCGCCGTGGCCTTTTTTACAAAGCTTTCGCCTTTGCGCTCTATGCGTTTGGCATAGACGACATCAAAACCTTCGCGCCACTTTTGCACCATTTCGGTAATCAGTTCTGGCGGATCCTGTAAGTCAGCATCAATAACAATCACCGCATCACCTTTGGCTGCATCAAGCCCTGCAGTCATCGCAACTTCTTTGCCAAAGTTACGGCTTAAATCAATAATCTTAATGCGTGAATCCTTATCCATTAAGGCAAGCAAGGCATTAAGTGTTTCATCTTTACTGCCATCATTGACATACAACATTTCTACGTCCATATCTAAGCTTTTAACGGCATCAGATAGGCGGTATTGGCATTCCGTAATCACTTCTTGTTCGTTGTGAAAGGGAATAATGATGGATAAAAGTTGTTTGTTTTTCATATTATTTCTTGGTCACTTTGTTCTGTAGTCATGCTTGGTAGGTATTTTTAAATAGCGAAGGAGCGGGAAATTAATAACTGATGTTACGCAGAAGTATTTCTATACCGGTATTAAGAGGAAGAATATATTGTGGGAGGGGCTTTTAGCCGCGATTTTATACAAGCCGCGGCTAAAAGCCCCTCCCACAAAGACCGCCATTAACGCTTAATTTATTGCGCGTTTTCTTAACTGAAACTTTCTGATTTGACTGCGCAGTGTGATGCACTATCAGCAGCAATTAATTTACCTGTTTTACGTTGCTGAATATAATTAATCAATAACAACCAGGAGCCCAACACAATAAAACCACCTGGCGGTAAAATCATCACCACCCAAGGTTCAAATTGCGTACTAAAGACTTGATAGCCTAATAATTGACCTGCGCCTAATAATTCCCTTACGCCACCCAGCATAACTAAGGCTAAAGTAAAACCTAGTCCCATGCCTAAGGCACTGACCACAGATTTGGTAAATGAGTTTTTAGAGGCGTAAGCTTCGGCTCGGCCTAGAATTAGACAGTTTACCACGATTAATTGAATAAACGCGCCTAGCTTATTGTATAAATCTAAGCTAACTGCTTGAATAATATAGTCAACTAGCGTTACAAAAGTGGCAATGATAATAATGTAGGTAGTAATGCGGACTTGCCTGGGAATGAAATTACGCAGCGCAGAAACCAATGCATTAGAGCAAACCAACACAAAAATACTGGCAATACCCATAGCCAGTGAATTAAGTACGGAGTTAGTTACGGCTAATACGGGACAAAGCCCCAGCATCATGACAAATACGGGATTTTCTTTCCAGATGCCAGCGGTAAAGACATCGAGAGTTAAGGGTGTTTCTTTTTTTGTCGCTTGAGTCATAAATCACCTTATGGATTATTTATTCTTACTGTGCAGTTTCGCGGTTTCTAACAAATTCCAATTCTTAGCAATTACGGGATGCAACGCTTGTCCGCTTTGATTGAGCATCCGGCCAATCGCATTCGAGGTAATCGTTGAGCCAGAAATAGCATCAATTTCCCAAGCATTCTGCTTAGTGCCATGCCGTACCGTTGTAATAGCTTGCGCTAAGGCTGATTGCTGATCATTTGCTTTGGCTTCTAAACATTTAAAATTGGCTAAAAAGTCTGGGTCGGTAGTGATTTTTGTGCCAAATCCTGGTGTTTCAGTGCTTTTCAATACATCAAAGCCAGTAATGCAGCCGCTCTTCGGCTGATAGCCATACAGTAGTTTAACGGTATCTTGATAACCTTGAGCCGCAGCATTTAAAGCAATGCCGACTAATTGATTATTTTTGTCGTAACCGGCATAAATTAATTCACCAATAGTTTTATCATCTGCTAGCGTTAATTTGTCTTTATCGACGACAAAGGTTAAGCGACTGGTGGCTTTAGGTAATACTTTGAAAATCGCTCGTTCAGTTGCTAGACGTTGGTTTTCGGCAATAATCGGTTTAGTAAATTCATAAACCAAAACCACTAATAAGCCAGAGATCATCGCTACTACGGCTAAAGTGCTAATCAATTTGGCGCTAGAAGGCATTTCTGGTATTTGATTTTCAGGCGTACTCATGATTTTTCCTTGGCTTTTTTACGTGCGCCATAAATGCGTGGTTGAGTATACGTTTCAATAATGGGTGTCGCGGCATTGCCGAATAAAATCGCGTACATCACGGCTTCTGTTAAACCACCAAATAAACGAATAATGACCGTTAAAAAACCGACTAAAAACCCAAATACAAAAATACCTAAAGGGGTCACGGGTGAAGCGACCATATCGCTGGCCATAAAAACGGCGGCAAACATAAGGCCACCAGACAGTACCATAAAAGCCGGGGAGGGGTATTTGCTAGGATCTAAAAAATAAAACAGCTCAGCCGAAATAACGGTACCGAAAATAACGGCTGCAGGAATACGCCAATCGAGCATATTTTTGTATATCAAATAAAGGCCACAAAGTAGAATCAATAAACTGGAGGTTTCACCGGCTGAGCCAGCGACGTTACCGATAAATAAGTCATAAGAATCGGTGATAATCCCTTGGAACTTCATTAATGCCAGTGGTGTTGCGCCACTAAAGCCATCAATAGCAACCTGAGTAGTCCATTCAGCGGTAGCTGCGGGTTTCATAAAAGGTAATGCTAATGTCGAAGGGATAAATTCAACAAAGCGATCGACTGCGAGTGCGGGCGTCCAAGTGGTAATCGATACAGGAAAGGCGGCTTGTATAAAAGCTCGACCGACTAAAGCAGGGTTAAAGACATTAAAGCCCAGTCCACCAAATAAGGTTTTGCCCATTGCGATGGCGGTAAAGCCTGCAACAGCGCCCATCCATAAAGGAAATCCAGGTGGTAAAGTCATGGCTAATAATAAGCCACTGACGGCGGCACTGGCATCGAGAATGGTGGACTTTTTACCAGACATCCGACAGAAAAAGTGCTCGGTTGCCATGCAAGATAAGGTGGTTACCAGCAATAAGGCTAAAGCACTGATACCAAACTGATACACAGAGTAAGCCGCTAAAGGTAATAAAGCATAGACCACATTGCGCATAATTTGCGCGACGCTCGGTGCTTTTCGTATATACGGTGAGGTGCGTATATCAATTTTTAAATCAGATTTAGCCATTTTGTAAATGCCTTTCGCGGTTTAATACTTTTGCAATTCTAAAATACTGAACGAGTGGAATATTGGATGGACAAACATAGCTACAGCAGCCGCATTCAAAACAGTCATTCAGATGATATTTTTCTTCCATCACATCATATTGGCGTTTAGCAGCTAATAAGCCGAGCTCGGAAGGGTTTAAATTAATCGGACATGCTTGTAAACACTGAGTGCATTTTATACAAGGCAAGATGTCATCATTTCTAGTGGCGCGTTTATCTAAAACTAAAACTGCTCCCGTGCCTTTGGTAATCGGTACATCCAATGAACGAGCGGGCATACCCATCATTGGGCCGCCTAAAATCAATTCTGCTTCTGCGCCCTGAAATCCTGCATAGTCTAATAAATAGCGTAAGGGCGTACCAATGGGAGCTAAATAATTTCCTGGTTTTGCTAAGTCATCACCGGTAATTGTGATAACGCGCTCAATTAAGCCCTGTCCTTTGGGTAATAAAGCGCCAATTTCCGCCAGCGTAGCAACATTAAAAACTGCCAAACCCACTTCAGAAGGCAATCCTCCTGACGGAATTTCTATACCTAATAAAGAGTAGGCGAGCATTTTCTCTGCGCCTTGTGGGTATTTTGTTTCCACGGCCTCAATGGTAATGGTGCCATCACTCGGTAAATGCGGTTTTATTGCCTCTAGGACATTTAGCTTATTATCTTCAACACCAATAATGGCTTTCGGTGCGGCAACACATTTCATGGCAATACGAATGCCCAGTAACAAGTTATCAATGTTTTCCAGCATCACACGATGATCTGTGGTCAGAAACGGTTCACATTCACAGCCATTAATCAGTATCGTATGAATAGTACGATCCGCAGGCACATTCATTTTGACATGAGTAGGGAATGCGGCACCGCCCAAGCCAACCATGCCGATGTTTTGTACGGCCTTGATTAGATCTTCACGCGACATTTGCTGATAATCGTAATAGTTATCAGGCTCTGGAACTTGTTGCCCAGAATTTAACGAAGTCGTGATAATAATAGCGGGCTCTTTGCCACCTTTGGCATTAGACGCAATATCAATTTCTTTAACAGTACCCGTAACTGGTGCATGAATAGGCACGGACATAAAGCCATCCGCTTCAGCAATGACTTCACCACGTGTTATGTGTTGACCTTTAAAAACAATCGCTTTTGCAGACTTACCGATATTTTGTGCTAAAGGCACAATGATTTCTGGGGCAAAGGGTAAACGGCGCGTTGGTTTCGCGTTAGTTTCTGCCTTGTACTCATCGGGATGTATCCCATGAGGAAAGGTTTTTTTGCCAAATAGATTAAATAAATTCATAAGCTATTTTAACCGGAAAGCGAGCAGTCTGTTTTAATGACTTGTAAATAAAAAAGGGTGCCTCCTTGTAAGCCGGATTTAGTGATCTTGCAAGTGTCGTTCACGGTTGAGCGCTTTAGCAATTCTAAAATACTGTACTAGTGGAATATTAGACGGACAAACATAGCTACAACAGCCGCATTCAAAGCAATCATTCAAGTGGTATGTTTCTTCCATTTCTTGGTATCGGCGTTTGGCCGCCAACAAGCCTAGGTCGGATGGGTTTAAATTAATTGGGCAAGCTTGTAAGCATTGTGTGCATTTTATACAGGGTGATATATCATTATGTTTAGTTAGCCGCTTATCCAGCACCAGAACCGCCCCTGTGGCTTTAGTAATAGGCACGTCAAGTGAGCGCGCCGGCATGCCCATCATCGGGCCGCCTAAAATCAATGAAGCTTCGCCACCAGTAAAACCGGCATAATCCAGTAAAAATCGTAGAGGTGTGCCTAGCGGCGCTAAATAATTACCAGGGTTTGTCAGATTATCACCGGTAATGGTGATGATACGTTCGGTATAACCTTGATTTTCGGGAAGTAATAGGCCAATTTTAGCCAAAGTGGCCACATTAAAAATAGCTAAACCTACTGCTGATGAGCGCCCACCTGATGGTATTTCAATACCTAATAAAGAATAAGCGAGCATTTTTTGCGCGCCCTGTGGATATTTAGTGATGACGGCCTCAATGGTAATACTGCCATCACTAGGCAAGTGCGGTTTGATTTCCTGCAAGACATCGAGTTTATTATCTTCTATGCCAATGATTGCTTTTGGTGCATCAAGGCATTTCATGGCAATATGAATGCCACGGATTAATTGTTCAATTCTTTCTAGCATCAAGCGGTGGTCAGTGGTGAGAAAGGGCTCACATTCACAGCCGTTGACTAATATCGTATGTATCGGAGTATCTTCTGGGGTCGTCATTTTGACATGTGTCGGAAAGGCCGCGCCGCCTAGCCCAACAATGCCGGTATTTTGTACTGCTTTAATCAGACCTTCACGAGAGAGCTGTTCATAATCTATGGTGTTGTCTGTTGTTAAAACATGCTGACCAGAATTCAATGAAGTCGTGATAATAATGGCCGACTGCTTTCCTCCCTCTGCAGTTTTGACTAGGTCAATGGCTTTAATTGTGCCGGTAACTGGCGCATGAAGTGGTACAGACATAAAGCCATCTGCTTCCGCAATAATTTCGCCGCGCGTGACATGCTGGCCTTTGAAAACGATGGCTTTCGCAGGTTTACCGATATTTTGCGCTAAAGGGACAATGATTTCAGGCGCGAATGGCAAACGGCGTGTAGGTTTTGCATTCGTTTCATCTTTGTATTCCTCGAGATGAATGCCATGAGGGAAAGTTTTTTTGTGGAATAGTTTTAATAAATTCATAAAGTCCTTTTATGTAGGTAGCAGGCGGGGGCTGGCTTTTCCTGTTTTTGGTTTGTTCTCCGAGTAGGAATGAAATGGGTGGGGTAATTATTTCGCAGGAAGTGAAGCTTTACTTTGCGACTAATAGAGTCAATGTAACAAAGCAAAGCTGTGATAGGGTTTGTTTTAGTCTGGCTCCCTTAGGAGCGAGAATTCAATAATACCCAAGTCTGACTTGTCTTTTGACACCACGAGCGCGCTAGAAAAACAGTTGCGTAGCTCGCTATGCGCCCGTTTTCCTAACACACCCGTGAAGCCATAATCCTGTGTCATACTTTCGGGTATTATTAACCCTTTACTCCTTAGTTACTGAAACTTCTCAGCGCGTTTAATTAACTTATCCAGATTTTTCTCATTTGGGTTCCAAGGTGTTCCTGGGTGAATAATCACCGCTGTACATTTTTCCGCGGCTTTGACAATATCTTCAAAGGTTCCGGCGGTCGGATCAATGATGATCGCTTTTTTGTCATCGTTGTACTTGAAGATTTTCGGGTTAATATCCACGCATTCATCACAAGTCGTACAGTCTGGTGTTTCTATCCATACTGGCTCATGACCACCTGCTGCTGCCGCAGGACTTGTAGCCGCTTGTGGCGCTGCGCTGGCATTCGCTGCTTTAGCAGGAGTTGGCGCCATTGGTACTGCCACTTGTGGGGCATTGCCGGCTGGAGCTGCTGCTAATGCCGAGGCTAGTGCGCTGACATCCCCGCCGTCACCACCTGCGATAGACATTAAATTAGAAGCAATACTGGCTGCCATTTCTGCTTTGGCTTGTGCAGCAATTGCATCGGTATCAATGATGACTTTATCCACGCCAGCTAAACCTTTGAGTGTGCGCCAGAAATTACGGCGCTCAATAGTAGAATGCACAATTTCAGAATCAATGACCACGCGAACTAAAGTATTTGTATCAGGGTGTACCGCGTTAATATAGGCAATATTCTCAGCCATTTCTTCATGATCTAAATCAATAAATTCATGTAGCGGCACCATGTCGTCATTCCATTGTGATGGCGGTACAAATTTAAAGTGCTTCTGAAAACGACCTTCAGTCATCGCCCAGTCCGCAAACGTTAATGGTACGGTCATGCGGTCTTCTATGCCATATTCATCAACAAATTGTAATTCATAAGTAGTCCAGTCTTTATCTAAGTCTGGATTGCCTTTTAAAGACATGCTTTTTTCCCAAGTATCATCTTCACGTGGGTCGTAAGTCATTAAAGGGTATGCGCGTGCTTCAACGGCTAATTTACTTTGCATATCTGCAGCATCATCGGCGACGCCATGTTCTGGCTGACAAACGGCATAGATATTAAAGATCGCAGGCCCGCGATAGTTAAGCCCGTCAATATAGCCTTCAATTAAATGGTTTGGGTGGGCAATCGAGCTTTGTAATGTATAAGTCGTTCTATGCGCCATAGAGATTAAACTCATTTCTTTACGGCGTTCGGTTTTACCTTTCCACTCTTTACCGTACGGAGCCATATCCGATACTTGACCGATAAAGCCAGAGGTGCAAGCTTGGCCGCCGGTATTAGAATAAACCTGAGTATCCAAAATTAATATCTTCAGTGGCATGCCCGACATAATGCTACGCGATAGGTTTTGAAAGCCTATATCGTACATTGCACCATCACCGCCTACCGTTACCACGGGTGGACACATTAAATATTCTTCTTCGCTGAATTGATGCCAATCAAAATATTTAAAAAAATGATCAGATTCATCTTTATCGTATTTACCCGCAATTTCTAATTCGGCCATACGAATAGCTTTAAAGCCTTCGGACATTTTAACCATATGTCCTTCAAATACGCCCATCGCTAAAGACGGCGCATCTTGGAATAGGTTGTTCGCCCACGGGAATGGATAGGGATTGAACGGGAAAGTAGAGCCCCAGACGGATGAACAGCCAGTGCTATTGGTAATGCCCATTTCGACACGACCATTGCCGGTGATACCTTGAGTGTATTGCCATTTTAAATGCTTTAGCTTAGCGACAATTTGCGATGCCCATTTGAGCCACTTGGTATCAATTGGATTGCTGGCTTTGCCTTCACTTAGTGAGCTACTTAGATTGGTTAAGGTTAAATCGACATTTTTATTGGCTTCAATCGCAGCTTCTACCGCTTCAATATCACTAATATCTAATTTTTCAGATAATTTCAGGCGGATATGTTTTTCCATGCCTGTAATTAGTTGCTCGATTTTTGCAACTTGTTTTTTCGCGCGCGGTTGCATTAAAGCTGTTACGGTGCCAGTAAATAAATGCACAATAGTTTTTTCACCACAACCCAGGCACGCACCATCACCACAGTTCATAGATGAATAGGTGCGCTTATCCAGCATCATAGTGGTTAATGCGCCGATTTTTTCATCTAAATCATCAATGCGTTTGTATTTAGGGTTTGATGTTGGTAAATCATTCCAATATTCCCAGTCATTACGCAAAGTTTCGATGCTTTCAGGCGTTTGCGGTGTTGGTGCGAGAGCTTCGTCAGGGCAAACTTCTACACACTCCATACAGCCTTTACAAGTCATTGGATTGATGGTGATCGAGAATAAGCCGCCATTATTCGGTGTGCGCTTATTGATCGCATTATGGTATGGCTTAGTGATGGCAAATTTAAAATTGCCCATCGCATCTTTAAACCAGTCAAATTCCTGTCTGACTTCGGCTTGTTCCGCTTCAGGATATTCTTTAATCGTTTCGCCGATAGATTTATTGAAAATCGGATCTAAAACCGTGCCTTCGGATTTATCCGCGGTTAAAGCGTGATACTTTTTCTCTACTGTACGAATAGCGCGGCGTAAATGTTTAACAGTTTTGCCGGTTTTTTCGATGCGTTTGATATTGGTTTCAAACACTTCATTGACGCTATTAATTAAGCCGGGAATCGCGCTATCAGGGCAAACGGTATAACAATCGCCACAAGCGGTACAATTCTCGGGAATCCAGACCGGATGCTCAAAACGGATTTGGGTCATATCGCGGTAAATACCGCTGGCGGCAGGGATAATACTCAACGCCATAAACGGATCGGCTAGATTGTCGTTGGCACGGCCATTAATATAGTTGGTGCCTGTTTGCTCAAAAAAACGATGAATATCCGACACAGGGTCATCATTAGCTGGTTTTTGTAAGAGCATTAATGGCGCGGTATTTTCCTTTTTCTTTGCCCAAGATGCGACATCACCGACAGTCATCTCTGCAACATTGAGGTGCTTAGTTTCGGTAAACCCTCGTTGTACGGTACGGAAATTATCTTCGACTACTTTGTCGCCTTTGCCGCCAAATTTGGCTTTAATGGTGTCGTGGATGGCATTTAAAATGTCGTCTTTGCTTTTGCCAGCATTCTCGGCAATTGGTGACGATTCAAAAAATGCACCTTGGAAAGCAATACCTTGCATACGGAATTGTAAATCAGGGTGGTTGGTTTCTTCGCGCGCAATTTTAAAGCCGTCTAAATAAACGACTTTGATGTTTTTATCGACTATATATTGCTGCGAGGCTTTAGGGAATGTACGCCAGACCTCTTCGGGTGTTGCCGCGCTACTTTGGATAATAAATACGCCATTTTTATTTAAGCCAGCGAGTGGGTTGGAATGGGTAAATACATTCGGATCAGGGGAGATGACGACATCAACATGCGCGTATTCACAGGCGATACGAATTGGCTCTGGCGCTGCTGATAAGAAATAAGTGGTAGGCTGGCCTTTTTTCTCTGAGCCGTATTTAGGGTTGGCTTTGATATGGTAATCAAGTAAATCAAATAAGGTCATGGCCAGATTTTTACCCATGGTAATTGCGCCCCAGCCACCGACTGAATGCATGCGGATAGTGAGTGCGTCTTTGGGCATTAAGTTGGGGTTTTCCGTACCTTTTAATGCTAAATCGCGAATCGCGGGGTAAGCATCGACAACAGATTGCTGTTGTAACTCTTGCTTTGGTGAAAAAGCCTGATTGCGAACAAAGTCTATGCCGAGGTAAAAGAATTTTTTATGTTTACCTTGAGGTAGCATATTTTCAATCACTGCGATAATGCCTTCCGGCTGTAAATCGCGACTACCTAAGCCAAAACAAGCAGAGTAAAGTGGAGAGGTGTCCGTTACTTTGTCATAAGAAGCATATTGTGGAAAAGGTGTTTCTTTGGAGTGGCCGTTTTCAAAGCCTTTTACCATGGCGTTACGGATTTCAGACATTAACGGCAAGTCTTCAGATAAAGGCTGGTCGGTACGCTCCATCACAGTGATGCCTTTACGGCCTTTAGCGACAGCAGAAATTAAATCACCGGGGAATGGGCGGAATTGGGTCATATTGACCACGCCAATTTTAATATTACGCGTTGTACGTAAATAATCGGCTGTGGCTTCGGCGGTATGAATGACACTGCCTTGAGCAATAATTAAATAGTCAGCGTCAGAGCAGCGGTATTGGCCGATACGGTTATAACGTCTACCAGTAAGTTCATACCATTCGTCCATGCACTCGTCAGTGAATTTTTCGATATGGTCAAAGAAGTAAGGGCGCTGGCCTGCCACAGACTGCATATAAGAGTCTTGATTCTGCACTACACCGGACATCATAGGCTTATCAACATCCCATATGGCTGGAACGCGGCGGCGTGAGTCACCGTATAAAATACGTTGTGCAGGCGTAGGGCAGTTAATAATGTCTTCAGGCAAGCCTAGGAATTCTTCTATTAATTCGCGCTCGGGTAATTGTAAGTCTTCAATTAAATGCGAGGTTAAAAAACCATCTTGAGCAACTGCAGCGGGAGTTAAGCTCAATTCTGCGACTTTGCGGGTAATAATATTTAAGTCAGCCACTTCTTGGTTGTCTTTGGCAAATACTTGAATAAAGCCGGTGTCATCCATGCAATGGTAATCATCATGACCGCAATGCACGTTAAGCGTGGCTTTGGTGAGCGCACGACAAGCAATATTTAACACATACGGCAGACGTTTACCTACTGCTGTATATAAGGACTCATGCATGTAGGCGATGCCTTGCGATGAGCTGAAATTAGTGGCGCGTAGTCCTGTCATGGACATGCCTGCGGTAATTGCCGCCGCAGCGTGCTCGCCTTCAGGCTCAACAAAAATCAGTGGGCGGCCAGAGATATTTATATGGCCTTTGCTTTTTTCTTCAGCCCAGTATTCGCCCATATCGGTTGATGGGGTAATGGGGAAAGCGCCAGCAGCATCGCTAGCCTCACGTTCGCACATAACGACTGCAGCATTGCCATCCATTGCCATGCGTAGGCCAGGGTATTTAAATTGTTTGTCTTGTTTTTTCTTACCAAAAATAGCCATGCGACTTCCTTCTTAGATGGTTTTACTTTGTTAGATTGCGATTTAACGCTTTTTTAGCGATGGCGGACTAAAGTCCGCCCTACGGTTTTATGTGTCCCGTTTAAAGTGGGTATTTTACCCTAAAGGCAATGATCCAGTACGATGGGGTTTCATTCCTTCTTTGCCTTTACTGGCATGGGTAGAGCCTAATTTGCTATCCAGCCAGACAATAGCGCCGGTTGGACAGCGCTCAATGGGGGTACGGTCAACTTCAAAATCTTGATACTTTTCATAATCAATAACCGCTAAATTATTTTTGATTTCGATTAGGCCTTTAGGTGCATCGACCACGCATTTTTCGCAAGCGGTACAGGCAACCTCGCATTCTTGTTGCGCGGTGTCACCTTCATCTAAACTTTTGCAAGCAACGTATAATTTCTGGCTGACCGGCATGAGTGAAAATAAGTCTTTCGGGCAGACGACTACGCAATCATTGCAAGCCGTGCACTTGTCTTCGATGACAATGGGGAGTCCATGTTCATCCATATAGATGGCGTCAAAATCACACACATCCGCGCAATCAGCTAGGCCTAAACAGCCCCAACTACAGCCTTTCCCGCCACCTGAAACGACAGATGCTGCTTGGCAGGACTTTAAACCTTCATATTTTGCTCGAGTATAGGCAACGTGTGTACCGCCAGCGCAGGCTAAACGAGCAACGACTTTTTCATGGTCACCCATACCAACACCTAAGTAGGCGGCAATATCTGCATTACCTTCGGGCGAGTTTACTGTGCATGCTGATGGGTTTTTTGTGCCCTCTACAACCGCTTCAGCAAAGGGGCGGCAGCCAGGTGTGCCACAAGCCCCGCATTGCGCCTGAGGTAGCATGTCGTCTACTTCTGCTATGCGTGGATCTTCGTAGACAAACAATTTTTTGTTGGCGATTGCTAATATGATGGCTAGGGTGACTCCTAGTGCAATCATAAATAAAGCGGCGGTGACTATAGTCGATATCATGGCAAATTAAAGCATTGAGCTGGGTGAAAGACTACCCACTAAAAGATTGGAGTAGTTGGTTTTCTCGGGGGGGCTTAAAAGGTAGCTATGATTTTATAGCGAATCAAGGCGCAGCAAAATAGCTTTTATTTTAAGGTTTATCATTATATGTCATAGAGTTGTGTATTTTATCATGAAATAGATAAAATTATATTTGCTTAGTTTGGCGTACTAACTAGCTACTATAGCCAAATAAAACCATAAAATAAGCAATTATTAGTCCAGATTTTGGTGTTGATTGATTTGTAAGATATAAGGGATGTTTCAGGTTTTTTAAAGTGAGTTAAAAGGCGTATTTTTGAAAAATATGAGTGATATGACCTGATACGTGTCATTTCTTCTTTTATTCAAGAGAGGCGTAAAAGAAAAGAGGGCAAATTAATTAAGAAGTTAGCGAAAGTTGTGCAATACTGAGTTTTTAGCGATAATGCTGACAGTTAAATAAATAATGGTTTACAAATATGAATGAAACAATGACGCAAGGGGTCGAACTTATGTTTACGGGCATGGGTATCGTTTTTCTCTTTTTAGTTATGTTAATTGGTGCTGTAAAGTTAATGGCTAATTGTGTTACTCGCTTTTTTCCAGAAGAAGCAGTACAGCCAGCGCAAGCCGCACCTAGACCAGTCGCTCAAAGCACGAGTGCACCAGCTGTGACAGCCGCAATAACTGCCGCTGTTCACCAACACAGAGCAAAGCATAAATAAGTTTTCTCTCCATTGAATAAACTCTGTTACCCATAAGGTTAAGAGTCCCAACGGTGTAAAGAAGTCATAGGAATAATAATAAAATGGCACAAATAAATAAGCCTTTAGGCATTACTGAAGTCGTCTTGAGAGATGCGCATCAGTCAATTTTGGCGACGCGTTTACGCATCGAAGATATGTTACCTATCTGTGAGAAATTAGATCAGATCGGTTATTGGTCTATTGAATCATGGGGTGGAGCAACATTTGACTCGTGTATTCGTTACTTAGGGGAAGACCCTTGGGAAAGATTGCGTTTATTAAAAGCAGCAATGCCTAATACGCCGCAGCAAATGCTTTTTCGTGGCCAAAATATTTTAGGCTACAGACATTATGCTGATGATGTTGTTGATAAATTTGTTGAGCGTTGTGCGGTGAATGGTATCGATGTATTCCGTATTTTTGATGCCATGAATGATATGCGTAATATCGAACATGCAGTCAAGGCGGTATTAAATACTGATGCTCATGCACAAGGTACGATTTCTTATACGATTAGCCCAGTACACACCACAGCTAAATGGGTTGAGCAAGGTAAAGTTATCGAAGATATGGGGGCGCATTCGATCTGTATTAAAGATATGGCGGGCTTATTAACACCTTATGATGCGTTTGAGTTAGTCTCACAGCTAAAAGCATCTGTTGATATTCCTGTGCATTTACATTGCCATGCAACAACGGGTTTAAGTGTTGGTACTTTGATTAAAGCAATTGAAGCGGGAGTAGATAATGTCGATACCGCGATTTCATCTTTAAGTATGACTTATGGTCATAGCCCAACAGAATCAATTGTAGCAAGTATGGCGGGCCAGCCTCGCGATACAGGCTTAGATTTAGAAAAATTAGAAGAAGTTGCCGCTTATTTCCGAGAAGTGCGTCTTAAGTATGCGGAACATGAAGGTAGCTTAAAAGGCGTTGATGGTCGTATTTTATTGGCTCAAGTTCCAGGTGGTATGCTAACCAATATGGAAAGCCAGTTAAAAGAGCAGGGCGCAGCAGATAAATTTGATGATGTGTTAAAAGAAATTCCGCGTGTGCGTGAAGACTTAGGTTTTTTACCATTAGTGACACCTACATCGCAAATTGTCGGTACACAGTCGGTACTAAATGTTATGACTGGTGAGCGCTATAAATCAATTAGCAAAGAAACGGCGGGTGTTCTAAAAGGTGAGTATGGCCTTACCCCGGCACCTGTAAATGCAGATTTACAAGCGCGTGTTTTAGAGGGTGCAGAAGTCATTACTTGTCGTCCAGCTGATTTGATAGAGCCAGAAATGGCTAGCTTGACGGCAGAACTTGAGGCTAAAGCAGCCGAAGAGGGTGTGACTTTAGCAGATAATATTGAAGAAGATGTCTTAATTAGCGCCTTGTTTGCACAGGTTGGTTGGAAATTTATTACTAACCGTGGCAACCCAGATGCTTTTGAGCCAGCGCCAGATCCAGAGGCTTTTGCAGCAGCAAATGCAGCGAAAGGAAATATAGCTGTAGAAAGCTACAGTGTTAATGTTGATGGTAAAAACTTTAATGTTGCAGTGGGGCCGGGGGGTGCTAATGTGTCGATTTCGGATGCTCCTCAAGCCGCAGGCGGCGATGCTGTGACTAGTGGTGGTGCAGGTGTTGATTCGCCATTGGCGGGTAATATCCTTAAAATTAATGTTGGCGTTGGTTCGGCAGTGGCTGAAGGTGATGTAGTATTAATTATGGAGGCGATGAAAATGGAAACCGAAGTACGCTCTCGTGTAGCAGGAACTGTTAGCTCAGTTAATGTGAAAGAAGGTGATGCGGTTGCGGTTGGTGACATTCTAGTTAGCTTGTAATTCCGGCTAAAGCGCTTAATTAAATAAGACCATGCATCGGAACTATTAGCTGATGTGTGGTTTTTGTTTGTTCAAATAATTAAAGAAAGAGACATTCTATGGAAAATCTCCTAAGTTTATGGCATAGCACAGGGCTTTATAATTTCGAACTACCTCAAGTTATTATGATGCTTGTGGGTTTTTTATTGTTATATTTGGCGATTAAAAAAGGCTTTGAGCCTTTGTTGTTAGTGCCGATTGGTTTTGGTGCAATATTAAGTAATATACCTATAGCAGGTTTAGCAGAAGAAGGCGGGCTGCTATATTATCTTTATTACGGAATTAAAACGGGAATGTTTCCGTTATTAATTTTTATGGGTGTGGGAGCAATGACCGATTTCGGGCCTATGCTAGCAAACCCTAAGACACTATTATTGGGTGCGGCTGCGCAGTTTGGTATCTTTGCGACATTATTGGGTGCTTTGGCACTTAATATGATTCCAGGTATGGAATTCTCTATGTCTGATGCCGCTGCTATTGCGATTATTGGTGGTGCAGATGGACCTACGGCTATTTATGTGGCATCTAAATTAGCGCCTGATTTATTAGGTGCGATTGCGGTTGCAGCTTATTCTTATATGGCTTTAGTGCCATTAATTCAGCCACCTATTATGCGTGCATTGACGACCGTTGAAGAGCGTAGTATAGAAATGCAGCAGTTGCGTTTTGTTGGTAAAACAGAAAAAATTGTTTTTCCATTAATGCTATTAATTTTAACAGCATTACTATTGCCTTCGGCTGCTCCGCTTGTAGGTATGTTTTGTCTAGGTAATTTAATGAATGTTTGTGGTGTGGTTGAGCGCTTAAGCAAAACCTCACAAAATGAGTTAATTAATATTGTTACCATTTTCTTGGGCTTGTCAGTCGGTTCAAAAATGAGTGCCGAAGCTTTTTTAAAGCCAGAAACTTTAGGTATCTTGGGTTTAGGTGCAATTGCATTCTGTATTGGTACAGCTTGTGGTGTACTTATGGCAAAACTAATGAATAAATTTAGTGAAACACCGATTAATCCATTAATCGGTGCGGCAGGTGTATCAGCTGTACCAATGGCGGCACGTGTTGCTAATAAGGTTGGCTTAGAATCAAATCCGCATAACTTCTTATTAATGCATGCTATGGGGCCAAATGTTGCTGGTGTTATTGGTTCAGCAGTTGCGGCAGGGGTGTTGTTAAGTTTGGTGCATTAAATAGAGTGTATACTGTTAGCTAGTCAAAAAAGCCCGTATAAGGAAGCTTATACGGGCTTTTTTTATGGCTAAAGAAAAGGCTTGGTAAACCCCCTGTTTTGTTGTTGTTATATAACATAGTTTAATTCTATCTGTTTTTGTTCTATTGATTTATAAGGCGTTTTTTATGGCCTATAAGTTGCATAATTATATAGTTAAGTTGTTACTTGACTATATTCAATAATAATAATTCAAGAGGAGCATATGAACAATAAATGGGTTTCACTTTTTTTTGTAATGATACTGGCATCAGTATTTTCTAGTGGTAGTGTGTATGCAAAAAAAGGCGGCGGTGGCGGCGGTCGTGGGGGTATGACAGATACTACGCCTAGCCAGTTTAGCTTTGTCGATCAAGCTGATGTTGCGTTAAATACCTTAATTAATGCTAATAATATTGCGATTACAGGTATTAATGCTGCAACTTCTATCAGTATTTCAGGTGGAGAATATGCCATCAATGGTGGCGCTTATAAAGCATCATCCAGCACCGTCAATAATAATGACAGCGTACAAGTAAGACAAACTTCCAGTGCTAATTTCAGTACGGCAAGCAATGTAGCTTTAAATGTAGGGGGGGTAAGCGATACCTTTACCGTGACAACTTTGGCAGATACAACGCCAGTTGTGGACACAACACCTAATAATTTTAGTTTTGTTGATCAAGCTGATGTGGCGTTAAATACCTTAATTAATGCAAATAACATTGCGATTACCGGTATTAATGCTGCAACTTCTATCAGTATTTCAGGTGGAGAATATGCCATCAATGGTGGCGCTTATAGAGCATCATCCAGTACCATCAATAATAATGACAGCGTACAAGTTAGGCAAATTTCCAGTGCTAATTTCAGTACGGCAAGCAATGCAGCTTTAAATGTAGGGGGGGTAAGTGATACCTTTACCGTGACGACTTTAGCTGTTGATGCAACGCCAAATGCGTTTAGCTTTACCGATCAAGTCAATGTGGCAGTGAATACATTGATTAGTTCTAGCGCTATTACTGTTTCGGGTATTAATAGTGCAGCCAATATCAGTATTGTTGATGGTTTATATGCCATTAATGGCGGTACTTTTACCAGCAACACAGGAAGCGTTAATAATGGTGATAGTGTTGTCGTGCAGATTACCTCTAGCGCGAATGAAGCAACATTGAGTAATACGTCCTTAACGATAGATAGTATCAGTGATACGTTTAGCGTATTAACGGTTGATGCTACCGTTATTACGGTTGGTTCAAAAGGTGATCCTAGTTTTACTTCTAGTCACTTTTCGGGGTCTGCGAACTGTGCAATGTGTCATGATGGTTTGAGAGATAATACAGGCCAAGATGTCTCTATTGTTGAAGCATGGAAATCAACTATGATGGCTAATGCGACACGCGACCCTTTATGGAAAGCAAAAGTGCGTACTGAGTTAAATAGAACACCGTCTTTAGCTGGTGTGATTAATGATAAGTGTTCACGTTGTCATGCGCCTATGGCGAATTTTGAGGCACACCAAGATAACGCACCCATTGAAATCTTAGATAATGGTTTCACGAATGCGAATAATGATTACCATGATCGTGCAATGGATGGCGTGAGCTGTACTTTGTGTCATCAAATTGCCGATAACGGTGCTTTAGGTACTTTAGAAGCGAAATCAGGTCATTACCCGATTGATACCTACGCAAATAAAGTCGATAGAAAAATCTATGGGCCTTATAGTAATGTGTTTGCAAACCCTATGCGTATGAATGTTGAATATACGCCTGAGTTTGGTGCCCATACTAAAAAATCAGAATTATGTGCAACCTGTCATGATTTGAAAACACCGTTTACGGATGATGCAGGTAATGTCTTAAGCAGTACGCCAGAGTCTGAATTTCCAGAGCAAATGCCGTACAGCGAATGGTTAGCCAGTGATTATGCAGCAACCACCAGCTGTCAGCAATGTCATATGGCGCGTTCTAATGGCGTGAAAATATCCAACAGACCGATGATGTTAAGTCCTCGTGATGATTTCGCGCAGCATATATTTGTGGGTGGTAATAAGTTTATGCTGGATATGCTGGATAATAATAAAGAAGAATTAGGCGTGCGAGCGACTGACTTCCAAAAAATTATTACGGCAACTGAAAACTTATTGGCTGGTTCTGCAAGTATTGAGGTTTTAAGCAGCTCACAAGCGGCCGATGCGTTAGATTTTAGTGTGCGTGTTAACAGTAATACAGGTCATAAATTGCCTTCTGCTTACCCATCACGTCGTACGATTTTACATGTGACGGTTAAAGGCAGTGCAGGTGATACTGTCTTTGAATCAGGTAAAGTTAATGCGGATGGTAGTGTAGTTGGTGTGGATTCTGATGTGGATCAAACTTTATTTGAACCACATTATGATGTGATTACCAGCGCTGACCAAGTACAGGTGTATGAAGCCATTATGGAAGATTATAAAGGCGATGTAACTTATACTTTATTGCGTGGTAGTGATTATGTAAAAGATAACCGTTTGTTACCAAATGGCTTCAATAAAGAAACTGCGCCTAGTGATGTAAAAGTCGCGGGATCTGCATTTACTGATGCTAACTTTATCGGTGGTAGTGATGAAATTCGCTATAACTTATCAGGTTTAGCCGCAGATAATTACAGTGTGACAGTTGAGTTAGTGTATCAAACACTGGCTTATGGTTTTGCTCAGGATTTATTTAAAGATAGCGCTAAAGAAGTCACTGACTTTAAACGTCTTTATAATGCATCGAATGCTAAATCAACGGTCATTACCTCACAAAGTTTTGTGATTATGCCGTAAGCTTTAAAATTAGGCTTCGTTCGTTAAATTCGTTCGTTAAAACAAAAAAGCCCCAGTCAGGTTATCCTGGCTGGGGCTTTTTTGTGCGTTGTGTAATTGGCTTTGGTTTTATTCGGTTAAGCCAAGTTCACTAGTTGCTGATTTAAAGCTTGTTAATGCTTCTGGTAAAGAGGCGGCTTCAGGTGTGTCACTGACTTCCCCAGTTGTGCCTTCGGTTCCTTCTGTGTCGCCATCTGAAGAACTGCTACATGAAATGACGCTTATAAGGAACGCGCTAAGGATCGAAGCTTTAATTAATGAAATAAATGAAAAGCGAAAGTGTGTTGAGGTTTTAGACATAAGTTTTTTCCTTGTAAGTTTAAAAGCAATAAGTGTAAAGCTTTAAGTGGTTTGGCTGGTTCGTGAGTATTACCTGTAGAAATAGAATATTTAGACTTAATAGGTAAACCTCCAGTTAATTGAGTATGAGGAAATTAAAGCATTTTTTATGCCGTTTGTTTGCGCTTGTTTTACTGTGCTGATTGAGAATCGTACATGGCTTGGTATTTCTGTCATAAGGTGCAATGGATTGATTGGGTAGATTGTTGCATAGGAGGGGGTGTTAATTAAACTAAATTTAGTAAGGTGTTATATAACCCAATAAAGCAAGGCAAATAACCTGTTTTTTATAAAGTTGTGGGTTACTTCTCGTTAATTAGGATATTTTAATGTACTTGCATATTTAAGTGGAGGCTCAGCTAATAAAGTTACTAGAGGATATTTAATAAGAGATATAAATGATTGTGGTGAAGTTGGTGCGATTTTTGCTTCTAGGTTGTATTGGAGTATTTAACCTGGAGGGGAATAGAATATGCAGCAAATAACGATTAAATTACTGAGACTTAGTATGCTAAGTCTCATGTTACTAATGGGGGGGCTTTCGCTCGCTCATGCGGGGGTCAATGTTTTTGATGAATTAGTAGATCATCCAAAAATTCCGATGTTAGATGAATCGGGGGTTAATGTACTTGACTCAGGTGAACCTTATAGTCCTAAGAAAACCTGTGAAGGAAGTGGGTGTCATGATTATGATGCTATCAACCATTCGTATCATTTTGAGTTTGGTCGTGATGAAGCGGATGATCATTATGGTAAGAAACGTGGCCTACCTCATCTAGTCTCACCAGGTTATTTCGGTGGCTATACGTGTATGGGAGGAAGCAACCCTATCGTATTAGCTAAAAAGAATAATGCGAGTGAAGCTGAATTTGGTGATTGGGGTTCTGCGGGCTGGGTTAAGGATTGCGCTAATTGCCATACGGGTGGTGGTTGGGCTGAAACAGACCGAGATGGTATTCGTTATGATGAAAAAGACCTATCAACAGTTAAAGAGTTTGATGGTGATTATTATGATCGTGTAATGCAGCATGATGGCACAACAAAAGTTGTACCGCATGACTGGAAAAAAAGTGGTGTTGTTGAGGCAGATTGTATGCTTTGCCATGCTAAGTTTTCGGATTTGGCCGTGTCTGAAGCTAGCTTAATAGATCAACCTACAGATAATAGAAGAGGCGGCGGTGGCTGGGTTCGTGGGCAACGCGGCTCTTTTACTGAAGCAGGGTATTTTCGTGAAACAGGCTCAGCAATTTTCGAGGCGATAAAAAATAAAGAAGGCGTTAATATGCTAACTTTTAGTCGTTCCGAGCAATCAGTACATAACCATATGACCGGTGAAATGGAGACTGGTGTCGCTTTAGTTTTGGATGAAAATGGTAAGCCCATTTTAAATTGGAATGCGGCTGCGTTTGATGCAGAAAAACGTGTTGTGATTCCTATGCTACGTTTTCCTGATAATGATAACTGTATGGCTTGTCATAGAACCAGTAATTCACGTCGTGGGTTTTATGGTTTTGGCGATGCAGCAGTGATGGAAGCATCAGAAGAGCCTGGTATGGAATCAACGGGTGTTATTGTTGATGACTATCAAGATGATGTACATAAAGGTAAGGTTTTCACTGATGATAACGGTGAAGCGAGAACTATCGATAACTGTAATGCATGTCATGCGAAACAGTACTATAAGCCAATTGGCGATCCAATTGATTTAGATGCAAATCATGATTTCCCTAAAGGGAATTCTGATATGGATTTACGTAATGATTTGGACTATGCACCGAATGCGATGTCATGTGAATACTGTCATGATGAAGCCGTAAATAATGTTGTTCCTTCTGGGCATGAAACTATGTTAGGAGCGCATCAGGAGTTATGGAAAGGTAGTGGTGATATGGCCGGCTATGCTGAAGATAGTTTGACTAAAATTACGCAAACACATTTAGATGTTGTGGGCTGTCAAACATGCCATATTACAAATAAAAAAGGGTCTGTTTCGGGTGCTATGATGTATCGCTACCGTCAAGCGGAAGATGGTCAGCAAAAAATCATTCCTTATAAACCGCGCTACCGTTATTACTGGAAAGATGCGGTATCAGGGGATGTGCTGGTTAAAACTGATCGTAATGCAATATTCAAAGCAGGTGAGGATGACGATGGTGCTTATGGCATTATTATGGATCCAGTAACAGGGGCTGAATTTGGCCGAGTTTCAGCGCGAATGAGTCATGGAAGTCTTAGGTATTCAGATCCAGAAGAGTATGAGGCTTATGTAGCAATGAAAAAAGCTTACGATAGCCTTTTGAGATCAAAAGGATATGCAAACCCTGATGCAGTGATGGTTTGGACAGAGTCTAATGAGTACATAATCTCTCATAATACGCGTCCATCACCTGAATCTATGCCGTGTGGTGATTGTCATGCTAAAAAGCAAAGTGGTTCATTTAGCTCGCTACTTTCAGTGGAAGGTGTGTTAGGTGAGGCAAATAGCAAAGAAGTGACAACATTGCCTGATAGACGCCTAGTTGATGAAGGGATTGTTATTTTAGATCTTGAGTATATGAAGATCGATGCTGACGGAAAAGTAACAGAAAATGTATCTGATATCTTATACGCAACTAAAGTTGATCCATTTATGACTTTGTTGCAAAAGAAAGGTATTGATACAGTGGATGAAGCTGTCGGTGCTTTTGCTGAAGCAGATGATAATGAAGCTGTATTTAAAGCGGTTGCATTGAAGGATGCTGATAAAACGAAACTTGCTACTAGTTTACAAAGTGGGAAAGGTTTAGTTTTTAAAGCAAATGCAACCAATGAAGGTATGCGTGGCTTAGCTGTAATTGCTGATGCTGAATCAACTAATGCCGCGGTATTACCAAATTACCGCGTCATGTTAGGAAAGCTTAATGCTAAGGGTATAGCAGCGGCTAAAGAGGTGCTTAGTGCAAGTAGCCTAGGTAGTTTGGGCTCCAATGTGGTTTATTTTAGAGCGCATGATCAGAAGCGTAAATTAGTAAACGATATGGTTGGTGGAGATGTCTTGTTAATGGTTCCTTATGAAGGGGCTAAGACAACTGTTTCAGATGTTAATATTGCTTATATTAACTGGGCTGTGGATAGTGTTGATACTGTTGATGAAGCAGATGTTATTGCTATCCAACCTAAAGTTGGAACTGAAAATGGCTATGTTATCTTTAAGGCTTCTGCAACAGGTTTTTATTTTGTTGCAGATAAATAACATAGCTAAATGGAGTTAATACACACAGGATGAGGTGTAGCGACAAGGAAGT
The DNA here is from genome assembly GCA_965365945.1 of uncultured Gammaproteobacteria bacterium. Classification (GTDB taxonomy): domain Bacteria; phylum Pseudomonadota; class Gammaproteobacteria; order Methylococcales; family Methylomonadaceae; genus Methyloprofundus. Next base: position 47,582 of record CBDUDP010000004.1, read on the forward strand.
CCAAACTGGATTAAGCGCAGCTGGAGCTACAAGCGCAGGGAAATATTAGGAATCACTAAGATTAACGGTGGCATAAGCAGGGAACGATAGGGATTATTGGTAATGAAGCGAAAGAGTTTGCTATAGCTTATTAATGGAATATCAGGAATAGGGAGTGAGTCTGGATGACTAGAAAAGGAAATGGACAACGGCAGGCCAAGGTGGCGAACGCAGTGCAATAAGGGATGGCAAAGGAATCGATGGCTAGGATAGTATTGAAATCGACTGTGATAACTGTTTAACAACGACAATATTTAAGGACGAATAGAGTTGTTTGTTTACTCGAATAGGAGTGCCGTTTAGGTACTCCTTTTGTTGTTTTAGAAAAGTGAAAAGTAATGAAAAAAATACGTGAATTAGCGCAAGAAGATGAATCTAACACTTTGCTGGATAAAACGATGCCGTGGATGTTTGGTGCCGGTATTGCAGCGGGTCATTTGCTGACTTCATCAAGTTGTACGATTCCGCAACAAGGCCGGTGTGCAGTTTGTGGTGGTTGTGTCGTTGCTTTAGGCTCTTTGGTAGGCTGGGCGATGCTAAAAAAACGTCAAGGTGATGATTTTTATAATCAAAAATAAATAATCTGAGACCTAAAGAATTAATGAAGTTGAAAGCTCTTTTTTTATCCTTCTGTTTATTAGTGCCGGTATCTAATGCTTATAGTGCGTGGAATTGGAGTGGTGCGCTGAAAGCAAAATTTCAGGCAGATAATCGCTATACGCGTTATGTAGATGATGCGCAGATATTTGGCGAGGTGTGGGGTAATTTTGAGGCTTTTGATGGTAATGGCTGGCGCGCCTCAATAGATTTTGTTGCGCGTGAAGGTAGTGAGTATGGTTTTGAAGGCGATATTTATCAGCTATACGCGGAAAAACAGATAAAAGAATGGGATAGTACCATCAAGGCAGGGCGTTTTCAGCGTTCAGATAGTTTGGGCTTTTATAGTTTGGATGGAGCCTCTTGGTTGTATGAATTATCAGAATACGGTTTATCCTTCAGTGTTTATGGTGGCAAGCCAACACGACAAGAGGATGTGCGCTCTGTTTCTGGTGATTGGTTATATGGGGTTGAGATGATGAGTAATCAGCAAATCAACTGGAATAATAATGTCTTGCCTATAGATACTTGGCTGATGCGTTTTGGGTTTCAGCAGTTTCATGATGATCATACTTCAACAAGGTTAACGTTAGCTAATACCATAGCAGGTGAGTTTAAGCATGAGTTTTTACATGCTTATGAATTATCCTTTATGAGTACCTTAGAAACAGAAACGGGTGTTTTTGAAGAAGTCTTTACCAGTTTAATGCTGGACATTACTGAGGATAGCCGAGTACGTATTAATTACTCTTTGTATGAGCCTAAAAGTTTTTATCCTACTTTTAAAGAAAAATTTTATAGTGAATATTACCAAGGTCGGCAAGACTTATTAAGCTTAAGTTTTGATCAGCAGTTAACTAACACCTTTAGCTACCATATGGGCGGTAAACGTGCTGCGCGTAAGTCTGAACATGATATTGGGTATGGATTTGATGCGGGTGTAAAAAGTAGCTATTTTCGTGATTTAGTCGTGACTGCTGATTTTGACATGCTCGAATTCGGTAAAAGCAGTTCTTATAATATGTATTTCGGTAGTCAGTATTCTATTAGCGCCAATTCTTTACTCAATTTAAATTTAGCTTATTCTTGGGATACTAGCCCTTTATATGGTGAAAATAGAGGGGCAGGTACAGAAATAAAGTATCGTTATAAATTATTTAGTGATGTTTTTCTGGATTTGGCGGGGAGTTATATTATTAATTCCCGTTTAAATAATGAATACCTAGTTGGTTTACAAGCCACTTGGTATTTTGATAATTTTCAAGCAAAGGTGAGTAAGTAATGCGTTGGTTTGTAGCGAGCTTTTTGCTGTTTATGTCGGTTTTAGGTGTTGCCGCCGAAACGGATGAGAAAAAAGAAAAAACCTGGTGGGAAAAACGTGATGTACGTAGTGATATCTATTACCCGCACGAGACGCATTATGACGTCATGGAGGAGGAGGGTGATAGCTGTTTGCTCTGTCATGCATTTCAGAAAAATGATGAGCATGACGAAAGCAAGCGTAAACCTCTAAATATCATTGCCAATGAGCCGCTGATGGGTATTTGTCACGACTGTCATGTTGATGAGAAACGCGGGCCGTGGCGCTGTGATGCCTGTCATGATGACCCTAAAAAGATTTGGCCTGCAGATCATAATTCTGGCTATATTCAGAATCATGGCGAAGATAGTAAGCAAGGCACAGCTATCTGCGAGACTTGCCATTTAGATCGTAAATTTTGTACGGATTGTCATTTTCGTCGCGACACTTTAGGTACGGGGTACCACCCATTAAATTATATAAACCGACATGGCTTGGAGTCGCGCATGATGCCTGAAAATTGTAGTAAATGTCATAACAGCTTTTATTGTCAAGATTGCCACAATCAATAACTATGTCTAAAAAATTACTCTGTGTTTTTATTGTACTATTCGCTGGCCTGAATATTATTTCTCAAGTTGTGTTGGCGCGTGATGTGTCATTAGCGAATAATCAATTATTATTAACGCCTACGCATGGCGGAGATGGTAGTGCCTGGGGGCAAAGCAAGTGCTCTAGCTGTCATGTATTACGCAACATTCATGCGACCGCACCTGCGATTAAAGGCATTACTCAAGAGGTCGGTTATTCTACTTGTACTGGCTGTCACGGACAAAATGGTACTAGTGTGCAACGTCAATGTACAGTGTGTCATAACTCAGAACGATTACCAAAATCACCTTTGCAGCATGCAGAGAAAAATCATAATTTTACTGTAGTAGAAAACTCGAAACTTAATGATGCGAATTGTTTGGTTTGTCATGATGCATCGGATATGGATGGTGTGTTTGAGCCTGCTGTGGATTTAAAGCACTTTCAGTCCCCGGAGGTAGATACGCCTTATCGAAGTGGTACTGAATTTTGCTTGCGTTGTCATAATGAAACCCATCAGCAAGCTGGATTTGAGATGGAGCCTCGCTTTCTGCGTGATCCGTTGGTGATGATGGAGAAAAACTATCATTTTATTGATATGCATGGCAATAGAGAAGGTACGGGGGAGCGCACTTATGCGGGCTTACGTAGTGGTGATTATGAATATTCTAGTCTGGTTGAATGTACAGACTGTCACGCAATGCACGGTACGCATAATGAGAAATTGATTGTTGATCGCACTGATGCGGGCATGAGCAAGCTTAATGCAGGCCTGCGTCTTCAACCTGTACTGATTGATGTAAAGCAGAATGGTGATTATTCGCAGATGTGTGTGACTTGCCACCAAATGGAAGTTATTGTTGAGCAAGGAGCGAAAGATACCGGTAACGGCTTGTCAGGTGTGCATGAAGTAGGTACTGATTGTCGTGAGTGTCATGTACATGGAATGGCTGTGCAAACGGGATTATGATGCCTTACTTGTTTTGCTTGTTAACGCTAGCAACCTTATTTATAAGTCCTTTAAAGGCTGCAGATAAAATAGAGTTACCGCCTTTGCATCACCTTGTCGGTGTAAAGCCTTCTGATGCGATTAAAGTACCAGATAAATTTAAACTCGGTGATGAGGGTGAATTAATTTGTGCTACTTGTCATGGTTTAAAAGATATAGATAAAACGGAAGTTGATAAGGTTGATACAACCGCCGCAGACTTTTTAGTCGGTGGGCATTACCGAAATCTCACTGGGCTTTGTTATCAATGCCATGACGAGAAAAAAACTCAGCGCGAGAATATTCATATTTTGCTTGATGAACAAGGTGAAATTAAGAAAAAACAGTGTACTTATTGTCATGAAGAAATTCCTGATCGTGATAAAAAATTAAGTGTTGCTGAGTTAAAGCTACGTTTGCCCATGCAGAGCTTGTGTTATGGCTGCCACCTTAAAGACCCTCATTTTAATGCGGTTGAGCATCAAGTGAAGCCAGCACAAAAAGAGATGCTGGAGCGTATTAAAAAGCATAGCGATGAGCTGGGGATTTTAGTGCCTTTAAGTGATAAGCAAGAAGTTATTTGTGTTAGCTGTCACACGCCACATCAATATGGCGTGATTGACCCTGAAAAACCAGCGGGGAAGCAAGTTATTAATGATGATTTGGCTGAGGGTGTGACTTATAAGGCACATCCTTGGGATCAGGTTTTTACTGCAGATAAAGCTGATCGCTTAGCTGAGTTCAATCAACAACATAAGATGAATGTTGAGTTTTCATATCAGCGTATTGTGCAGGAAGCCTTATTGCGCTTACCTGCTAAAGATGGCCAGCTGTGTTTGGTGTGTCATGATTTTAAAGATTGAAGAATATAAAAGGGGAAGTTTATGCGAGTGATTGAGAATATAAAAGCCATTCCGAAAATGCAGAAGTTTCGTTATGCTATGATTCTTTTAGCTAGCATGAGCTTATTAGGGCCTTTAGCTTTTTTGCCGCAATTAGTGGGCAGTGATGATTTGTGCGGTAGTTTATGTATGCGCCGTTTCTATTTGTATTTTCCGGGTATGACTTGGGAAGATTTTTTTGTGCATGTAAATGCCGCTTCAATTGGTGTGATGGCTTTTAGCTTAATCATGATCACTACTTTGTTTTTTGGTCGTATATGGTGTGGTTATCTTTGCCCCGTTGGTGGCTTGGCTGAATTAAGTTCGCGCATGCTTAATGATCGCTGGAAAATTGAGTTCCGGTCTTTACCGCAAATACAGATTCGTTACGGCTATTTTGGTTTCTTTTTGGTAGCGATGCCTGCCCTAGGGATTAGTGCTTGTAGCTTGTGTAATTTTATTACTATTCCGCGTTTGATTGAAGCGATGAGCGGCGAATATCGCGGCATGGTATTTTTAGTGTCGAGTGTTGGCTTGGTGAATTTGGGCTTATTACTACTATTAGGTGTATTCGCCAGTAAAGGCCGTGCTTATTGTCAGTTTATGTGTCCGATTGGTGCGGCGGATGGATTAGTTAATCGTATTGCGGCAAACATGCCTTTTGCGCGTCGTATTCGCGTAGCTAAAGAGCGTTGCACCGGCTGCAATATTTGTGCGCGAAATTGCATGTGTGGCGCAATTAAAATGGTCGATAAGATAGCGGTAGTCGATCAAGTGTCGTGCATGTCTTGTCATGAATGTGTTGATGTTTGTGATTGGAATGCTTTAGCTTGGACAACTCGTCCAAATCATAAAGTGAATGAGCCAAAACGTGTTAAAAAGAACACCGAAATTTTTCCATTGCCAGATTGGCAGGCAGTACATTTTAATCCTGTAAAAGCTGATGCTGAAGGTGCTATCAAAACAGGGCCAGCCATTAGCGTGCTAAGTGTTTTTAATGCCATGATTTTCTTGACTGTTATATCGATAATTATTGTTGGTTCATTTTTATAATCATGAGTGAAGTAGGGTTGTCATAAGCATGTTGCGTTTTTTATTATTAATAGTGTTATTGGTGCTGGGGCACGAGCAGGCTTCTGCTAATCCAAGATATAGTGATCCAGATGGCTGTCTATCCTGTCATGCTTACGAAGGCTTAAATTATATCGATGAAAATGGTGTGATGCGTAGTTCAACGATTGACCGTAGCCATTATGCGAGCTCTTTACACGGTAGTGTGCCGTGCATGGATTGCCATCGCGAGGTGAAGGATTATCCGCATAAAGTCGAAAATACCGAAGTCGATTGTAGTGAGTCTTGTCATATAGAGGAGCCGTCAGAAGGAGTGAAATATTCGCATGATGTAATTCATGAAGAAATGGATAAATCAGTACATGCTGGCGGTTGGTATAAAGGATTAACAGGCGGAAATCGTTTAGAAGAGATTGAAACTGAGCAAGACCCGTCTTGTCGTCTTTGTCATAGCAATACCTTGTATATAGCAGAAACCCAATTAGCTGATTTTAAGAAAGAATTTGATCACGCAGAAACTGAGTGCGGTAATTGTCATCAAGGTAAAGCTTGGATGGGGCAGTTTGGTGGGCATATTTTACGTCGCTTGGTTGGTCGTCGCTGGAATAACCAAGAAAATAATCAAATGTGTATCGATTGTCACGGCGATGTTAAAAAAATGCGTGATGTTGAACAAGAAGATCCAGAGACACTTGAAAAACATCCGCCGAGTGATCGTTTTGTGCATAGTGCGGATAGCTATGCCAAAACCTTGCATGGCCGTTTGATTGTCGATGATTCAGCATATGGCGCTTCATGTATTGATTGTCATTCTCCCGAAGGTTGGAAGCATGAGATTCGATCGTATACAGACCCTGTGTCAGCATCGCACCCTGATAATTTACCTGAAACCTGTGGTCAGTCTAATTGCCATGGCTATACTAAAAAACCAGGCAATGAAGGGTTTACGTTAACGGATATGCATGATGTTTCCTTAGTAGGTCTAACCTTTATGGATAAGCCTTTCGAGGTTGAAGCAGTAAGAGAATCTAAGTGGTTCTGGAGTAGTTGGCCTTTATTGCTTATTTCCTTAGTTTTTGCGATTAGTAGTATTGTCTGGTGGGTACGTTTTCGTAATACAAAGAAAATTATTCCAATTGTCGGTGGTGATCGTTTTGAAACCGTTATGATTGGTCGTAAATCCAAAGCAAAGCGTAAAGCATCCGCTAAGAAACCAGTAGCAAAAAAGACGGTTAAGCCTAGAGCCAAAGCAGCGGTAGAGATTAAAGAGTCGGTGACACCTGATGCAGTTGGTGGTAAAGAGAGCTTAACTTCCACGCCAATAGTGTCTACTGAAAAACAGGTGACTCAGGCAGAGTCAGGATTACAGGTTGATTCAGAAGCACCTAAGTCAGCCGATGAGGAAGTTGTAGAAAAAGAAAAGCCTGTAGTGACTGAAAAATTGAACACTGAGCTACCGAAAGTTGATAATGACCCCAATAATAAAGGCGCTTAATATGACCCGCTTATTAATTACTCTACTATTAACCGGCTTATGTTCTTGGGCGCATGCGGAAGGCTTGTATTTAAAAACGCTGAATAATACTAGCCTTACTACTGAGCAAATCCAAAAATCATTAAAGAAAGTGGAAGAGCATAAAGACATCACTTTGCGTGGTGATTTAGACGTTCCACCATTTCATAAGCGTGACAAAACAAATGACTCCTTGGGGCATAGCTTTTGTACGACTTGTCATATGAGTCCGCCGCACGCTAAAAGCGAGCGTACACGTACTTTTATGAATATGCATACTCAATATATTGCCTGCGAAACCTGCCATTTTCGCCCTGAAAACGTACAGCTAAGTTACCAATGGCAAGATACTCGTGATGCTAGCTTGGTGCGCGTTAAGCCTGAATTATTTCGTCAAGTACTAAAGCCTGAGGAAAAAACTAAAAAAACTTTACCAGCAAAAAAAGTAATAACTAAAGCTGCTAAAGGCATTAATCCGTTTTATAAAATTTCACCTTATTATCAAGAGCAAGCTGTACCTTTACGTAATACTGAAGCTTTTGCTCAAGAAACTAAAAAAATGTGGCAGCAAGATAGTCGCTTGGATATGAAAGCTGAGCGTAGAGCCTTAATACATGCGCCATTATCAGAAAAGGGACCTGAGTGTAAAGCGTGCCATACTGATAAAGATGCATTGCTTGATTTGGCTGATTTGGGGGCGACAGCGTATCAGATGGAAAAGATACAGAATAATATAATTTCGCAATTTTTTGCCCGGTATAAAGAAAAAGATCAACGTATTCGTATTATTAATTTATTGCAATGAGCCAATTTATGATGCGTTTCTTTTATTTTTTTATTTCACTGCTATGGCTAAGTTCTGCAAGTGCTATGCAGCAAATTCCAATTGCAAAACGGCAACAAGTTTTACAGGCTGACTTTAACCAGCCTAGTGATATTACTGCTGATGCGCAAGGACAGCTTTATATATTAGATGGGATGAATTCTCGTGTAGTTGTTATGTCGCCTAAAGGAAAGGTACTTAGAGAAATAAATACCAAAGGTACTCAGTATAGTTTTATTAAGGCAATGGCTATTGCCTTAGATAAAGATGTGCTTTATATCGCAGATCCTTTACAACATCGGATTAGGCGTTTTTCTATGCAAGGAGAATGGCTGAGCGACATACTTTTGTTTGCGCCGAAGGAGGCTGCTGAAAAATTACAGCCAGAGCCTGTTGATTTATTAATTCGCGATGAAGAATTAATTTATGCAGATCGTCGTTTGCATCGGATTTGCTATTTAGACTTAGCTAGTGGGCAAGAGAGGCGTTGTACGGGGGAGCGTGGTGAAATGGAAGGGCAATTTCAATATCCATTTCAAATTGCTCAGGATAGGGATGGCTATTTGAACGTGGTTGATGTCTTGAATGCGCGGGTGCAGGTATTTGATCGCTCGGGTAGCTACAGCTCTCAAACTGGACGTTTTTCTATGGATGAAATGTATCGGCCTAATGGCAATGCTTTTGACTTTCTAGATTTTCAATATATTAGTGACGCATACTTAGGCACGATTAGTATTTATCAAAAGGGTCGATTTTTAGGGTTTTTGCAAGATAAACAAGCTAAAGTGCTTAAATTCAGCTCGCCTGTCCGAGTTCGTTATGATCCTTTAGGTTATTTATATGTAGTTGATACTCAGGCGAAAAATGTGCAGAAAATTGAGCTGGATTATATTGCTCTACCAGATTTTCCTGAGGCTACTGAAGAGGTTTCACGTAAGAATTGCGTGTTATGTCATTACAGCTGGGGAAATGACGAGAGTCAGGCAAAATTATTAGATAGTGAGAAGGTTTTGCCCGTTGCTTCAATAAATATGTGTTATAGCTGCCACCACGGAGCGGTATTTGATTCGCGTCAAGCTATTCCTCATGGTGAGCAGCATCCAACTGTTTATGATGACGATAAGGAAAAACAGGCACGGCATAAAAACTTGCCACGTAAAGACAAAATACCTGAATTTTATCCGCATGATGCTAAAACAAAAGAAATGACCTGCACTAGTTGTCATACGCCACATAATGACAATGAAGAGCCTAGTACTTTATATGCAAACAATCATAATGCATGGCTGCGCGGAACCGATTACGGTAGTGAGCAATGTGAAGCATGTCATGAAAAAAACACAAAAAAATCAGGTCGAGAAGATATTAAGCAGTATGGAATCAACCACCCTTTAGGCGTCGTTATGCGTAAGCCTGCAAGTAGTAATCCCGAGCATTTAACTACCCAAGATCCACATTTACAAAAAGGCTTGCCGGACAGTTTGCAAGCAGTTGGCGGGGCATTAGGTAAAAAGGATGAAATCGTCTGTCAGTCTTGTCATCAAGTACACAATGGTGTGACTGAAAACTTGTTGACCCAATCTGATGAAAAGGGAGCTTTATGTGCCAGCTGCCATCAGCGCCAAGCACCTAAAGATAAAGAGGCCGCGCGCAAAGCTGGTGTGCATCCAGTGAATATTGAAATGGAAGAAGCGGTTGAATTTCGTGGCGAAAAAGTCAAAACAGTGCAATGTGACAGTTGTCATAGCGTCCATAATGGCACGTTAGAAACAGCGTTGTATCCTGATAAAATAGCTGATGCCGAAGTTTTATGTGCAGATTGTCATGAGCGACAACACGCCAAAGATGAAAAAGATGCAGCGAAAAAAGGCGTGCACCCGATGAATCTTGAACTGGATGATCCTGTAGAAATTGCGGGTGTTAAAGTGAAAAAGATCGGCTGTTTGAGTTGCCATGCAGTGCATTCTGGAAAGCCTGATACGCCAGCTTTATTGCAAGAGCACCGTAATGGTGAATTGTGTGAAAATTGCCATGAAGGTAAGCAGCGTGTAATTGGTACTGATCATGATTTACGTGTGACTAGCAAGAAAACGCTAAATCAACAAGAAGAAACGCCGCATCAATCGGGTGTCTGTGGTAGTTGTCACACCTTGCATCGCGGAGAAGCGAAAAGCCCCTTTTTATCGGCGACGATATTGAAAGATATTGAGTTACGCGATAAAACAGCTCCAGGTTTAAAGCGCGATGAGTTATGTCTGAATTGTCATCAAGAAGAGGCTGTGGGTAAGGATAAAGAAATTGAGTTTTATGGGCATCCTTATAAAGATATGGTGTTATTTTCAGATGAAAAAGTCATGCCATTAGTAGAAATAGCACATGAAAAAATAGCTGAGTTTGGTGCGATTGCCTGTATCACTTGTCATGAGCCCCATACGTGGGAGCCGTTAAAAGGCGCAACTGATAAGCTATATTCAGCATTAGATTATAAACAGCAAGAAAATGTTGAAGGCGATATTACGAATAGCTTTTTACGTCATAAGGGTGTGCAAGGCACATTTTGCGTGAGCTGTCATGGCATTGAGTCCTTACCAAAGTATAAATATTATCATCACGAAGATAAGGCACGTTCAATTGGCGTTGATTATTTACATTAGCGTTGTCTTATTCAGTTGAGCGGGTACAATACTCGCTTGAGTTGTAATCACTCCTTCCCCTATTTTATTGAAGTACAGAAGCTATGCTTGAGGTAAAAAATCTATTTTGTGAACGTGACGAGCGCGTGCTGTTTAGCAATCTGAACTTTGGCATTGGTGCTGGGGAAGTCGTGCAAATAGAAGGTCAGAACGGTAGTGGTAAAACGACCTTATTACGTATTCTATGTGGCTTAAATGAGTCGTATGAAGGTGAGTTGTTTTGGCAGCAAAAAGACATAGCAGAAGTACGAGATGATTACTTTAGTCAAATGCTTTATGTCGGCCATTTAGCGGGCGTGAAGTCAACATTAACCGCAGAAGAAAACCTGGAATGGATGCAACAGCTTGATCCTGCTTTAGGTAAAGTGAGCATCGCGGAAGCTTTAAAAAGCGTAGGACTATATGGCTTTGAAGATGTGCCATGTTATACCTTATCAGCTGGGCAGCAGCGTCGAGTAGGTTTGGCGCGCTTATATTTAAGTACCGCTCCGTTATGGATTCTTGACGAACCTTTTACTGCGTTAGATAAAAAAGGCGTAGCCGAAAAAGAAGCCTTATTAGCACAACATGTATTAAACGGTGGCTCAGTTATTTTAACCACGCACCATGACTTGAATATACCTGGGTATACGGTGCGACGTATTAATTTAGATGAAGTGGCACGCTCATGAATTTTTTTATGGCGGCGGTACGTCGTGATTTAGTATTAGCCTTGCGCCGACGTAGTGATATTGTGAACCCTTTAGCCTTTTTTCTAATGGTGGGAGTCATGTTTCCTTTGGCGGTCAGTCCTGAAGCTAAATTTTTAGCACAAGTTGCACCCGGCGTAATTTGGGTGGCGGCCTTATTGGCATGTTTATTATCAGCCGATGGTATTTTTCGCAGTGATTTTGACGATGGTTCATTAGAACAAATGCTGGTTAGCCCGCAGCCTTTAGTCTTTATTGTACTGGCGAAGGTTTTGAGTCATTGGCTTATGAGCGGTTTTTGTTTGGCGCTTATGTCACCGTTATTGGCGATGATGTTATTTTTACCGAGCGAAGGCTACGGTGCATTGGTTGCTAGTTTGCTATTAGGTACGCCCACTTTAAGTTTATTGGGCGCTATAGGTGCTGGCTTAACGGTGGGCTTACGAAAAGGGGGAATTTTGATTTCGTTATTAATTTTACCTCTATATATACCTGTATTGATTTTTGGGGCGGGTACCGTGTTAGCTGGGTCTATGGGGTTGCCGATAGCTGGATATTTGGCGTTATTAGGTGCTTTATTGGTATTAAGCGCCATGTTGGCGCCCTTTGCCATTGCGGCAGCGTTGAAAATTAGTGTACGAGGTTAGGTATGAGTCAATTACATGAGCAAGATTTCTATGCGTGGACACAACAGCAAGTGCACTTATTAAAAGATGACAAGCTGAATGATCTTGATGTTGCGGCATTAATTGAGGAGCTGGAAAGCATGGGCGCAAGGGAAAAGCGAGAGCTATTGAGTCGTTTAGAGGTGTTATTAATGCACTTGTTAAAATGGCAATACCAGCCTGAAAGGCAAGGAAAGTCATGGGAATTTACTATTCAGGAACAAAGAAGTCGTATACATGACCATTTGTCTGAAAATCCAAGTTTAACGAATCCAGAAACTTTAGAGTTGGGATTAATAAAAGCTTATGCCTATGCGGTTAGAAAAGCGGTTTATGAAACTGGGTTTAAGGCCTCACACTTTCCAAAAGAGTGCCCTTACAGCTTAAAGAAAATATTAGATATGGATTTTTACCCAAACGAGGACAATGATGAAGATTAAATTTCCCCAATGGTTTTATCGACTCGCTTCGCCGCGTTGGTTTTATGAGTTCAGTGGTAAATTACTGCCATGGTTTGCGGTTGCTGCCTTACTTTTATTGATTACGGGTTCTGTTTGGGGGTTAGCTTTTGCGCCAGCGGATTATCAACAAGGTAATAGTTTTCGAATTATTTATGTGCATGTGCCGGCTTCTATTTTGGCGCAATCTTGTTATATGCTGATGGCAATAGCGGGCGCGATTGGGCTAATCTGGAAAATGAAGATGGCGCATATCGTGGCTAAATCTTGCGCGACTTTTGGTGCTTCAATTGCTGTGATGTCTCTAGCAACGGGTGCTATATGGGGAAAACCTACTTGGGGTGCTTGGTGGGTTTGGGATGCGCGATTAACAGCAATGTTGGTGCTATTCTTTCTATATATCGGTGTTATTGCCTTACATTCTGCCTTTGAAAATACCCAAAGTGCAGATAAAGCTTCAGCTGTTTTGTCTTTAGTTGGGCTAGTGAATATTCCGATTATTAAGTACTCCGTAGAATGGTGGAATACTTTGCATCAAGGCGCTACCTTTAAAGTCACTGAAAAACCAGCTATGCCACCAGAAATGTGGATACCCTTATTAATTATGGTACTGGGATTTTATTGTTTTTTTGCGGTGATAATGATGCAACGTGCACGTATTGAAGTCTTGCAGCGGGAAAAGAAAGCCAGCTGGGTACAAGAGATTATTAAACAGAATTAAATCAATGTAGGGCGGTGCTTTAGCCCGCCTTATCGCATAAATAGCGGGCTAAAGCACCGCCCTACAGTTAATCAGAATTAAATTACAAGGGAAATCAGATGGGATATTTCGCTACTTTTGCCGATTTTTTACAAATGGGTAAACACGGGTTGTATGTTTGGCTCAGCTATGGCTTGGCTTTTACTATCTTCGCTTACAATATAGTGTCAGTAGCGTTAGCTAAGCGTCAATTTTTTAATAAAGCAAAGCGTCAAGCTCGACGTGAACAAATAAAATCATGACTCCAAAAAGACAAAAACGTTTATATATCATTTTAGCTATCGTTTTCGGCACGTCTTTAGCTGTTGGCTTAACGATGTACGCCTTAAACCAAAATATTAATCTATTTTATTCTGCCTCTCAGATTGCGAATGGCGAAGCACCGACCGATGCACGTATGCGTGTGGGGGGTATGGTGGTTGATGGCAGTCTCGAGCGTTCTACCGATTCACTGCGGGTTAGTTTTGAATTAACTGATTATGAAAATACCGTAAAAGTTGTTTTTACTGGAATTCTTCCTGATTTATTTCGCGAAGGGCAGGGAATTATTGCGCAAGGAAAAATGGATACGCAGGGAGCGTTTCAAGCTGATGAGGTGTTAGCTAAGCATGATGAAAATTATATGCCCCCTGAGATTGCTGAAAGTATGAAGCCGAAAAAAGAGGTTGCTCAATGATTCCAGAGTTAGGTGAATTTGCGTTAATTTTAGCGCTAGGTTTTTCATTTATATTAGCGGTAATTCCTTTATATGGCGCTGCTACCTTAAATACTTTATGGATGGACTATGCAAAACCTTTAGCCAGGGCACAGTTTACCTTTTTGCTGATAAGCTTTATTTGTTTAGGCTATGCCTTTGCGAACGACGATTTCTCGGTGCAATACGTGGCTAATCACTCTAATAGCCAATTACCTATAGAGTTTAAGTTAAGTGCTATTTGGGGAGGACATGAAGGCTCTTTATTATTGTGGGCGTTTATCTTAAGTGGCTGGACGTTAGCGGTGAGTTTATTTAGCCGTGGTTTGCCTTTGGATATGCTGGCACGGGTTTTAGGTGTGATGGGTATTATCGCTACCGGCTTTATTTCTTTTTTATTGTGGACATCTAGCCCTTTTGAACGTTATTTGCCAAGATTTCCTGCCGATGGTGCTGATTTAAACCCTTTATTACAGGATTTCGGTTTAATCGTACATCCGCCTATGTTGTATATGGGCTATGTGGGATTTTCCGTGGCCTTTGCATTTGCAATTGCAGCATTATTATCTGGTCGCTTAGATGCGGCTTGGGCGCGTTGGTCTCGTCCTTGGACGAATGTTGCTTGGGCCTTTTTAGGGGCTGGAATCACACTCGGTAGTTGGTGGGCCTATTACGAACTCGGCTGGGGTGGTTGGTGGTTCTGGGATCCTGTTGAAAATGCTTCTTTGATGCCATGGTTAGTGGGTACAGCATTAATCCACTCGTTAGCAGTGACAGAAAAACGCGGTGTGTTTAAAAGTTGGACTTTATTATTAGCTATTTTTGCTTTTTCATTGAGTTTACTCGGAACCTTTTTAGTGCGTTCGGGGGTATTAACTTCTGTGCATGCTTTTGCTTCTGATCCTGAACGAGGATTTTTTATTCTTGTTTTATTATTATTAACGATCGGTGGCTCATTAACGTTATATGCATTTAAAGCGCCAAATGTTAAAAGTGAATCCAGCTTTGGCTGGTTATCGCGTGAAATGTTGTTATTAATTAATAATGTCTTTTTAGTAGTGATGGCAATTACCGTGTTGTTAGGCACACTGTATCCATTGTTAATTGATGCATTAGGCTCGGGTAAGATTTCTGTAGGGCCTCCGTACTTTAATGCCTTGTTTGTACCGATTATGAGTTTGTTGGCTCTATCTATGGGTATTTCCGGTGCTGCTCGCTGGAGACAAACAAGTGTTGCGGGGTTAAAGAAGCAACTACTTGTACCTGCAATTATCAGTTTGGTGGTTGGTATCATCTTCCCATTTATTTATGGTGATGGTTTTAATTTTAGAGTCTTTTTAGGTATGACGATCAGTACTTGGGTGATTGCAACAACAGCTAAAGAATTTAAAGATAAATTCCGTAATGCAAATTCGATTACTGCAAAATTAAGCCAATTGACGCCCAGCTATTACGGCATGATGTTGGCACACGTCGGTGTTGCAGTGGTTGCGATTGGGATTACTTTAGTTTCGACTTATAGTGAAGAGCGCGATATGCGTATGGCTCCTGGAGATAAGATTGAACTAGCAGATTATCAATTCGAGTTTAAAGGCGCTAAAAAAGTCAAAGGTGCTAATTTTACTGCTGATGAAGGTACGATAGAGGTTACGCTAGAAGGCGAGCCTGTCGTGACTTTATATCCACAAAAACGACATTACACAGTTAAGCGTTCGATGATGACCGAAGCCTCGATTGATGCAGGGTTATTTAGAGACTTATATCTTGCTATGGGAGAGCCGTTAGGTGATGACGGTGCATGGGCGATACGCGTGCATTACAAGCCTTATGTGCGCTGGTTATGGTTAGGTGGATTGTTTATGGCTTTGGGCGGTATCTTGACGGTATTTGATAAGCGTTATCGTAAAAAATCAACAGGTGAGGTGGCTCATGCCTAGATTATTATTGTTTATTCCGTTAGCGCTGTTTATTTCTTTGTCTTTTTTCCTATGGAAAGGCCTAAGCATCGACCCTCGGGAATTACCCTCGGCTTTAATTGATAAGCCATTTCCTGAGTTTCAGGTAGCGGCTTTATTGCAACCTGAGCGCATGCTAAGCAAAGCGGATTTTATCGGTAAACCGGTATTAGTTAATGTCTGGGCGACTTGGTGTCCTTCTTGTCGTCAAGAACATGAGCAATTATTGCGTATTGCTCAAGATAATAAAATTAATATTATCGGCTTAAATTATAAAGATGAAAGAGCCGCGGCTACGAACTGGTTACGCCAGCTAGGTAATCCTTATGCGTTTAATATTTACGATGAAGCTGGAATGTTGGGTTTGGACCTAGGAGTTTATGGCGCTCCTGAAACTTATTTATTAGATGCGCAAGGGGTAGTTCGTCATCGTCATGTCGGAGTGGTGACGGCGCAAACTTGGGCAAAATTGCAGGTCATGATTCAGAAGCTAGGAGTCAATCAATAATGTTACGGTTTTTTATATTGGTCTTGCTATCAATAACTAGTGCTTACGCAGCTTTTGATACTTATGAGTTTAAAGATAAGGATAAAGAATTACGCTTTCATGAGTTGAGTGCGGATATGCGTTGTCCTAAATGTCAGAATCAGAATCTTGCCGATTCTAATGCTGCGATTGCAACGGACTTGAAACAAAAGATTTATCTAATGCTAGAAGCAGATAAGAGCGATACTGAAATTGTCGATTATATGGTCGCGCGTTATGGCGATTTTGTTTTATATGAGCCTCGATTTAATGCGCAAAATGCCGTGCTATGGTTGGGTCCTGGCGCGTTATTATTGCTCGGTTTAATCGTTGTGATTTGGTTAACACGTAGTCGTAATAATAAAAATGCTGAAAATACAGAACAAGTGCCTGAATTAGATGCTAAACAAGAAAAAGCATTACAGCAGTTATTAAACAAGGATAAAAAATCATGAGTAGTTTATGGATGGGTTTTGCTGTTTTATTGCTAATAGCTGTATTGTTTTTGTTATTACCTCTGCTAAAGCAAAGGAAAGCAGATGAAGTTACTGGCTCAGATGTACAGCAAGATAATGTTATTATTTTTCGTGATCGCTTAGCTGAATTAGATGCAGAAAAAGAGCAGGGCACTTTAGAAGAAAGCGCTTATCAGGCATTAAAAGCTGAGTTGGAAAAGTCATTGTTACAAGATGTTGCAGGAAAGCAGCAGTTAGAATATAAAAATCAGCCCTTGCAGGTGCAACAAGCAGTTGTTGTTTTTGGTGTAGTGCTGGTACTTATGATTTCCAGTATTGCTATCTATCTGAACTTAGGACGTAGTGATGACTATGCAGACTATTTAGCCTTAAAAGAGCAAGGTGAAGCCGTACAAGTCAGTGCGGATGCACCACAGAAAAAAGCACCAGACTTTGCTAAAGCGGTAGAAATGTTAGAGCAAAAACTAGCCGAAAACCCTGATGACTTCGATAAATACGTTTTGCTGGCTAATAGCTACGCAGCCATGGGTAACTTCAAAAAATCCGCAGAAGTTTATGCGACTTTAGCTGAGCGTATTGGGCCCGATAATAAAGATTATGCCGCGGTAAAAGGTTCTTATGCTCAAGCTTTATTTCAAGCACAAGGTGAGCAATTTACTGAAGAAGTGAATGCGGCCGTAGGCCAAGCTTTAGCAGCTGATGCTCAAGAAAGCACAGCATTAATGCTAAAAGGTATTCAGGCGTATATGCAGGCTGATTATGCTCAAGCTATCGAGTTGTGGCAGCAGGCAAAAGTAAAGTCAGGAAAAGTGCAGATTGAACGCTTTATAGAGCCAGCGATTGCAGATGCACGCTCCAAAGCAGGAATGCCACCTGCAGAGGCAGTCGCTGTTGTGGCAAAGCCAACGCAGCCAGTTGCTAATGGTGCGGCACAAATTATCGTTAATATTTCCTTGGACCCTGAGTTACAAGCCAAGGTTAGCCCTGAGCACACTGTATTTGTTTTTGCTCGTGCTGTAGGCGGACGTATGCCGTTAGCGATAGAGCGCATACAAGTGAAAGATTTACCTAAGCGTATTGTATTGGACGACAGTAAAGCCGCCATGCCAACGGCGACAATATCAACGGTAGAACAAGTGGATATTATTGCGCGCGTTTCTTTAAGTGGTACGCCAAAGCCGCAAGCAGGTGATTTATTTGTACAGCTAGATCAAGTAAAAGTGAATGCAGGTAAAGAATTGAACTTAGTTATTAATCAGGTTCAGCAATAGAGTTAAGGTGCGTTGGGGCGCGACGCGCACCTTCATTATAATTTGGAGGTGCGATGACTACGGCAGAAAAAGACGAATTAATTAGTGTAGAAGACTATTTAACTGACGAGTTAGCGCGTGATATAAAACACGAGCTTATTGATGGTGTCATTTATGCAATGGCGGGTGCTAGCGCAAATCATGAGCGTATTTCAGGCAATATTGCTGCTGAGTTTAGAAGCCACTTAAAAAGAACGCCCTGTGAGTCTTTTTCTTCTGATATGAAAGTCAAAGTCGGCTCAAGATTTTTTTATCCCGATGTACTCGTAGATTGTAGCTTTGACGAATCGCAGCCTTACTATACTGAGTCTCCCGTTATCATTGTCGAAGTGTTATCTAAATCTACTCGGCGCATGGATGAAACAACTAAGCTCATGTCTTATATCAATATCCCTAGTTTGCAAGAGTATGTATTAATTGAGCAAGATTTTGTTGATATTGAAGTGGTTAGAAGAAGCGAAGGCTGTGGCGGCCAAGGCATTATTTTTTAGGTGATCAAGTTCATTTTGAATCGATTAATTTACCCCTGTCGGTAGAAGAAATTTATTCTCGCGTGAAAAATGAGGATATGCTGGAGTTATTTAGAATAAAAAAGTGAGTAGGGTTAAAAATTGGCATGAAGTTTATTAAAGTTCAATTAAATACTGCGATATGGCTTTATTTAGGCAAAAATCCAATAGTACGTGTTGAGTAAAGAAAATCAATTTTATAGGGATGTTCTCCAATGAATTATTCGTTACTTTTAGAGGTTGCTTTAGAAGAAGCTCAAACGGGGTTTAATGAAGGAGGAGTTCCTGTAGGGGGGGCTTTATTTGATGAGCAAGGTCAATTGCTGGGGCGCGGACGTAATCGCCGAGTTCAAGAGAATGACCCTTCTATTCATGGTGAGACTGATGCCTTTCGTAAAGCTGGTCGACAAACAAATTATCGCGATAAAATTTTAGTAACAACATTAGCACCATGCTGGTATTGTTCTGGGCTAATTCGCCAGTTCAATATTGGTACAGTCATTGTTGGTGAGTCAGTCAATTTCTCCGGCCATTTCGGTTGGCTCAAGGATGCAGGGGTAACTGTTGTTGATTTGCAAGATGAGCGATGCATTACATTGATGAAGAAATTTATTGCGCAATCACCAGGTATTTGGTTTGAAGATATTGGTGAATGCAATAGCCATTGTGATGTTTGAGTTTTTGTAGATGGCGCATATTATGTCGAAAATTTCAAAATAAGATTTAAGTATGCTAATTTTGACGCATAAAAAAGCCCATCAATGATGGGCTTTTCTTTGACTATAAACTTATTGTTAGCATGTGCCTTCTTACGTTAACACATCTTAATAGTTTAGTTTTTAGCTTTATCAACGATTTGATTTGCAGCAATCCAAGGCATCATCGCGCGTAATTTAGCGCCTGTGACTTCGATTGGGTGCTCTGCATTAATGCGACGTTTTGCAGTCATTTCAGGGTAGTTAGTCATACCTTCTAAGATGAATTTTTTAGCGTACTCACCATTTTGAATGTTAGCTAATGCTTCGCGCATTGCGTAACGGCTTTCTTCGTTAATAACTTTAGGGCCAGTTACATATTCGCCGTATTCTGCATTATTAGAGATTGAGTAGTTCATGTTTGCGATGCCGCCTTCAAACATTAAGTCTACGATCAATTTTAATTCGTGCAAACACTCAAAGTAAGCCATTTCTGGCTCGTAGCCTGCTTCTACTAAAGTTTCGAAGCCCATTTTAACTAGCTCAACCGCACCACCACATAAAACAGCTTGCTCACCGAATAGGTCAGTTTCTGTTTCTGCACGGAACGTTGTTTCGATGATACCAGAACGGCCGCCACCGATAGCAGAAGCGTAAGATAAGCAAATTTCTTTCGCTGTACCTGAAGCATCTTGATGGATCGCGATTAAATCAGGAACGCCGCCACCGCGAACAAATTCAGAGCGTACTGTATGGCCTGGTGCTTTAGGTGCAACCATGATTACATCTAAGTCAGCGCGAGGGTTGACTTGGTTGTAAAGAATTGCAAAGCCGTGAGCAAATGCTAAAGCAGCGCCTTGCTTGATGTTAGGCTCAATTTCTTCTTTATAAAGTTGAGATTGAAATTCATCTGGCGTAAGGATCATAACTACGTCTGCGCTAGCAACGGCTGCTGCTACGTCAGTTACTTTTAAGCCATGAGCTTCAGCTTTAGCAACAGAGCTAGAGTTTGCGCGTAAACCAACCACAACATCAACACCTGACTCTTGTAGGTTGTTTGCGTGTGCATGGCCTTGTGAGCCGTAACCGATGATGGCTACTTTTTTGCCTTTGATTACATTAATGTCAGCGTCTTTGTCGTAATAAACTTGCATGTGATTTCCTGTTTTTTAGTAAATAGTTATTTTCAACATAATGCCGGTAAGGTTTGATGCTCGATCAGAAGAGGTGCGAATAAGTTCGCACTCCCACTTACTTGGCAATATGTGTTGATTTGGTAAAGGGGTTACAAATGTAAGCCTTTTTCACCGCGCGATAGACCTGTTGGGCCAGAGCGTACGGTTTCGATAATACTGTTTTCATCAAGTGCCGCGACGAATGCATCAAGTTTATCTGATGGTCCGGTCATTTCAATCACATAGCTATTGCTGGTGACATCAATGATTTTACCGCGAAAAATTTCAGCAAGACGGTTGATCTCTTCGCGTGATTCTTTGCATGTTTTGACTTTAACTAGCATTAGTTCGCGTTCAACATGGGTTGCTTCGGCTAGATCAATTAACTTAACGATATCAATTAATTTATTAAGCTGTTTAGTGATTTGCTCAATAACTTCATCGGTGCCGCGAGTCACTAAGGTCATACGTGACAACGTGGGGTCTTCTGTCGGAGCAACGGTTAACGACTCGATATTATAGCCGCGCGCCGAAAACAAGCCAGCAACACGAGATAAAGCGCCTGCTTCATTTTCAATTAGAATAGAAATAATATGTCTCATTATGCCAATTCTCTGTTGATAGGTGTGCCTGGTGCTACACGTAAAGTCATTTCTTGATGGCCTTTACCCGATTCAATCATTGGGTAAACGTTTTCTGTTCTATCAGTCATGATGTCTAAGAACACGGTGCGATCTTTCATAGCAAAAGCTTTTTCCAGTGCGGGTTTAACATCTTCTGGTTTTTCTACACGTATACCGACATGTCCATAAGCTTCAGCTAGTTTTACGAAGTCTGGAATCGTATCCATATAAGATTGTGAGTAACGACTTTCGTAATTAAATTCCTGCCATTGGCGAACCATGCCCATATAGCGGTTATTTAAGTTAATAATTTTAATGGGTGTGTTGTATTGTAGTGCAGTAGAAAGCTCTTGTATGCACATCTGAATACTGGCTTCACCTGTTACACAAGCCACTTCTGCTTCTGGGTGTGCTAACTTAACACCGATAGCCGCGGGTAAACCAAACCCCATCGTGCCTAACCCTCCGGAATTGATCCAGCGGCGTGGTTTATCAAATGGGTAGAATTGTGCGGCAAACATCTGATGTTGGCCTACATCAGAGGTAATAAAAGCATCGCCTTTCGTTACTTCATAAAGTTGCTCAACAACTGCTTGTGGTTTAATTAAGTCGCTATCACGATTGAACTCTAGGCAGTTAACAGAGCGCCACTGTTCAATGCGACTCCACCATGCTTCCAGCGCTTTTTTAGAAGGTTTCTTTTTCTGTTCTTTAAGCACTTCAAGAATTTGCTTTAATATGGTTTTAACTTCACCCACTATCGGTACGTCAACTTTAACTGTTTTAGAGATAGATGCTGGATCAATATCAATATGAATGATAGTTGAGTGCGGGCAGAATTCTGCTAATTTTCCAGTAACTCGGTCATCAAAACGTACGCCAATAGCTAAAATGACATCACTTTCGTGCATGGCTAAGTTCGCTTCATAAGTACCGTGCATGCCTAGCATGCCGATAGATTGCTTGTCGGTTGCTGGATAAGCGCCTAAGCCCATTAAAGTCTGAGTAATAGGGAAGTTTAGTGAGCGTGTTAATTCTCTTAGTTCTTCGCTCCCTTCGCCTAGAATAACACCGCCACCCGAATAAATAACGGGACGTTGCGCAGCTAATAATAACTCAATGGCTTTCTTAATTTGTCCAGGATGACCTTTAGTTACAGGGCTATAAGAGCGCATTTTGATTTTCTTAGGGTATTTATACGGAACCAAGATATTTGGGTCAGTAATGTCCTTAGGGATATCCACAACAACGGGGCCAGGTCGGCCTGTCGTCGCAACGTAAAACGCTTTTTTCATCGTTTCCGCAATATCCTTAACATCTTTAACTAAAAAGTTATGTTTAACGCAAGGGCGGGTGATACCGACCATATCGACTTCTTGAAAAGCATCGCTACCAATTACCGCTGTTGGAACCTGGCCAGAGATCACAATCATAGGGATGGAGTCCATATAGGCTGTGGCAATGCCGGTAACAGCGTTTGTTGCACCGGGGCCTGATGTGACTAGAACAACGCCAGGTTTGCCTGTTGCGCGCGCATAAGCGTCAGCAGCATGGGTTGCTGCTTGCTCATGTCTGACTAATATATGTTTGACATCTTCCTGATGGAAAATTGCATCATATAAATGTAATACTGCGCCACCAGGATATCCAAAAAGATACTCTACACCTTCATCTTTAAGGCACTGAACGACAATCTGTCCGCCACTGAGTTCCACTTTATAAAACCTCTTAAAATAATAAGAATACACTTTGCATTGAAGCCCTTAGAATAAGCTTGTTCTTCAATATGCTTTAAAATTAAAGTTTACAGTAGGCATGAAAATACATGCGAGCTGTTTATTTTTATCCTTACCCTTAGAAAGTGCAGGGATTATTTAGGATGGAATTAGACTTTAATTAATAAAAAATCTATCCAAAATAGCGGAAAATAGCCGTTTCGTCAAGAACTACATTTGTTACCATTGAACTATAAAATTTATTAAAAACAAGCTATCCTTACATCTATAGGTAGAGTGTTGAGGAAAAGGAAATGCAACAAAATAGAAAAGACTATCGGAAAAAGTTCACTTCAACGGGTGTTGTGTTTCTTGCGGGCGAGTTATTAGAGTTTGTGAGTTATGATGTCTCTGTCAAAGGTGTGCAAATAGAACTGGTTCCGGGCGACTTTATTAGTACGGTAGCCGATGTCAGAAATATATTAAATGAAATACACAGTGCTGAAGTTTTTGTACATGACTTAATGTTAAGTGCGGAGGCGACTATTGCTTGGGTGCGGGATGACGAGGGGAAAATTCTCCTAGGTCTGGAATTTAGTGATGTCAGGCACAATGCGGACAAATTATGGTTACAACGACACTATTACCGAAAGAGTTTGGCTGCTGATGCAAACTTATTGTTAAATGAGCAAGAGATTGCTGCGCAGACGATTGATATTTCAAAAGATGGAATGAAGTTAATTATTACTACTGATGCTGAGTTAAAAGTTGGGGATGCTATTAAATTGTTTGTTCCTGATAGGGCGCTTAAAGCCTTAGCGGTTGTGATTTGGCTTAATCAATCTCCTGATTCTACAGAGTTTGGCGTGCGCTATATTGATGTTAGCTAATAAGGCTTGCTAGGCAAGTAGCCTTTATAAAAAATAGTAGGCAATAAAAAAGGCTTAATTACCTTAAGTAATTAAGCCTTTTGGCATAATTAGTAGTGATACTAATTATTAGTCACCTGAAAAATTATGATATGCAGTTCTAACGCCTTTAAATTTTTCAATAGCTACTTTTGTTAGTTCGATAGACTTTTCTGTTTCACCTTTCTTGAAAGCAGAGCGTGCTTTCTTCAGGGCGCCTTGAGCTCTAGCGCGAAGGGCGTAAACAGAAGCGCTTTCAATTGTTTTAGAAGCTTGTTTAGCTGTTTTAAATAGTGCTAAACCAGTTTCCATATCAACGCCAGCCTCTAACCCTGTTAATACAGCTTCTGCTGCTTCAACAGTTGAATCAAGAGCAATCGCAACACCCTCTTGAGTTTGGTTTGCTTGTTTACCTGCTGCCATTACAGAAGGAGCAGTTGCAAGCATTGCAGTGCTAATGAAACCAGCTAAAACTACTTTTTTCAATAAACTCATATAAAATCTCACCTTATGTAAATAATAATTATTATATTTTTATGCGTAAGCGTACACGCATAAGTGTCATCATAGCACAGAGATAAAACAATATTTTAAAAAATAATGACTTATCTTGCTATAAGGTAGCTTCTCATTATTAATAGGGTATAAACTGTTTTTTCAACTGGCCATTTCTGCATGCTGTTAGCAGGAACCTATGTTTAACGTGGATTCCCGATAAAGCTTGTGCCCACGCTTGACTGGGTAGACTTCGGGAATGGCGATATTTTTATATGTATTTGCCCGTGAATAATGAGAAGTTACGCTTATAGGGCTGTAAATTACCCGGCTAGCAACGAATCCAATTCCTTCTTTAAATCTAAAGCGCGTAACTCATCAAAGCCCCCAATATGGCGTTCGCCTATATATATTTGCGGCACGGTTCTGCGTTTAGTTTTTTGCACCATTTTTTCTCTTAAGCCTGCTGTAGTATCCACATTCAGTTCTTTATAAGTGGCACCTTTAGCTGTTAATAGGCGTTTAGCCATAGTGCAGTAAGGGCAGAGGTTGCTGGTGTAGATAATGATTTCTGGCATGAGAGTTGTTTTCCTAAAGAGAAGCTAAATAAGTGAATTATTATACGCTAAGTCCGAGTATTCGGGAATTATGCCGTAAATGTGCAGGGCGATATATAGAAGGTGTTAAAATGGCGCTTTTAATTCTTTTTAGTCCTCGCGCCGCAAGGTATGAACTTTTTAAATAAGCCAAATCTATGATGTACTCTCTAAACCGTCTTATTCTTATCGACTCTTATAAAGAGGGTGAATTGCAAGAAGTTCGTTTAGATGGGCATACCAATCTAAATGGCGTGAATGGCGCGGGTAAAACCACCTTACTGCGATTAATTCCCTTGTTTTATGGTGAAAGGCCAGGGCGATTAGTGCCGAAAAGTCGCGTCACCGATAGTTTTGTTAAACACTATCTGCCGCGTGAATCTTCATATATTATTTTTGAATACCAGCGTAATGAGCAAACTTGTATGGTTGCGATTTATGCTTCAACTAACGATGAAGGCTTGTGCTATCGCTTTATCGATAAAGGTTTTGCAGCAGAAGATTTTATTGAACAACATGATGATGGCGAAAAATATCCGGTCTCTTGTCGGCATTTAAAATCACATCTCCTTACCCGCCAAGTGCAGCACAGTAATCAAGTGAGCGCTTGTAGCGATTACCGCACTATTATCCAAAATCTGCCACATAACAAAGGCCAAGAAATGCGCCAGTTGATTGCGCGTTATAGTTTTTGTCAGGGCAGTTCGGGGCAGCGTTTAAAAGATATAGAGAAAATTATTACTGGCATGTTTATGCGTTCTACGGACTTTGCCGATTTACGTGAAATGCTGGTTAATTGTATTGATGAAAACCGCGAATCCATTGCTCTAGAATTGCAAATGGAGACGCTGGATAATTGGTATAAAGAATATCGTGCTTATCAGCAAGTTGAACAAGAGCGGCCTAAAATAGAGCTATTGAATCAAGTTGAAACGGTGATTTTGCAAACTGAGCAAAGCTTGGGTGAATTACAAGTGCGTTTGGAAAGGTTACTAGCACAAAGTGAGCAAGCTGAACAAGAGCAGCGTCAAGCTGGTGCGGTTTGTTACGAACAGTTAGAGCAAGTACAGAAAGCGTGGGAAGAAGAGGAGTTGGCGCTTAAATCCGCTTTAGCGACGACTAAAGCAGAATTAGCACAGTTACAGCGCCAAAAATCGCAGCTGGAAAAAGAAAAAAAGGCATGGGAAGCGCAAGATATAGCAGGCAAAAAACAGCTTTATTTACGCTTGGAGTCGATTAAAACTTCTTTAGGTAGTGAGCGCGATAATCTAAGTCAGCTGATGTCTGATGTACAAGATATCGAAGCGGAATTTCGTCGCTTACAGGCGGAAAAAGAACAATATTTTGCCGCACAAGTTCATGATTTTGAGCTGCAAAAGCAGCAGCAACAGCAGCAATTAGGTGAACAAAAAGCACAAGCGATTGCGGAGACGACTGAGCGTAAAGAGGTGTTACGCGATGCTAGCGAGCAACAGCAAGAGAGTAATCGTAAATCAACACTGGCTATAAGTGAGCAATTAGGCGCATTAAATAGCCAAATCATGCAAGTTCAGGCTGATCCAGTGCTAATTGCCGACCGTGAGACAAAATTAGAATTGCATGATACTTATTTACTGCAAAAACAAGAAGCTGAATCTAATGAGCAGTCGGTAGACGAAGAAATACGCGAACATAAAGCCGCTGTTGAAGTGGTGTTTCAGAAAAAGCGCAAGCATGCGGAAGAAAAACAAACGCTGCAAGCGAAAACCGAGGCCGTTGAAGCGCAAATTAATGCCGATGCCAGTACTTTATTAGGCTTTTTACGCGAATATAAGTCAGATTGGGGCGAGAATCTTGCCAAAGTTGTTAAACCGGAATTGTTATTACGTGATGACTTGGAGCCTGAGTTGTTATCTGAACAAGCAGGTTTGTATGGCGTTGCTTTGCAGTTGGACGGCATAGAGGCGGATTGCACGGTAGATGAAGATAAATTGCGCGATGTATTGCATGATTTGCATGAACAAATACAGCAACAGACTTTGGCTGAAAATAGTGCTGAAGAAGAGTTACAGCAATTAAGTAAGGCGGGTGTGAGCTTACAAAAAAAGCATAAGCAATCCCTGTTAGAGAAAGGTCAAGCCGATAGCCATTTGCAAACAGTTAAAGAGGAGCTAGGCTCCTTAAAGTTACAAATTGTGCGCAGCAAAAAAGAGCGTGAACAGCGGCTAAAGCAGCAGCGTACAGAAGTAAATGAGCAAATTAAACAAAACAATCTACAGTTAGCAGCACTTCAGCAGCAAGTAAAAGACGAAGTGCGTGTATTAACCCAAGCGCTAGCAGAAAAAATAGCTGAATTTACTCATCAAGCCGAGCATGATCGGACTATTGCTGATCAGGAGATTAATCGTCTGAAAGAGCAAAAAGCCAATGAATTAGCGGCATTAAAACAGCAGCGATTGCAAAGTATGCGCGAACGCAAAGTTGATACAGCAACCTTAACGGCCTTAGAGCTTAAAGTGCATGCGCTCAAACAGGAATTGGCAGAAGCGGAAAATGCTGAGCAATTGGTTAGCCAATATCAGCGTTGGTTAGATGTGGAATGGCTGCGTTATGATGCTATACAGTCTGATCTAGTGATTTGTGCCGCAACCGAGCAACAGCAAAACCAGCAATATGAAGTTTTGCATGCAACTTATCAGCAGCAACGTAAATCTCTTGATGAGCATTTAGAGCAGATTAAAACGAGCATTAAGAGATACGATAAAGAAGTCACTACGCTGAAAAAAGTCATTGACGATTTGGCGATGTACCCGAAAAAAATACCGGAGCAGGTGTCATTCGATAGTTCGCATCACTTGAATTTGCTGCAAGGCCATTTCAAAATTCTTACGGCTAAGCATAAAACTCAGCGTAAGGAACTCAGCGATTTAGTGCGTCATTTAAAACGCGTGCTGGCTGCAATTCCGAATACTCGCCCGTACAGTTATTATTCTGCGGTTAATACTGAATTAGGTATTGATAGCGATGAAATGCAGTGGTTACCAGCCATACAAGATTGGTTTGTTTCCAGTGCAGATGATACAAGGCGCTGGCTAGTGATGCAGGCGCAAACTTTCGGTAGCGCGATTCGTAATTATCAACAAGCTTTACAGCGTTTTGATCGCGGGATTGATTCTTTATCGCGTCGATTGGCGGCGAATATTGATAAAAACATTAGCTTTGAGAAAATTGAAAGCATCCAAGGCCGCTTAACCTCAAAAGTGAAGACCTTGGGCTATTGGGAGCAAATTGTTAAATTCACCGACCAATATGATGAGTGGAGTCGTCACACGGACGGGCAGTTGCCTGCCGATGATTTTGCCGAAATTGTGCGTCGTATTGCCGAACAATTGCAGAGCAAAAACAAGGTGGAAATGAAGCTAGTTAATTTGTTGGAATTGGAAATTATTGTCACCGAAAATGGCCGTAGCAAACGCGCAACCCATGCTGAAGAGTTACGTCAGATTTCCAGTCATGGTTTATCCTATCTGATTTTATGCGTGTTCTTTATAGCCTTGGTAAATATGATTCGAAAAGATCAGCCGGTGCGCTTTATCTGGCCGATGGATGAGTTAAAAGAATTGCATCAATTAAATATAGAAATGCTGATTGAGCTGTTAACCAAGAACAATATTACTTTATTATCGGCATTTCCTGACCCTGATCCTGAGATTTTAGGTTTCTTTAAAAATCGTTATCAGGTGCATGGTTTCCGTGAACTAATTGAAATGGATATGGATACGGAATATATGGCTAATTTAGAAGCTTTAGCTTTTGATGTTGAGCTGCCGGAAACAAAGGTAGAAGTTATCGTGGAGAACGCGGATGTTTGAGTCTTTGGTAAAGCGTTTATTACAGGGTGAATTCATTTGTGAAATCACCGATGAAGCTGGTTTTCAGTATTTACAAAATCCAGAGAATTTCTTTCAGGTAGAGGATTATTTGCAGCGCTTAAATTATCGTTTGGCGAGTACGCAGAATAAATTATCTTTTTATGCGGCTTATATAGAAATTGATAATGCGGCACGCCAAGATATTCGTAAAGTATTTCAGCAATTTCGCTTGGAATTACATCCAGTAGTCGAATGGTTAGATATGATGATGGCG
Source organism: uncultured Gammaproteobacteria bacterium (assembly GCA_965365945.1). Taxonomy (GTDB): domain Bacteria; phylum Pseudomonadota; class Gammaproteobacteria; order Methylococcales; family Methylomonadaceae; genus Methyloprofundus. The sequence goes on from CBDUDP010000004.1 coordinate 76,452, forward strand.
TGTTTAAAGCAGGATGCCGTATTATCGCCTGGTGATACTTTGGCTTTCTCCAGTTTATTACAAGTAATTGAAAATAATCAGGCTTTAGCTGATCGATTACAAGCCTTTGCTAAATTTAAAGATTTCACCAGCAATGAGGATTCAGTCAAAGGGCGTTTGGAAAAATTATTAAGTACTTTACAGAAATGGGGCTATTTGCAATTAGCCAATCGCGACACCTTGATTTATCAAGTGACTGGCAAGCTGGATTATTTTTATCAATCGTTACAGTTTATTCAGGAACATGAAGAAATACCTGTCGAGCAGGGAGAAGAAGAGATCGCTCAGGAGACTTTATTTTGAGCCAAGCGCAAGGTTTAGAGCGTTTATTTAAAGCATTGGCGAATCACAGTGATTTAATTGCTCAGGCATATTACGAAGGCGTTGTTTACAAAGACAGCAAAAACCAACGTGCGCTCAATCAACTAAAGCAGCTCAAAGTGCTGGTTAACCATAGTATTGATGGTTATCGTATCTCAGGACGTTTAGGGCAATTTGTCGATAGCGCTTTAAGTAGTGATCGTTTGCGCCGATTAGATACCGATTTAGCCAGCTGGGTTGATACTTTAGAGCAGCAAATTCTTATGTATCAAGATGCGTGGGATGAAAATCGCATAGAAGATGCGGAAAATTACAGTGCTGAAATCGAGCGAGTGATTTTTGATCTCTCGGATAATTTAGAAGAAAATACCAGCTATTTATTAATGCTCATTAATAGCCGTTTTGCCAATGTGCGTACTTTAGCTGAGAAGAAAAAACAAAACGTGTTTTATATTTCGCGCGTGGAGTTATTAGTACAAGCAATCAGCTCTTTGCGTCCTGAATATTTATTAGAAATGGTTGATGAGCATCCGGCGTTATATGCTTTGTTAGAAGAGCAGTTAATGCGCTTATTGCCGATTTATCATCAGCGTTTGCAGGATATTTTAGATAAGCTGAAAACCTTTTTGTTTGAACTACGTAAGATCGAAGAGCGTGCGCAACTAGTACAAGGTTTTGCCTTTTTTCTACGCCAGAATCCCGGCTATGAAATGCAAGATTGGTCTGAGCAAGACACCATTCCTGAGCAATGGAACCAAATTAAACCGCTGCAGCTGACACTATCTGCCGATACGCAACATTATGCCGTAGAAGGTGAGTTAATTGCGATTGTGCAAAAATTGCGTGTTGATAGTGAGGCTTTGCTCAATAAAAAGCGTAAGCCAAAAATTAACAAGATCGAAACTGTCGAGCGCGAGATACAAGTAATGGAACTGCCGTTGTATCGTAAATGGCTACGCCGTTATTTTTTATTATTGGAACAACAAGCAGGACAGGGGATTTCTGCTGTGAGTTTTCAGCAAAAATACGTACAAGATATAGACCCCGCTTTATGGTTGGGCTGTGTGTTAAATGAATGGCTTAGACAGCAACAGCGGCATAGCAAGATAAAAATGGAGTTTATCCAGTTTGCCAGTCATGCGGCGTTTACAGGTAATAAAAAAGTGAAAGATATTGTGTTGTGTTGGCGGGAAGAAACGAATAACCCCACGTAGGACTACGTAGGGCGGACTTCAGTCCGCCTTTCTCTCTCATTTCTAAACTTTGTTTGGGAGTGCGTGCAGGTAAGCTCTACTTACTTTTAATACATACAGCAGAGCTGTTGCCCGATGTGTTTCTAAACAGAGTTTAGGAACAAGATATAGCGAGGTTAATTCATGGCACTAAATAAAACCCAATTACGCGTCGCTGAAAATGCAATAAAAGCAAAACTTGAACTCGTACCTTTAAACAAAAGCTGGCAGCTTTTCATGCAGAATACGCCATCGGCTTACCTCGAGGCACTAAATTAAAGCTAACAGAACAAGACAGAGCCAAGTTACAGGAAATGATCCGGCTGGAAACAAAGATTAATTTGCAGCACACCAAAGTTGCTGATTTTGCCGGTATGCACCGAGAACAAGCGTTAGAGCATGGTTCTAATGAAAAACTAGCTGGGAAAAAGGTTAAAGACCAGCGTTTAGCGTTTAAAACCTTGGCAGGGCAGCCACTCAAAATTAATCAGCAGCAATACCTTTTGCCTGCAAATGGCCACATGGATATGTGCCTAGATCAGTTAGAAAGTATCGAACATAACTGTATTTTAATCATCGAAAATTACCGCTGTTTTGATCAACTACAACAGATTAAACTGAAATTACCCATGCAATATAATCAGCCATTGGTAATTTATCGCGGTGATAATTATTACAGTGAAAAAACGCTAAGACTATTACTTGCCGCAAGGACTTTACCCGTAATTGCCATGCTAGATATTGATCTTAAAAGTCTGTTGATAGCTAGTTCGTTTCCGCGTGTTGTCGGTTTAATGTGTGTGGACTTGCCTGCGTTTGAAGTATTACTACAAGAAAAAGGTAATGCCGAGCTTTATGCTAAACAATTACCTGAATGCCAGCAGGCATTAAATGCAAGTGAAGATCCGTTAATTAAAGTGCTTTGGGCTTTGTTACGCAAACATCAGAAAGCCTGGGTGCAGGAACATGATTTGGGTGCGGGTTATGAGGTGGGGTTGATGGAGCTTGCTGGAAGGTGAGGGAATTATACCAATTCCAATATATTTATACTTGAGCTGAGAAGCCGTCATTCCTGCAGGTTCTTAGTAAGAACCTATGTGTGTCAATGGATTCCCGATTAAAGATTTCGGGAATGACGACTATTGCAGTTATTGTTTATTGGGATTGGTATAGGCTTGCATGTTAAGTACGAAATATACGTACAGGATAGTCAAGACTTTTTAGCAGAGCAACTCTCGTCTACCCCTCAAAAAACAACTTCTCTTCTAAGGTTTTACCTTGGCTAAACTGGCGGTAGTGCCAGTTGTTATCGATTAGGCAAGTGAGAATTTTTATATCTATTTTAGGTTCGATTGCTGGATTATATTCGATAATAAATTCATTTTTTTGTGGGTTAGAGACCAGTAGCACAGCGGCTAACAGCTTTAATTTTGTCATTAATTCCGTTGCTGGACACGACTCCATTTGCAGAGTTATAAATCGAGTAGGGCTGTCTTGCTCTGAAGCATTGAGCTGCATGCTGCTCATATTGCCATTTTCTAGCAATAATATTTGCTGGCATAGGCGGCCTAGTTCAGCGAGATCATGTGAGCTGATAATAAAGGTAGTTGTGGGCGATAATTCAGAAATAATAGAGCGAATATTGCGCGTGTTGACTGGATCTAAGCCAGCGGTTGGTTCATCTAATAAAATTAATTCTGGACTGCCAATGAGGGCTTGGGCAATGGCCACGCGTTTAGCCATACCATGACTGAGCGTATCCGGTTTTTCTTTGATTGAACCTTTCAGTGCGACAGCATCTAAAACGCGGATAGTTTCATGCTGAGCTTGTCGCGCACTTAAGCCTTGAAGGCGAGCATAAAAGTTGAGTTGATCGCCAATAGTAAAGCTAGGATCTAACCTTGCATCTTGGGGCAGGGCAGAAACTTTGCCGTTTAATGCTGATGCACTAGGTTTATGTCCAAATAGGCTTGCCGAGCCTGATGTGGGGTGTATAAAGCCGCAAAGTATGCTGAGTAAGGTGGTTTTACCTGCGCCATTAGGGCCTACTAAACCTATCGGTTCGCCTGTTGCTAGTTCAAAATTAACCTTATTAAGTGCTACTTTACCGGAGTAAGAATGGCTAAGGTTGTGGCAGTGTATCATTGGGCTATTACTCATAAACTTTGTCTCGACATGATCCAGCGTCCGATGCTTAGAAAAACTAGGGACTGCAGTAAAGGGATGTAAGCCAGTTCTAAGGTTTGCCATTCCGCTAGTTGAGATAAATCAGCCATTTGGTAGCCTGGGATAAGAATTTTTAAAATAGCTAGCGCAGGCAAGTAATAGGATAAGCCACTAATGATTCCTGCTAGAAAGCTCCAGATTAGAATAGCCCAAACAGTGGCTTGTCTAGCTGATTTAACACTGGCCGATAAGGCGGCCATCATCGCGGTAAAAGGCAGTAGCACTAAGATCAAATTAACGGCAATTGCACTCGCGCTATTTAAGGCGGCCGGCAATAAATTGATGTCGCGATAAATCGCCAACATCAAAGTAGTTAGCACGGTGACTAAGATCAATAATGTTTGAATCGCCATGGTCCCCGCAAAGCGACCAAAAAATAGACTGTCGCGGCTGACACGTAAACTGAGAAAGCGTAAAGTACCGCGTTCTCGATCAGAACAGCTTTGATCGGAGGCGATAGTAATACAGAGTAAAGGAAACATAACTAAAGCAAAGCGCCAATACACACCGAACTCGGGTATTTGCCAGTTAAGTAATACGCCAAAACCGATAAATTCAAAAAAATTACTGCCTTGAGTTGAGTTTTGATTTTGTTCAAATAGATCGGCGGAAAAGCGAATCGGGTAGAGCAGAATAAAATACCAGACTATGGCGAAAGTAATGAGATAGAGTAGGCCTTTACGTGTAGTAAATAGCCTTTTTAGCTCAAATTGACAGATGAGTAAGGTGGCATTGAGAAAACCAGAAGTCATGATGTTTCCTGTGGCTTAATAAGTGAGGATTTGTGGGGAGGGGCTTTACCACGATTGCATACAAGTCGCGGCTAAAAGCCTCTCCCACAAAATCTTTATTTTTTATCGCGATTGCGTGCATTCGCCCAAACATCTTTAGGTTGCCATTGAGTGTCTAGGTAAAGCGCTTCTACTTCTTTACGTGCCCATGGCGTTTTACGCAGAAATTTAAGGCTAGAAGTAATGCTTGGGTTGTCTGTAAAGCACTTGATTTTAACGTGCAGCCCCAGTTCTTCCCAGCCATATTTCTCGAACAATTGGATCATAATCTCTTTTAAAGTGATCCCATGCAACGGGTCTTGATTGACGCGTCTTTTTTCTTGATCAGTGGTCATTGTGATTTTTTAGTCTTGGTCTGCTTGCTTGGCTTCGGTCTTGTTTTCAGCTTTTTTAACGCGCAGTTTACTGCCATCTATATCTTTACCATTAAGACCCAGCATGGCGGCTTTAGCCTCGCCTACTTTAGGCATTTCGACAAAACCAAAACCTTTGGATAGTCCGCTTTCTTTGTTCATGACTAAAGCACAAGACTGTACGCTGCCGTAAGGTTCAAATAATGCGAGAAGCTCTGCTTCTGATAGAGTACGGGCGATATTACGAACGAGTAAATTCATGAAGTTACCTTAATGGATAAGAATAATATAGTTATTTAGCGGGCATTGTACCGCGTCTTAATAAACCCTACACGGCTAAGCCTGTTTTAACTTTTGTTGAATTGGCGCTATATCTAGTGTGGATTAAGGGAAAACTATTACTCAGTGCGCGTATCTTGCGTTATGATGAATAAAATAACCATGAAAAGAAAGAAATTTGAATAAAAATAAAGTTAAAATTATGAGCGAATCCTCAGACAATAATATCGATTTCAGTACGATTGCCGACCCTTATGCGCAGCGTGAGGCGGCTAAATACGAGCAACCTATTCCAAGCCGAGAATTGATTTTACAATTGATTGAGCAGCGCGGTAAGCCTATAGGGCGGAAGCAAATTGCTGAGTCGTTTTCATTGGAGTCTGAAGATCAGCTAGAAGCTTTGCGCCGCCGTATGCGTGCGATGGAACGTGATGGTCAGGTTTTATTTAATCGTCGTCAGCAATATTGTTTGGTCGATAAGCAAGATTTAATAGCTGGACGCATTTTAAGTTATCCTGATGGTTTTGGTTTTTTAAAGCCTGATGATGGTGGTGGGGAGGACTTATTTATGTCCCCGCGAGAAATGAATCAAGTTTTACACAATGACCGTGCTTTGGTGCGCGTTTCAGGTGTGGATAGAAAAGGACGTAGAGAAGGTAAGATTGTTGAGGTTTTAGAGCGTAATACACATCAGGTTGTCGGGCATTTTATTAGCGAGCATGGCGTACAGTTTGTTAAGCCAGACAATAAGAAAATCACGCAAAATGTTTTGATTACTAAAGGTGAAGATCATGGCGCTAAAAAAGGCGACATGGTGGTGGCTACCCTTACCGAACAGCCAACGTCTCGTCGTCAGCCTATAGGTAAAATTACCGAAGTATTGGGTGCTCATATGGCTCCGGGTATGGAGATTGATGTTGCAATACGTACTTATGAGTTACCTAATGAGTGGCCTGAAGCGGTCTTAAAACAAGTTAAACCACTGAAAAAAGCGGTTGCCGAAGAGGCAAAAGAAGGTCGCGTTGATTTGCGTGATGTGCCATTAGTCACTATTGATGGTGAAGATGCGCGCGATTTTGATGATGCGGTATTTTGTAGTAAAACGCCTAAAGGCTGGAAGCTGTTGGTTGCTATTGCTGATGTGTCTCACTATGTACAGCAGGGCACAGCGTTAGATATTGAGGCGAAAAATCGTAGTACTTCGGTGTACTTTCCCGAGCAAGTTATTCCTATGTTGCCGGAAATTTTATCCAATGGCTTATGCTCGATTAACCCTGATGAAGATCGTTTGTGTATGGTCTGTGAAATGATCATTAACGAACAAGGACAAGTGACGCGCACCAAGTTTTTTGATGCCGTGATGCGTTCGCATGCTCGCTTAACCTACAATAAGGTTTCGGAGATGTTAGAGCATGATCATACTAAGTTAAAGAAAAAATACAAAGATGTATTGCCGCATTTAGAAGAAATGTACGCTCTGTATAAAGCGATGCGTGGGCAGCGTGAGGTGCGTGGTGCGATGGATTTTGACACTCAAGATACGCAGATTATTTTTGGTGAAGACCGGAAAATTGAAAAAATTATCCCTACCCAACGGAATGATGCGCATAAGCTAATTGAAGAGTTTATGATTGCGGCAAATAGTGCTGCGGCGCGTTATTTGAACCGTAAAAAAATGCCGCGTTTATTGCGTATTCATGAGGGGCCTTCAGAAGAAAAAATTAAGAATCTGAAAACTTTTTTGGGTGAGGTGGGCTTGCATATGGGCGGTGGTGATAAACCAACGCCTGTGGATTATATGCACTTAACAAGTACCATTAAAGGCCGGCCGGACGCGCATTTAATTCAGACGGTATTATTACGCTCTATGTCACAGGCGGTGTATAGTCCTGAGAAAAAAGGTCATTTTGGTTTGGCTTTAGATGCTTATACGCACTTCACTTCGCCGATTCGTCGTTATCCTGATTTGATGGTGCATCGTGCAATTCGTCACTGCCTACAGGGTAAACCACCAGAAAGCTTTTATTGTGGCTTTCCAGAAATTTCGACTTTAGGTGAGCATTGCTCATCTAATGAGCGAAGAGCTGATGATGCTACACGTGATGTAGTTAGTTGGTTGAAGTGCGAATTTATGCAAGACAAAATTGGCGAAACTTTTCCAGGGATTATTTCTGCGGTAACGGGTTTTGGTTTATTTGTTGAGTTGGTTGATTTGTATGTTGAGGGCCTGGTGCATGTGACTGCTTTGGGGCAGGACTTTTTTAAGTTTGACCCATTAAGTCATCAGTTGAAGGGCGAGCGGACAGGTGTAAACTATCGCTTAGGCGATGCGGTGAATATTGTGGTTGCCGGTGTTAATTTAGATGATAAGAAAATTGATTTTGAATTATTAGGTCAGCAAAGAAAAGTAACGGCACGGGCTCCGGCAGTTGATGCCCTGGGAAAGCCAGAAAAGAAAAAAGATAGAAAGAAACCAAAACATAAAAAGCCAAAGCATAAAGCTAAGGTAGCGAAGAAGAAGGTTCATAAATGAGTTTAGCAAAGATTTTTGGCGTGCATGCAGCGCAGTCAGCATTAGATTATTCACCTGAGAAAGTTAATCAAGCTTGGGTGGATCAAAAAAGACAAGATGAGCGGTTGCAAGGTCTAGTAAAAGGATTGGGGCAACGAGGCATTAATATCCAAAAAGCGGATCGCAAGCAATTGGATAGCTTATCCAAAGGCGCGAATCATCAAGGGATTATTTTAGAAGTAGAAATGCCCGCGATGCGCTCTGAAAATGATTTGAAATCGGTTGTGGAGCGCGCCAAACAAGTGCCGTTTTGGTTAATTTTAGATCATATTCAAGACCCGCATAATTTAGGCGCTTGTTTGCGTACTGCGGATGCGGCGGGTGTGCAAGGTGTGATTGTGACTAAAGATCAGGCGGTTGGGATTACGCCGACGGTCTGTAAAGTGGCCAGTGGCGCAGCGGAAACCGTACCTGTTTATCAGGTAACTAATATTAGCCGTACGATTGCTTGGTTAAAAGAGCAAGGTATCTGGGTGGTTGGTGCAGCTGGTGAAGCTGATAAAACCATTTATGAAACCGATATTAATATGCCCTTGGCTTTAGTGATGGGGGCTGAAGAAAAAGGCATGCGTCGCTTAACGCGTGAGCAATGTGATTTCTTGGTCAAAATTCCTATGCAAGGTAGTGTTGATAGTTTAAATGTCTCTGTTGCTGCTGGGGTATTGATTTATGAGGCATTTAGGCAAAGATTAGGTGCGTAGCGATGGGCGTTCTTGATCAATTAAGAAAAGAAGCTGATCAAAAAAAATTATCCGAACAGCAAACTGTTGACCAGCAAGCGCTTCGAGATAAGCACTATAAAACGAAAATTTTACCTAAAATGCAGCAAGTTTTTAAATACTTGCAAGAGTTAGTCTCGCATTTGAATTATCTTGAAGTACCTATACAAGTGGAAAGTTACAGTGATCGCTTTCCACGCTTAGGTACGCTGATGCAAAAAGAGTATAAGATTAATACTGATGGATATGGCGGGTTTTCTGATTTCAATAAGTTAGTACAAATTAACCTTACTTTTTATTGCATAGGTAAGGGGGAGTTTGAATATAACGTACAAACTAAATCGGCGATTGAGCAGGAAAATGCTTTTTTACATGCTAAGCGAATTCCTTCAAAAATGTATAGGTTAGGCGGTGTGGGTGGTGAAGAGTCAGCTAGATTTGTGCTGACTAAGAAAATACCGGTGCGAGTGCGTTTTGAAGTAGATTACGAGCAATCGCAGATTAAAGTCACGGTGAATAACCATACCAATTTTTCTGTGTATGCAGAAATGTGGCAAGTAGATGATATTGATGATGCCTTTTTAGATACTTTAGCGCGTTATTTACTGCGTAAAGATACTGAGTTTATTCGTTTGGATATTACGGATGAATACAGAGATAAGTTGCGGAATAAATTACAGTCCATTAAACATAACGAAGAACAAGAGTTTTTTGTGAGAGCGAATGAGCAGCAAAGATTGGCTGAGCTAGAGGAAAAAGAAAAGCTGGGCTATAAGGTGAAATCTTTTATTGCGAATAAGGTTGGGCGCTAGGCTGGTTGGTGTGCTTCTGATTTTCCAAAGAGGCAGTTTCAGGCTGATTTTCTAGCTCTCGCACTGGTATTATACCAATTCGAATAGATTTATACTTAACTCATATAGCCAAGAGAAACTACCATTCCTGACTGCTTTTAGCTGGAATCTATCGTGCATGCATGGCTTCCCGATTAAAGATTTTGGGAATGACTGCAATTATTTATTGGGATTAGTATTGTCAGTAAAATCCTACCTAAAATAAGGTCAGTTACTTTTTTAGTAGTTGGATTAAATCCTTAGCTAAGTTTTGCATTTGTTCATCACTCAATAAGTGATTGGTTTGAGTGTTGAGGAAGAATATATCTTCTGCTCGACTGCCTATGGTGGTAATTTTTGCACTGATAATATTGAGTTGATTGGTGCGAAAAAACTGAGCTACTTTTGCTAGTAATCCTGGGTGGTCGGTGGTGATTAATTCTAAAATATCGTATCGATTCTGCGGGTCTTGATGGAAGCGAGCTTGGGTGCGAATTGGGAAGTGTGTGGCTTGGCGCGAATGATGATGCAGGTTTTTTTGTTGAGTATTGGCGCGGTCACTTAATTGTTGTTTTACTGTGGAGCAAATGTGTAGTTCGCGGCGCAAATCGGTAATAGGCTCACCTGATTGTTCTAGCACTTGGAAGCTATTCAGTGTGTACTGCTCGTCTTGAGTGGAAATGATCCTCGCATCAAGAATAGTTAAGCCTAGATTATCCAGTGCGGCTGTGCAGCGTGAGAAGATAAAGTCTTCCTGTTTGTGCTGGGCATAGATAAAGATTTCTGCGCTACCTCGCTGGTTTTGTGGGCGCAAGAGAATTAGCGGTAAGTCGTTTTCAGCGTTGGCGTTAATGGCAATGGTGTGCCAGACGGCTTCATCTGTATAGTAGCGTAGAAAATAATCAGAATTGATGTGTTGCCATGCTTTTTTGATGCTTGTTGCTGATAGCCCTTTTTTAAGTAATTCTTTGCGCGCGTCGGACTGAGTTTCTTTTATGGTATCTAATTGTAGGATCGGGTTTTCTAGTCCGCGTCTCAATGCGTTAGCTGTTGCGCTGTATAGTTCTTTTAGCAAGGAATCTTTCCATGAGGTCCATAGCGCGGGATTGGTGGCGCGAATATCAGCGACGGTAAGTAGGTATAGGTAGTTTAGGTTTTCTACTTTGCCTACTTTGGCAGCAAATTCATGAATCACTTCAGGGTCGCTAATATCTTTGCGTTGCGCTGTAGTCGACATGACTAAATGATTTCGCACTAGCCAGCAAATTAATTTGGTGTCGTGCGCTGATATTTTATGGTCGATGCAGAACTGCTGAGCAATTACTTTGCCTAGTTCGGAATGGTCTCCTTTTTTTCCTTTAGCAATGTCATGAAATAATCCGGCGGTGTATAAAATGTGGGGTTTAGGGATTAATAGGAAAATACTATTACAAAAAGGAAGCTCTTCATTGTGCTTTTCTAAGGCAAAGCGACGCAAATTTCGGATCACAAAAAGAGTGTGTTCATCCACTGTATATATGTGGAATAGGTCATACTGCATGCGTGCCACAATATTATTAAAGCTGGGCAAGTATGCGGCTAGTACGCCATAGCGATTCATCATGCGTAGTACGCGGTTAATCGTACGCGGTTGGCGCAATATATCTATAAACAGTTGTCGAGCCAGTGGGTCTTGACGGAAATTATCGTTAATCAGGTGTAAGTTACTGCGAATAAGGCGAATAGTCGTTGCTCTAATGCCGTTAATTGATGGAACTTTTTGTATTAATATAAAAACTTCCAGTAAGGCGCGTGGGTGAGCTTCGAAAATGCCGACGCTTTTTGCAGCAATATAACCGGCAATGCTGTCAAATTTGTCGTTGAGGGCTTGTGGTTTGTAAGTTTTTTCGTTGTGAGTAAGGCAGCGTTCGTCAAAAAATTGCAATAAGGTCTCATTAAGGCGTTCTAATTGCATCACTGTTTTGAAGTAGAGCTGCATAAATTGCTCCACGCCTTCATTGTTTTTCTGTTCGGTAAAGCCAAAAGATGCCGCTACTTCACGTTGGTGATCAAAAAGTAGTCGATCTTCGCAACGTCCTGTTTGTAAGTGTAGGGCAAAGCGTATTTTCCATAAGAGTTCCTGTGCAGAAAATAGTTCTTCATATTCGCTTTGGGGAAGAATGTCGTATTGAGTTAATTCGCGCAGAGTTGCTGTTTTGTAATGGTGCTTAAAGACCCATCCGATAATTTGTAGGTCTCTTAAGCCGCCAGGGCTTTCCTTTACATTGGGTTCTAAGTTGTAAGCTGTGCCATGAAATTTTTGATGCCTGATGTGCTGTTCTTCAAGCTTGGCATTATAAAACCTTTCTGAACTCCAAGGGGGGTGTTCTGATAATTGAGTGCTAAGGTCGGCGCTAAGGTCTTGGTTTCCTGCTAAGTAACGAGACTCCATGAGGCTGGTCATAATAGTTTGGTCGTCTGTCGCGGCTTGTAGGCACTCTGCGGTGCTGCGTACGCTTAGTCCTAGCTTTAATCCAGTATCCCAAAGGAAAGTGCATAATGCACTAAGCTGTTCTTTTGCTTGCTCTGGAGTGTTGTCGTCAAGCAATATAAGAATGTCGATATCTGAATACGGAAACATTTCTTGTCGACCGTAACCGCCCACTGCAATTAAGGCAAAATGTTCCGGCGCTTGGATTATAAAACGGTTCCACAGGACGTGCAGTACTTCGTCTATAAATAGCGATTTGCCGAGCAGTAGTGGTTGGATTGGGTTTTCGGGGGTGAAAATACTTTTCAGGTAACTGTTATGTTGTTGTATGGCTTGCTTAATCTGTTGTGCGCTATTAAGGCTGGGGGGGGCTAAATTATTCACATTTCCTCTTGGCGTAAAGTAAGGATTTCATATCCCGTAGGCGTTACTAGGATGGTGTGCTCCCACTGTGCGGAAAGTGAGCGATCTTTAGTGACGGCTGTCCAGCCATCTTTAAGTACTTTCATATGGCGTTTACCGATATTAACCATGGGCTCGATAGTCAGTATCATGCCAGCTTCTAAAGTCGCGCCTTCGCCTGGCTTGCCGTAGTGTAAAACTTGAGGTTCTTCGTGAAATTTCTTGCCAATACCATGTCCACAAAATTCCTGAACTATCGAATAACGGTTGGATTCAGCATGCTTTTGTATGGCATGGCCAATATCGCCAAGTGTACAGCCTGGTTTTACTTGTTCTATGCCTAGCATTAGGCATTCTTGGGTAATAACGCATAGGCGCTTTGCGTGAGGTGTTACTTCACCCACATAAAACATTTTGCTCGTGTCGCCATGATATTCTTCTTTAATAACGGTAATGTCGACATTGATAATATCGCCCTTTTTTAGCTTCTTTTCGTTAGGGATGCCGTGGCATATAGTGTAATTAATGGATGTGCAGATGGATTTAGGGAAGCCATGGTAATTAAGTGGCGCGGGAATAGCATTTTGCACATCAATAATATAATCATGACAAAGTTTGTCTAACTCATTAGTGGTTACGCCGGGAATGACATAAGGCGCAATAAACTCTAAAACTTCTGCGGCAAGCTTTCCGGCAATGCGCATCTTTTCGATTTCGGCGTCTGTTTTTATGGTGATTGACATGGCTGTGTGCTTGCTTGTTGTGGGGGGATGAATATATTAACAGGATTTGCTTAAAGATAAATTTTAACAGAGATTCCATTGTTGTAAAAAAGTAAATATGGTATAAAGGTAGGTTCATTTACTTAATACTCACATCTATCGACACGGTTAGTTGGGTGCTGGTTTTTTTTAAAAACTGGTTTCTAGTCGGGATAGGTGGAGGCGTAACCCTTCCGGAATGATCCGGAATTATTTGGAGAAAAGAATGGCCGCAGTATCAATGCGTCAAATGCTAGAAGCAGGTGTTCACTTTGGACACCAAACTCGTTATTGGAATCCACAAATGGCACCTTATATTTTTGGTGCACGCAGCAAAATTCATATCATTAACTTAGAGAAAACTCTTCCTTTGTTTAATGATGCAATGAATTATGTTGGTCAGATGTCTGCAAATAAAGGCAACATCTTATTTGTTGGTACTAAAAAGTCTGCCCGTAAAGCCGTTGCTGAGCAAGCAGTACGCTGTGGTATGCCTTATGTAAATCACCGTTGGTTGGGTGGTATGCTAACGAACTTTAAAACGATTAAAAAATCAATCAATCGTTTAAAAGAGCTTGAAGCAATGACGGCTGATGGAACAATGCAGCAACGATTCAGTAAAAAAGAAGCGTTGGGCATGGAACGTGAGATGGAAAAATTAGAGCGTAGCTTAGGCGGTATTAAAGATATGCGTGGTATTCCTGATGCGATTTTTGTTCTTGATGTAGGTTACGAGAAAAACGCACTTAGCGAAGCTAAAAAATTAGGTATTCCGGTTATTGGTATTGTTGATACAAATAACTCTCCTAAAGGTGTTGATTATATTATTCCAGGAAATGATGATTCAATTCGTGCAGTTAAGTTGTATGTTGAAACTGTTGCAACGGCTGTTTTAGAAGCTAAAGCTGCAAGTTTAGATATGTCAGCTAAATCTGATGAATTTGTTGAAGAAGCAACTAGCGCTGCTGAATAAGCGCGCATGATTGTGTATGATAATTGGCAGGCTTGCTAATTATTATAGGTCATTTATGAACGCCTCCATTTGGGGGCGTTTTTATAGAATTAAAGAAAATATAAAGGTAAAAAAGCATGAGTGTTACAGCTGTAATGGTAAAAGAACTACGTGAAAGAACGGGTTCAGGCATGATGGAATGTAGAAAAGCATTAATTGAAGCAGACGCTAATATGGAGCTTGCCATTGAAAATATGCGCAAAGCTGGTTTAGCAAAAGCGGATAAAAAATCAGGTCGTATTGCTGCTGAAGGGCGTATTGCTGTTGCACAAAGCGCAGATACGAAAAATGCTGTAATTATTGATGTTAACTGTGAAACTGATTTTGTTGCTAAAGGTGATGTTTTCAAAGCTTTTGCAAATGATATTGCTAATGCAATTTTAGCGTCAAATGTTGCCACTACAGAAGAGGCTTACGGGCTTAAATTGGCAGATGGCAAAACAATTGATGAAGTACGTCGCGGTTTGATTTCTAAATTAGGTGAGAACATTGCGCTAAGACGTTTTCAGCGAGTTGCTACAGAAGGTGGTACTGGGTTTTACTTGCATGGCGAAAAAATCGGTGTGTTAGTTAGCTTAGAAAAAGCAGATAACGAGTTAGCAAAGGATGTAGCGATGCATATTGCGGCTAGTAAACCTGTTTGTGTATCTGAAGCAGATGTAGCACCTGAGTTGGTTGAGAAAGAAAAAGCAATTTTTGTTGCTCAAGCAGAGGAAAGTGGCAAGCCTGCAAACATTATTGAAAAAATGATTGGCGGACGAATTAAAAAATTCTTAGCGGAAATTACGCTAGAAGGTCAAGCTTTTATTAAAGATGACAAAATGACAGTAGGCCAACTTGCTAAAGGTAAAGCAAATAAAGTACTTGCTTTTACTCGTTTAGAAGTAGGGGAAGGCATTGAAAAAGCTGAAGGTGATTTTGCTTCTGAAGTTATGGCGCAAATTCGCGGCTAAGTAAGCTACGATAGATCATGTTTTCAGTGTGCTTGCACACTGAAAACTACTGACCTAGAGCAGGGAATGTGTTTTGGGGTTGTGCCCAGCTTTTGTTGTGCAATGTTTTTATAGTGTAGATAGAATCGAATAGCTTACTTGTGGGCTGAGATTTATCAAATAACACTCTTTTTATCATTAACTTTAGATAGGTAGAATTTATGACTAAACTTATTTGCCAAAGAATTATGCTCAAATTAAGTGGCGAAGCGTTAATGAGCGATAAGGGGGGTAATATCGACCCTGATATCGTAAAGCGCTTGGCGACAGAAATAAAAGAACTATGTGATGCAGGCGTTCAAGTTGGTTTAGTCATAGGTGGTGGCAATATTTTGCGTGGTTCAGAGCAAGCTGCCGAAGGTTTGAATCGTGTTACCGCGGATCAAATGGGTATGTTGGCAACGGTGATTAATGCCTTGGCTATGCAAGATTCCTTAGAATTTTTAGGTCAGCAAGTGCGGGTTATGACGGCCTTAAAAATTAACCAAGTTTGTGAAGATTATATTAGACGACGAGCAGTTAGACATTTAGAAAAAGGCCGCGTGGTTATTTTTGCCGCTGGGACAGGAAACCCTTTTTTTACAACCGATTCGGCTGCGAGCTTAAGGGCGATTGAGATTAATGCGGAATTGATGATTAAAGCCACGAAAGTTAAAGGCGTTTATTCAGCAGATCCAGAAAAAGTGAAAGATGCTACGTTTTATTCACGATTGACTTATGATGAAGCACTTGATCAGCGTTTGAATGTTATGGATACGACTGCATTAGTGCTTTGTCGAGATAATGATTTACCTATGCGCGTGATGAATATTTTTGAATCTGGCGCAGTTATGCGCTTAATGCAAGGTGAAGAGATAGGTTCACTTATAGAGCGAGGAAACTAAATAATGATTAATGATATTGAGCAAGATGCAGCTAGCCGAATGGGTAAGAGCATTGAATCTCTTAAAAAAGGTTTTACTAAAATAAGAACGGGACGTGCACACCCAAGTTTGTTGGATCAAGTGGTTGTGTCTTATTATGGTGCCGATACGCCTTTATCTCAGGTAGCCAATGTTTCGATTGATGATTCTCGTACATTAGCCGTTACTCCATGGGAAAAAGGCATGATGCAAGCGATTGAGAAGGCTATTATGTCTTCAGATTTAGGCTTAAACCCTGTTACTAACGGTAATATTATTCGCGTACCTCTACCGATGTTAACGGAAGAGCGTCGCCGTGATTTGGTTAAGGTCGTTAAGGCAGAAGCAGAAAGTGGGCGCGTTGCTATCCGAAATGTTCGCCGTGATGCTAATAGTGAAATTAAAGAAGCCTTAAAGGAAAAAATGGTTTCTAAAGATGAAGCACATGCTGGCGAAGAAAAAATTCAGAAGATTACTGATGAATACATAAAACAAGTAGAAAAGCTTTTAGAGGAAAAAGAGGCTGATTTACTGTCTATATAAGGCATATTTGAATGCAAGCTGTAGCAAATAAAATCGATCGATCGCAATACCCTAAGCATATTGCCATTATTATGGATGGTAATGGACGCTGGGCGAAAAAGCGCCATTTACCACGTGTTATGGGGCATCCTGCTGGTGTTAAAGCGGTTAAGCGAGTGGTTGAGTTTTGTGCGCAGGAAGACATACAAGTTTTAACTTTATTTGCATTTAGTAGTGAGAATTGGAGACGGCCGAAAGAGGAGGTCTCCAAACTCATGGAACTTTTTATGAGTACCATGCAAAAAGAAGTTAATCGCCTAGATAAAAATAATATACGTCTGCGCTTTATTGGCGAACGCACTGACTTTTCTGAGAAATTACAGCAGAAGATGGCAGGTAGTGAGCGGCAGACAGAAAAGAATACTGGTTTAACGCTAGTGATTGCCGCAAACTATGGTAGTCATAGAGATATGACTTTAGCTGTGCAAAACATAGCAAGAAAAGTACAAGAAGGTGCTTTATCACCTGATGATATAGATGAAACACTCATTGCGAGTGGTCTTTCTATTTCAGACCTTCCAGAGCCTGATTTATTTATTAGATCAGGTGGAGAGCAACGTATCAGTAACTTCCTTTTATGGCAGCTCGCCTATACAGAACTTTATTTTACCTCGAAGTTATGGCCTGACTTTAATGCAGAAACCATGCAAGAAGCAATAGACGATTTTCTTACTCGTGAACGACGTTTTGGTCGTACCAGTGAGCAAGTGCAAAGCCTGTCTAAAGCAACTTAAATACATCCTTGCGTCTTTTTATAACCCCCTTAAAAATAATAAAAAAATGTTACTACAAAGAGTTATTACCGCTTTAGTTTTAGCCCCCTTGGTGGTGTTGGCTATTTTTAAATTACCGCACCTTTACTTTGCTATCATTTGGGGCATTGTTATGTTGATTGCCGCATGGGAATGGACAAATTTAGCGGAAGTAAAAACAGTATTAGGTAAGTGCTTGTTCTTGCTTGCCATGCTAATACCGATGGTGCTACTGCAATTTTGGACGCAACTATTAGAAGTGTTGGCGCAGTTAAGTAATTGGCCAGAAATACGAACTTATTCGGGGCTTATTGAAGCTCTTGTTGTTCCTGCTGTCGTGTTTTGGGTTTATGTGATGATTAAAATTCGTCGAGCAGGTGCTGATTTATTAGATATTAAGATGGGTGTCGGTAAGAAATTATTTATCGGTGGCTTTGTTTTAGTGTCTGCATGGTTGTTTTTATCTCGCCTAATGATACTTGAAGAGCCAGCTATGACCCTATTTTTCTTTGTTTTGATTTGGTCTGCTGATATTGGTGCTTATTTTGCTGGTAAAAAATTCGGTAAAACAAAATTAGCGATTGAAATTAGCCCAGGAAAAACACTGGAAGGTTTATATGGTGCATTGGTTTCAGCGGTAGTTATTGGTTTAGTATTTACTTTGTCTTTTGGTTTTTCAGCAATGAGCGTTAGTGACTTTTTAATGCTTTCAGTGATTACGGTACTTATTTCTGTTTATGGCGATTTATTTTTTAGTGCTGCGAAGCGTATTCGTGGTGTTAAAGATAGCGGTACTATTTTACCTGGGCATGGCGGTCTGCTAGATCGCTTAGACAGTGTTATCGCAGCGGTTCCCGTTTTTTATGCGGGTGTATGGTTTATTAGATGGATGTATTCATGAAAGGCATATGTATTCTAGGCGCAACAGGTTCTATTGGTGTTAGTACTTTAGATGTTGTGAAGCGGCACAGTGATTTATATCGCGTTGTTGCACTAACAGCTAATACTAATATTGATGCTTTATATAAGCAATGTTTAGAATTTAAACCTGAATATGCCGTTGTTGTTAATGAGCAAAAAGGAGCAGAATTTAAAGCGAAACTAGCGGGTACTGCTATTGCTGATATGACTGTTCTGACTGGTGCTGAAGCATTAGTGACCGTGGCTACTTTAGATAGTGTTGACTCAGTAATGGCCGCTATTGTTGGTGCCGCTGGTTTATTATCTGCATTAGCAGCCGCTCAAGCGGGAAAAACAGTGTTACTGGCAAATAAAGAGTCATTGGTTATGTCCGGTGATATTTTTATGCAAGCGATTAAAGATTCGGGTGCGGTTTTATTGCCTATTGATAGTGAGCATAATGCGATTTTTCAATGTATGCCTGCGGGTTACACCGCTGGACATGATGCTCCTTCAGCGAGACGTATTTTATTGACAGCTTCAGGCGGCCCGTTTAGAACGACACCACTTGATGGGCTAGATAAGGTCACTGTAGCTCAAGCAGTAGCGCACCCTAAATGGGATATGGGCAGAAAAATCTCGGTTGACTCTGCAACAATGATGAATAAAGGCTTGGAATTAATTGAAGCCTGCTTGTTATTCAATATGCAGCCTGAGCAAATTCAAGTTGTTATTCATCCGCAAAGCATTATCCATTCAATGGTCGATTATGTGGATGGTAGTGTCTTAGCGCAAATGGGTAATCCAGATATGCGCATCCCTATTGCGCACGCAATGGCGTGGCCTGATCGTTTCGATTCCGGTGTTGCACCTTTAGATATTTTTGCTGTTAAGCATATGGATTTTGAAGTGGCTGACTTGCACAGGTTCCCTTGCTTGCGTTTAGCGATAGAAGCTATTACCGCGGGCGGTATTATGCCAACGGTATTAAATGCTTCTAATGAGATCGCGGTAGAAGCTTTCTTAAATGAGCAAATACGTTTTACTGATATTCCAGAGGTCATTGAACAAAGTATGGCTAAATTCACAGCAACGCAAGCGGATACCTTAGAGCATATTCTTACTGCGGACCAGCAAGCGCGTGGGCAAGCTGAGAAAATCATTGTGGCTTTAGTTGCCTAATGGAGACCTTACATAGTCTGTTTTATTTTATAGTCGCGATTGGCTTATTGGTTGCGATTCATGAATTCGGCCATTTCTGGGTTGCTAGAAAAACAGGCGTTAAAGTACTGCGTTTTTCGATAGGCTTTGGTAAAGTCATTTGGAAATATCAAAAAGATAGTTCCACAACTGAATATGTGCTGTCAGCCATTCCGTTGGGTGGCTATGTGAAAATGGTTGATGAGCGCGAAGGTGATGTTGCACCCGAAGATTTACCGCATGCTTTTAGTCGCAAGCCCTTATGGGCGCGATCAGCTATTGTCGCGGCGGGGCCTATCTTTAACTTAGTTTTGGCGGTATTGCTTTATTGGTCGGTTTTTATGATTGGCGAAACCGGCATGCGTCCCGTGGTCGGCACGGTTGAACCTACGACACTCGCTGCTCAAGCGGGTTTTGTCGAAGGTGAAGAGATTATCTCGGTTAATGGCATTAAAACACAGACTTGGCGTGAAACGATGGAAACTCTGTTTGCTTCAGCGATGGATGCAGAAGAGGGATTGCCTATACAAGTCAAAACCCAAGATGGAATATTATTAACGCATACTTTGGTTATTCCTTTGGCAATAAGCCAGGAACCTGAGCTTTTATTTAAAGAGCTAGGCTTGAAAGCATGGCAGCCAACAATACCTGCAGTGGTGGGCAAAGTTATAGCGGACAGTGTTGCTGAGCAAGCAGGACTGCAAACCGGCGACCTTATTCTGAGTGCCGATGGCAACGAATTTAAAGATTGGTTAGAGTGGGTGGCATACGTACAAGTGCACCCAGGGCAAGCTATGTCATTATTAGTCGAGCGGGAGGGTTTAGTTGTCGCATTGAGCTTAACGCCTAAAAGTACTATTGAAAATGAAAAGATAGTTGGAAAAATAGGCGTTGGCGTGCAAGTGCCAGAGGGCTTACTTGATTCATTAATGGTTGACTACTCCTTATCTCCTGGCGATGCACTTGCTGCAGCAGTTAAACGGACTTGGTACTATTCAGGCGCGACCTTGAAAATGATGGGTTATATGTTTGTCGGCAAAGCTTCGGTAGATAACTTAAGCGGCCCGATTAGTATTGCTCAATATGCAGGAAAATCTGCAGAAATGGGTTTAGTTTCTTTTCTGAAGTTTCTGGCAATAGTCAGTGTTAGTTTGGGCGTTTTGAATTTATTACCCATTCCTGTTTTAGATGGCGGACATCTATTAATGTTTGCTGTTGAGGCAATTAAAGGTAGTCCCGTTGCAGAAAATATCCAATTAGTTTTTCAGCAAATAGGGATGGCAGCCTTATTAGGCTTAATGATTCTCGCTGTATTTCTGGATATAGGACGTTTATTTTAACTTAACCCCGCACCGCTCAATTATCTTAAAGGATTATTATGAATAACTTAAAACAAGCTTTCGTTGCTTTATTTTTAGCAGGATTATTTGTCGCCCCAACGGCTTATGCAGATAAAGAGGCATTGAGAAAAGTACTAGCAGAAACCATGCCTTCAATTTCTGTAGATGATATTTCTGACTCAGAAATAAAGGGTCTGTATGAAGTTATGGTCGGTGCGGATGTCTTTTAT
Source organism: uncultured Gammaproteobacteria bacterium (assembly GCA_965365945.1). Taxonomy (GTDB): domain Bacteria; phylum Pseudomonadota; class Gammaproteobacteria; order Methylococcales; family Methylomonadaceae; genus Methyloprofundus. Next base: position 97,357 of record CBDUDP010000004.1, read on the forward strand.
GTTTCAGAAGATGGCAAGTATCTGATTCAGGGGCATATGTTTGATTTAGTCGCTAAAAAAGATTTAACGGAAGATAAGCTAGCCAAAGCTAGAGCTGTCCTGATTAATGGCGTTGCTAAAGATCAGATGATTATCTATAAAGCGCCAGAAAGTAAATATACGATAAATGTTTTTACCGACATAGATTGTGGATACTGTCGTAAACTACATTCAGAAATGGATAAATATTTAGCTGAAGGCATTACTATTCAGTATTTATTTTACCCAAGAGCGGGTAAAGATTCTGATGCTTATAAAAAGGCCGTTTCAGTTTGGTGCGCAGATGATAGAAATGCTGCTTTAACTGGGGCTAAATCAGGATCAAATCCGCCAGTAGAAAAAACCTGCAAAAATCCTGTTGATGCTCATATGGCTTTAGGTGAAAAATTAGGTGTGCGTGGTACACCGATGATGATAACGACAAAAGGCACGATTTTCCCTGGCTATATGCCTGCTAAGCAATTAGCAGCGGCATTAGCTCAAGAAAAATAAAAGCGTATAATAACAATAATTTTAATTAAATGAGGAGTCATGATATGACTGATAACTGGATTGCACCTTCTATTCTTTCTGCTGATTTCGCTAAATTAGGTGAAGAAGTTGATAATGTTTTAGCCTCTGGCGCAGACGTTGTTCATTTTGATGTAATGGATAACCACTTCGTACCTAACTTAACTATTGGGCCATTGGTTTGTGACGCGCTTAGAAAGCATGGCGTGACTGCACCTATTGATGTGCATTTAATGATTGAGCCTGTTGACCGTATTATTCCTGACTTCGCAAAAGCCGGTGCAAGTATGATTACTTTTCACCCAGAAGCATCAACGCATATCGACAGGTCATTACAAATGATTCGTGATTTAGGTTGCAAATCTGGCTTAGTATTTAACCCAAGTACACCATTACATTTTCTTGATTATGTGATGGATAAAGTAGACATTATTTTATTAATGTCAGTGAATCCTGGCTTCGGTGGTCAATCTTTTATTCCTGGCACGTTGGATAAATTGCGTGAAGCAAGAAAAAGAATCGATGATAGTGGTTACGATATACGCCTAGAAATTGATGGCGGCGTTAAAGTAGATAATATCCGTGAAATTAAAGCAGCGGGTGCTGATATGTTTGTTGCTGGGTCAGCTATTTTTAGTCAGCCTGACTATAAAAAAGTGATAGATGAAATGCGTGCAGAATTAGCAAAAGCTTAAATTTATTTGCTGATCGAGTTAATGAGTTTAGCTCGATCACAGCATGGCCTTAATCATTTAGGAAGATAAGATATGACACAAGACGAAAGTAAACGTAAAGCAGCTGAAGCTGCCTTACCTTATATTAAAGATGTTGCTATTTTAGGTGTGGGCACCGGTTCAACCGTTAATCATTTTATTGATTGCCTCGCTGATTTTGACTTAACTAAAGATATTAAAGGTGCAGTATCTAGCTCTATTGCGACTACTGAAAGACTGAAAAAAATTGGTATTCCAGTGATGGAGCTTAGTGAGTCTGGCAACTTAGATGTTTATGTCGATGGTGCAGATGAAACTAACGCGTTAAAGCAGTTAATTAAAGGCGGCGGCGGCGCATTAACACGCGAGAAAATCATCGCGGGTGCAAGCAAGAAGTTTGTTTGTATTGTTGATGAAAGCAAAACAGTTAAAGTCTTAGGTGAATTTCCTTTACCTATCGAAGTTATCCCAATGGCACGTAGTTATGTTGCCCGTGAAATTGTTAAATTAGGCGGCCAGCCCATTTGGCGTGAGAATTATAAAACTGATAATGGTTGTGAAATTCTTGATGTACATAATATGGAAATTGCTGAGCCATTAGCATTAGAACGCTTAGTTAATAATATCCCGGGTGTTGTTACGGTTGGTATTTTTGGCTTAAGGCCTGCTGATGTTGTATTAGTTGCCAAAGCCTCTGGTGTAGAAACGCTGTAATATTGCGTTAATGTAGGATGGGCGGAGCGTTTTTTCGAACCCCATCTTAAAACTATTGCCGCTGAATTAAGAGTTAATGGTGTTATTTGTGGGAGGGGCTTTAGCCCCTCCCACAATCTATTATTTTTAAGTCATATTTCTCTTAATATGAGTATGGCAATGTTCCTGCGTAACATCAGTTATAAATAGTCGTTGTACCTGGTTCGTTTAGTTCCTTTCCCGTAGTGCCTCTGTTACCATCTGCAAATCTTGCATAATCCACGTCGGTGTAAAATCAATTTTTTTCAAATCTTCACGTTTTGATGCCCCTGTTAAAACCATTAAACTACGCATCCCTGTGCGTACTGCACCTAAAATATCCGTATCTAAACGATCACCAATAGCAATGGTATTTTCTGGAGTTGAGCCTAATAAAGCGAGTGCTTGTTGATACATAATGGGTTCAGGCTTGCCTATAATAGTCGGTGTGCGCCCTGTCGCTGCATGTAGTGCGGCAAGAATTGCGCCATTACCTTGCACTAAGCCTCGCTCAGTCGGTAGTGTCGTATCTGCATTGGTGGCAATAAATTCTGCGCCTGCTTGTAAGTTCAGCGTTGCAGTAGACAGTTTACCCCAAGTGATCGTTTCATCTTTTCCACAAACTACAATATCCGCGCCTTGATTGGGTGTTTTCGGGCTATTTAATTGGTAAATATTCGTTAAAGTGAAGCCCTGCTCTAATAGTGGCTGGCTCGCCCCTTGTTCACCTAACACGAAAATACGCGTATTCGCTGGGTCTTTATGTTGAGCAAGATACAGCGCGGTAGCCATGCCCGAAGTTAATATTTCTTCCTGTTTCACACTAATGCCCATACGCGCTAATTTTTTAACATATTGCTCGGCAGTATTACTGGCATTATTGGTTGCCAGAATAAAAGGCATATCTTGCTCACGTAATAGCTGAAAGAAATCGCTTAAGCCTGCAATAGCCTGCTCACCGTGCCATAATACGCCATCCATATCGACAATCAGCGCATTAATATTAGTCAAAGGTATGTTCATGAGAGTAAATGTATTGAGTCAAAAAAAGAGTAGTAAGAGTGTTAGCTTATCAGTTAGTTTAGCGCTGATTTTTGTTGTTTTAAGTATAACAGGCTGTAGCGTAAAACAGCCAGGGCAAGTGGCTATTGCCACCGCGCATCCCTTAGCGACTCAAGCGGGCTTTGAGATTTTAAACAAGGGCGGCAATGTTTATGATGCGGCGGTAGCAGTAAGCGCTGCTTTAGCGGTTGTTGAACCTTCAGGCTCTGGCTTGGGTGGCGGTGGCTTCTGGTTGTTACATAGAGAAAGTGATGGCTTGGATATTATGCTGGATGGTCGTGAAAAAGCGCCCTTAGCCGCAGATAAAAATATGTTTCTGGATGCTCAGGGTAACGCGGTTACAGGGCTATCGTTAAATGGTGCTTTGGCTGCTGGTATTCCTGGTATGCCAGCAGGTTTAGTGCATTTATCGAAACACTATGGCAAATTGAGCTTAGCTGAAAGTTTAGGGCCTGCTATTCGTTATGCTGAACAGGGCTTTAATATCGGAGAGCGTCATCAAAAACTGCTAGGTTTTCGTAAAACGATGTTAAATAAAGACGCTGAAACGGCCGGTATTTTTTTGCAACAAGGCGACATTCCAGAGAAAAATAGCCTATTGATACAAACTGATTTGGCCAGCACGTTAAAGAAGTTAGCGAATAAAGGACATGCGGGGTTTTATGCGGGAACGATTGCCGATAAATTAGTGAATGCGGTACAACAAGAGGGCGGTATCTGGTCATTAGAAGATTTGAAAAAGTACCAGCTTATCGAGCGCGAACCCGTTACGGGGAGTTATAAAGATATAAAAATCACCAGTGCGGCTTTGCCCTCATCAGGTGGTATCGTTTTAATTGCTGCTTTGAATATATTGGAAAATATCGATTTGGACTCGGTTGATAGCATTACGCGTAAACACTTGATTATTGAGGCATTACGTCGCGCTTATCATGATCGTGCATTATATTTAGGTGATGCAGATTTTATTGATGTGCCTGTAGAGCGGCTCTTGAATAAAGACTATGCTCAGGGTTTAGCCAGTACACTACGTGCGGATAAGGCTTTGCCTAGTGATTATCTAACAGGGCAAACAGAAGATCAGCCAGGCGGTCGTAATACCACACATTTTTCGATTATTGATGCTGAAGGCAATCGAGTCTCGGCGACTTTAAGTGTTAACTTCCCATTTGGCGCCGGGCTAGTGGCATCAGGGACGGGCGTGTTATTAAATAATGAAATGGATGATTTCGCCAGCGCTAAGAATTCGGCTAATGGTTATGGTTTAGTCGGTGGTGCAGCAAATGCTATTGCCTCAGAGAAGCGCATGTTATCCAGTATGACGCCAACTTTTTTAGAAGATAATAAACGTATAGCGGTTTTAGGTACTCCGGGCGGCAGTCGTATTATTTCTATGGTGTTATTAGCGGCACTAGATTTTGCAGCGGATAATTCGCCTGAATCATGGGTAAATGTTAAACGCTTTCATCATCAATATATTCCTGATCAGATTTTATATGAGAAAAATGGCTTAACTGAAGATGAAGTGCAAGGGTTGCAAGCTCTAGGTCATCAGCTGATGCAGAAATATAACTATGGGAATATGCAAGCCGTGCAACTAGATAAAGTGAGTAAAGAGCTCGCTGCGGCTAGTGATCCTCGCGGCGAGGGCTTTGCCAGCGTGCAAACGCTTGATTAATAAAGCTCAGGTTAATGTTTACACGACGACATCGGTATCTAGTTTTTATCACCGGCACGCGCATTACTTAAGCTTATTAGATGCTAATGAACTAGCCGTTACTGAAAGGTTTAAATTTGCTCAAGTAAGAGATAATTATATTGTTGCCCATGGGTTGTTAAGGGAAGCATTAGCGAACTATATTAATGAGTCCGCAGTACAATTAAAATTTTCGAAAACAGAATTTGGTAAGCCATTTTTAGCGGACTATCCTGAACTAAGTTTTAATCTGTCGCATTCGGGCGATAGTCTGGCGCTAGCCATCGCGCAGCAATGCCAACTAGGTATTGATATTGAATACTATAAGCCACGTGATACTTGGGCTGGGCTGGTCAAAAAATGTTTCTCTATTGAGGAAGCCGACTATTGGCATGGTTTAGATAAGTCGGAGCAGGGTCGTGCTTTTTATCAATTTTGGGTAAGAAAAGAAGCCTTTGTTAAAGCAGATGGCAAAGGCATTACCTTAGGCTTAAATCAATGTGTGATCAACCCCGCTAATTTAAGTGGTTTTTTACGGGTGCCAGAGACCTGTGGTGCGGCGGAGAAGTGGCGTATTGATGCGTTTTCTTTATCAGAAGACGTTATGGGGGCTGTAGTCTGTGATAAGAAAAATACTGTATTACGATTTATAGAATTTAATTAGATAAGGTCGGACTTTAGTCCGCTAATGGACTGTATTGCTCAAAGTCGGCGGGCTAAACCTCGTCCTAAGAAATTAAAGAGTATGCTTAACTTCAATGCCGCTTTTTTCAAAACAATAGTGATTCGTGCGCCCATTGCATCGAAGTTATTTTATGTGCGTTCCTAAATAATATTAAAAACAATAAAATTATCACAATGATTAGACAGGACACCTTGGATTATCAAAAACTATTTTTAGAAGACATACCGTTAATGGATGTCAGAGCGCCTGTTGAGTTTGATAAAGGGGCTTTTCCTCGTAGTCAGAATATTCCGATTTTAGATGACCCACAACGCGAAGCCATCGGCACTTGTTATAAAAACGATGGGCAAGATGCGGCTATTGCTTTAGGTTTGGAGCTAGTCAATCCTGAGCTGCGCGAACAAAGGCTGGAGCAATGGACGCAATTTGTAAGGTCTCATCCAGAAGGATATTTGTACTGTTTTCGTGGTGGCTTGCGTTCACGCACGACTCAGGCGTGGTTAAAAGAGCAGGGCGTTAATTATCCGCTTATTAAGGGTGGCTATAAAGCCATGCGCACGTACTTAATTGAACAATTGGAGTTGAGTGCGCAACAAATTCCTTTTGTTATTTTAAGTGGACTTACTGGGTCAGGCAAAACCCATGTTTTAAAAAAAACCAATTATTATGTTGATTTAGAAGGGCAGGCTAATCATCGAGGCTCTGCATTTGGTAGTAATGTTCGCGATTACCAGCCTACTCAGATTAACTGGGAAAATGAATTATCCATAGCTTGTCTTAAATATCGACATAAGCTTCCCAGTGCGGGGTTGCTATTGGAAGATGAAAGTAAGCGTATAGGACGCTGTATTTTACCGGATAGTTTTCACCATAAAATGACGCAAGCGCCTTATATATTCTTAGAGCGTGATTTTGAACAGCGTGTCTTGATTATCCGGGAAGATTACTTTGCCAGCAATTGGTTGTTATATCAGCAGGAATTTAAAGAGCTTGCTGAGGGGAAATTCAGTGATTTTTTGCTTAATAGTTTAGCGCGGATAAAAAAGCGTTTGGGTGGCGTACTTTATCAAAAAATGCACGCCTTATTTACTTTGGCTTTAGAGCATTTATTTGCAACGGGGCAAAGTGATTTATTTGATGAAAGTATTCGTTTGTTACTGGAAGAGTACTATGACCCGATGTATCAGTATCAGCTAAAAAATAAACAGAGTGAGATGATATTTAGCGGGTCAGAGCCTGAGATTTTATCTTGGGTTGAAGAGCATTTAAAGAATATGAAATCATGAGTACTGCACCTATATTCAAGGATTTAGTTTTAGTCGGTGGCGGACATAGTCACGCGCTAGTTTTACGCCAGTGGGCAATGAATCCTTTGCCTGGCGTACGAATTACTTTAATCAGCCCGCAGACGATGACGCCTTATTCAGGCATGTTGCCAGGATTAATTGCAGGGCATTATAGTTTTGAACAAACGCATATTGATTTGGTGAAATTAGCACTGTGGGCTAATATCCGTTTTATTCAGGATAAAGTAACCGCGATTGATGCTGAAGCGAAAACCTTAACACTAGCGAATCGGCCGGCTATTGAATTCGATGTGGTTTCTATTGATATTGGTTCAACTCCCAATCAACAGATTGAAGGCACGAAAGAATATAGCACTCCAGTAAAACCCATTAGCGACTTTTATACACGCTGGAACCTGATTCAAAAACAGGTGCGACAACATAAAATCAAATCGCTGGCGGTTGTCGGCGGTGGGGCAGGCAGTGTTGAAGTTATCATGGCTTTCGCTTGTAAACTGCAAAAAACGGATGCATCGTTACAGTATCATTTGATAACTGGCGCAGAAGATATTTTACCTGGCTATAACCATCAAGTTATTAGCCAGGTTAAAAAGCAGCTAAAAAAATATAATATTACGCTGCATAGCTCCACGCGAGTGACTAAGCTCAGTAAAGGCATAATTCATTGCCAGCAGGGCGATCCTATTTTATCTGATGAAATTATCTGGTGTACTCAAGCATCAGGTGCTTCTTGGTTAAATAAAGGTCAGCTAGCGTGCGATGATGCTGGTTTTATGAACGTCAGACAGACCTTGCAATCATTGGAGTATGATTATGTTTTTGGTGCAGGTGACATTGTTAATATGGTCGCTAATCCACGACCTAAAGCAGGTGTTTATGCGGTCAGACAAGCGCCTGTATTATTTCATAATCTACAGGCTGTATTGCTGAACCAAAAGCTAATTAATTATAAACCGCAGGATGGTTTTTTAAGTTTGCTGGCATTAGGTGAAAAGAAAGCGACAGGTTCAAAATCCCTATTAAGCTTTTCAGGCGATTGGGTGTGGCGCTGGAAAGATTCGATTGATAGAAAATTTATGGGTAAGTTTCATCAATTACCTCCGTTGGCTATGAATTTCGATGCAACAATTAATCCACAGCTTATTGATGCACAAGAGCAAACAGAACAGCATGACCCCTTAAAGCGTTGTGGTGGCTGTGGGGCAAAAATAGGCGCAAATGTCTTGCAACAAGTGCTTAATGATTTGCTAGGGGAGGGGCATTATCAGCCTCAAGATGCAGTGCAAATTACCAATAATCCTGACATTGTTTATCAAAGTGTCGATGCCCTTAAAACGCCCATTCAAGACCCTTGGTTATTTGGACAAATTGCAGTGAGTCATGCGCTGAGCGATTTGTATGCGATGAATCTTAAACCCGATTCCGCACAAGTATTGATTACCTTGCCATACGCCAGCCAAGAAATACAAAAACGTCAGTTAAAAATGCTTATGCAGGGTATTTTTATGCAATTAGACACGCTGCAATGTCGTTTTTTAGGCGGACATACTTCTGAGGCCAGCGAGCTTTCAGTGGGTTTAGTGGTTAATGGTATTCAGCAGGAAGCCCCTTTATTTCATAAACAAGGCTTAATGCTTGGGGATAAACTGGTGTTATCTAAACCATTAGGAACGGGTGTTATATTGGCAGCGGCCATGGAAGGTCAGTGTGATGGTGAAGTTTTCAATCAAGCGATTGATTCCATGTTACAAGCGAATGATCAAGCAGCTAAATTATTGAGTGGGCTTAATGTACAAGCTTGCACCGATGTCACAGGCTTTGGTTTGCTTGGCCATTTATATGAGCTATGTCAGGCATCAGATTGTGCCGCGACTTTAGATTTAAATGCGATTCCTGTGCTAGCTGGGGGAGAAGCTCTCGCAGTACAGAATATTAAAAGCAGCCTTTATAATCAAAATCGCCAAGCGCTTAACGTGATTGAGTGGGAAGATGCAATGATGCAAAATCCTCGATTTAAGTTGTTGTTTGATCCGCAAACCTCAGGGGGCTTATTAGCTGGAATACCTGCTACATGCTATACAGAGCTAGATGAGAGCTTCCATCAACAGTTTTATACCATCGGCGAAGTGACTGAATTTAATTCGGCTGTGTCGCAAATTAAAATCCAGCGAGCTGCAATTTAGGATAGCTCTCTTGCTGGAGAGGGCTGGGGTGAGGAGAATAAAACCAAAGCTTTATTTATTTTCCCACATCCAACCTTCTTTCACTGGAGAAAGCTTTTAGACTTGTGTTAATACCTATGCCTACAAACAGAAATACTGGCTACGAAGTTAAGGCGGGACACCTTGATGACTCTCGTTCCCACGCTCCGCGTGGGAACGTATATGGGAACGCTCTGCGTTCCGTGACGCAGAGCGTCAGTCTATGCATTACAACGCAGAGCGTTGGAACGAGGTTGTGTGGTTTTTGTCCCGTCTTAAGTGCGTAGCCGAAATACTTTATCCACAAGCCATTATAATTTATAAATATTAAGGTTCACCATGAAATTAAAAATTGCCCTCCTGTCCTTTTGTCTATTTTTCCTAGGTACAGAATCCAGTCTTGCCGATGAAAAGCAAGGACTTATCACTATTAAAGTAGATTTAAAAGCTCCAGAAACGCCGCAATCAGCAAAAATATGGCTACCTTACCCTGTTTCAGGAGAATATCAACTCATTGAAAATATGGCAATTAAAGGGAATTTTATAAACTCTGGCGTTTATAAAGAACCCAAAAGCGGAGCTTTATACTTCTTTGCTGAATGGCCGAAAGAAATACAAGAAAAAAATATGGAGCTAGGCTTTAAAGTCAGCACTCAAGAACGTCAAGCCATCAAATTGATTGATACTGGCGCGCCAGTTCCGGTTGAAATACAAAAATATTTGCAGCCAGATTGGTGGGTGCCAACTGATGGGCAGGTAGCAGAAATTGCCCAAGGTATACAAAAAGGCAAAACCGGCATACTTGAAAAATCTCGTGCTGTTTATGATTGGGTCGTTGAAAATACTTCAAGAGATCCTAATGTAAAAGGCTGTGGCCTTGGTGTTGTTGAAGTGACTTTAAGTAAGCGTAGTGGTAAATGTGCAGATATTAGTTCGGTCTATGTCGCTTTAGCCAGAAATGTAGGCGTGCCCGCAAGAGAGGTGTTTGGTCTTAGATTGGGTAAAAAAGCCGAGCAAGATATTACCGGCTGGTATCACTGCTGGGCAGAATTTTATTTGCCTGGCACAGGATGGGTTGCTGTTGATCCTGCTGATGTCAGAAAGAAAATGCTAGTTGATCAATTAGAGTTAGCGGATATAAAAGAACTTAGAGAATACTTTTTTGGTGGCGTTGATGCTTACAGAATGACGCTTGAAAGTGGTGGTCGAGGTATTACGCTGCAGCCGGCTCAAGAATCTAAACCGGTTAACTATCTAATGTACCCGTATGCAGAAGTTAATGGCAAAGCCTTAGATTATTTTGATCCAGAAAGCTTTCGTTATTCGGTGAGGTTTAAAGAGCTGTAGGGTGAAATAGCGTTAGCGTTTTCCACCAGTGGTAGGGTATGGCTATTTGTATGCCGGAAAACGCCATGCTATTCCAGCCGTACGTATACGGCTTACGAGTGGATATATAAAGTATAGCCAATTAATGCTTACATCAAGCTGGCTTGGCTTCCTGATCCTTCCCATCAAACATACTGCTAGTATCAGCTCAATTTTACGTTAAAATAGCACATAAATTATATAAGTTAGGCAATTGAATGAGCGATACTGTATTTACTGGAAAATTACGCCAATGGAATAAAGATAAAGGCTTCGGTCTTATCGGTCAAGCAAAAGGCAAGCGTGATATTTTTATTCATGGATCAGAATTAAAAGGCTTAAGTCGTAAACCAAAAATCGGTGATACTATTTCTTACCAAGTTATCACATCAAAAGGTGGAAAAACTCAGGCGATAAATGGATATATTAAAGGTGTTAGTGCTCCCCATCAAACAACTAACACACAGAGTCAGAGCGCTCTAAGATTAATTTCATTTATAGTCATATTTGCTGCTATTGTGGTGGTCATTAATATTATTAAATACTTTATATAATATACGACTGTCTTTTCAGCAAGTAGGGTGGAATAGCGTTAGCGTTTTCCACCATAGCTAGGGAATGAGCATAAAATAACCAGCAGCTCATTTGAGGATGTACAGCTTATTTCATGCGTGTTCTTAAGCGGAAATATGCCGGAAAACGCTACGCTATTCCAGCCTACATATACAGTTTTCGATCCAAGGGTAGGCAAAATTTTTCTGCCTACCTTTCCAGATAAAAAACTTAAAACAAGCCCGTAATCACACCCTCATCAGTAATATCAATGCGCTCTGCCGCTGGGACTTTAGGTAAACCCGGCATGGTCATCATATTGCCGGCAATAGCGACGATAAAGCCTGCGCCATTGGCTAAGCGAACTTCAGTAATTTCTACCGTATGACCAGATGGTGCGCCTATCGCGGTTGGGTCGGTAGAAAATGACATTTGTGTTTTCGCCATACAGATTGGGAAGTGACCGTATTCCGCTTGTAGGGCTTTAATCTCTGCTTTGACTTTAGGGCTGGCAGTGATATTTGCGGCACCGTGCAGTTTAGTCGAAATCGTTTCGATTTTATCCCAAAGTGGTAATGATTCATCGTAAACAAAACTACAGCCTGGTTCGCGATTATCAACGATATTAACCACTTCTTGTGCTAAAGCTTCTGCACCTGCTCCACCTTCAGCCCAATGTTTGGAAACGATACATTTTGCACCTAAGGCCTCGCATTTTTTGATAATCAGTGCAATTTCCGCTTCAGTATCAAAAGTGAAGTGGTTAATGCAGACGACACAAGGTAAGCCGTAGTGCTCGGTGATGTTCGTTAAATGACGCTCTAAGTTAGAAAAACCAGACTCTATAGCGGCCAGGTTTTCGTTATTTAGTTCATCTTTTTTCACGCCGCCATGTGATTTTATCGCTCTTGCCGTTGCTACTAAAACAACAGCTGAAGGCTTAAGTCCTGCCATGCGACATTTAATGTCGATAAACTTTTCTGCCCCTAAATCCGCACCAAATCCCGCTTCAGTAATCGCATAATCAGCTAGTTTTAATGCGGTTTTAGTGGCCGTTACGGTATTACAACCGTGTGCGATATTGGCGAAAGGCCCGCCATGTATAATGGCTAGGTTGTTTTCTAGGGTTTGTACTAGGTTGGGTTTGATCGCGTCTTTTAATAAAGCGGCCATTGCACCTTGTGCATTCAAATCACGCGCATAAACTGGTGTGATTTTATCGGCTTTATACGCGATAACGATACGTCCTAGGCGTTCTTTTAGATCGGCACGGTTAGTGGCTAAACATAAAATTGCCATCACTTCCGAAGCTACCACAATATCATAGCCATCTTCACGACAATAGCCGTTTGCAGGGCCGCCTTGACCGACAGTAATTTGACGTAATGCACGGTCATTCATATCGACGACACGTTTCCACTTTATGCGGCGTGAGTCTATACCCAGTTTGTTACCGTGATTAATGTGGTTATCAATCATCGCAGACAATAAATTATGCGCGACACCAATAGCATGAAAATCACCAGTAAAATGCAGGTTAATATCTTCCATCGGGACGACTTGAGAATAACCACCACCCGCTGCACCGCCTTTCATACCAAAGCAAGGGCCGAGCGATGGCTCGCGCAAACACATAATGGTTTTCTTGCCAATGCGATTCATCGCATCACCTAAGCCAACGGTCGTCGTTGTTTTACCTTCGCCTGCTGGGGTAGGGCTAATGGCAGTGACTAAAATCAGTTTGCCGTCTTGTTGATCTTTTAAACTATTGACATATTCCAGTGAGATTTTGGCTTTGTAATGACCGTAAGGATCTAAATGTTCCGCAGGAATATTAAATTTTTCCGCCGCTAAATTAATAATCGGCTGCATTTTGGCTTTTTGGGCAATTTCTATATCAGACATCTTTAATCCTGAAAATGATTTATTTTGTTTTTAAGGAGTGTAATTTTTGAATATTGTAAGTGATTTTATCGCTGTCATTGTATGTGATAACAATGCCGTGCTGAGTTAATTCATGTAACACCGAGGCGGGGTTAATACTTGCATCGCTTTTAAATTTGCTCGTGATGCTATTTAATAGTGTCGTTTTCTTTGCAGGTTTATTTGAATGGCTATTTAAGTGCAAACAATAATCTTGCGAGGCATCACTTATGGGTTGAGCTGTAGGTGTCGGGAATACTTCTGTTTGTTTTTTGATTATTCCTATACGTTTTGCACTGCGTAACTGTGAGGTAAGCAAATCGATAGCAATATCTAAATCTGTATCATTAGAAACAATATCAAAATGGGTTTTCTCAGGTAATTGCGCCATTAATGCTCCTGCCCAAAAGGTAATGCCAAAGTCAGCTGCATTCTTCTTTACAGCAGGCATTTTAATGATTTTTAATGTATTGTCATTAACCGATTTTGTTAGAGGGATAACCCAGTCAATAGGTATTTTTGCTCCGCTTTGAGCATAACAAATAATAACTTGGGAATAGTCGGCTAAATTCTCCAGCAATTTACTTGTTTGGCTAGGACAGTTTTCTAAGTCAATGAGCAATACTTGCATAATTTAATTGGGTTATTTTTTTGTTACTGCTTATTTCCATACGTCATCTTCTTTGCGATCTAACTATGCTTCAGTTATATTGGCGCTATGGCTTTGTCAAACTCGGTCGCTTGCGGCGGAGTTTTTGATAAACTTCTTGTTGTGCTTGCCTGGACAATGTTTACCAGTCTTGTTTTTTATTGATAAAGCCGTGAAACACCTCAGTTTAGTAGGTTGGGTTAGGATTTTCTTGTGTAGCAATAAAAACGTAACCCAACAATAATGCTAGTCGCGATAAACAGGAAAGCGTTTACATAATGCATGTACTTTCTCGCGTACGGCTGTGATGACGGTTTCATCTTCCATATTTTCCATCACATCACACATCCAGCTGGCAATATCGGCGACTTCCGCTTCTTTAAATCCGCGTGATGTGGGTGCAGGTGTTCCTACGCGTATGCCGCTGGTGACAAATGGCGATTCAGGATCATTCGGTACGGCGTTTTTATTCACCGTGATATGCGCTAAACCTAAGGCTGCATCAGCGGCTTTACCAGTAATACCTTTGGGAATTAAAGACACTAGCATTAGATGATTGTCTGTACCACCAGAAATCACATCAAAACCGCGCTCCATAAACACTGCCGCCATTGCGCGTGCGTTATCAATCACTTGTTGTTGATAAACTTTGAATTCAGGCTGTAAGGCTTCTTTGAAAGCAACGGCTTTCGCTGCAATGACGTGCATTAATGGGCCGCCTTGAATGCCTGGGAAAATATTTGAGTTAAATTTTTTCTCAAGTTCAGGGTTGCTCTTACATAAGATCAAACCGCCGCGTGGGCCGCGTAAAGATTTATGTGTGGTGCTGGTAACGACATCAGCAATGGGGACTGGGTTTGGATATAAACCGGCAGCGACTAAGCCAGCAACATGTGCCATATCAACAAATAAATACGCACCGACTTTATCGGCAATCTCTCTAAAGCGTTGCCAGTCCCAAATACGTGAATAAGCAGAAAAGCCAGCGACGAGCACTTTAGGTTTGTGCTCTAAAGCAAGTGCTTCAACTTGATCGTAATCAATTTCACCAGTTTCATAATCTAAACCGTACTGCACTGCATGGTAAATTTTGCCAGAAAAATTAGGTTTTGCGCCGTGGGTTAAATGTCCGCCATCAGCAAGGCTTAAACCTAGAATTGTGTCGCCAGGCTGAATTAATGCCATAAAGACGGCCATATTAGCTTGTGAGCCAGAGTGTGGTTGCACGTTAGCGTAATCTGCGCCAAATAATTCCTTTGCGCGGTCTATCGCTAGTTGTTCTGCTTTATCGACATATTCACAGCCACCGTAATAACGTTTTCCCGGATAACCTTCTGCGTATTTATTGGTTAATAGCGTGCCTTGCGCTTCCATTACGCGAGGGCTGGTGTAGTTTTCTGAGGCAATTAATTCTATATGGTCTTCTTGGCGTTGGCGTTCTTCTTCAATCGCTTGGAAGAGTTCATCGTCAAAACCTGCAATAGTCATTGATTTTTTAAACATGGTGGTTTCCTAAATGAGAAGTGTTATATAAGCTGTGGCTGGATTAGCAGTATTTGCAGGTCAGCAACATTGGTGCCTGTTGCGCCTGTGATCAGCAAACCCTCGGATATTTGTAAAGCGTGATAGGCATCATTATTGGCTAAATATTGTTTAGGCTCAATAGTTGCGTTGCGCATACGTGTTATTGTTTGTGGGTCGACCATTCCACCAGCCGCATCGGTAGGGCCGTCGTGGCCATCGGTGCCGCCACTTAAAAACACCCAATCTGCGTTAAGTTGGTGTTTTTCAGCTGCGATAGCAAAGGCCAGTGCCATTTCTTGGTTGCGCCCGCCTAAGCCATTGCCCGTCAGAGTAACTGTAGTTTCGCCGCCAGCTAAAATGGCGCAAGGTCTATCTATATTTTTGGCGAGTAGTGCTTGTGTGTAGATCACTAAATCTTCGGCGACTTGTTTGGCTTCGCCGCTAAGTTGGTCGCTGTATAAATGCAGATCGTAATCTAAGTTTTGAGCTGTTTGGCTAATGGCTTGTACGCTAATGGCATTACTGCCGCATAGCGTGTGATCTGTGTTATTGAAAATAGCATCGCCTAGTTTAGGTGTTTCGCTGATGATGCCTTGCGCGCCTTTTTCTAAGTGAGCTTGTACGTTTGGCGCTACCTTATGCCAAAGTTGTTTGTCTTTGAATACTTGTATAGCTTCGTTAAATGTCGTGTCGTCAGCAACCGTTGGGCCGCTGGCGATAGCACTTAAGTCATCGCCCAATACGTCAGATAAAATGAGTGCGTGTAAATCAGCGGGTGCGGCCATTTTTGCTAAACCCCCGCCTTTTAGTTGTGATAAATGCTTACGTACACAATTAATTTTATTAATAGCCGCGCCTGAGGCAAGTAGTAAATCAGTAGTCGCTATTTTTTCATCTAGGCTAATGCCGTCAGCAGGGAGGGGAATGAGTGCTGAGCCCCCGCCTGAAACCAATACTAAAACCAGGTCGCCTTGCTGTGCTTGTTGAGCTATTTTTGCGATGCGTTGTGCCGCAGAAAAGCCTGCTTGATCAGGTAAGGGATGGTTTGCGCCGATCACTTCAATATTAGCTAATTCAGTAACATTTTCATAGTTGGTGATGGCTGTAATGGGTTGAGCTAAAAGCTGAGCAGGGATGATTTCTTGCGCTGCTTTTGCCATCGCGCAGGCAGCTTTACCAAAAGCAATAACATGGACTTTTTGCCAGTTACCGCGGCGCTTTGCATTGCTGTTTAAATCTAAAGTGATGTCTAGTCGCTTGCCATCACTCTGTAAACAACGCTTAACTGCTGAATAGGGATCAGCCGCTTGAATGCCCGCTTGAAAAATAGCGATAGCATCTTGGCGTAAGTTATTAGTTGTTTGCGTCATCAATTTTAAATGAATGTTAGGCCATTTCTTTGGCTAATTTAAAAATCAATTCAGCATCTAAAACTTGTTTGTTATCTTCAAAAAGCCGAGCGATACAGGCGCGATGTAATGCGAGCTTGAACGCGCCAAAGCCAATTGCCCCCCAGATGATTTTGCCATGACGGTCGATACCTTTGTCCATCATGTCAGTGCCACCTATGCCGATAGGAGGTGTGGCGTTAGCATCGGCTAGCATTTCTAAATTAGGGTTATTTTGCCAGTGTTCAGGTTTCAATAGCTCAATGCCAGCGGCGCCGGTTGCCAATACGATATTGGCGTTTTTAATGGCATCACCGCGAGCATCGCTATCGTTTGCTTCGGTTGCTGATAAATCGACATTAAAGCGTTCTTTCATAGCAAGGCAGGCTTTTTCTGAATTAGCTAAACTGCGTGACACGATAGTGACGTGCGCGCCTTCCTCGGCAAGCATTACAGCCGCTCTTTGACCAACAGGTCCGGTACCCGCAAGTACGACTGCTTGTTTGCCTGCTAATGGCCCACTGCTGGCTAATTTTGCTACTGCAGCGGCGGCTGTGGTGTTACTGCCATTGCTGTCGAGCATGACCGAGACTTGAAAACCAGGGAAAAAATAAGATTGCACCGCATTAAACAGTGCTTGCCCAGCTGCCATATCGCTACCGCCAACGAAAATGGCGGTATTTTTTTTGTCTTTAGGGGGGCGAGTGAAAATAGTTCCTTCAACCAAAGCGCGAACATTTTCAGGCGTGAGATTGCCATGACCAATAACATGATCAGCTCCGCCATCATAAGCAACAACGGTATCAAAAACAGATGGATGAGTGTCGGTATCAAATTGGAATAACAGTTTTTTCATTAAACTACCTAAAAAATGTCACAATAATGCGTTTAAACGAGTATAAATTCGCGTTATTATAGCGCATAAAATAAGTTCAGCCTGATTTGTCGTACTGTGAGTGCTAAGGAGCGAAAATTCAATAATACCCGAGTCTGACTTGTCTTTTGACTCCACGACCGCGCTAGAAAAAACAGTTGCGTAGCTCGCTATGCGTCCGTTTTCCTAGCACACCTGTGTAGCCAAAATCCTGTGTCATACTTTTGGGTTTTATTAAACCCTCGCTCCTAAGGATTTTGTTTGTTGCTTGGTACTGAGAAGTTGCTTATTGCATTGGGTAATGGGTTTATTGATTTTGGTATAAATTAAGTACGTGTAAGCCGATAGGAAAGTAGATGAAAACACCCATAGTTATAGCCGTTACCGGTGCAGCAGGGCAGATAAGTTATTCTTTATTGTTTCGTATTGTATCTGGTGAATTGTTTGGTTTGGAGCAGCCAGTCATATTGCGTTTGTTGGAGGTGACTCCGGCGCTAGAGAAATTACATGGCGTGGTCATGGAGTTAAATGATTGTGCTTATCCCTTATTGCAAAAAGTTATTCAAACCGATGACCCGAAGATTGCCTTTAAAGATGCTGGTTATGTCTTTTTAGTCGGTGCGAAACCACGTAAAACCGGCATGAAAAGAAAAGACTTGCTCGAAAGTAATGCGGTTATTTTTGCTGAGCAAGGCAAGGCATTAAATGAAGTTGCTAGTAGGCATGTGAAAGTGCTAGTGACGGGTAACCCTGCGAATACCAATACTCTAATTACTCAATCTAATGCGCCTGACTTAAGTCCTAGCTGTTTTTCTGGTATGACTATGCTGGATCACAATAGGGCGATTAGTCAATTGGCAGAAAAGTGTGGCGTGCGCTCTAAAGATATAAAAAATATGATTATTTGGGGTAATCATTCGGAAACCCAATATCCTGATTTACATCATGCAACAGTGAAAGGGCAAGAGGCTTTTTCTTTAGTTGATGATACATGGGTTGTGGAAGACTTTATTCCTACAGTGCAGCACAGGGGAGGTGCAATTATTGAGGCGCGGGGATTATCGAGCGCTGCATCGGCTGCAAATGCAGCTATTGATCAAATGCGAGCTTGGGCTTTGGGCACAGAAGATAATGACTGGGTTAGTATGGCGGTGTTTTCTGATGGTAGTTACGGCATTGACAAGGGCCTGTTTTACTCTTTTCCAGTGCGTGTTTCTGCTGACGGTGAAGCATCTATTGTTAATGATTTGAAAATAGAAGAATTCAGTCTAGAGCGTATGCAAGAAACTGAGCAGGAATTAAAGGAAGAGCGGCTTGCTGTACAGCATTTGTTGTAGAGATGTCTTGTGTTGGTGGATAAAGGCGGTTAAAACCGCCTTTTTAATAATAGGGTGAATTACATTAAGGTTAATAGCTCATCCAAAATCTTGCCATTGCTTACTAGGATTTGTTTAGGGTAAATGCCAGGGTTACCTTTGAAATCGGTCGTAGTTCCACCCGCCTCTTGGACAATTAAAGCGCCAGCAGCAATATCGTATAAATTCAGCTCTTGCTCCCAGAATGCATCCAGTTGCCCATCAGCCACTAAACATAAATCCATCGCGGCAGAACCCAAGCGGCGTTGTCCGGTGGTTTTTTGTGCGATGCGACAAAAGCGTTCTAGGTTATTGTCTTCTAAGTAGGAGCGTAAACAAGCAAAGCCAGTGCCGATCATCGAGTTTCCTAGGTCGGTTTCATTGGAGACTTTGATTTTCTTGCCATTTTTAAATGCCCCTGTGCCTTTTTCAGCGCAGTAATAATCGTTTAAGGCGGGTGCGAAAACAGCACCGACAATCAGCTCTTGGTCAATTTCCAGCGCAACACTGATTGACCAATAGTATTGTCCTTTAGAAAATGAATGAGTGCCGTCGATGGGGTCAACAATCCAGCGTTTACTTTGATTTTCACTTTGTCCACTTTCTTCACCCCAAAAACCATACTCTGGGTAGTGTTTGCCGAGTTCAGCTTGTAGGAATTTTTCTACCGCAACATCAGCAGCAGTAACAAAGTCACGGGGGCTTTTTTGTGAAATTTCTAGGTTTTGTAGATCATTAAAGTGGCTTAAGGCAATGTCACCCGCCTCTCGGATAATAACTTCTAGCGTGTTTAGCGATACTGACATGAATAAAGACTCGTGAAATAAATTAATAGAAGCGATAGTATAACAATAAGTTGAAATAGCCTGCGAACGTATTTTATTCGCGTGTTGTGGCTAAAATCTTGAACGCTAAAATGATTTCATATATAGTTGATCCACAATACTTTCCTGTCGTAATGGATTACCTAAGACAAATAATAATTAATGATGACTTGAATGTTATCTATGAAGAGAGGCTTTTGATGAGTGGATTGAGTGCAGAGAGTTTAGGTCTAAAAAGTATAGCTAAGGTATACCATAACCTAAGTCATGATGAATTATTTGAGCATGAGCTAAATAATAAGGAAGGCAAGGTGGCGAGTAGTGGTGCCATGATGATTGATACGGGAAAATTTACCGGTCGATCGCCGAAGGACAAATACTTTGTAGAGCAATCTCCATCACAAGCTAATTTAGCTTGGGGAAATATTAATAAGCCTGTTTCTGCGGAAATCTTTGATGAATTGTATGCTGATGTCACTGATTACCTTTCAGATAAAGATATTTATGTGACCGATGGCTATGCCGGTGCAAGTGAGGATACGCGTAAATCCGTGCGTTTTATTACTGAGTTTGCTTGGCAATCTCATTTTGTGAAAAATATGTTTATTTGCCCAGATGCGAGTGACTTAGAAAAATTTGCGCCTGACTTTCGTGTTTATAATGCCAGCCATATGAATAATGAAAAATGGGCTAAGCATGGCCTTAACTCTGAAGTCTTTGTTATTTTTAATATAGAAAAGAATGTCGCCATTATTGGTGGTACTTGGTACGGTGGGGAGATGAAGAAAGGCATCTTTACCATGATGAATTACTGGTTGCCATTGGAAGGTATTTTATCGATGCATTGTAGTGCGAATGTGGGTAAAGATGGCGATGTAGCTTTATTCTTTGGGTTGTCAGGCACAGGAAAAACGACACTTTCTACTGATGCTGCGCGTGAATTAATCGGTGATGATGAGCATGGCTGGGATGATGAGGGCGTATTCAATTTTGAGGGTGGTTGTTATGCAAAAACAATCGATCTTTCAGCCGAAAACGAGCCTGAAATTCATGGTGCGATTAAGCACGGTGCATTATTAGAAAATGTTGTTGCTGATGATGATGGTATCGTCGATTTTACTGATAAATCTAAAACAGAAAATACTCGTGTTTCCTATCCGATTGACCATATAGATAATCATAGAGCCAGCTTACAGGCGGGTATGCCGCGTAATATTATCTTTTTAAGTTGTGATGCTTTTGGTGTTTTACCTCCAGTTTCTAAATTAACCAAAGAGCAAGCAATGTATTACTTCTTATCTGGTTATACAGCAAAAGTAGCTGGTACAGAGCGTGGAATTACTGAACCAGTCACTGCTTTTTCTGCCTGTTTTGGTGAGGCATTCTTACCTTTACACCCTACTGTTTACGCTAAGTTGCTAGGTGAGAAAATGGAAAAGCATGGCGTTAATGCTTATTTAGTCAATACCGGATGGGTTGGTGGCGGTTATGGTGTTGGTAAGCGTATGAGTATTAAAGGCACGCGCGCTTGTATTAATGCGATTTTAGATGGCAGTATTAATGATTCTGAATTTGAGACAGTGCCTTTCTTTCAGTTACATACACCTAAAACTTTAACTGGTGTTGAGACAAGTTTATTGAACCCGCGTAATGCTTGGGAAGATAAAGCGAGTTATGATGCAACGGCAGCAAATTTAGCCGGCCTATTTATCAAGAACTTTAAAAAATATACGGATAGTAGTAATGGTTTTGATTTTACTAAAGCAGGGCCGCAGTTATAAATTAAGCTATTTTTGATAGTACAACAAGGAAAGGGAGATCTGACGAAAGTTAGCTCTCCCTTTTTTGTTGCTGCTAATGAATTCAATAGACGAATTCATTAGCAGTTGTTATAGTTTTGAGCATAAGATTTTTTGAGTACTAATATTTTTACATTTAACTTTTGGAGAGAGATTTATGGCGATTAAAATTGCAATTAATGGTTATGGGCGTATCGGTCGTTGTGTCGTACGTGCAATCTATGAAGCTAACCGTAAAGGCGAAGTAGAAGTTGTAGCGATTAATGACTTGGGTGATACCGCAACCAATGCGCATTTAACGCAATATGATTCAGTACATGGGAAATTTCCTTTTGAAGTCACTATGGATGGCGACTACATGATCATTGATGGCGATAG
Organism: uncultured Gammaproteobacteria bacterium; assembly: GCA_965365945.1. Taxonomy (GTDB): domain Bacteria; phylum Pseudomonadota; class Gammaproteobacteria; order Methylococcales; family Methylomonadaceae; genus Methyloprofundus. Next base: position 118,933 of record CBDUDP010000004.1, read on the forward strand.
AATTCGCGTACTAGCAGAAAGAGACCCGTCAAAACTACCATGGGCTGAGCTAGGTGTTGATGTGGTTCATGAGTGTACCGGTTTTTTTGCCACTAAAGAAAAAGCTTCAGCACATTTATCTGCCGGCGCTAAAAAAGTAATTATTTCTGCTCCTGGTGGAAGCGATGTTGATGCAACTATTGTTTATGGCGTGAATCATGACATTTTAAAAGCATCGGATACGGTTATTTCTAATGCCTCTTGTACAACTAACTGTCTTGCGCCTTTAGTTAAACCTTTATTGGATGGTATTGGCATTGAAACGGGTCTAATGACCACGATTCATTCATATACTAATGATCAAGTATTAACTGATGTTTATCACAAAGATTTACGTCGTGCACGTTCTGCGACTCAATCAATGATTCCTACTAAAACAGGGGCTGCAGCTGCTATTGGTTTGGTTTTACCTGAGTTAGTTGGTAAGTTTGATGGCTTTGCCATGCGTGTACCGACGATTAATGTGTCGGTAGTTGATTTGACTTTTGTTGCATCACGTCCAACGTCTAAAGAAGAAATTGATGGCTTGTTAAAGGCGGCATCTGAAGGCCCATTAAAAGGTGTCTTAGGGTTTAATGATAAGCCTTTGGTGTCTATGGATTTTAATCATGATCCAGCGTCTTCAACTTATGAATCTAGCTTTACTAAAGTAACCGGTGGTGTTTTGGTTAAAGTATTGTCTTGGTACGATAATGAGTGGGGATTTTCCAACCGTATGTTAGATACGACGGTTGCTTTGATGAATGCTAAATAGTTAGCCGCTTATATTTTTACTTGGAGCGCAGGTATAGTTAGCTATATCTGCGCTTTTGTTTGTGCAGTCACCTGATTATTGGGATTCCTCTATGCGTGTTTTAAAAAGAACTAAAATTGTAGCGACCTTGGGTCCTGCTACAGACGACCTTGAAGTATTGGAGAAATTATTTTGGGCTGGCGTTGATGTCGTGCGTTTGAATTTTTCTCATGGTTCTGCTCAAGATCATATTGATCGCGCCAATAATGTTCGCGCTGTCATTGCTAAGACGGGTTATCGCGTAGGGATTTTGGCTGATTTACAAGGGCCAAAAATTCGTATTGCTCGCTTTGCCAATGATAAAGTTTGGCTAAATGAAGGCCAGAAATTTGCTTTAGATATTAATTTAGGTGAAAACGAAGGTGATCATGGACAAGTCGGCATTACTTATGAACCTTTAGCTAATGAAGTGAGTGAAGGTAGTCGTTTGTTGCTTGATGATGGGCGTATTGTTTTAGATGTGGTCAATGTTGAGCGTGGTCGAGTGAATTGTGTGGTCGCGGTTGGCGGTCAATTATCCAATAATAAAGGTATTAATTTATTAGGCGGCGGCTTATCTGCTGCGGCATTAACAGAAAAAGATATCGAGGATATACAAACGGTTGCGGCTATTAATGCAGATTTCGTAGCGATTTCTTTTCCGCGGTCTGCTGACGATATGCACTATGCGCGTAAGCTTTTAAATGAGGCGGGTTGTTATGCGAGTTTAGTCGCTAAAATTGAGCGTGCAGAAGCAATGGAAGTGATGGATGAAATCATCTTAGCCTCTGATGTTATTATGGTTGCGCGTGGTGATTTGGGTGTGGAGATTGGCGATGCTAATTTACCTGCCGCGCAAAAACAATTAATTAAACGGGCTAGGCAGTTGGATAGAGCGGTTATTACCGCAACGCAGATGATGGAGTCAATGATTGACAATCCGATTCCTACGCGTGCTGAAGTCTTTGATGTTGCTAATGCAGTCGTGGATGGTACTGATGCTATTATGCTATCTGCAGAGACAGCGGTGGGAAAGTATCCAGTAAAAACAGTTGAATCGATGACGCGTATTTGTTTGGAAACAGAAAAGCAACAAAGTGTGCGCAAGTCTAAGCATCGAGTTGATACGCATTTTTCTCGTGTTGATGAAGCGATTGCTATGTCAGCAATGTATATGGCTAACCATAGCGATATTAATGGCCTAATTGCGCTGACACAATCTGGTGCTACACCTTTATGGATGTCACGGATTAGCTCTGGCTTACCGATTTTTGCTTTCAGTAGTCAAGAGGCTACCTTGGGTAAAGTAACTTTATATCGTGGTGTAATACCTGTGCATTTTTCTTTGGAGGCTCAGGATCATGCTGAGGTCAATAGAGAGATTATTGAGGTGCTAAAGAAGCATGGTTATGCGAAAAAAGGCGATACTTTTATTATTACTAAAGGCGATTTGACCGGCCAAGAGGGCGGTACTAATGCTATGAAGATTGTCACTGTAGGTGAAGGGCTGATTCCTGCTTAGGGGGAATAATAAGCCTTGTTGGGGGGGGCGGGTTGGATTTTCATTCTGTGTAATAAAAATCTAACCCGGCCTGCATTATTAAAGTCAGTCTTGAATTTTTACTTTTTCTACACTAAGCCCATTATCAATCTCAGCATAATATTTCTCTCTAAATCCATCTAATACGCTTTCTTGTTCTTGCTCGCTGACGCCGACATTATTTAATGCTAATCGTGCCAGCTTTATACTAATTTCTACATATTCTGAAACGGCGCCATCGGCACCTAAGCTTCGTAATTCACGGCACTGAGTTAGGCTGTGTCCACGTACGAAAATTTTCATATCGGGATAGGCGATACATAATGATGCGACTAGTTTTTCGGTTGCTTCAGGATCATTGACGGTGACAAGGATGACTTGCGCGTGTTCTGCACCGATGGATTTTAAAACTTCGGGGTTACGTACGTCACCATAAAAAACAGGGAAGCCGTTAGCGCGTTCTCTTTTTACGATGGCGGCATCAAAGTCTAAGGCAACATAGGTATAGCCTGAAATAGATAGAATTTCACCGATGCGGTGGCCTACGCGGCCAAATCCAGCAAGCACTATGGGTGTATTGCTTTCGGGGGCTTGTTCGGGTTCTTGTAGTTCTTGCGTATCTTTAGCCTTAATCAAGCGTTGAGCAAGATGTGCAAGTAGTGGTGTGACTAACATACTGAGTAAAACGATAAGCAATAATTGTTGAAACAGAGTGTCACTTAATAGCTTTGATTTGTTGGCTAAAGAAAACAGCACCAAGGCAAATTCGCCACTTTGAGCGAGGGTTAGAGCGACGGCTAAGCTTTTCTTAGAGCTTAGTTTAAATAAGTAAGTAAGCGGAAAAAGTATGGCGGTTTTGACTGCAATCAGTAAGCCAACCATTGCAAAGCAATATCCTGGATTCTCTAGTAATAAGCTAAGGTTGAAGGCCATACCCATAGACATGAAAAATATGCCGAGCAACAGGCCACGAAAAGGCTGAATTTCAGCCATCACTTGGTGTTTATAGGATGAGTCTGAGATCAGTAATCCCGCTAAAAAAGCACCCATTGCCATAGAAAGCCCGATATGCTCAAGAATGACCGCTGCTCCGAGCACGATAAGTAAGGCGGAAGCGGTGAAAACCTCTGGATTCTTGGCTAACGCCACTCGGTGCAAAATGGGGTGGAGAAAATAGCGTCCGATTAATATTACTAAGCTAAGTACGGCGAGAGACTCAATTAAGGCAAGCCCAATATTGACACCAATGCCTTGATCTTGAGAAGCGAGTAAAGGTAATAGGGCTAATAGGGGAACAACAGCTAGATCCTGCATTAATAGCACGGCAAAAGAGGTGCGGCCGTAAGTGGAAGAGAGAGATTTTTGCTCTGTCAGTAACTGTAATACAAAGGCGGTGGAAGAGAGAGCAAGTGCGGGGCCGACTAGAATAGCTGCGCGTAGAGGGATGTCAAAAAAGAGATAGCTAATGCCGCATAAAGCTGCGCCTGTAATGAGTAACTGCAGCGAGCCTAGGCCAAATACTGAACGTCTCATTAGCCAGAGGCGTGCAGGTTTAAGCTCTATACCAATAACAAATAGCAATAATACGACGCCAATTTCTGCAAGGTAGCCTATTTGATTGATATGGCTAATTAAGCCAAACCCAGAAGGACCTACGATTAAGCCAGCAACAAGAAAACCAGGTACAGCGCCTAATCTAATTGCTTGGAAAATAGGCACGGCAAGTACTGCGGCGCAGAGTAAAATGATGATGTCAATTAGATAGGATGGATTCATAAGCTAGGAGCTAAGAAAGTGGATAAACTGTAAGTTGCCAATTTATCATAGACCTAGCAGAGAGCGCAGAGGTTTTATTTTGAAAAAAACTCTACGCTTAGCTGTTCTAGAGTCGGTGTAAAACTTATTTCTGTTCTAGCCCCATAAAACCATGCAGTCCGCGTTTTGATTTAACGGCTAACCATTCTTTCAAGTATTTGATTTCTTTAGTATTTTCTAAGTCGTCAATGCTCTCGTTTTTGCGTAAACGTCTAAAGGCGGTAGAAATCACTTTATAGCGATCGCCGGTAATACCGGAGCGTTTTAAACCTATCGTGTTTAATCGGTAGTGTTTAGCAGGGTAACCGGCAATTAAACAAAATGGAATGACGTCTTTATTAAGGCCGGTAGTACCTTGGACAATTGCATAAGAGCCGATGCGGCAAAATTGGTGAGCAACTACACTGCCGCCCATAAATACGCGATCATCAATTTGAACAAAACCGCCGACAGCAACATTGTTGGCGAAAATAGTGTGATTGCCGATTCGGCAGTCATGCGCGACATGGCTGTTATTCATAAAAAAACAGTTAGAGCCGATTAGCGTCGAGCCATTTTCTTCTGAAGCTCTATGGGCGGTAAAGCCTTCTCTGAAAACATTATCATTACCAATTTCTAACCATGAAACGGTTTCTTCTTTAAATGACGTATCTTGTGGTAAACCGCCTAAAACCGCATGTGGATGCAAGATATTGCCTGAGCCCATTTTGGTGTAAGGCATGGCCACGGCATGCGCGCCAATTTTGCAGTTATCGCCTATCTGTACATGGTTTTCGATCACAGCAAAAGGGCCGACAGTGATGTTTTTTCCTAGTACAGCTTGCTCAGAGATGTAGGCGGTTGGGTGAATGTTTTGGGTCATATAAGCATTTAGCCTCGTGGGTGATATTGGGAATGTAATTCTTTTAAGCGCTCGTTAGCGACATGGGTATAAATTTGCGTAGTGGATAAGTCGCTGTGGCCTAATAATAGTTGCACGACGCGCAAATCAGCGCCATGATTTAATAAATGGGTCGCAAAGGCATGGCGTAGTGTATGCGGTGATAATTCTTTTGTAATACCTGCTTTTTTCGCATAGCGCTTAATAATATGCCAAAAAGCTTGGCGGGTCATACCTGCGCCTCTATTAGTAACAAAAATAGTGTTGCATTGACGCTCAGATAATAACGCTTTACGGCTGTGTTGCATATAATCTTCTAAACAACTTAGGGCTTGCTCGCCAATGGGTACTAAGCGCTCTTTATTGCCTTTGCCTGTTACACGCAGTACGCCTATGCGTAGGTTAATTTGGTCATTACTTAAGTTAACCAGCTCTGATACGCGCAGACCTGTTGCGTAGAGCATTTCTAACATGGCTTTATCTCTAGCGCCTAAAATGGAGCTGGGTTCTGGGGCTTCAAGCAGTAGCTCTATATCGTGCTCAGATAATGTGTCAGGTAAAGGTCGACCAAGCTGTGGTTGATCAATTAATGCAGTAGGATCGGTGACGGCCAGTTTTTCGCGTAATAAATAAGTATAAAACCGGCGTAGGCTGGATAAAATTCGTGCCGATGAACGCGCGCTAATACCTTGTTCATAGCGCTGGCTTAAGAATAAGCGAATATCATTGTTGGATACTTGCTCCATGGGCTTGCTTAGACTTTTGTTGAAAATACGCAAATCACTGGCGTAAGCGCTGAGGGTGTTTTTGCTTAAGCCATTTTCCACCCATAAGGCATCGACAAAGGCATCGATTAATTGTTTAGAGCTCATGAATTTGCGTTTTTTCGTGGCGTAATAAAGCGTGCTTGATACGTAGCATAGGACCGGATGTTTGTCCTGCATAACCACCCATGTTTGTTTTAGCAACAACTCGGTGACAGGGAATGATAATAGGGAAAGGGTTGTTACGGCAAGCATTAGCGAGCGCTCTAGGGCTGGTGTTTAAAGTCTGGGCTAGTTCGCCATAAGTTCTCATTTGGCCTGTGGGAATATTACAAAGCATAGACCATACCTTCTGTTGGAAGGCTGTACCTTGTTCTAATATTGGAATTGTAGAGTCTACTAACGCACTATGCCAATAATGATGAAGGACTTGCTCTATCTGCGCGGGAATGTGGCTAGATGGTTCGCAGCTTGTATCATTGAGCCATTCAAGTTTGGCTACTAAAGAGGCGTGCATCTGGATGCTTAATGAGCCGATAGGCGTGTTGTAATAATAAGTTTCGATTGCAACAAGTCTGTCGGGTGTACGCCAGTTGAGTTGAATAGTGCTCATGTTGAGACTAATCGAGCATAGACTCTAGCTTTTCACAGTATGCCTTGAGTATTTTGATGCGCGCGTAACGCTTGTCATTACCTTCGACTAATACCCAAGGTGCGGCTTGAGTGCTGGTGCGCGCAACCATATCGTTGACCGCGAGTGAGTAGGCGTCCCACTTGTCACGGTTACGATAATCCTCGTCAGTGATTTTATGTTGTTTGTAGCTGATTTGTTCGCGCTCTTTAAAGCGGCGTAACTGTTCGTCTGGATCAATATGTAGCCAAAACTTTAATATCGCAACGCCATGATGTGTTAGTGATTCTTCAAAATTGCGAATTTCGGGGTAAGCACGTGTCCACTCTTCTTCTGTGGCAAAGCCTTCGGCGCGCTCGACTAAAACACGGCCATACCAGCTACGATCATAGATAGTGACGCGACCTGCGCGCGGCATATGTCGCCAGAAGCGCCATAGGTAGTGCTGCATACGCTCTTCATCGGTAGGTGCGGCAACAGAAATAACCTGGTAATTCCTGGCATCAAGAGCGTGGGTGAGTCGGCGTATGGCGCCGCCTTTGCCGCCTGCATCCCAGCCTTCAAAAACTAAAACACTAGAGATTTGTTTCTCGTGCGCTTGGCGTGCCAGTTTATTTAGTTTCCCTTGATAATGATTTAGTTGCTCATTGTAGGCTTTTTTATCTAGAGATAGACTTAGGTCCAGTGAGTCTAAGATGTTCGGTTGATTACCGTGAATTATTTGTGGTGTATACGCTGGTGCAGGAAGGCCTTTTTTGTGCTGGAGTGTTTCAATATGTAAATTGATTTTATCCAGTATATGTTGTCCTACGGTTAAGCTGCTATAGCGTATATCGCTCCCTTCAACAATTAGCCAAGGATTCTTGGCAGTACTGGTTTCCGTTAATACTTTTTCTGCGACACCCACAAAATCGTTATACATTTTTAGGTGTTTTTTATCGCGTTCGGTCACTTGCCATGCTGTCTCAGGGTCTTTTTCTAGCTGTTTTAAACGCTTTTTTTGTTGCTCTTGTTTTAAATGTAACCAGCACTTAATAATTAAAGTGCCATCATCAGCAAGTTCTTGTTCCAACTCGTTGATATGCGTTAAATCAGCTTGTAATTCAGCATTGTTAATTTTTCCGTAAACTCGAGTGGCGATCGGCGCGCTGTACCATGATCCTACGTAAATACCGATAGTGCCTTTGGCTGGCATAGTGCGCCAAAAGCGCCAGAATTTAGGGCGTTCTTTTTCTTCGTCACTAGGGGAGTCATAGGCGTTTGTGCGCATGTAGCGCGGATCTAACCATTCGTTGAGTAAATTAATTACCTCACCTTTACCACCGCCATCTACGCCAGAGATTAAAATGATGACTGAGAAACCTTGGCTACGGAGTTGTTGTTGTAGCATTAACAATTGAGTGCGTAGTTTTGGTGCTTTTTCGAGATAGTCAGTTTTACTGACTTTATGTCCTAATTCGGCAATTTCAAACATAGTGGTAGTTATTATTTTAAGGATTAAGGAGATATATGTAATATAGCTAAGTTGCGATATAAGCTGACTAAGGCTCTTGCCATGTAAATTTTGCTACACATCCATCAGAACCTTTATAATGAACCTTTTTTTGCATAAGCTCAATGGTGATTCTTGGAAAATTTTACTCCTATTTCTGCTTTATTAGGCGGTGCTTTAATCGGCGTTAGTGTTAGTTTGTTGCTTTTATTGAATGGTCGTATGGCCGGTATTAGTGGCATTATGAATGGCGTGTTTAGTGCGCCTAAAAAAGAAGAGATATGGCGAGCATTATTTCTTATCGGTTTAATTATTGGTGCGGCACTGTTTCAGTTTTTAACGCAGGGTAGCTTGAGTGTGCGCGAGGGCTATCCTTTATGGCTGATTATTATCGGTGGTTTTTTGGTCGGCTTTGGTACGCGTCTAGGTAGTGGTTGCACGAGTGGTCACGGCATTTGTGGTATCGCTAATTTTTCTATGCGTTCAATTAGTGCGACATTGACCTTTATGGCAAGCGGCATGTTCACTGTTTTCGTGCTTAAGTACCTTGTGGGGGTGGTTTAATGAAGACGAATCTAGTCGCCTTACTGGCAGGAGTTATTTTTGGTCTAGGTTTGGCTTTATCGCAAATGATTGACCCGAATAAAGTATTAAATTTTTTGGATGTTAGTGGTAACTGGGATCCGAGTTTGGCCTTTGTCATGATGGGGGCGTTAGCGGTCACAATGGTCACTTTTCGATTTATCTTAAAGCGAGAGACTCCTGTTTTTGAATCTGGTTTTCATGTTTCTAAGCAAACTACTATTAATAAACCATTAATAATAGGTGCAGCAGTGTTTGGCATAGGGTGGGGAATGACGGGCTATTGTCCTGGTCCTGCGTTCGCGAGTTTAGGACTGCTTTCAATGGAAGGCGTGTTAATGGTTATTGCTATTTATGCTGGTTTTTTTGCCGAACGCTATTTAGTGAGAAAATAATAAGCACATGGAATTCTTTTCGTTTGAGTTAATCCATATTGCTGCGGGTAGTCTAGTTGGTTTTGTTATAGGCTTAACGGGAGTCGGCGGGGGTTCATTAATGACGCCGATATTAGTGTTAGGTTTTGGCATTGCTCCTGCCATCGCGGTGGGTACTGATTTATTATATGCGGCTTTGACTAAGTGCAGTGGCGTGCTTTTTCACCACAAAAATAACACGGTGGACTGGAAAATTGTTGGCTTGTTGGGCGCGGGTAGTGTACCTAGTGCTTTGATTACGGTGGTTTTGCTTGAGCAAGTTAAGGATACTGGATTTAATTCAGATAGTTTAATGATGGGCACTTTGAGCGTCATGTTGATACTTACCTCGATTATTGTGTTAATCAAAGGCCGGCTGGTTTCCTATGTCAGTCACCATCACGGTGAATCTAATTTCATTAATACACTCAAAGCTTATCGCCCGCATTTGACCGTTTTATCCGGCGTTATTTTAGGTATCCTAGTGACGATCTCTTCAGTGGGGGCGGGTGCTATTGGTTCAGCTATTTTATTTTTACTGTATCCGAATAAAAAGCCCATATCGATTGTCGGTACTGATATTGCTCATGCCGTTCCTTTAACGGCAATTGCGGGTATGGGGCATTTACATTTAGGGACGGTTGATTTTGATTTGTTAATCGGCTTGTTAATGGGGGGGGTACCTGCGGTATATCTAGGGAGCTTTGTCGGTAAGTATATTCCTGATTACTGGTTAAGAGCGGTGATTGCATTATTACTTTTTGCTATGGGCATGAAATTAGCGCTACGAGGAATCAGCTAGTGTTGTCGTGTTTATGATTAGGTTTTTTAAGGCAGGGTCTGAATAATATGCATTCTTGAGAATCTTTCTGATAAAATGCATCGTTAATCCAATTTATGGATGAAATGTTGGGATAGTTTGAAAGTGTGCGCTGTAGCGTACTTAAAAAGGCTATATTTTTAATAAATTTTATAAAAGGTATTTTAGTATGACTTTTGTTGTTACTGAAAATTGCATTAAATGCAAATTTACTGACTGTGTTGACGTTTGTCCTGTCGATTGTTTTCATGAAGGTCCTAACTTTCTAGTTATCGATCCTGATGAGTGTATTGATTGTACTTTGTGTGAGCCTGAGTGCCCCGCAGGTGCTATTTTTGCTGAAGATGAATTGCCTGAAGGACAAGAGCAGTTTATAGAGCTTAATGCAGAATTAGCTCAAGTATGGCCGGTTATTACTGAGGTTAAGCCTGCCGAAGATGATGCGCAAGATTGGGATGGTAAGCCAGGTAAACTAGAGTTACTCGAACGATAAGATTCTTTTAGGTGAGCAAGCTTATCTTGCTCACCTAATATCAGATTTTTACATGGCCAAATATTCATCCTTTAGTTTTACATAATGCGCAGATGAATATTCTAAAAACTCCTTCTCCTCTGTGCTTAACTCGCGCGCCTTTTTTGCCGGTGAGCCGATATATAGATAACCACTTTCTAGTACTTTTCCCGAAGGTACTAATGCCCCAGCTCCAAGCATCACATAATCTTCTAATACCGCATTATCCATAATAATTGCGCCAATTCCGACCAAGCAATAACTTCCTACAGTACAAGCGTGTACTACGGCTCGGTGGCCAATTGTTACTCCTTTACCGATATTTAAAGGCGCTTTTTTAGGTGAGTATTTTCCTGCATGTGAGACGTGTAAAACACTACCATCTTGAATGTTGGTGTTTTCACCTATATTTACGCTAGCAACGTCGCCTCGAATCACGACGGTAGGCCAAACGGACACATTATCTGCTAAAGTGACGTCACCAATAATCACCGCACTATCATCTATATAATTAGCTGCGCCTACGCGGGGCAGAATATTCTTAAAAGCTCTTAGGGGCATAAGATTCTCTATTATGTTGTTCAAAACACATAATCATACTGTCATTTCTAGTATTATTCAGCTATAAATAAGTTTTAAAAAATGCATCTTGAGGAGTATAGGCTATGGCATTATTTGATGGTATTAAACGTCAGTTACGATCAGTTATTCAGTGGGAAGCGCCCGGTGCTGATGTTTTATTTCAGCAATGGCATGGTAATGGCGAGGAACTAAAGAATGCTTCAAAATTAATTGTTGGCCCAGGACAGGGTTGTATTTTTGTTTATGAAGGTCGCGTAAAGGCGGTCATTAATAAGCAATGCCTGATTAATTTAGAAACCGATAATATTCCTTTTTGGACGACGGTGACTAAGTTTATGCAGTTTTTTGAAAGTGAGCATAAAGCGCATATTTATTTTTATAAGCAGACGAAAGTTTTGGATCAGAAATGGGGCACGAATTCACCGATTAAGTACGATGATCCTAAATACAAGTTCCCCGTTGGATTGCGTGCTTACGGCAATTATAGTTATCGAATTTCTGATCCAGAGAACTTTTTTGTCAATGTAGTTGGCAGTGAAAATGATTTTTTTATTGATGACTTTCGTAGGGTTATGTCCAATCGCTTGGTTCACCCTTTAAGTGATTTTTTGGCGGAAAGTCGTTACTCTTACGCTGAAATTGATGCCAAACGTGAAGAAATTGCCGCGGGTATGGATGCTAAATTACAGCAAGAGTTTCACAAGCTGGGTTTTGAAATTACCGACTTTCGAATCGAAGGCACTAATTTTGATGAACAGACTTTAAAGCGCATTAACCGCATTGCTGATTTAAGTGCAGAAGCACAGGCAGCGGCAGCAGTAGGTTTGGATTACGCACATATGCAACAATTAGAAGCAATGCGTGAAGCAGCACGTAATGAAGGTGGTGGTGCTGGCTTAGGGATGGGTTTAGGTGCAGGTATGGGGATGGGGCAGAGCATGGCTAATACCATGAGTGCTGGTTTTGGTGCTCCTGAAACACAGCCTGCTGCAAATGTTGTTTCAGACCCTATGCAAAAATTAGCACAACTTAAAAAGATGTTTCAGGCTGAACTCATTTCTGAGCAAGAATACAGCGCTAAGAAAAAAGAGATTTTGGATAGTATGTGATGGCTAGATGTAAAAGTTGTTCTGCGCCTTTATTGGCAAATACCAACCGCTGTCATTATTGTGGTGTACGTAATGATGTTGATTTGCATGCAAAGCATGATTTTTCGGTGCACAAGCAGGCGTCAGATAGGATCTGCCCGCATTGTGATCAGGCTTTGCAAACTATACAGTTGCAATTGGATGAAGCCTTGTTTATTGAGCGCTGCACCGATTGCTTTGGTTTATTTTTTGATTTAGGAGAGATCGAAACTTTATTGAATCATGCTGTTAATGAAGTGCATGCTATTAATTTAGCGCATTTAGATAATGTTAATATCGATCGTTATCAGAAAAAGCAGCCAGTAAAGTATATTAAGTGTCCTGTGTGTCGAGAGTTTATGCGTAGGACTAATTTTGCGCAGAAAAGTGGTGTGATTGTTGATAGCTGTCGCGCCCATGGCTTATGGTTGGATAGTGGGGAAGTGACCCACCTGATGGAGTGGAAGAAAATGGGTGGGCAGCTATTGCATGAGCGAGAGCAACGCAAAAAACCGCAAGAAAGGCCGCTCGAGTTAAGTCGGGAGAACGACTTATGGCAGTCTTCAATGCCTAAGAAAACGATAGGTTTGGAATCTGATTTACTGGATGTTTTAGCTTATGTGGTTAAGAAAATATTATAGCGAACTTGATTAAGTGAAATGTTCGTTATTATCTACACTCCCGTCTAAGATGGGGGTGTTAGATATTTCAATATGCGCTGCCGCTGAGCTGAGGTGTAATAAATTGTGTAAGCGGCAGGTCTGTGGTTTTAGATCGGCACGGTGTAAAGTAATGAATTCGCCTGACTGAAATCTGTTGTCATTAAAAACGACACTGTCATTTGAGTTAAGTGCTTTTACCTCAGGTAAAAATAAAGCCCAAGTATAAATAGCATCATGATCAGGTAGTGAAATATAGGCAAGTTCAGATTCTAAGGCAAACAACTTAATGCCTAGCTCTATTTCATGTTCAGTGAGTTGCATTATTCTGCGAATAATACCGACTTCAATAGTATCATTATGTTTAATACCTATGATGTCGCCAATTTGTACTTTTGAACTGTTGTTATCAGTGTTAAATATTATTTTATAGCCTTTGATGCTACTGTCAGAAATATTTAAAAATGACTCTTGAGTGCTTCCAATTACCTGCTCGGGAGTGTTATTCCAAATGCTAGTATCGGTGGGTTTATTGCCATCAGCTCCAAATATTTTCTTGGCTTGAACTGTATTGCCCTTTTTAAAGTTAGAATCATTTAGCAGGTTTTTCATGACGTCTAGTGATTCGTAACCTGCACTGACTAGTTCTAAGTCAGGAACAGACCAACCACCTGCGACTCGTGGGTCAAAGTTTTCTGTTTTTTCCTTTTGAGGGTTGATCTGTAGTGAGCTGTTATTGCGTAATGACTGTATGACACTGGCTAAGCCCATAATGCCATATTGTTCTTTTTGTTCAACGATGCGAGTAAACTGCCTTTTTTTCTGTAGGCTTAGTGACCCAGATGCTTGCTGAATGAGCTCTCGGTTAATCAATTTAAGAATGCCGCTGCCTTGGGCTTCGTTGTTAGTATTTTGATTTATGTTAACGGCTGCATCAAAGCCAGAAAAAAAACGAAAAGCACTTTTTTCGGTTTTTTTCAGGCGTGTTAAATTACTCGGAGGAGCATCGGTGTTTAAGTCAAAACCTGAATATTGTGTCGGTTTTTTTTTGTTAAACTTTTTTTCTAGTAGCATCAATGAAGTATGTTTTTCTATACAACTAGAAATACTTAGCATGGCTCGCGGTCGAAATTGGTAGAAATCGCAATGATAAAGCGCAATAAGGTGTTTAAAAGCTTTACTAATCGTATTGCTATGGTGCTCATGGATCTCGATTGTTAAATCGTGTATTTCTAAGTTGTTCGCTAAACCATAGAGTAAGTAACTTTGTTTCCAAAAATTAGCATAAGGCGCTTTATAGGCTGTGGATATATGCAGGTAGGCAGCAATGAGTGATTGTAAACCGTAAAAAAAATTTTGCGCGTTAGCGAGGTTGCTCTTTTTGCTGATGCAACTAGCAAAGCCATTAGCAAGTTCTGCATAAATCCAGACGATATACTCAACATGACTTTTTTCTTCGGGTGTTAGTGGTTGCGCGCTATTTAAAAGGCTGTTTTTTAGAGGCTCTAAAAAAAGCGGCATTGCTTGGTAAATGTCGATTAAAAGCAGGGATTTCTTTTCTGCAGCCAGTGTGTTGTTGGTGTTGATGCTTTGTATGGCGAGTAATACTTGATGTGCTTTTTCACTGGCAAGGCTATTTTCTAAGGAGAGTAGCCAAGCGCCAAAAGCTTTACCGGTTAATTCGAACGGTAGTTGAAAGTTGGTGTGAGCGGGCGCTGATTTAAAATTATAAATATCCATTTTGGCTACCTGCTATTTAGATGTTGTGAGTCTCAGTCTATATGTTTACTGACTTATTATAATTGTATAACAAAGTCGATGCTACAGCTTACTATAAAAAGGGATGATAGTGTTTTAAGCGCTTTTTAAGCTATACTTAACTATATCTACGAATTAGAGTCAAAGAGGAAAAAATGGCCTTAATACCTGACTTTTTCAAGTCAAAGAAAACTAATGTAACTAATGGAACTAAGGTTGATTCAGTGGTTGGTGTAGCTGAATCTATTTCTGTAGACGATTTAAAGAAGTTAATACCTATTAGGCAATTAAAGACCGAATTTTTAGAGGCCTTTATCTTGGAGCATAAAGCCAAAATTTTCTCTAAAGGAGCAACGCTGTTTGCAGCTGGAACGCCAGCAGATAGTGTTTATTTTTTATTGCAGGGCGAGGTTGAGCTAACAGATCAAAATGGTGTGAGTTATATTATTAATAAAGCATCGCCAAAATCTCGTTTCGCGCTTTTTGCAGGGGTTGTGCATACAGCGACGGCAATTGCTAAAACTGATGTTAGTATTTTGGCTGTGTCGCAAAAAATTATGCGGATGTACCAAGTGGATAAGCAGGGGCAGCAGTTAGAATTACCTCCTGAACATGAAAATAATCGTTTATTGCAATTATTTGTGCAAAATTTCTCGAATGATGAAGTGCAAATTCCAGCGATGCCTGATACAGCATTGTACTTGCGTAAGGCGATGCAGCAAGAGATCGGCGTGCATGAAGCGGTTAAAATCATCCAATTAGATCCGGTTGTTTCAGGAAAGTTAATTCAAGTCGCTAATTGTCCCTTGTATATTACCCGGCAGCCTGCTAAATCATGTTTGGAGGCGGTTAATAGAATTGGTTTAATTGGGGCGCGCAGTTTAGTCACGACCTTGTGCTTAAAGCAGATTTTTAATAGTAAAAATCCTGTGTTAAAGAAGTATATGGATGCTTTGTGGAAACGCAGCATTTATATTTCCAGTATTAGCTATGTACTAGCGAAAGAAACCGGTAAAGTTGATCCTGAAGAGGCATTATTAGCTGGTTTAGTCGTCGATATTGGTATTATTCCTTTGTTAAGCTTTACAGATAATTTACCGAGTGATTTTTACACTGAAGCAGAGCTCAAAGAGGCGATGGGTTTTGTTCGTGGTGTGGTTGGCAAGCGGGTATTAGAGCGTTGGGATTTTCCTGAAGAATTGGTTGATATTCCGTTGTATTCTAATGATTGGTATCAGCACCGGTCAGAAGAGTTGTCTGTGCTTGATGTTGTGGTATTGGCGCAATTACATAGCAAAATAGGTCAAAAAGACAATAAAGCCTATCCGGCTATTTCTTCTATTCCAGCAGCGAGTAAACTGAACGATGCGACTTTATCGCCAGAACATTCTTTGGCGATTTTGCATGATGCTAAAGATAAAATCAACAACGCATTAAGGGCTTTTTCTCAGTAAAAATAATAATGAGATATTAAGGAGATGGATTTTTTAAGTTGTGGAGGTAAGGGTGTTTTGGAAAAAATTATTTGTTAAGAATGTCAAGAGTGAACCGTATAAAAATAACAATTCGGTCTCTCAGAGTTCTGAAACAAGAAAAATAGCAGTAAAGAAATTAAATATAGCCCTACCGTTTCTACAAAAATTATATCCGATTCGACTATTATCTGAATCTGAACTACAGCAGATTGAGGTGATAGGTGAGGATTTCGAGCCTGGGCAGGTTATCTATAGAGAGGGTGATCCTTTAGCTTACCTTGCCTATATTATTGATGGCGAGGTGTTGTGTGAGAATGCAATAGGGGCTCATTACGAGGTAGTAGCACATACTTTTAAAGCCTTGTACCCCTTATCAAGTAGCGACTTAAGCCTGTTTACGACTATAGCGAAAACTAAGGTAAAAGTTATTTATTTACCTAAAGACTTATTATTGGGTAGTTCTAGTCGCCAAGTAAAAACTGATATTGGTCAGTTGGCTATGGCTGGGCCTTTACAAAAAATTCCCTTTGGTCAAAAATTATTAAACAGTATACAGGCTGATAATATTGAGGTGCCTGGCTTGCCGGATGTTGCTATTCGATTGCGTATGGCGGTGCAAAAAGATATCGGTATTGCTGAAGCGGTAAAAATTGTTAACCTAGATCCGAGAATTGCAGCAAAAATAATTCAAGTGGCAAATAGCCCTTTATATCGTGGCGTAAATTCTTTTTCAAGTTGTGACGCGGCCTTAAATCGCTTAGGTTTGAATGCCACACGTAATTTAGTCACTAGTTTTAGCATGAAGGCATTATTTACCAGCAAAAATAAACTATTAACTAAAAAAATGCATCAGGCATGGCAGCAAAGCGTAAAAGTGTCTAGTCTATGCCATACATTAGCGTTGCTTACCAAAAAAGCAGACCCAGAAGAAGCTTTATTAGCTGGCCTGACACATAATATTGGGATTTTACCAATTGTTGAGTTGGCTGGTAAGCAAGAAAACCTATCTTTCGAGGATTTAGAGGAGTGTTTACGCATATCTCAAGCTTATATAGGGCAGTTAGTATTGACCCAATGGGTTTTTTCTGAAACTGTAGTAAAAATTCCTTACTTAATTGATAACTGGTTTTATGAAAGTGGTACTGACTTTGGTTTAGTGGATATAGTAATTTTAGCTAAATACCATAGCTTATTAGGTTCGGAATATATGCCTTTTTTACCTGCTTTACATGACTTACCTGCTTTCCAGAAAATGGGGTCTCAAGGACTTACGCCAGGAATGTCATTACAAATACTACATGATGCAAAGCAGCAAGTTGCTGATGCCATGAATCTTTTTAGTGCTTAGATTATGAGTTGGTTTACTAATGTTTTTTTAGGAAAGACGTACGATGAATCTCTAGGCAAGGTAGGTGTTGCCGCTATAGAAAAAAGAGAGCTAATTGAATGCCGGAATTGCACGACACCTATAGCAGAGGACTTAGATAAATTATTGTACGAACAAATACAACATTTAGTGCCATTGCGGAGTTTAGATGAGCAGGAGGTTGCTTTTTTACCGCACAAAATTTTAACTTACGCAGAGCAGTCTATAATTTTTATTCGCCAGCAGCCTGCACAATATGTTTATTATCTTTTGAGTGGTGAGCTTATCTTGCAGCCAGAAGGTGAAAGTAATTATGAAATCGCAGCCAATTCTACGCGCGCTCACTTACCTATTAATAGTGGGAAATCTTTTGGTGCGACAGCAGTAGCTAAAACTGAAGTAAAAATATTGTTGATTGACGCT
The DNA here is from genome assembly GCA_965365945.1 of uncultured Gammaproteobacteria bacterium. Lineage (GTDB taxonomy): Bacteria > Pseudomonadota > Gammaproteobacteria > Methylococcales > Methylomonadaceae > Methyloprofundus. Next base: position 136,582 of record CBDUDP010000004.1, read on the forward strand.
GATTTAACAAAACTTTGGACAGCAAAAAGCATCGAAGAAGTGTCTTGCGTAGAGTTGATTGATATTGCTCTGCCTGAACAATTAAATAACAGTCGGTTTTTTCATAGCTTCACTGATGCTTATCGAGAAAATAGGTTGACGTTACCCTCTTTGCCGGACGTTGCTTTTAAATTAAAAACAGCTATGGATTATGAGATTGGTACTCAAGAAGCTGTAGAAATTATTCAGATAGATTCGGCAATAGTCGCAAAATTAATTCAAGTTGCTAACAGTTCCTTGTATGCCCCTATAACGCCAATTCTTAATTGTCAGGATGCAGTAACTCGCTTAGGCTTAACAGCGACACGTAATTTAGTGATGGGGCTCAGTTTAAAACAGCTATTTCAGTGTAAAGATAAAAAACTGATGGGCGCAATGCAGAATTTATGGCGGCGGAGCTTATATGTATCTAGCCTAAGTTTTGTGCTCGCGGAAGAGGTAGGAACCATTAACCCTGATGATGCTTTATTAGCGGGTTTAATCAGTGATATAGGCGTAATTCCACTATTACATTTTGCTGGGCAATACCCAGATGAATATCCTGAGATGACGCAATTAGAGGAGGCAATACCTTATTTGCGTGCACCGGTAGGCACGTTGGTGTTACATACTCTAGGTTTTCCTGATGAGTTGGCAGGTATTCCACACCATTCTGAAGACTGGCACTATGAGAGTGGCGCTGATATGAGCTTAATTGATGTTGTTATTTTGGCCAAATTACACAGTTATTTTGGCTCTCAACAAGCAAACCATTTGCCCTATATTAATACTATTCCTGCGTATTCGAAACTTACAAATGGCACGTTAACTCCTGACTTTTCTTTGCATATATTGCAGAGAGCAAATGAACGCGTTAAAGCTGTAATGAGTGTTTTTTCTTAATTTCTTTTGTATATAGCTGTTTCCAATTGATGCGCCTTATGTTTTTGGCGACCTTTCTAACTAATACTGACTTCCATGACCAATCCATTACTTAATAGCACCGAACTCCCCCAATTTTCGCAAATCAAAGCAGAACATATTGAGCCTGCCATCGAGCAATTATTGGCTGAAGCGCAGGCTTTAGTTGAAACGCTACTGTCTGAGAATGAAGTCTATACTTGGGAAAACTTGATCTCTCCTTTAGAAGAGTCTGAGGATTGTATTAATAAAGCTTGGTCGCCAGTGAGTCATATGAACTCAACGGTTAATAGCGATGAATTGCGCGATGCTTATAATGCCTGTTTGCCAAAATTAAGTGCGTACTCAACAGCGATGGGTCAGCATAAAGGTTTATTTAAAGCGTATGAACAAATTGCTGCAAGCGATACTTATGCGACATTGGAATCTGCACAGCAAAAAATAATTCAAAATTCATTGCGTGGCTTTCGTTTGTCAGGTATTGATCTTGATGATGAAAAACAGGCGCGGTATAAAGAAATCAGTTTAGAGCTTTCACAATTATCCAGTAAGTATGAAGAAAATTTACTTGATGCTACTAATGATTGGCAGAAACTCATTAGCAAAAAAGCAGATTTAGCTGGTTTACCTGATTCTGCATTACAGCAAGCTAAGCAAACTGCCGAGCAGGAAGGCAAGAAAGGTTGGATGCTGACTTTACAGTTCCCTTCTTATTTACCGGTCATGACCTATGCAGATGATCGCCAATTACGTGCTGATGTGTATAAAGCTTTTTCTACTCGCGCATCAGATCAGGGAGCGAGCCCTGAGTGGGATAATACTGAAATCATGGAGCAAACCATTGCGCTGCGTCATGAAAAAGCGATGTTATTAGGCTTTCAAAATTATGCTGAATTGTCTTTAGCGACAAAAATGGCGGATTCACCTAAGCAAGTTACCGATTTTTTAGAAGAATTGGCAGAAAAGTCATTACCACAGGCACAAAAAGATTTAACCGAGCTAACGGCTTTTGCTAAAGAGCATTATGGCGTGGCTAAATTGCATGCTTGGGATATTGGCTATTTTTCTGAAAAAATGCGTCAACAGGCTTATGACTTGTCGCAAGAAGAAGTGAAACAGTTTTTCCCTGCACCTAAAGTATTGCACGGCTTATTTGCTGTGGTAGAAAAGCTGTACGGCCTAAAAGTCACTGAAATTACAGAGTTTGATACTTGGCATAAAGATGTACGTTTTTTCCAAATTATGGATAAGAATGGCGAGTTGCGCGGTAAATTTTATATTGATCTATATGCACGAGCGAAAAAGCGTGGCGGCGCATGGATGGATGATTGTGTTGGACGTAAAAAAGTCGACGGCAAAATACAAACCCCTGTTGCGTATTTAGTGTGTAACTTCACACCACCGACCGGAAATGATCCTGCGCTATTAACCCATGATGAAGTGCTGACTTTATTTCATGAGTTTGGTCATGGCTTACAACATATGATGACCCAAGTAGATTATTTGGGTGTGTCGGGTATTAATGGTGTGGAGTGGGATGCGGTTGAATTACCTAGCCAGTTTATGGAAAATTGGTGTTGGGAAAAAGAAGCTTTAGATCTAATTTCAGGGCACTATCAAACTGGCGCACCATTACCTGATAGTTTATTTGAAAAAATGCTCGCTGCGAAAAATTTCCAAGCAGGGATGTTAATGGTCAGGCAGTTGGAATTTAGTTTATTTGATTTCCGTATGCACCAAGATTATGATCCAGCGCAAGGTGCTCGCATTTATGAGGTATTGCATGAAATTCGTGAGCAAGTTTCCGTTATGATTCCGCCTGCCTTTAATCGTTTTGCACACAGTTTTTCGCATATTTTCGCTGGCGGGTATGCGGCCGGTTATTACAGTTATAAATGGGCCGAAGTCTTATCCAGTGATGCCTATTCTTTATTTGAAGAAAACGGTATTTTTGATCAAGAAACTGGCGTCGCTTTTTTAACACATATTCTAGAAACTGGCGGTAGCGCTGATGCCATGGATTTATTTGTTAAATTTCGCGGTCGTGAACCGAGTATTGATGCCTTATTAAGACATAATGGTATCGCCGCATGAAATATAAAGATTTAAGAGACTTTATCGCACAACTGGAAAAAAAGGGTGAATTAAAACGCATCACCCAAGAAATTGATCCGGTTTTAGAAATGACGGAAATTTGCGACCGTACCTTAAAACAAGGCGGGCCGGCCTTATTATTTGAAAATCCGAAAGGGCATAATATTCCTGTGTTGGCGAATTTATTTGGCACGCCAGATCGCGTAGCAATGGGCATGGGGGAATCCTCGGTGACTGCTTTACGCGGCGTAGGTGAACTGTTATCGCAACTAAAAGAGCCTGAGCCACCGAAAGGCATGAAAGATGCGATGGATAAAATTCCCGTGTTTAAAAATGTCTTACATATGGCGCCTAAAGTGGTGAAAAATCCTCCCTGCCAGGAAATTATCAGAAAAGGTGATGAAGTTGATTTGGGACAATATCCAATACAAACCTGCTGGCCAGAAGATGTTGGACCTTTAATTACTTGGCCTTTAGTGATTACTAAAGGGCCGTATAAAGATCGCCAGAATCTAGGTATTTATCGCCTGCAAGTGATTGCAAAAAACAAAGTGATTATGCGCTGGCTAGCGCATCGTGGTGGGGCTTTAGATTTTAAAGAATGGCAGGATGAAAATCCAGGCAAACCTTATCCTGTATCTGTTGCTTTAGGTGCTGACCCTGCAACGATTCTAGCGGCAGTTACGCCAGTACCGGATACTTTGTCAGAATATGCCTTTGCGGGTTTATTGCGTGGCTCTAAAACTGAAGTAGCGAAATCAATAACGAATGATTTACAAGTGCCCGCGAGTGCTGAAATTGTTTTAGAAGGCTTTATTTATCCGGGTGAAATGGCACCAGAAGGGCCGTTTGGTGATCATACTGGCTACTATAATGAGGTGGGTGAATTTCCTGTTTTTACCATCGAGTGTATTACTCAGCGCCAAGCACCGATTTATCACAGCACTTATACTGGCAAGCCACCTGATGAGCCAGCAGTGCTGGGTGTTGCTCTAAATGAAGTCTTTGTACCGATCTTGCAAAAGCAATTTCCCGAAATTACCGACTTTTATTTGCCGCCTGAAGGTTGTTCTTATCGGATGGCCGTGATTAGCATGAAAAAGCAATATGCCGGTCATGCTAAACGAGTGATGCTTGGAACGTGGTCGTATTTACGTCAGTTTATGTATACCAAATTTGTGATTGTGGTCGATGACGATGTTGATGTGCATGACTGGCAAGAAGTGATTTGGGCGATTACCACGCGTATGGATCCTGCGCGGGATCTGACTATTTTGGAAAATACTCCGATTGATTATTTAGACTTTGCTTCTCCAGTTTCGGGTCTAGGCTCTAAAGTCGGTTTTGATGCGACCAATAAATGGCCGGGTGAAACCACGCGGGAGTGGGGGAGGACGATTACTATGACCGATGAAGTGGTACAGAAAGTCGATGAAATGTGGGATAGTTTAGGGATTAGCTAATTTCATTTGTGCTATAGGCATATTGAGATTTTCCACGTTGTTTAGCGATATACATAGCCTGATCTGCATTGGCAAGTAACTTGATCATATCGGTGCCATGTTTTGGAAAGTTAGCTACGCCTATGCTGGCGCTAACGCTTACTTGCTGAATTTCGTTTATCGCGATAGGTAGTGAAATCTCAGTCAATAAACGATCTAGGGTTTGTTGGCAGTTATCTTCAGCATGCAGGTTATTCAGTAATAAGACAAATTCATCGCCACCCACGCGTGCAATGGTATCGTTTTCACGTAATACTGATTTTATACGTTCTGCAATGACGCATAAAACGATATCGCCAGCGGCATGTGTGTAAGTATCATTAACCGGCTTGAATCCATCAAGATCTAAAAAGCAGGTGGCAAAATGCTCGTGATTACGTTTTGCATTAGCGATCGACGAGTAAAACCTATCCGTTAATAATAAGCGATTAGCTAAGCCAGTTAATGGGTCATGGTGAGCGAGTCGCTCTAGTTTTTGTTGGCTTTGAATAAGCTGAGAAATATTAGAAAATATGCCTACGCAGTACTCAATATCGCCTGTTTCATTTTGTACTGAAGATAGGCTAAGCCATTCTGATTGCAGTTCACCATTTTTATTGCGGCTTGTAATTTCTTGGCCCCAGTGCTCTTGTTTATGTGATGAGTCAACTATGCTGTTGGATAGTAACTCGTCATTCAGCCCAGATTTAATAGCGCTAAGTGATTTCCCTATAACTTCAGCTTCGGGATAGCCGGATGTTTTGTAAAAGGCAGGGTTAGCGCTGATGATGATATGGTTTGGGTCAGTAATACAAATAGATTCAAGTGTATTGTCAAATACCGTAGCGGCTAGTTGTAGCTTTTTCTCGAGACCTGTACGTACATGCTTTTCCCGCATTAAAGTGAGAGTGAGCTGAGTCAGGTTGTCATACATATCACGCGTGGTTTCAATCATCGTGCGCAACACATTACTCATTTGGTGTTCAGCTTGTTGCTCGGCTTCTTCTATTGTACTGCCTGACTGCAGTGCTAATACGACCTTAGCCATGCGCATATCGTTTTCGAGTATATGACCGATTAACCAGTGGATTAGAAAGCCAAGTATATCTTCAATATTTTGATTAAGGGGTTTATCGTTCTCGGCTTTTTGTAAGTCCCCAATAGTTTCGATGAATTTTTGGTGCTCATCGACATGATGAGTAAAGCTAGGGTAGTTTGCTAGGTGTTGCTCCCACACGTTTTCTTCTGAATTGAAGTGATAAATAGCGTAATCAGTGAGTTTGGTGAAAATTCTGCTGAGGGTCAGCGAATCAGATTCTATAGCTAAGTGTTGGGCGAGTTCATTGATTAGCTCGACTAATGTTTGATGCTGTTGGTCTATGCTTGAAATTCCTGTTTCAAAGTTAGCATTCCAAGGGAAGAGTTCAAGTGGTTTATGCATATTTGAGCGAATACCCAGATAATAGTTAAATTACCAGAGGAATTATAAACTGAATACAATAAGTTAAGTAAGGAAAATATTAGAATTGTGAGGTGATTAAAATTTTTAGGGCTTAAGTCACTGAGCCTATATATATTTGGTGTTTAGCTGATTGTAAATTTCCAAGTAATTTGGCGAAAAAAATTGGGGAAATAGTATGCTTGGTTAAGTCATCTAAGGCTAGCCATTCAACGCCAATTTGATGCTTGTCGGGCTCTGGTCCAGAGCTTGGGGTATAACCAGCAGGTGCTTTGCATTGAATTAATACTTCCAATTGATGGCGCGTATAAGGTTGAGGTAGTAACTTTGGGATAAAGAAATCTGCAACATGCAGAATATCGAAGGCTTCAACAGCGGTATTAATTTCTTCTTGGCACTCGCGAATGACGGCTTCATGGAGGGTTTCGCCAGATTCTAATGCACCGCCCGGTAAGGTATAGCGAATACCATCAGCTGGGCTGTCTTTTTTGATTAAAAGAATTTTGTTATCTTGAATAATAACTGCGCGTACAGTAATGCGAATACCTGATTGTAGCTGATCCATGAGGTTCCTGAGTAAGGAGTGTAGCTTAGGTTATCTAGCAAGGCGCAGATAACCCAAACTACCTATTGAAATGAGATTAGTCGTGGTTACAGCCTGCGCCATGAATATGGCCGTGTTCCATTTCAGTTTCTGTGGCTGAACGGATCTCAGTAATCTCCACATCAAAAGTCAGTTGCTCACCCGCTAGAGGGTGATTGCCATCAATAGAAACTTGATCGCCTTCTACCGCAGTAATAGTAACAACCGCTGGGCCGTTGCTAGAGTCGGCTTGGAATTGCATGCCTACTTCGATATTATCAATGCCTTGAAACATTTCTCTTGGCACTGTTTGGATATGCTCTTCGTTACGCTCACCGTAAGCATCTTCAGGCTCGATAGTCACAGTTAGTTTATCGCCTACTGATTTATCTGCAAGTGCATTTTCTAAGCCAGGAATGATGTTACCCGCACCGTGTAAATAAGTTAAAGGCTCAGCACCAATAGAGCTATCTAATTGCTCGCCGGCTTTGTTAGTTAAAGTGTAGTGGATAGAAACAACAGGGTTTTCAGTGTTTTTCATAAGTATAGGTATATAAAGGTTGAGTGAAAGGGAAAGTTATAAATTATGAATCATCACTTTGCTTAGCAAGTGCAGTAAGTGATGTAATTAAATCTGTGATGCTCTCTAATGAGTCCGTTCTAGCAGTTGCATGAGCAATTTTGCGTCCTTTTCTAGCGGCTTTATCGTATAAGTGTAGATGCACTTGAGATAAAGACAGTAATTTATCGCTGGCAGGTACGCCGCCGATAAAATTTTGCATCGCGGCATAACCAATCGAGTTAGTTGCACCTAAAGGCCAGTCGATAATAGCTCTTAGATGATTCTCAAATTGGCTGGTTTCAGAGCCTTCGATAGTCCAATGGCCAGAGTTATGCACGCGTGGTGCGAATTCATTAACGATAAGCTGATCGCCAACAGCAAATAACTCTAAGGCAATAATGCCAACATAATCAAGCGCAGTGAGTAGGGTGTTAATATGCAGCTCTGCTTGTGCTTGTAGTGGGTCATTTAGAGTGTTTCTGGCTAAACGTAAAATGCCTTTTTCATGAGTGTTTTCAGATAAAGGATAATAAACGATGTTGCCGGATACGCTGCGACTAGCGATAATAGAGACTTCTCGATCAAAAGGAATAAAGCCTTCAACTACACAAGGTGCATTTTGTACCGCATCCCATGCAGCAGCTAAATCTTGCTCCTTACGTAAAACGACTTGGCCTTTGCCGTCGTAGCCCAAACGGCGAGTTTTCAGAATAGCAGGGTAGCCAATGTTCGGCATTGCTTGCTCTAAATCAGCTAAGCTGGATACTGCAGCAAAAGGTGCTGTAGGAATGCTTAAGTCACGGAAAAACTGTTTTTCTGTAATGCGGTCTTGGCCTATTGCTAAGGCTTTTTCTGGTGGATAAACGGGCGTACTTTCGGCTAGAAAGTGAATGATTTCTACCGGAACATTTTCAAACTCATAAGTGATAATGTCGGCTTCTGCCGCAAACTGCGTTAATAATGCTTTATCGGTATAGTTACCAATAAGATGTTTACCTAGGTCAGCCGCGCAAGATTCAGGTGTTGGATCTAAAAAGATAAATTTAAGCCCCAAGGGCTTGCCGGCAAGTGCTAGCATGCGCGCTAATTGTCCAGCACCTAAAATACCAATAACCATTAAGCGAGCTCCCGAGGGTCTGAATTAGCTAGAACAGCATCTGTTTGTGCTTGGCGAAAAGCATTTAACGGAGCTTTATATTCGTTATGTTTGTTGGCGATAATAGCCGCCGCTAATAGTGCTGCATTGGCAGCGCCTGCTTTGCCAATTGCTAATGTACCGACTGGAATTCCTGCTGGCATTTGTGCGATAGATAGTAAAGAGTCCATGCCATTTAACGCTTTTGATTGCACTGGAACGCCTAGTATAGGAACTATGGTTTTTGCGGCTACCATGCCGGGTAAATGAGCTGCACCACCTGCGCCAGCAATAATGACCTCCAACCCTCTACCTTCTGCAGTTTCAGCATAAGAAAAAAGTTTATCTGGCGTACGATGAGCGGAAACTACTTCAACTTCAAAAGGAATGCCGAGTTGTTCTAATTTTTCAGCTGCAAAACTCATCGTTTCCCAGTCTGAGGTTGAACCCATGATAATACCCACTAATGCGGTCATTAACTGCTCCTGCAAAGATAACACGCTGACGGCATAGCGAAAAAGTCGCTTATTTCGTTAGCAAAAAACGATTGATTATACCTATGTTTAATGCATATTTAAAATATTCACGCTGCTAACTTTTGGTGTAGCGAGGGCGAAATAAATATGCACTGTGATGAACACTTAAAATAGAAGGGAGTGTGATCTATGAGATGCGTAGGCAACTTCCATCTAAGGCATTATAAATAGCGGTGGGTTGTGCGTGTTTAGGCGTTGCGCCAGGGAGTATGAATATACTTTCGGCATTTAAGTTTTGGAGCACGGCTAAGGCTGAGCGAGCGGGAGCTTGCTTGCTAATATTTGCGCTAGTGGAAACAATTGCGCCGCCATAGGCGGAGCACAATTGCTGCACCAATGGGTGAGCGCTGACGCGTACTGCCAAGGAGTCATGCTCACCTTTTAAATAGGTAGGTACCCAGGCTTGCGCGGGAATAACCCAAGTGACAGGTCCCGGCCAGCTAGGCATGACTTGAATAAGCATACTGGCGGTGGGTTTTAGGAAGGGCTGTAATTGCGCAAAGTCAGAGGCAACCAAAATTAGCCCTTTGTGAATTGGACGTTGCTTAATATTCAGCAAATGCATTACTGCATTTTCATTTAATGGATCGCAGCCTAAGCCATAAACGGCTTCGGTGGGATAGGCGATAATTTCGCCTTGTTTTAAGGCATGAACCGCCATGCGAATTTTGAAGCTTGAATAATGGCTCATAAACTTTTGCGTGATCGGTAGAGGAAATAGCAGCCGATTAAGATAAAAGGAATGCTCAGTAGTTGCCCCGTGTCTAGCCAGAAATTATTGCTGTCGCTGTTAAGATTGATTTTAAAAAACTCCAGAATAAAGCGCGCGCTAAAAATAAGAATTAGAAACCAAGAAAATAAGCGGCCATTCAAATCAAATGATTTGCTGCGCTTATAACAATAGAAAAGAAAGAAAGAAATGCCGGCATAACTAATCGCTTCATAGAGTTGTACTGGGTGTCTTGGAATTTCGTCAATACGCGAGAAAATAACAGCCCAAGGCATGTCGCTTGCCGTGCCTGCAATTTCTGAATTTAAAAAATTACCAACACGAATCAAGCTGCCGCTAAAAGAGGCAGCAATGGCCGCTCTATCTAAAATCCACAAGTAATTAAAGCTGGCCTTGCGCTGGTAAATATACAGGGCAACTAAAACGCCGAGTACTCCGCCATGACTAGCGAGCCCTCCCTCCCAAATGGCAACAATTTTGCCTGGATTGTCTAAATAATAAGCTGGATTGTAAAAAATAACATGGCCTAACCTAGCGCCAAGCACTGTGCCGCCGATGCAATACCAAAGCAGGCGGTCGACATCTTCGGTGCTACCGAGTTCACGCCAGTAAATCCAGTGCATCAGTAAATAGTTACTAAGTAGTGCTAAGGCAAACATCAGGCCGTACCAATGAATGCGAATAGACTGAAAGCTAGCTAAAACAGGATCAAAATTCCAGATAAAGTGGTCCATTTTGGTATATCGAAGGTTGGGTTAATTTGCATTTAAGTGAAAAAGAAAAAACGACGGGATGTGTTTTTCTCTGCGTCCTCTGTGCTCTCTGTGGTTAAAGTCTTGTCTTTATTTTATTCTACGGCAAAATCAACAATCGCTTTTAACATGATATTCATTTTAGCCGAAAAGCGGTTGAGCTCGGGGTCATCGGTATCAGTCGGCATTAAATGCGTGCGAACTATAGTTTTATCTTGAAATTGGTAAGTTACTATATTACACGGCATGTATCGTACCGCGTGAGGCGACATGAGTAATAATGTTTTTGCATGGGTGAGATTGCAAAATTGTAAGGTATCGTATTCAGGGAAATCTTTTGTACCGCGGTCACGAATGACTTTACCCACGCGACTGTGTCCGGTAATTCTGAAATTATGTTCGGAAATAGCAATTTCTAGTTCAGCTAGTACGTCAGCATAAGGCTTGCCTGTTTCTGCTTGATAGGAAGGTACAAATTCTCCTGTTGGTATCTGTGCGCAACTGCTAAGGATCAGCAGGCTGGCAAGCAGAAGAAAGATCTGTGCTTGGGGTATTAATAATTTCATAAGCCATTTTAACAGTTGTCAATCGGCAAACAAAAGTAGTGGATGTAATTCTATTGAGGCTTGCTGTACTGTGTTAAAATTTGCCTAATTTTCTAATAGAATTACGGGCTGCGTACTTAACACTAAATAGTAATAATATAGTAGGGCGGACTTTTAGTCCGCTTTTTAGCAATGATGGGCTAAAGTCCGCCCTACTTTTTTAATTAAGTTGATAGCCGCAAACTAACAGAGTGAACTTATATGCCTGATTCAAAACCATTAAGCCTGCCCCTTGGTGAAGGTATTATTATTGATTACCATCAACTTGAGCAGGTTCTGCCACAGCTTACGGATTTGGTGGCGACCCAAGGGAATGTTTTTAAAGCTAAGTTTCCTGATCAGAATAGTTGGGTTTATAACGTTTGTGATCCGGATATGGCTAAACATATCTTGGTCACAAATTATAAAAATTACAAAAAAGGCGTAGGCATTAAGCAAATTAATGTCTTATTGGGGCGCGGTATTATTGTCAGTGAAGGCGATCTCTGGAAGCGCCAGCGTAAAATGATGCAGCCACTCTTCAGTAATAAGTTACTGACGCAGCAATTGCCCTTAATGACGCATTGTGCGGATAAGTTAATAGCTAGCTGGGATGATGATATTAAGGCGGGCAAGCCGATAAATTTGACTGAGTCTATGAGTCAAACTGCGTTAGATTTTATTTTACATGCCTTGTTTAGTGAAGATTTAGACCGAATTATTGCTGAAACCGGAGAGAATCCGTTTCTTATGGTGACGGATGATTCTGCGCGAGACTTATTATTTGCACGGCGCTTTCGTCAGTTGACGCATTTGGTTAGCGATATGATGCAACGCCGCCGCGCAGAAAATCGTCAGCCCTTTGATTTGTTAACCATGGTTATGAACGCAACGGAGAAACGTAGCGGTGATGCCATGCCAGAGAAACTGCAAATTGATGAAATTCTAACTATGATTATTGCGGGGCATGAAACTACCGCGAGTGTTCTAAATTGGACTTGGTATTTACTCGCGCAACACGCCGATATTGAGCAGCAAGTTTTAGCGGAAAGTCTGCAACATATGCCGTTAGATTCTGAACCAAGCATGGCAGATATTGGGCAACTAAAATTTACTGAGCAAGTATTGGATGAGTCTATGCGATTATATCCGCCTGTTTGGGTGCTGACTCGACAAGCTTTGGCTGATGATCATTATAATGGCATTGATATTCCGGCTGGGACGGATATTTTAATTCCGCCTTATTTGATGCATCGAAATACTGCTTATTGGCCTGATCCTGAAGTTTTTGATCCGGAACGTTTTAGCCCAGAAAATAAAGCCAATCATCATATCGGCGCGTATTTGCCTTTTGCCATTGGCCCTAGACGCTGTATAGGCGATAGTATGGCTATTCAAGAAATGGCGGTGCATATCAGCCGTATTATTCAAAAAATACATTTTGAACTGGTTCCAGGGCAGACGGTTGAACTGGAACCCTTGGTCAACTTAAGGCCGAAACAAGACATCTTTTTACATGCAACTTACAGATAAACACGACATGAGCGAAACATTTTCTCCACTTACGCTAACCGAAGCCCTACAGCATGCCGCTCAGGGGGATAAGAGTATTACCTATATAAAAGGTAAGAATGATGAAGTGAGGGTTAGTTATGCGCAGTTATACCAACGTGCCTTGTGTTTGTTATATCAATTACAACAAGCGGGCATGCAGCAAGGGGATGAATTGATCTTGCTGGCGGATAATAATGAGCAGTTTGTCGATGTTTTCTGGGCTGCTTTATTGGGCGGAATTATTGCCGTGCCTTTGAGTGCTATCAGTCAGAATGCCGCGTATAAACGTGTTTTATCGGTAACGCAGAAATTACATAAGCCGTTTATTTGGGCTTCAGAGAGTTCATTACAAAATTTATTGCAATATGCTGATGAGCATCAGTTAGCTGAAATGAAGTCTTTTCTAGAAAAGAAAACGTTGATTTCTGAGCAAATTCAAGTGGATCAAAATCAAGCTGCACCTGCTGATATTCTCCCGCAAGACACTGCTTTTATTCAGTTCTCATCAGGCTCAACGGGCGAGCCAAAAGGTGTGGTGTTAAGTCATCATAATTTAATGACTAATATCCGATCCATTTTAATCGGTAGTGCTGCTACTCAGGATGATGTCAGCCTAAGCTGGATGCCATTGACGCATGATATGGGTATTATTGGTTTTCATTTATCGCCTTTAGTATTGAATACCGATGTTTATTTGATGTCACCCGAGCTGTTTGTGCGCCGACCTAATTTATGGCTGGATAAAATCAGTGAGAAACGGGCAACAGTTTCCGCGTCGCCTAATTTTGGTTATCAACACATATTAAAATATTTTAAAGCAGAAAAGCAGGCGCATTTGGATTTGTCGTCATTACGCTTGATTTTTAATGGCGCCGAGCAAATATCCGCGACTTTATGTGCAGAATTTAACCAAACTTTAAAACCTTTTGGTTTCCGCGATACTGTTATTTTTCCTGTTTATGGCTTGGCTGAAGCTTCTTTAGCTGCTGCATTTACTGAACCTACGGCAAAAGTGCAATCTATTTTTGTTGATCGTCAACAGCTACAATTGGGCGATAAAATTGCTTTAGTGACTGTGGATGATGTCGATAGTTTGGAGCTGGTTTTGCTAGGAACAGCAGTGCCAGAGACGCAGTTGATGGTTGCGGATGAGTCTGGAAAAGTATTTCAGGAACAAACTTTAGGCCATGTTTTTATTCGTGGTGAGAACGTTACCAAAGGCTATTATGATGATGCACAGTTAAATGCGGATACGATTAATGCTGAAGGCTGGTTAGATACTGGAGATATAGGCTTTACCTATCAAAAACAGCTGGTATTAACGGGGCGTTTTAAAGACTTAATTATTGTTAATGGACAGAATTATCATGCTCATGATTTAGAACAATTATGCGAGGCCTTGCCTGAGGTCAGTCAGCAAAAAGCAGCTGCCTGTACGATTCCAGGCAATAATGGTGAAGCTTTGGCGATTTTTGTTACTTATAAAGGCGAACTTAGTGAATTTATTCCCATTGCTAATGCCATACGTGGCGCGTTAGCTAAAGATGCGGGTATCGAAGTAGCGGAAGTGATTCCTGTATCAGCTTATCCAAAAACCACTAGTGGCAAGGTGCAGCGTTTTATTCTTTCCAATCATTATATAGCAGGGAAATATACGGATACGTTGGCGAAAATTAAGCAATTATCCAGTTCAGAGCTTGTAAGCGAAGGGAGTACGGAGGGTTCTATAGAGCAGCAATTAATGCAGATTTGTAAGGAAGTGATACCCGAGCGTACCATTGCACCAGAAGATGATTTGTTTGAAATTGGTATTAGTTCACTTTCTTTGACACAAATTCATGAGCGCCTAGATCAGCTTTTTCCTGATCAGGTTGATTTAACGGATTTGTTCGATTATCCAAGTATTGCCCAGTTAGCAGCATTTCTGGAGCAAAACTCTCAGAAAGAGGAGTAGGGTTTTGAAATATTGGCTAAATACGGTACTTAAGCAAAAACTCGCACCTGCGATTTTGACTGGTTATATTAGGTGGTTACATAAGACTTGTAAAATCAATATAACAGGCGCAGAGCATTTGCAAGTGTTTACAGCAGAGCAGCAACCGATGCTGCCTTGTTACTGGCATCAGCAAATGACATTCTCGATCGATTTTCTGCTTAGCTTGAGTGAGCAAGGCGTCAAAACCAGTGTTTTGGTTAGTCCTTCTAAAGATGGTGATATAGGCGATGCAGTTTTAACTAATTTGGGCGTGGGCGTTATTCGTGGCTCGGAACATCGTACCGGGGCGCTTGCAATGCGTGATATTTATCAGGCAATCAGCAAAGATAAATGCAGTGTCGGCACGGCAGTAGATGGGCCTTTAGGGCCAGCTAGGGAAGCTAAAGTTGGCGTGGTAACGCTAGCGCAACTGAGTGGTGCACCGCTTATTCCGATAGCGAATGCCTGCAGCCGAAAAATTCATTTAAAAAGCTGGGATAGTTTCTTTTTGCCCTTACCTTATAGTAGGGTGGAGATAGTGGTAGGAGAGCCGACTGTAGTAACAAAACGCGTTTCTCCCGAGCAGATTTCTGCGTGCCAGCAGCAGCTAACAGATGAACTTAATGGCTTGAGCGAGCAGGCTGAGAGATTGGTATCGAGTTTTAGTGTTTATGAGTAATGCGGGAGTTGCAAAGTGTGGGCAGCTTCTGTTTTTTTGAGAGTATACTTTATTTGCTATACTTGGTGTCGTAATTTTTAGATCAATATAAACATAACAAGGAATATATAATGAAAAAATCAGCTTTAGGCCTGCTAGCAAGTTCACTTTTCTTAATGTCTTTTTCTTTCGCTGCAGAAGCGGAAGAATGTGATTTAAAATATACCATGAAAGGCTGGTCAGCTTTTTATAAAACCTATAAAGGCTCAGGTGTTGTGACTTGTCCTAGCGGCAAAAAAGCCAATGTGGATTTGAGCTTAAAAGGAGGTGGTTTTACGTTTGGCGCTTCAGAAATTACTGATGGTAAAGGTAAAATTCGTGGAGTACAAAGTATTGATGATATTTATGGAGGAGCTTTTGCATTAGGCGGGCATGCTGGATTTACTAAGTCAGTTGAAGGTCGTTGGATACCAAGAGGGTCACGAACTGTAACATTATCAGGGAAAGGCACAGGCTATGATCTAGGCTGGTCTATGGGTAGCTTTAAAATTAGCAAACCTTAAAAAACACGTAGGGCGGACTTTAGTCTGCTAATGACTGCCCTACAGTTTTTAAAGCACTGGAATTTAGAAAAATGGATGTTGTCGTTATCGGTAGTGGCATAGGTGGTTTAACGGCTGCTGCTTTATTGGCAAAAGCAGGGCGACAAGTTTTAGTGTTAGAGCAGCATGATCGTGCAGGTGGTTACGCGCATGGTTTTAAACGTAAGAAATATACATTTGATGCCGGTGTTCATCTAACTAGCGGCTGTGGAATGGAGGGCTTTGATGGCGGACAAATTATCCGTAAAGTACTGCAAGCCGTCGATAGCTATGAGCAGCTTGAGTTTATTGAGGTCAACCCCTTTGCTTTTGTTTCACTACCCGAATTATCGGTCGAGTTACCTTCTACTATAGATGCGCTTGTTAAGCAGCTCGGAGATCTGTTTCCACATGAGAGACAAGGCTTGCGTGACTTATTAACGCTGTGTTTGCAATTAGCCGAGCAAGTCGCTAAAGCCGATGATGTTATGGCGTCATCCGATCTAAATCAGCTCAATTCTGAATTAAATCTTTTGCTTAAATATCGTCGGTGTACCTTGGCGGATGTCTGGCAGGATTATATCCACGATCCACAATTGCAGAGTATTTTTGCCGCATTATGGCCGTATTTAGGTTTGCCTCCTGAGAAAGTGTCCTTTGTTTACTGGGCAAGTATGTTGATAGGCTATATTGAAGACGGTGCTTATTATTGTAAAGGTGGATTTCAAGGCTTATCTGATGCTTTAGTGTCTGGATTAAAGAAAGCAGGGGGTGATATTCGTTTTAAATGTCATGTAGAACGCATTGCAGTGAACGATAATCAAGTTCAAGGTGTATCTTTAATTTCTGGTGAATTTATCGAAGCGAAAGTCGTTATTTCTAATGCGGATATACGTTTAACTGTGCAAAAATTGATTGGAGAAAGCTATTTTCCTAAACGTTATTTAACGCGTTTAAAGCGAATGCAGGAATCTTTGTCTATTTTTGTGGTTTATATCGCGACTGATTTAGATATGATTAAAGCAGGTTCGCATCATGAAGCCTTTTATTATGATGAGCTAAATCACGAAGTTAATTATAATAATTCCTTGCAAGGGGGTTTATCTTGGTTGAGTATTACTATCCCTACATTAGTTGATGCGAGTTTAGCGCCGAAAGGTGAACACTTGGTAATGTTAACCACTTTGGCAAACTTTGATCAAGCGGAACATTGGGTGCAAGAAAAAACGATATATGCTGAAAAAATGCTCGAATTTGCTGATAAAAAAATTCCAGGTTTAAAAGAACATACGCTATTTATAGATTCAGGTTCGCCTAAAACTATGCAACGCTATACCTTAAATCATAAAGGAGCAGCGTATGGTTGGGATGTTACGCCAGAACAAGTGGGTGCAAATCGAATAGCGAATAAAGCGCCGATTGAAGGGCTGTACTTTGCTGGGCATTGGACGACGCCTGGTGGCGGTGTGTATGGTGTCAGCTACTCTGGTATGCAAACTGCACAAAAAGTTTTAGGTTTGAACCAGCAAAAAGAACTGTGGGATTTGTGTGCTCAATAGCCAAGTAGGGTGGACTTCAGTCCGCTAACGTACTATTTTTGTTAAATAATCGTACTCAGGTACTTTGAAGTAGGAAAGTTTTAATGCACCAACAGTATGATGTGCTCATTATGGGGGGCGGCCTGTCTGGACTAACCTTAGCCATACAGCTTAAACAGAAAGTTACCAATCTGCGTATTCTAATCGCTGAGAAAGCAGCGCATCCCACACCCGAAGCAGCACATAAAGTGGGTGAGTCTTCCGTCGAAATTGCCAGTCACTATTTTGAAAATATCTTAGGCTTAAAGCCGCAGCTAGATAATGAGTTGCCTAAATTAGGCCTGCGTTTTTTTTATACTCAGGGCGATAATTTAGATATAAGCCAACGTATAGAGCTAGGGCCAAATGATTTTCCAGCGGCTAAAAGCTATCAATTAGACCGAGGACGATTTGAAAATGCTTTAGCTGAACGATGTTTGCAGTTAGGTATAGATTTTCAAGATAACTGTAAAATTAAAGATATTGCTCTTGGTAAAAATCAACATCAAGTCACTCTAGTGCATAATGGTGAAGAAAGCGCGGTGCAAGCCCACTGGTTAGTTGATTCAACTGGTCGCATGAGCTTATTGAAGCGAAAACTAAAACTAGCAAAACCTGCCTATCATGATATTAACGCCTCTTGGTTTCGTATTAATCATGAAATTAATATTGATAACTGGAGCCAGAAACCCGAATGGCAAGACCGCGTTAAAGCGCCACGGCGACTCAGTACCAATCATTTATTAGGTAAGGGCTATTGGGTTTGGTTGATTCCCTTGTCATCAGGCGCAACCAGTATCGGTATTGTTGCCGATGCCAAACTTCATCCATATGCAGAAATTAACACCTTTGAACGTGCAAAAGTGTGGCTGAAAAAGTACGAACCTCAATGCGCTCAGGTTATTGACCAGCACTTAGATAAGTTTCAGGACTTTCTAACGCTGAAACATTATTCGCATAATTGCAAGAAAATGTACTCGGCTGACGGTTGGGCTATTACTGGTGATGCGGGTGTTTTTCTTGACCCTTTTTATTCGCCCGGTAGCGATTTTATTGCTCTTAATAATGGCTTTATTAGCGACTTGATTGTTAAGCAATATGCCGGTGAGGATATTGCCGCCAGAACAGAGCAATATGAAAAGCTGTTTCGTACTTTATTTTTAGCATTTTTCCCTGTTTATGAGGATCAGTATCCCATTATGGCGAATGCTAAAGTGATGAGTATAAAAATTATCTGGGATTACACGCTCTATTGGAGTGGCGCGGCTTTATTGTATTTTAGAGATAAATTCTGTGATCTAGCGTTTATGGGAGTCGCTGCAACGTCTTTACAACAAATCTATCAGATTAATTTGCAAATGCAGGGTTTTTTCCGGCAGTGGGCAGAAACAGATTTATCAAGCGCAGAGAAAAGTGATATTTTTATTAACTACAGCAAGATTGAATTCCTGCAGCAATTAAATAAAGATTTGCTGGTAGAGCAGAGTGATATCGAATTGCAGCAGCAGCTGGCACAGAATATTGCCTTGATTAGAGAGTTGGCTGGTGAGGTGGTTGCAGAAGCATGTGTAGGTTTCCCAGAACTAGAGGCTTATGCGCCTGAAGTTCCGGAGAGTCGACTAAGGTATTTAAAGGATGTTTTTGAGTTATTGCGTTAGAGTTATAGCTTACCTTTATGTCTAATAATTGCTTATTAAGCCATCGCACCATTGATATTAATGATTTGCCCTGAGATATAGCTAGCATTATCAGAACATAGAAAAGCAGCGAGAGCGGCGACTTCTTCGGGTTTGCCCGCGCGCTTCATAGGTACTATGTTTTTAATAGCCTGAGCATCAAAACTGTTTTCCGTCATGCTGCCTTGAATAATGCCGGGAGCGATGGCATTCACGGTAATTTTTCGCGAGGCGAGTTCTTGGGCGAGTGATTTTGTTGCACCATTTAAAGCGGCTTTTGCGGCGGAATAATTACATTGCCCGCGATTGCCCATCACACCAGCAACCGATGACATATTGATAATACGTCCCCAGCGGCTTTGGATCATCGGCATTAATAACGGTTGAGTGACATTGTAAAAACCATGCAACGAGACATCAATCACATCAGTCCAATTTTTTTTATTCATACCCACTAATGGCGCATCGCGATGGATGCCGGCATTATTGATAATGATTTGAATCAATCCAGATTCAGAGAGTTGCTTGACGGCCGCTTCGCTGGCTTCTGCATCGCATACATCAAAAGCGATTGCTTCCGCTGATCCGCCTTGTTGTTTGATGTTGTCGACTATCTGCTGTGCTTTGTCAAAATTATGATTGCTATGCACAATCACATGGATATTATCTTGCGCGAGGCGCGTACAAATAGCAGAGCCGATATCGCCGCTGCCACCAGTAATGAGTGCTTTTTTCATGGTTGGGTATGAATAACGGTTGCTCGGGCATCAAGCAGTAAGAAATTATGACTGTCGGTAATGCGAAACGCATAGACAGCCCCATTTTCGATTTTTAGTTCTGCGTTAGCCTCTATATGCAGTGGGCTAGTAATCGTATCTAAGTTATCAATATGAAAATGTGCCCCCCGCACCGCGGCTAAAAATCCGGGTGAAGATTTTCCTGATAATAAACCTCCGTGTATTGCCATAGACTGTGCGCCATATTCAATAAGATGCATCGCAGACAGACTATTATTTAAGCGTAATGGATTGTCGCTGGCTAAATGTGATTGAGTTGAGCAGTTAATTTGTTTATCAGTCCATGAGTCCACTTGGTCAATTAACATCATTGATCCTGCGTGGGGGATTAGATGTGCAAACTGTGTTTGGTTAATGGGCTTATGTTCGTTTTTCAGCTTTTGCATAGACTAAACCTCGTTCTCGTTTTGACGATTGATTTTATAAGTCATCAAGATTTACTTCTATTGCGTCCTTTTTTTCATGAGCTCGTTCCCTGATAATTTGTGCCAACTCAAAATCTTCTAGTTTATCCATTAGCCACTCATAAGTTTCTGCGGGTATAAGATAAGCAGCTGGAATATTGTGATTAAGAATTGCGATAGAAGAGCCTTCAGCTGCATTTATTAAAGCCGTTGGGTTCTTTTTTAATTCTGAAATACTTGCAGAACAGTTGGATAAAATTTGTCTCATATTTGTTACCTTAAAAAGGCTGATAATTAGTTCAAGGATGTGCAGAGGAACGACGCGCATCGATCGCGAATGATGCGCTTTCTTACGTCGGAATATCCTATGACTCTATATCAACATGTTTAACAACGGACTCCATGAAATGAGTCTCAGAAATGATATTAAGTCCCGTTCTTTTAGTGTCTCTAAGTTCAATAGCCCGCTCAATTTTTCGCCCATGTGTTGAATGCATCCACGCCTTACTGCCAATATCTCCTATTACTAAGAAGTTGGTATCCATGCGTACAGTTTTTAATGAAACCTCTCCGCCTAAAGATTCGATAACCTTAGTAATAAACTTACGTGTTCCCATTTCTAAGTTACCTGTAATAACAAAAACGGCATTCTCAAAATAAACTTCTGGGGCAGGCTTACACAAAGGCAATTGGCTGCTTGGATTATTACCTGAGATCATCACCTTAGGATTGCCTGTTAAATCAATAAGATCAGATAATAGTTCACCTTCATCATCAGTGCTTAAAGCATCCGTCGCTAGCATAATAATTAATTTTTTATACAAATTTGATGCTGGCCATTTCTCAGCTACTGGTTTATTTGATTCAAGCCAAATGAGTAAGTTTTTAGCTTCATCATAAGTAACTATGCCGTCAAAAATCAGTCCTTTGCAAATGCCTATAAATTCATCCATTCCACGATCTAGTAAGCGCTCTTTGTCGTAAAAATTATTATTGCTATCTTCCATGTTAAGTGTTCTTTGTGAGGCCTAAAGTAAGTATTTTTAAAAAATCCATTTGGGTAGCTTGCTGAATATTGCCAAGCACACCAAATTTAACTTCATCAAAAAGCTCGTAATTTACGAGACCTTCGTTCATATAATTATTGTCTTTATCCCAAGACATCGCTAATGATGACTGAACCTGTAGGCTGGGGAATCCTTTGTTAGATATAAAGACATCACCTTCCTTAAAATGAATTTGATATCCTTGCGTCCAAACGCGATAAGGTTTTTTAAGCTTCATCCGCTCGTCAAAACTGAGATCTAATGCAGCACGAAAAGCATAAGGTACGCAGTAAGCCCAGCCATCGTTATTTAAGCTACCTTCACATGTTACGACATCCCAACTAATGTGCGGAACAATTAATGTAAGGCTTCGTGCAAATGTTATGTTTTCAGTTTGTTCTGATACTTTCGGCTTCCATAGGCTTTTTAAATGGACTTCTATTTGTTCAGGGGTCATTACTTCATATCTCCATTTAAAAGTGGGGTATCGGCAAGAAATTTATTACATACGTGTTAACTTTTTCTCAAGTTTAGCAGAAAAATCACTCACCACTCTGCCAATAATCATAGAAATTAAACCAGTTATATGGGGTTTCTAGCATTTGTTTTTCGAGTATATTGACGTATTTTTGCGTATAGGCTTGTATATCTTGTTGCCTAGTTTTACGGTTCAAGATAACTTCTTCAGCGAGTAATTCAAAATTAATTTTATAGCGATTACCACCTAAATAAACACCAAAAAACACAATAAGCGGCACTTTTAAGGCAGAGGCCATAAGAATTGGGGCGGTAGACATTTTAACGGGTTCGCCTAGCAATGTGCAGGTAACGGTTTTGTCTTTGCCTTCGCCTAGGATTCTATCGCCTAATAAACCGACGGTTGTGCCGCTATCTATGGCTTCTTTTACTTTTAATAGGCCGCTAGGTGAGCCATCTAGGGTAATTAGTGTATTAGCCACATCAGCGTTAAGCGCATTAAGTACTTGTACCATCATCGGAGCTTGATGCTCGTACATCAAAATTTTAATGGGTAAGGGGTAGTTACTGACGGCATAACTACGTAAGACTTCAAAACTACCGATATGACTGCCGAGCAGCAGACAACCGATACCATCTTTGCTGTAACTTAGCGGGACGTTTTCCGCGGGGAATGTAATATCTAGTTTGTTAAATTGTCCTGTTAGCAAATAAACACGATCGAGAATAGTAGAGGCAAACGCATGTATATGTTTGGCACTATCTAGCCATGTGGCTTTACGCTTTAATACGCGAGCCAAATACTGCTGGGAGGCTTGGCGCTGTGGTTTAGCAAATAATAAATAATAGCCAGTGATTGGGTAAAGAAAGGTGCGCGCAACGGGGCGGCCTAGATGTAAAGCAACCCAACGTATCGCTTTTAAGGCGAGCGGTGTGCTGCGTTCTTTATTGTCTTGCCAGTGCTTAGTCATGAGATTGCTCCTTTTTGGCGGCAATAATAAAGGTGCCTGTGACTAGCGTTTCTGACTCACGCATGCAGGTGAACTTGATGTTGTGTGCTGATGATTGAGTGAGGGACACGCTAAAGTCTTGATCAGGAAGTAAAGGATGTAAAAATTTGGCTTGGGTTAATGTGCAGATTTGATCATTGGGAAAAGCTGCTAAGAGTTGTTGTTGTACATAATTTAACAATACCACGCCAGGTACAATCGGGTTGCTGGGGAAATGACCGGCAAAACAAGGATGTGCAGCGGGTATGCGATAGTGTTGTTTAATGGCTAGCATTTTTTGTGTACGTATCAAGTGCTCGAGTTCTGTTTTTAGTAGTTTACCCATATTATTGCGGGGTAAGGTAAAAACTGTATAGATGGCGCGCGGTAAAAAGACTTCGTCTATTGCTAGGCGCAAATGGCTAATAATCGTCTTTTTGGGTAGCTTACTAACGACTAAAGCGGAAAGCCGTTCATTTTTGCTGAAAAAGAATACGCCATCTTCAATACCACTAATGTTTGTGAGCTGTTGGTTTAAATCATGTAATGAAGCTCTTTTGCCAGCGATTTTAATTAAATCTGCGGACCGACCGAGTAAGCTAAAGTTGCCTTTATCGTCTATTTCAAATGTATCGTCCAACGCGCGCGGCTTAATAATATGCCCGCCTTGCAAAACAAATTGATTCTCGTTTTGTGTCAGCTGGATAGATGCATAAGGTTGCCATTTTTGTGACTTACTCGCTTGGCGCGAGGCAAAAGATAGCGTTTCTGTGCTACCAAATAATTCAAATAGAGGTGTCTGTAGGTTTTGTTCTATTTGTTGTGCAAGCAAGTTATCCATAGGAGCTGTTGAAGAGAGAATGAACTTTATAGTGCTCCACTGGCCTTGTGTTTGGCTGCAGATTTTTAAATGTCTCGGGGTAGAAACGAGAATTTTTTCTGCTGGCAGGTCTGCGAGTGTAGTGCGTATATCTTCAGGGTAAAATGGCCGACTATTATGCAATTTCATTCGAGAAAATAACACCCAGAAAAATGAGGTTTCCAAACCATACATATGTTGCATGGGAACGGTAGATAGTAGGGTTATTGCTTGGTTTTGTAGCTCAAATCTCTGCAATGCCAGTTCGGCTGACTTTTGGAATTCGCGCCATGTTTTTATAATCGCTTTGGGTTTACCTGTACTGCCTGAGGTAAAAGAAATAGATAAGGGGCGATCAATATCAATTAGCGGGCAAGGCTGGGTGCTTTTATCTAATAAGTCATAGTTGATATGAAAATCTGAACTGAGCGTATCATCGCTTAGCGTGTAACTATTAGGATAACTTGCTGTTAAATCGGCTAAGGTTTTAGCGCTTTGGTTGGAGGGTAGTAGTGATGTTTGTTGGCGTAGGCAGGCCGCTAGGTAGGCGACTATAAAAAGATAACGATCTTGGCAAAGATTGATGGCATAGCTTTTGGCGGGTAATTTTTCACTTAAAGCGATTGCATGAGCTAATAAGTCAGCGCGACAGATAACAGTATCTTTTGAGTAAACACAAAAATCGCTATTTAAGGTGTTTTGGAGTGTGTCGCATAGCGAAATGTACTCTGGAATTCTACTGGTCAAAGTTATGCTGAGTGGTATCAATAGGTGGAAGGACAGTAGCTATTTTAGCCGCTCGCTGCGGCCTTATTCAAGTGATGTAGCTTCTTTTTTATAGAGAGGCAGTCTATAATTTGCTGCTGCTTGTTTATAGTGCCCCCTGCCAATGTTGATTTCATGGAAAAACATTGTTTTTCTAACACTATATTAGTGTGTTATCGGTTGATTATATGCCAGGACGCTGTTTTTTCATTACCCCTATTCTGACCATTGATTGTACTTAAATAAATAGAATCTGAGATTTTAAATAAATGATAGGAACTGATTTTATATGTCTGCTAAAAAAAATATTGCCATCTTAGGCGCTGGGCCTGCTTCAAGTACATTAGCGATTCGCTTATGTAAAGAAGGCTGTAATGTTGTTGTTTTTGCAACGCCAGAACATGCTCCGATTTTGGTGGGAGAGTCTTTAGTGCCAATGATTGTTCCTATGCTGAAAGAACTAGGAGTCGAGCAGGAAGTCGCCGCGTACAGTGTGTATAAGCCTGGGGCCTGTTTTACTTATAATGCGGATGAAGTCTTTGAGTTTCGGTTTGACGAGACGCCAAGCGACTTGCCTTCTTATGCTTACAATGTGCCTAGGGATAAGTTTAATGCAACTTTGCTAGAGGCAGCATTACTCGCGGGAGCAAAACTGGTTAATCGAAAAGTGCTGCTAAGTCAGGTGGGTGATTCAGAGCACATTAAATTAGATGATGAAGCACTGCAAGAGGCGGCTGGATATTGGGATAACAGCGAGCCTGATTTAGTTGTTGATGCGGCGGGTCGAGTCAATTTAGTGGGACGTTTACTGAATATTCCCATGCAACAAGGGCCAAGGCAAGATGTTGCTTTATTTGCGCATGTAGATCAAACTGAGTTATTTGATTCAGGTTATGTGCATAATGACCGAATGGATCAAGGTTGGTGCTGGCGTATTCCGTTACCTAGTAAAGTGTCGTTAGGCTTTGTCGTGCCGGAAAGTTATGCGTTAAAACATGGGAATACGCCTGAAGAGCAGTATGACAATTTATTAAAGAGTGATAGTGTTTTACGGAAGTTAGCACCAAATGCACAGCGCGTGACGCCGACACTTCGATTTAATAATTATCAGTCTATTTCCGAACGTTTATGTGGCGATAATTGGGTGATGTTAGGCGACTCAGGTGGCTTCGTAGACCCTGTTTTTTCTAGCGGTATGCTGATTGCTATGGATAGCGCGAATAAGCTTGCCGATACGATTCTTCAGGATAAGCCTTTATCTGAATATGAGGCCGCTATTAAGCAGCATTTAAATGCTTGGTTTGAAATCGTCGATTATTACTACAGTGGGCGCTTAATGAGTAGCATTAAAGTGGGTATGACGATGCCTGATAATTTTATTAACCGCTTTATTTATCGTTGGGTGAGCGGTCATATTAGCCGGATTTTTAGTGGTGCGGCTGCAAGTACTCCCTTTAGTCTGAAGTTGCTACGGTTTTTAGTGAAATATGGCTTAAAAGACAGAAACCCAGATGTTTATAAAATTAATTAACGAGCAGTTTTAATCATATTTTAAAGGTTTGAAAAATGAGTGTAGTAAAGTTGAGTGCTGAAGAGATTGCGAGTCAGTTATGTGTTTTTTTACGCGATAATGTATTAGCACCACAGATAGAAGTGACTTCTGACACTGCATTATCAGAGATCGGTGTGGACTCTTTTTCCTTGATGGAATTAGTGTTGTTTATTGAGCGACAGTTTGCTTTAGAGTTACCCGCTGAAGCGTTAACGCCTGAAAATATTGCTAGTGTTGGTACCTTAAGTGCATATTGTGTCGCGCAATTAAATAGCGCTGCTGTATGAAACAAGATGGCTCATTTCCGAGTAGCATAACACTGAATGGCGCAGATTTTTTTTTGTTGCAATTCGATCGTATTATGTGGAAATTAAGTGGCCAGAGGAACGTTTGTACCTTTGCTGTCACTTTACAAGAGCGCTTGGAATATGAGGATTTAGAAAAACACTTATCTGCTAATTCAGCTTATCAATGGATATGTCGTTTACGGCTACAACAAGGCTTGCCATTTACTTTAGCTAAATGGGTCTTTAAAGCGAGCCAAGCATTGCCTGAAATAGAGCAGTATCAGCTTGATGAACAAGGCGATTTGCCGGAGAGTTTATTAAAAAGGCCTTTTAATATTGAACAGCAATCTGCCTTTAAAGTGAGCTTAGTGCAGGTTTCTGGCGCTGGCTCACAGTTGATCTTTAGCTGGCATCACGCATTAATGGATGCTCATGGCGGAGAAACCTTTATCCGTCATTTAGGTAGCCCAGAGGCTATGCAAGATGTCGAGTGGCTAGCTAACGAACCAGATAGTTTATTGCCCTTGCGAGAGCGTGCCGATATTGCTCTGAAGATGAAAGAGTTTTTGTGTGATGTGTCAAGGTTGCCGTTTATTTCCTTCACTAATAAAAACAAGACAAAGCAAGCGGTGCATTATCGCGTTCTGTCATTTACGCAAGCGCAGAGCGAGCTTATTACTGAGAGGGCACGAAAGCAAGGCGCAGGCTTTTTAGTGAGTGCCTTTTATTTGGCTGCCACGGCTTGTGCTGTTGCTAATATGCAAAGCAAAAAGTCGCCTTTAGAAGGCGATATGTTAATTCCTATTCCTTTAGATCGCCGTAAGCGGGGAGTGCATAGTCCCATTCTTGGGAATCAAGTGACCTTCCTTTTTTACCGTATCCCTCAAACGGCTTTAGCTAATGTAAAAACTTGTGTAGCTGAATTAATTGCACAAATGAAATCCCTGATGCGCTCTGAAAATCCTAGCCACTATCTGGTTATGATGGATTTTTTACGGCGCGTGCCTGGCTGGTTGTATCGTATGCAGTTAACCTCTCCGACTAAAGGGCAAATGGCGAGTTTTTATTATTCAGATACAGGCGATTCGTTAGATTTGTATGACCAGTTATTTGGTTGTGCAGTTACCGGTGCTCTACATTATCCGCCTAATATGTACCCGCCAGGCGTGACCTTTGTGTTTAGTCGTTTTCATGGTGCTTTACAGTTAACTATGGGTTATATGGATTCTGCACTTGACCAGGATGAGGTTGAGCAGCTATTGGCTCAGCTACAGCTTGGTTTATTAGGCGAAACAAACGAATAGCTTATATGAAATGTGATGTTGCAGTCATAGGTGCAGGCGCTGCCGGTATTGCCTCCGCTATTGCCGCAGCTGAATCAGGGGCTAGCGTTATCTTAGTTGAGCGCTATGGTTTTGTCGGTGGTTTAGCAACTTCTGCTATGGTCGGTACGATTTGTGGGCTTTTTTATCGTAACCCATCTATCCCACGATATGCTGTGCGTGGCTTTGCGCGAGAATTTTCCGAGCGCGTGCAAGAGAAAAGTCATACGATGCCTGCTGTGTTTTCGAAAGGACTGCATTTTTTACCTTATCAGCCTAGCGTTTTTCACCAGCAAGCGATACTGCAATTGCAGCAGGCTGGTGTGTCTGTCATGTTGCACAGCCATGTCTCAGCGGTAGATGTTTGCTCTGAGAAAATTGTCACATTGCATATCGAAACCACAGGCAGCATGGTTTGTTTGACCGCTGATGCTATTGTTGACTGTAGTGGTAATGCACACATATCAATGCTGGCTAATATCGGGCGAATAGAGCAAGGGCATTATCAATCAGGGGCGTTTGTATTTCAGGCCAGTGGATTACCTCTAATGGAACCAAGGGTACTTGCATTAAATATGCTTCGATGGATTAAGCGTGGCATACAGCGGGGAGATTTAGAGTCTCACTGTGAGCGCTTATCCATTATTCCAGGGACGGTTAAAAATGGCGTGGGTTTATTAAAATTAGGCATGCCAGAGCTGTTTGATGGAACGGTTGCGTGTTTAACTCAATATGAGATAGATGCTCGCTCGCGTAGTGTCGAGATCATCGATTACTTACGAGCTAATGAGCAGGAATTAAAAGGCTTAATGATTAGTGCCATGGCAACTGAAGTCGGAGTGCGTACTATGTCACGTTCACAAGGTATTCAAACGTTAGAGGAAACCGATATATTAGACTGTGTCAAACCGAGTGATGGCGTGGCTATTGGTGCTTGGCCGGTTGAGTTATGGGGAGCAGAAAAGAAACCTGAGATGACATACTTTGCAATGAATGATTGTTATTGGATTCCTGCGGGAGCACTGGTTTCTAGGTATATAGATAATTTATTTTTTGCGGGTCGGGCAATTTCAGCAACAGAGCGGGCTATTGCATCAGCGCGGGTGATTGGCACTTGTTTTAGTACTGGTTATGCGGCCGGTATGTTAGCTGCGGAATATGCGAGTAACGGTGCTTGGCAGAAGGCAATAGCAAAGATTCAAGTGAAACAGGTTTTTAACGAAGAGAGCTAATGGATTCAACATATAAATTACTAGAATTTGCTGCAAAGTCGTGGCCGGATAAGCCGGCTATTATAGAAAATGGTGGCTCGATAAGTTATCGCGAGTTATATGCACAAACGGAATTGCTTAAAGCAGAATTATTGCAGTTAGGCTTAACTAAGGGGCAGGGCTTAGGCGTCATGGGGGGCAATGGAAGCGTTTTTGTTACTATGATGTTGGCGGGAATGGCTTGTGGTGCCGTTGTTTTACCTATTTCACATCAGTTGAAAGCAGCAGAAATCGGCTGTCTTATTAGAGATACAAAGCTACATGCAGTGCTCGATGACTTGTCAGGGGTTCAGCCTGTTGATGCTGACCTAACAACGATTCCTTGTGCGCAACAAGTTTTACGTTTTGCTTGGCTTGAGCAAGCCACGAATGAACCGGTGACGCCCTTAAGTGATGCGGCCTTTATTCGTTACACATCAGGGACAACGGGGAGCAGTAAAGGTGTTGTTTTATCTCATCAGAGTATTTTGCAGCGTGTAGAGGTGGCTACTAAAGCATTAAGTTTAACGCCTGATGATGCTGTTTTGTGGGTGCTACCGATGGCTTTTCATTTTTTAGTTACAGTGCTGGTTTATATACGCTCTGGTGCTCGCATGATCGTTTGTAAAGATTTACTTGCACAGACGATTATTCACGATGCTAACCAGCACCAAGCAACCTTCTTATATGCTTCACCGATGCATTTTCGTTTATTAGCCGCAGATGCATCGGGTGAGCTGATGCCGACATTGAAGAGTGCAATATCGACTTCCGCAGGGTTACCCCTTAATATTGCCGAAGCTTTTGCTAAGCGGTTTAATCTGGCGGTAACTCAAGCTTATGGCATTATTGAAATAGGACTGCCTTTATTAGATGGTTTATCTGGAAAGGCAAAGAATCCAGAAAGTGTCGGCTTTCCCGCAGTTGGGTTTTCTGTTGAATTATTGAGTGATGATAATAAGCCCGTTGCAGAAGGCGAAGTCGGACGTTTGGCTATTCGTGGGCCAGGTATGTTTGATGCTTACCTTAAGCCTTGGAAAACGGTAGATCAAGTGATGGTTGATGGTTGGTTTATGACCGGGGATCTTGCGCAGCGAGATATTGATGGCAGGGTTGTCATTTGTGGGCGCGAAAAATCAATGATAAATGTGTCTGGTAACAAAGCTTTTCCTGAGGAAATTGAGGCGGTATTAGATCGCCACAGTGCAATTGAAGGTTCTCGTGTATATGGTCAGGTGCATCCGTTGATGGGCGAGATTGTTTGTGCTGAGGTGGTTTTGGTCAAGAATGCAGCATTAGATGTAGAGGATGTCTTGCGCTTTTGTCGTGTGCAACTTTCTACTTATAAAGTTCCTCAGAGATTAAAGCAGGTTGAGAATATTACACAAACTCAAAGCGGTAAGCTTAAGCGGGTTTAGTCGGTATGAGTATTAAGTTACTGTGTCGTGCGCTCTATTCAAATAATAGAGAGGGAATAAAAAAATACAGTGTAAGTATATTGTTAGCTCTAAGTGTTTGGTTTGTCTGGGGGCTTTATACTTATCCTGATGGCTGCTCCGTTCTCTATAAGTATTGGCAGGTTTCTGTCACCATGGTCTTCGGTTCTATTATTGCCGGAGCTACTAGCGAGGGAGGCGGGGCTATCGCTTTTCCGGTATTTACTAAAGTGTTACAAATTCCCGCTAGCGATGCGAAAGTGTTTTCTTTGGCTATTCAAAGTGTTGGTATGGTCGCGGCTTCCATTGCTATTTTCATGATGCGCATTAAAGTGTTGTGGCGCGTTATTGCTTGGGTTAGTTTGGGGGGCGTATTTGGCATGCTGATCGGGTCTCTCTTTTTAGTACCTGTATTAGCTCCCGCTATCATTAGAATGCTATTTACCGTGTTAGCTGTTAGCTTGGCTCTGACGCTGATTTTTCTGAGCGCGGGGTTTCGGCTGAGTCATACGGTGATGCCAGAAATAAGAGTAAAGGAAATCGGCATTTTATTAGTAGTGGGTGTGCTGGGTGGAGTTGTTTCTAGTTTAGTTGGTAGCGGTATTGATATGATTTGTTTCTCAGTACTAGTTTTGTTCTTTCGTGTTTGTGAAAGTATAGCCACTCCTACGTCGGTAATTTTAATGGCGGTTAATTCGTTGATAGGTGTTTTATTGCATCTTTTTGTCTTGGGTGGAATTAATGAGCAAGTGCAGGCCTATTGGCTGGCTGCTGTTCCTGTGGTCGTCATTGGTGCGCCATTAGGTGCGTATTTTTGTAGTCGTATGCATCATTTGCATATCCGTTATTTATTAATTGCGTTGATCTTTATTGAGCTGCTCAGCTCTTTATGGATACTAGATTTTGATGTTACATTGATTACTTTTAGCGTTAGCATGTTAATGCTGTTTTTGAGCTTAATGGTCTGGATGAGTAAAGTGAAAACTTATGTCTCTTAAATTGATTGGGAATGTTTGTGATTAAATATTACTGGGAATGGTTTTTATTATTGATGGGCCTTGTTTATTGGGCTATTACAGCGCCAGCAATTTCAATTACAGGGACTATTTTGAGTGCTATATTGCCGCAAAAAATGGCGCTTAGTTGTGGGCGCTTTCTTTTGCAAAAAGATTTTCAGTT
This sequence comes from uncultured Gammaproteobacteria bacterium, assembly GCA_965365945.1. GTDB lineage: Bacteria > Pseudomonadota > Gammaproteobacteria > Methylococcales > Methylomonadaceae > Methyloprofundus. Next base: position 167,821 of record CBDUDP010000004.1, read on the forward strand.
TTTTGTTTTTTTATTAAAAATAACAGGATTACTAATTTTAGATGATAAAGAGTTAAAGTCTTTGACAGGGCATAAAGAAGCTATCATTATCGCGCCCAATCATACGGCCTTATGGGATATTGTTTTTATTGCCGCACAAGTTCCTGAGGCTGTGTGTGTGATGAAAGGGGCTATTTTAAGTAACCCGTTATTGGGTGGCGGTGCTCGGCTTGCGGGCTATATTCCTATAAACTCCATTAGCCAAATGTTAAAGTTAGCTGTGCAGCGCTTAAAACAGAACGAAACCTTATTAATGTTTCCAGAAGGTACGCGTACAAAAACAGATGCTCAATGGCTGAACCCTTTAAAAGGCGGCGTTGCCTTATTGGCTAAACGAACTAAAGCGCCGGTAGTCCCCGTTTTTATTCGTAGTAATACACGTTTTTACGAGAAAGGTTGGCCGTTATATAAAAAGCCTGAGTTCCCTTTAAAAATAAGCTTTAGTGTTGGTGAACCAGTTTTAAAATATGACGATGAGTCGGTACAAGAATTTAGTCAGCGCCTAGAGAAAATTTATTTGGATGAGTTAGCAAAGCCACACCCCTTACGTAGAGTGCAAAATACAGAGTCATGAATATTCAGTGTGAATTATCAAACAGCCATTTACTGCTCGTACCCAGTTACAATACAGGGGCGTTGTTAAAAATAACAATAGAAGAAGCCTTGCAGCAGTGGCTGCCTATCTGGGTTATTATTGATGGCAGTGATGATGGTAGCGAAGCTTTGTTAGCGCCATTGCAAGCGCAATATCCTGATACTTTGCTCGTAATAAAATTGCCACAAAATAGAGGTAAAGGTGCGGCGGTACTGGAAGGGGTTACTCAAGCCCAAGCTAAGGGATTTACCCATGTATTAACGATGGATGCCGATCACCAACACCCTGCGGATTATATTAAGCAATTTATGCAGATGTCTATCGACAACCCTGAAGCGATGATTTTAGGTGAGCCGGTATTTGATGCTTCTGCGCCGATGATACGCGTCAAAGGGCGACGTATTTCTAATTGGTGGGCAAATTTAGAAACCTTAGGCTGGGGCATTCATGATTCCTTATTTGGTATGCGTGTTTATCCTATTCAAGATTTAATTGCCGTAATGCATTCTACGAGCTGGGCAAGACGTTTCGATTTTGAACCTGAAATAGCTGTACGCATGGCATGGAGTGCAGTTCCTGTATTAAATATTCCTACCCCTGTGCGCTATATTGCTAAAGAAGAAGGTGGGGTTAGTCAGTTTAAATATGGTCGAGATAATATTTTGTTGATCGGTATGCATATTCGATTATTTGCTGGTTTTGTACTGCGCTTACCTAAGTTGTTATTAAGACGATAGGGCGGACTTCAGTCCGCTAATATAAACAAGCATTGAACCGGCGGACTGAAGTCCGCCCTACGGTGATGTATTTGCCAAAACAAATTACTCAATAACCGTGAACCATAAGCGAAATCAGTTAAAATAATCGTTTTGATTTAGTTTCAGTAAGGAAAAACATGTCTCAAGAATTGATCGCGGAATTAAAAACGTTATTTATTGAAGGTTTGCATTTAGAAGATGTCAGTGCAGAAGAAATTGCTGCTGATGACCCTTTATTTGGTGAGGGCTTAGGGCTAGATTCAATTGACGCTTTGGAAATTGCAGTCTTATTGGATCGCAAGTATGGCGTTAAAATTACTTCCGAAGATGATCGCAATCAAGCTATTTTTGCTTCATTAAATTCATTAGCTGAATTTGTTGCGGAAAATAGAAGCAAATAATTGGGCTATGAAAGTCGTATTACGTAGCATTATTACCAGCTTACTGTTTTTACTGTATCCGTACCTAGTTTATAGAGGGGTGCAAGAAGGTGTAGTTTGGTTTGCGCCGGCTATTATTGCCAGTCTTTACTTACTTCAGGCAATAAAAGCGAAAACTGCGCAAGTACGATTTAATAACTTAGATATTGTTTTTTTGTTGCTCTTGGGCAGTATTTTTTATCAAGACTTAGTGGCTAAGTTAATTCCTATTTTTATACAGCTGAGTTTGATGAATTTTTTTGGTAAAACTTTGCGTAAAGGCAAAGGGCCATCCTTGGTTGAGCGCTTTGCTAGTCTCGATTTTCCTGAAATCCCGTTCGTGATTAGCCGTTATTGTCGTCATTTAACGATGATGTGGACGGGTTTTTTTGCTTTTAATGTGGCTGCTTGCATTGTTCTCGCCTTATTTGCTCCGGTATCATGGTGGGCGCTTTATACTGGGGTCATGATATTTCTACTATCAGGCGTGCTAATGGTTGGTGAATATATCTGGCGGCATTTTTACTTTCGTACCATTAAAATGGAATTGCCTGATAAACCCATTCCTGGTGTTAAGGACTCAATGAGAAGTATGATTATTAATGGTCGAAGTATTTGGCTGGATGTACGAGCGAGTTAAAAACTGATGATAAAGAAGATTGCTGTCGTATTTTTATTAAGTTTGCCAGCCATGGGCTTTGCTCAAGAGTCGATAGAAAGTGTTATGGCACGTATGAAGCCCGATATTGCGGTGAAAATTGCTTATCAAGAAACGCGTTATATGGGGTTGTTTGATGATGAATGGCATGGCAGTGGTTATTTATACGCTGAGATTCCTGATGTTATGCTTAAGCAGCAATTACAGCCGGAAGTTGAAATGATGGCCGCGCAAGGCAGTCAGCTTACTTATTCAAAACCCGCTACGCAAACCTTTCATCAACTACAAATAGATGAAAGCAATCCGATGATGGCGAGTTTAGCCGCCTTTAAAGGCATGATGACTGGAAACCTAGTTTATTTGCGCCAGCTTTATGATTTAAAATTTGCTAGCTCAGAATTGTCATGGACGCTAGAAATGCTTGCTAAAGATCATGAGCCTGAGGAAGAGCCGATCAAAATTATTATGCAGGGCTTGAGTGAACAGGCAGCCAATAAAATGTCCGTTATCCTGCCTGATGGTGATCGCAGTTCCTATGAATTAAGTCAACCGCAACAAGGTTTGCTTATTAAAACTAAGCTAGTAGTTTTATTACAGTCACTTAAAGGCCAATAGATATGCGTCCTTCTTTGGCTTCGTTGTTCTTTTTTCTATGCTTACCGCTGTTAATTGCTATCGCCGTTTTTACTACGCATTTTCAAACGAATATAGCCGCCTTTGTTATCGCTGGCGATAATGCCGAAGAAATACTATTAGCTAGCGAAATACAGTCTGGCACTTTATCGCGGCGCTATATTTTGTCGGTTGATGCAGGAGAAGGTAAGCAGGTATCTGCGGTTTTTATACAGAGATGGCTAAGCCAGCTAAAATCTATCTCAGGAGTGGTTGATGTCTGGGCAACTGATGAAAAAAGAGGCGCTTTAAGCGCATTAGCTAGTTTATATGCTCAACATGGTGCGCAATTATATAGTCGTACGCCAGAGCAGGCACTCCCAGAAATATTGACTGAATCCGCTTTAATCGAGCGTGCCGCGGGTTTGAGACAAGCTTTGCTTTCGCCGCAAGCTCAGATGATTAAAAAGATAGTAGTGCAAGACCCCTTGCTACTGTCTTTAAATGGTTTTAAATCGATTGCTAATCAGTTTAAAACTCAAAATAACACCACACCACAGTACGCCAATTTCATTTTAGAAACCAAAATGTCAGGCATGGACGTGCCTGAGCAAATACAGATTCAAGAGCAAATTAATACGACTTTTACCGCTCAAAAAGAATTAAGTCAGCAAAGCTATCAATTAGATATGACCGGCATTCCCTTGTTTGCAGCTGCCACGCAATCAATGATGGAAACGGATATTAAATTTGTTAGTATTATCTCGGCGGTCGCGCTCACTTTATTATTCTTGTTTATTTTTCGCTCATTTCGAGTGATGTTCTGGGTTTTCTCCTTGCTGATGACCGTTATGGCGGTGGCTGTTATCATCACTAATTTTATCTTTGGCTCAGTGCATGGTATGACCATTGCCATTGGATCAACCTTGATTGGCGTGTGTATTGATTACCCGATTCATGTCTTGGTGCACGCGCAAGGAATGGAGCTAGAGCAACGATTAACACGCATCAAAAAGATTTTTCCTAGTTTGTTGATGGGCGCATTAACCACTTTAATTGGTTATGTCGCGCTAGGCTTATCGGGCTACCCTGGATTTCAACAAGTGGCGGTTTATACTGGCACAGGTATTATCGTTTCGCTGTTATTAACGCGTTATTTATTTCCAAAATTAATGACGGCAGGTGCTAAGGTCGTCGCGCCATTTCGCTTTATTGCTTTTTGGCCTGTGTTTTGCCAACGTTACCGATGGGGCTTGATCAGTGCTGTGTTAGTACTATCGGTGGCGGGTATCGTACAACTAGATCGTTTGCAATGGATGCAAGATTTACAGCAATTAACCCCCGAGCTGGATTATCTGAAAGTACAAGATAAAAAAATCCGCGAGCGCCTCGTTAGTATGGAGCCAGGGCGCTTTGTATTGGTTAGCGGTGATTCTCTTGAAGCAACCTTGCAGCGTGCCGAGCAAGTGTATTTACGTTTAGATAAAGTAAAACAAGAGGGTGGCTTAGAGGATTATTTTGGGTTGTACCCTTGGGTGTTATCGCAACAACAGCAATTAAAAAATCAGCGAACTCTATTGTCTGCTTTAACACAGAAACAGCGTGACTTTTGGCGCAATGCCTTACAAAAGCAAGGATTATCGGTGCAACGCTTAGGTGAGTTGGACTATACACAGAGCGAAATTTTGACGGTGCAGCAAGTTTTACAGTCGCCTGTGGCTAAGCTGTTGAGTAACCAGTTGGTGTTATCTGACCAGCAGAATTTATTGATTATCTGGCTGACGGCACATCAGCCAGAGGCTTTACAGGCTGCCTTAGTTGACATGCCGCATGTGCACTACTTTAGTCAACGCGATATGCTCAACCGTATGGCGGTGGATTATCAGCAAAGAGCACAAGTCACTTTATTAGCAGGTTTGGCTTTAATCGCCTTTTTGTTATGGCTGCGCTATAAAAGTGTTTTACTGACGCTACAAACTTTATCGCCCGCTTTCCTGGCCGCCTTATTAATTTTGGCATTATGGGCTTGGACGGGGGAAGCGATTAGCTTTTTACATTTAGTCGGTTTTTTATTAGCGGTCGCCATCTGCGTTGATTATGGTATTTTTTATCAGGAAAATCGCAGCGGGCATTTAGTTTTAACCTATCAAGCAATGGCAGCATCGATGTTGACCAGCGCTTTAGTGTTTGGCTGTTTAATCTTTGCGCAAACATCAATGTTACAGACTTTGGCTAAAGTCGTGAGCTGTGGTGTGGTCTTGGGGTTTTTATTGTGTCCGGTATTGATTAGGCCTAAAAGTGATTAGCCGCGTAGATTGGGTTGGTATTTTTTCAACCCGACATTTATTGCGCAATGCGTTGGGTTACGAAAAGATGTAGCCCAACCTTGTATATTAAATGCATCTCTAAAAACACAGAATTATTTAACCCACTTGTTTATAGTAGATAACTGATTT
>CBDUDP010000005.1:0-162300 GCA_965365945.1 uncultured Gammaproteobacteria bacterium
TTTTAAATAAGCTATTAGGCCGAGAAGCTATACAGTTCGAAGGCCTGGTTGAGATTTAAAAAGTCGAACATGGCGTAAAACCTTATAAATTTCAATTAAGTTTAAATGTTTTAAAAAAACTATGAATAAGCTATCAGTTGGTTTGATCATTCCCACAAGAAATGCCCAAGCAACACTCGGCAATATCTTAAGTATCCTCAAAAACTCACCCCTTGAGTTCACTGCTTTAATCATTGATTCATCATCAAATGATCAAACGGTATCCATCGCGAAAGAGCATAATGCTAAAGTCATCATTATTCCGCAATCAGAATTTAATCACGGAGCTACACGGGAATATGCACGGAAACAGTTGGCGACTGGTATTGTAGTGTATTTAACTCAAGATGCGATTCCCGCTAGTGCCGATTTAATCGCTAACTTAGTTAAGCCTTTAATTGGGCGGGATGATGTAGTTGTAAGCTATGGACGACAGATTGCACATGAAGGAGCGAGGCTTTTTGAATCATTCCCGCGTGAATATAACTATGCAGATCGAGAACAAATCCGAGGTATTGAAGATGTCGATCAATACGGTGTTTATACATTTTTTTGTTCCAACAGCTGTGCAGCTTATAAAAACGTCGCATTAGATGAAATCGGAGGCTTTAGATCGGTTTTAACTAACGAAGATTATTTTGCTGTTGCTGATTTATTGCAAAAAGGCTACAAAATTGCTTATGCTGCTGATGCAGTTGTTAACCACTCTCACAGCTATAGCTTATGGCAAGAGTTTCAGCGTTATTTTGATACCGGCTACGTGCGCGCTGAGAATCCTATTATTCAACAGTTAGTTGGACAAGCCGAATCTCGGGGCGTTGGCTTTGTGGCAGGATTATTAAAAAAAGTATGGCGGGAGCGGCCGTTATTAATTCCTTATGCAATCATTCAGTCATTGATGAAGTGGCTGGGTTATCGTGTCGGTTTCTATGGTTCGATTTTACCTTTGTGGTTGCGTAAAAAATTAAGCCAGCAGGCTTATTATTGGTCTTTTAAGGCGCGTAGCTAGTATTTGCGTATGAAATCGCGTCTAAAAGCCCCTTCCACGATATATTTTTTTAAATAATAATTTATTAATTTAATGGCAGTAGGGGGGGAAGAAGATTTGGTTATTTAACAAACATATCCGCTAATTTTAAAACAGTCATAATTAAAGCGTGAGCTTACGTTGGATTCAAGTAATTTAAATTCGCCTTTTAAATCATGAAACTCCCCCTTTAGGTTCGCCACATCAGCAGTCACTTCATCGAGTTTCTCATCTAAATGATTAATAGGGTTACCTGATTACCCATAAGCCTCAGCTACCTTGAAAAATATTTTTAAATTAAATGAGTTACCATTGTAGCCCGAATGTTGTTACGGAATGCTGGGAATGGCTGCTCTGAAATTCCCGTATTCCGCAAGCTCCATAACGGGCTACAAGAGGAGGCTGAAAGTTATACGTAATCAAGTAGGGGTATATTGCGACTTGAGCAATAAAGTATTAATGTCTTCTTGATTTAGGACGTCGCCACGGCTGAATTTCTCTTCTATTTCTTTAATGCGCGGGCTGATCATTTCAATCAGCATGTCATCTACCGCTGAAAATCAGGGAAACAGAGCGCAGCGGAGTGATGCTAATCAATATCCTCAAAAATATCGGCTAATGGCATGTCTACTTCAACACTGCTCAAACGGCAAACAGGCTCGTTGCTGTAATCATGAAATAACCAATCGTTATCCATCGTACGTCGAAAGCACTCGACACGGCGACTTTTAATATCAATCAAAACATACTCTTTCAAGCTGGCAATCTGTCGATAAGCGGCAAATTTATCACCGCGATCATAAGCCTCAGTCGAATCAGATAGCACCTCAATAATTAAACTCGGCTGAGTAAGGAACTGTTCCGCACGCTGGTCATTTTTATCACAAGAAACCATCACATCAGGGTAATAATACGCCCCCATCTGCTCGACTTGCAATTTCATATCTGAAATATAAGCACGGCAAGGAGTGCCGCGTAAGTGTTGTTTTAGCGAGGCAGCAATATTGAGCGAAGCAATCACATGCTCACGCCTAGCGCCGCCCATAGCGAAAGTTTCGCCTAGGACAAATTCATGCTTCTCCTCCTGTAACTCTTCCCATGCTAAATAATCATCAGCAGTCATTGTAAAGGGTTCGGCAGTTTGCATCATTAGCTCCAGTAAAGGGCGTGCTTAATAGATAAAAGATTTTAACCATAGCGGGCGTAGAGAGCAAGCTCGTATAAAGCTTGCGGAATATGGGGGGACTCTATAGAAAAAGAGTTTAAAAGACTGTAACCACAGAGAGCACAGAGAGCACAGAGAACACAGAGGAAAAGAAAAGGTTAATGGTTCCCACGCTCCGCGTGGTAATCCATAGGGGTACGCTCTGCGTACTGTTTGTGGTGTGACGCAGAGCGTCTGTGTATGCATTCCCACGCAGAGCGTGGGAACGAGGTGTAAGGATTATATCCACATAGAACGCAGAGGAAAAGAAAAGGTTTTACTCGGAGCGCAGGCCTTTAGCCTGCATTTTATAAGTATCCTAAAGTGCTGCGCTCCAATGTGTTGATCATCTTTTATGAATATTTCTAAGCGGAGAGTGAGGGTAAGGGTAAGGAGTCCCTCCCACTACACGTTTTGCGATTCGTGAGGGCGCAAAGTATCATACGAAAAATAACTAAGGTAAAGGTGGAGATTGCTTGGTGTGTGATATGACCTATTTTTAATTGAACTACTGCTCTGAAGGCCGCATTAAACCATTCGGAATGAAAATTGCATGTTTATTCCTTATTTTGCTTAACGATTTAACAGATGAAATCAACTATTCAGTTCAGGGTGCAGCCATTGATTGTTGCTACACTCGTTATACTTGCTGTTTTTTCCGCATTAAACTTTCAAGGTCATGATTACAGTTATCGCTGGAACATGCTGGCTCTGTTTGTTTTGTTAATGCTGACCACGGTGCATTTAATAACTCACTACCCGCAGCCTTTGCAGCTTTCGCGGCAATATGCATTAATTAGTTATGGGCTTTTTATGCTCTGGTCAGTTATTAGTTTATTTTGGTCGGCAGTACCAAGTGATAGCTTATTAGCTTGGCTAACTCAGTTGACTGGTGTGTTTGCGCTATACCTAGGGTATCAGGCCAGTTCAGAGCAATGGCGCAATTTTAAATGGCTTTTATTGCCTTTAGCGCTAGTGGTGGCGAGCTATACTTTATATCAAAGTCAGGTTTTGCATATTGGTCGGCCTAGTGGTTTTTTGCTTAATTGGAACAGTAATGCCGCGTTTATTGCTTTGCTAATATTGCCTACTTGCGCCTTGTTTCTACAGGTGCCCTCTAAACTACAGCAACATGCATTGGGTCTAGTTATTCTGTATTGTGCAATAGCAATAGGCGTGACGCAGAGCCGGGGTGGTTTATTAGTTTTATTGGTGGGTTTACTGCCGTTATTTTGGGTGCAGCGTAGTCAGGCCAAAGCTTATTGGGTAATTGCTCAGCTGCTGGTTTATCTGCTACTTGGCTTTGCCGTTGCTGAATTATTGCAGGGTGGCGGGTTGGGGCAGCGTATGGTGCAGTCGGTTAGTTCTGGAACGGCGGGTGGCTTAAGTGTCGAGCAGTTAGGTTCGGGTCGGCATGCGCTTTGGGCTGCAGGCTGGCAGATGTATCTGGATCGCCCTTTTTTAGGTTGGGGCACAGGGATGTATCATTGGTTGTATCCGCAATACCGTAATCCATTATGGCTTGAAGCAGGGCAAATGGCGCATAATGATTATTTAGAAGCATTATTAGGATTAGGGCCGATAGGTTTACTGTTGTTGCTATTATTTGTTGCCAGTGTAACGCGTTTATTTTGGCGGGCGATGCGGGTGAAAAATTTAGAGTATTTAGCATTAGCGGGAGGTGCATTAGGTATTTTGTTGCATAGCTTTTTAACGTTTAATCTCTCTCAGTCAGCCATCGTTATAGTGCTAGGGCTGTTTGTTGGTTATCTAAGTAAGGCATTACAGGATAAAGTGCTAGTTGATGGAAATCCTCAGTGTTTTGCTAAGCCATTGTATTTTGTCGTTGTTAGTGTAACGGGGTTGGTTTTGAGTCTTTGGTTGGGGGGCTTATATATGGGCTTTCTGCAGGCTGAATTAGCAGGTCATGAGCCACACCCCGGTAGGCGTTTCGCGTATATTGAGAGTGCTCAAAAATGGTTGCCTTATATGGCGAAATACGATGCCCTAATGGCAGCAGCAGTGATCGATTTGGCTATGCAAGAGAGGTCAGCCGGAATGACCGCGGAAGAGCATCAAAAGTTAATGAATTATGCACTGACAAAGGTGGACAGTGCTTTGCTTAAAAATCCACTGCATTCTCTTAACTATAAAAATAAAGCGGAAATATTAGAAGCTTGGGCGCAAACACCCGAGCAAAAACAGCAAGTAATCGAGATTTATCAGCAAGTCTTAGTGCACGACCCGTATGATCTAGTGACACGGTATAGGTTGACTGAGCTTCTAGCGAGTCTAGGGCAAGATGTTGAAGCGCATCGTTTGTTATTTGCGGGGTTGGATAAGGCATATTTTACTGATTTAGAATTCGGAATGGTATATTTGTTGAAGGTTAAGCAAATTTTAGAAGCAGGCACGATAACAAAAGTGCAGGGTGAATTGCTGGATAAGCAACTTAAACAGTTGGCCACGCGCATGAGGCATTATAAGCGTGGTCATTTTGTGTTGCATGGTTTGGGGATTGAGTCATAAGTATCTACATAAATCTAAAAGTATTCTCCAGAGAGAGAAGGTTGGATTAGGATAAGGTAAGGCGTTAATTTTGTTTATCTTTTTCCTGTGCGCTCTGTGTACTGTTTGTATAGTGTGTGACGCAGAGCGTCTGTGTATGCGTTCCCACGCAGAGCGTGGGAACGAGAGTATGAGCTGGTTTCTACGTTTGACTGGTTCCCGCGCGCTCCGTACTGTTTGTTGTGTGTGATAGAGAGCGTCTGTGCATGTATTTCCACGCAGAGAGACTGTGGGAGCGAGGAAAGTGTGAGGTAGTTCACATAAAATAAGGGATATGACTGAGGTAGTGTGGCATATCGCCTATTTTTGATAGTCGCTGTCATCAGTGGCGAGCTAGGGTAGGGCTAAGTGCGTGGGGTGTATGAAAAATAAACACACTGTAAAAACAAGTATTTAAGTAAGTTTTAACCTGCTTAAATAATTAAAAAAGCAACCTTGGCACGCATCTCGCTATAGGTTCTGTATCTACAAGTTTGTTCGATTTATGGATGAAAGACGCGGGACGCTGAAAATAGGAATAGTCGAACATGGGGGAAGGGCTTCCCCCCCGCAGCCGTAGGTTCTTAGAAAGCCGAAAGCTGCGACTCGTTGATGTGCATTTAAAAACATTAACTATAACGAAACTGGGAGAAACCCTTCGTGAAATACTATACTAATAAAGCCCGTCAAACGGGTATGACTTTAATTGAATTGACCGTTGTACTATTAGTACTTATCGGTTTGGCTGGTCTGATGATTCCTTATGTATCAGGCTTTGTTTCTAAAACTCATGATAGTACAGGTTCATTTAACTCAGCGGCACTAGATGCTAATATTCAGCGTTACCAAGCTGAGAAACTCGGCTTTCCTAGCAATATGGAGTCATTAGTAGATACTGGTGGTGCAATGTATACCAAAATGATGACGACAGGGTTTTATGTGGTAGCGAATGCTGGGATGCAACGTACAATGTCTTTAGCGATGGCTGGTATTACTGATGTTGTTGAAATGGATAATGCTACAGATAATGCAACATTTAGAGCGACAGGATCAAATGCATCTACACCTATAGCAATGTCGACTCCGCTTGCAGCAGTAACAAATATAACTGCAGGTGCAGGTGCAGGTGGTACCTTTCCAGAAACTTTGTCAGTTGAAGAGCATTTAGCAGCAGCTTTTGAGCGTGATGTTAATACTTTTGATTCAGCATGTTATGACTATGTTGCATTTGGTATTGGTGATAAGTCGGACTTAATTGGTTCAACTATGAGTACTGCGCCAGTTCATTTTGCACAGCAAGGTGCAATGGGTCCTGCTAATCGTTACAACCGTTTTGTAGCTGTTTTTCAAGTTGATAAAATCGGTGCGACTGGTACACCTAATGCTCCAGGTGGTAATGCTGCTAATACTACTGGTGATTGCAGTGCTAATGTTGAAGGCGCAAAATTTATTGGTTCAGCGATGTCAATGGCGGCTATGTCAGGTCACTTATGGGGTACTAGCCATAGCTTAGCGCACACTTGGCAAAATATTGCTGCTAACTAGTAGCTAGTAAGTAGCCCGTATGGAGCTTGCGGAATACGGGAGTTCGATATACTGAGTCCCTGTATTTCACTCCATGACTCTTCGAGTTAATACGTTCCATGCGAGCTACAAATGACTAACCCCCGAGGTGGATGTATCGCAAAGATACTCCACCTTTTACGGAAGAAAACAAGGATTCAGGCTTAGATTGGCCTTAACAAGGATTTTAAAAAAGGAATAAACACAGCGGTGATGGATCGCCGCTTTTGTTTATAGCATTAGGCTTTGTGGTAGAGCTTAATGCTATAGGCAAAGACCTTAAAAGATAAAAGATAAAAGATAAAAGATTGTAACCACAGAGAATACAGAGGAAAAGATAAAGTTAACTGGTTCCCACGCTCCGCGTGGTAATCCATAGGGGTACGCTCTGCGTACTGTCTCTGTGGCGTGACGCAGAGCGTCTGTGTATGCATTCCCACGCAGAGCGTAGGAACGAGAGTATGAGTTGGTTCCTACGTTGTATGCATGACTGGTTCCCACGCTCCGCGTGGTAATCCATAGGGGTACGCTCTGCGTACTGTCTTTGTGGCGTGATGCAGAGCGTCTGTGTATGCATCACGCAGAGCGTAGGAACGAGAAAAATGCGTTTTTGTGGGACAGGATGTTGTAGGTTTAAAAAGGTTTAGAGGGATTTTAATAAACACAGGCGTTAAGCAAAAGGATTTTGCTTGGCTCTTGTGTTTTTTTTTGTGTGATGATTTAACTGGTTCCCACGCTCCGCGTGGTAATCCATAGGGGTACACTCTGCGTACCAATAGTCTTTCAATTACTTAGGGAGTAAAGGTGTTAAAACAATTTTCTTGGCCTTATCAGCTGTTGGTGCTAGTGCTTTTAGTCGGTATTTATGGGTTTATGCGTCAGCCTGCGGTGTTGGTGGATGATTTACAAGCGACATTGGAAAGTAAAAATGAAGCAGAGTGGCAGAAACTAACAGAGGCTATTGGTGCGCAAGAGACGAGTAAAAGCCTGATGCAAGGCTTGTTACAAATGAAATATGTTGCGGACTGGAATGCGGGCAATCGTAGTGATGCGATGAATAGTTATTATGGCGCTTTAGAGCTGGTTGATGAATTGAGTGTAAAGTTAGCAGGGACTGCAGGTTTTACGCATTTTTTATGTGGTGAATTGGCGAGTTTTCCGACCTTGCCGGAAAAGAGTTTGACGGGCTGTTGGTTGTTAGAAGGTGATTTGATATGGCGTTCACCTACGCAAGTGCAGGTTTCTTTTGTTAATCCTGAACAGGGCTGGCAGTCTTCTTTGTTATTAGAGCGTGATGGATTGTTTGGCTGGCATGTAGCGGATGTGGAGTTGCCAATTGAGGAGATTTTGGCGGTCTATCAGAAGCGCTTGGAGGAGTAGAGGTTTAACTGGTTCCCACGCGGAGCGTGGGAACGAATGTGATTAAGAGGATGAGCAATGGGACGTAGTCGTTATAAAATTACTGAAGTTGGTAGTCCTCATTTTTTGACCAATACGATTGTGCATTGGATCCCTTTATTTACACGTCCTGCATCGGTGCAAATTGTGTTGGATTCATTTATGTATTTACAGCAAGAGTGTGATGTAAAGATATTTGCCTATGTGATTTTAGAAAACCATTTGCATTGGGTTGCACAGTCAGATCAGTTAAATAAAGATGTGGCTCGGTTTAAGTCGTATACTGCGCGGCGATTAATTGATTATTTAAAGGCAGAAAAGCAAGATAAGTTAATTGAGCAGTTGGGGTTTTATAAAAAATCGCATAAGGTAGATAGAGATTATCAGGTGTGGGAGGAAGGCTCTCATGCGCAGTTAATACAAAATGAGCTAATTTTGAGACAAAAAGTGGATTATATACATTTCAATCCTGTAAAACGTGGGTATGTAGATCAGCCAGAGCATTGGCGGTATTCAAGTGCACGCAATTATGCTGGGCATGAGGGGTTGATTGATGTGTGTACGGCATGGTAGCTTTGTGTTGGCGTGACGCAGAGCGTCTGTGTATGTATTCCCACGCGGAGCGTGGGAGCGAGTAATAGGTCTTAATGTTCACTGGTTCCCACGCTCCGCGTGGTAACCCATAGGGGTACGCTCTGCGTACCGATTGGGGTGTTGACGCAGAGCGTCTGTGCATGCATTCCTACGCAGAGCATGGGAACGAGTAAGCGATATTTTCTCAGTACTCTCTGTGGTTAAAGACTTTAATAGGTCTTAATGTTTTAATATAACCGGATTAAAGTTCGTCCTACAATAATAATTATAATAAGTTGTTTATGAAGTTACCTTTTCTATCTGCGCGTCCTGCGCATACTTTGTTATATATCACTGAGGCGAAAACTTTTCGTATCAATACCGACCGCCGTGGAGTGATTCAGGGTGAGGTCGAGGTGATTGATGTTCGTTGTGACACGTCTAACGGTATTCCTTCAGCGCTTGAACATATTATTGAAAATTCTCCCATTTTAGGTAAGAAGTTGTGGGTTTTATATGCGCGCTTATCGACTTATGTTTTGAATTTGCCGTCGGTTCAGGTTTCTGGGGTTGAGGATGCGATCCTAGAGCAAGCTTTATTATTCGAGTATGAGAGTTTAACCGGACAGTCTGTTGCCCATAGTCAATTAGCTTATACTTTTGTCTCTGAAGTGGATGAGATGAGCTCTTATTGGGTTAATTTAATTGCCAAAGAAACGTTTACTAAGGTTGGTGAGGTATTAAAAAAAGCGCGTTGTAAATTAGGTGGAATAAGTCATCCAGGAGGATTGCCATTTTTGGTTTCTGGAGATGATGCTAGCAGTTGGTTGCGTATCGAGGCTTGGTCGAATACTTTTTTTGCCTTGACTAAAAATCCGGAAACGGGTTTTTCCATGAGTGTTTTACTGCCTGAGCAAAATAAGAATTGGCAGGATGAGTTGGATCACTGGATTGTTGATACTGGTGATGTGGAGAAGTCTGAATCGATTATTAATAATAAGATTGAATATTTACCAGAGACTAATGAGAGCTACCATTTGACTTTGGATGGTGCATTAATTTTCTGGATGGGACTTTGGGCAGATTATTTAGTTAATACTAATGATCCTGCGGTGCCGTTGTTGAATGTACGGCGTAAGATCAATATGGATTTGGTGTATATGCTAGGCGGGGGGAGTTTGGCATTGGCTTTGTGTGTGGGACATTTTACTTGGAATTTGTATTTGCGTAATGATTATGAATATGAGGTTACGCAGTTAACGGCGGCTGAGAAGGATATTAAGGCGGCACGTGCTGGAGTAAATAAGTCGCGTGATGAAACGGCTAAAATACAAGAGAAGCTTAAGTTATTACGCAATAATGTCACGGTTATCCCGACGGCTATGTCGGCGTTACAGCGTAGGCCAATGGATTTGCTGAGTGGTTTGTCGAAGCATACGCCTGAGGATTTGATTATTGAGTCGATTGGTGTTGATGAGGAATTGCATATTGTTATCAAGGGCGTGTCATTGCAGTCGCAGTTGATTAATCAGCTGGCGAGTAATGTGCAGGCTGATTTTGCGGATTTGGGATGGCGTGTAAATGTGCCGACTAAGACCGATTTGTTGGCATTTTCTGAGGGTGGCCCGTGGGAGTTTAGTTTGGTGTTGGTGGATGAGGGTTTGAAGGGATTTGTTAAGGCGGAGTGATGCGTGCTGAAGAGATTGGGAAAGATAAAAAAGAAATTAACCACAGAGAGCACAGAGGAAAAGATAGGGTCAAGAGCCTTTAAGGGTGATAAAAAGGATCTAACCACAGAGATCAAGGTGGGATTGAAGGTTTTATGGCTTTAATGTTTTTCTCTGTGTCCTCTGTGCTCTCTGTGGTTAGATTCTTTATTTTTTTGGTCTTAAATATTTTTTCTATCGTTAGATTTTTTAAAATTTTAAAATATTGGATGGTGAGTTTTAGGTGATGACAGCAGAAGAAAAACGAGAACAGATTTTAAAACGAGCATTGCCGGCTTTGTTTATTACCATTATTTATTTTATTTTTATAAGTAATATCATGGGTGAGCAGGCGGCTAAGGCGAAGGAAGATTATACGGCTTTGATGCGTCGAGATATTTCCTCTGCTTCTTTGCCGGGGATCTATAAGCAGCAAGCGGAGGGGCGGCAGCAGCTGACTACCTTAAAAGCAGAGCGGGCTGAATATGTAAAAGAAATTAAAGGCATGGTTGGGTATTTGGCGGGTGGTGGGGGTGCGACGGAAGCTACGACGACCTTGGCGAATATTCTAGCTAAGCATAATTTACGGGTAGCGAAAGAGCTCAGTGAGCCTTTTAATAGTAAAAAATTACCGCCTTCTTTGCGTGAAGTAAAAGGATTATTACAGGAGTCGATTAAAGCGGGTAATACCTTTAATGTGCAGCATTTGTGGTTACATGGTCGTTTTTCGGATATGCATTCGGCTTTAGAGGAGATTAATGCGGTAAAATTGGCAGCTATTCCGGTGTTGTTTACGATGTCAGTGCCAGACAATGCGCAAGCGGGTGTGTTGGATTGGGAGTTGGTTTTGTGGATGTGATAATTTAAGGGATTAAGATTTAATGAAAAAGATTGTTAACCACAGAGGACACAGAGAGCACAGAGGAAAAGACAAGGTCAAGAGCCTTTAATAAAAAGGATTTAACCACGGAGATCAAGGAAGGATTAAAGGTTTTATGGCTTTAATGTTTTTCTCTGTGCTCTCTGTGGTTAACAATCTTTAGGGTTTTTTCTTGGTCTTAAAGATTCTTTTGTTCTATGACGATCTTATTTTTAATGATTTATGTGAAATGACTATTAGGTATGAGTGAATCAAGTTTTTCTTTAGCAAGTTGGAAGAGTCCTTCTAAGGATGATAATCAGCGGAATAATGAGCGTACGGCTGTGGCTGGCTGGGATGCAACTTTATTTACCGAAGGTGTGATTTCTCTCAGCAGTGAGGTGGAAGATAGTTCTGCGAGTGGCGCGGGCTTGATGATGCCGAATGCGGTTATGCCGATTGATAAAGATGTTGAGCTTACTTTAACGATTAATACTGGGCATAAGCAATTTACGCGTAAAGCGGTTGTTCGTTGGGTGGATACTAGCCGAGGTGAGGTGCGTTTTGGTGTGCAGTATTTGGATCATGCGGGTTTAACGCCAGAGACGCATCAATTAGATATTTCCGCTGTTAGAATTGACCCCGCTTGTGCTTTAAGAATTCCTGCGGGGATTGCTGTGCGGCGTAAGATTTTGCCGTTTTTGGATATGAATGGCGTGGTGCATGTTGCTTGTGCTGATATTAAAAATGTCACGGTGTTAAACAGTGTCGGGCGTATGCTGAAGTCACCTATTTGTACTTGGCCGGTGGATGCTAAGGCTTTAGATAAGGTTTTGAAAGAGGTTTATGGTAATGAAACCAGTAAGCCTGTTGCTTTGCCGGGTGCAAAAAAGCCGAAGGAAGAAGATAAAAGCAACCAAGCGGTTGATTTAGCTGAAGATTTGCTTTATTCAGCATTTGTTCGTCAGGCTTCAGATATTCATGTTGATCCGCATCAAAAAGGCGCACGGATTCGCTTTCGTGTGGATGGCCAGCTGGAGGTTTTTCAGGAGATTAAGGCAGATATTTATGTTGAATTGGCGAGTCGTTTAAAGGTTATTTCGGGCTTAGATATTGCAGAAAAGCGTGCGCCGCAAGATGGTCGTTTTACGCATAATTTTGCGGGTGGAAGTTTGCGTGTGGATATTCGAGCAGCAACCTTGCCGACTAAATATGGTGAGCGGATTACTATGCGTTTATTGGGCGCACAAAACGATACCTTGACTTTGGCGAAGCTGGGGTTTATTGCGCAGCATCAATATATGATTGAGCAGTTTTTAAATCGTATTCAGGGCATGATGGTTTTAACTGGTCCTACAGGAAGTGGTAAGACGACGACTTTGTATGCAGCAATGACTAAGTTGCTGCGTGAGCGTGCAGTTAATATTATGACTGTAGAAGATCCGATTGAGTATGAGATCGCTGGTGCAGCGCAATGTGAGGTGGACTCTAATTCGGATAAAGTGGATTTTAATTCAGCCTTGCGCAGTATTTTACGGCATGATCCAGACGTGGTCATGGTCGGTGAGATTCGGGATAAGGAAACGGCGGATATTGCCATTAAGGCGGCTTTAACGGGACATATGGTGTTGAGTACGCTGCATACCAATTCGGCGATTGCGACAATTACTCGTTTGATTGATATGGGTGTGGCTCCTTATTTAGTCGCGGCGGCTTTGCGGGTGATTATTGCGCAGCGTTTATTGCGTCGATTGTGCGCGCATTGTCGTATTTCTCGGCCGATGTTGGAAATGGAGGCGATAGCTGTTGGTCGGTTGGATTTGGTTGGTGCGTTGATTTATGAGCCAGTGGGCTGTGTGTATTGTGCTAATCGTGGTTATAAGGGACGAATTGGCTTGTACGAGTTGTTGGAACTACGTACCGAGTGGGCTAAGGCGGTCGCGGATGGTGTCAGTGAATCAGAGTTGTTGGGTATGATGAAGGCAGATGGCATTGGTACTTTGCTGGATGATGGTGTGGATAAGTTATTGGCGGGGGATACGTCGTATTCGGAAGTGTTGCAGATTGCTTCATCGTGGTAGTGGGTTTGCTTTATCAAAGGGTAAAAGGTTGTTAACCACAGAGGGCACAGAGAACAGAGAGGGAAATATTTAGAGCGAAAGATGGTTGAGAGTTAAGTGCTTAGGAACAAGATTTCAATAAAACCCGAAACTTTGTGTCGCTCGTATGAAGCTTGCGGAATACGGGAAGTTGAATGCACTGTGCTTCCTGTATTCCGTAAACTCCATACAGGCTACATTAGAGCGAAAACTTTCGGATACTATTAAGTTTATATTCCTTATTGTTGTTTTAGGTGGTGAATAGCTTTTGATTTTATATTTTTAGTATTTACAGCATCAAGGTTGAGGTTTTATGACAATATTTAGCTATACCGCACGGGATCGTGGTGGGCAGCAGACAAGTGATGTGGTGGATAGCGCTTCGCGTGATGCGGCGATTATGACTTTGCGTGGTGAAGGTTTGCTGGTCTTGCAGATCAATGAGCTGAAACAAAAGTCTGATGAGAAGTCGTATAGTTTAAACCCATTAGATTATAGATCGATAACTTCACTAGATATTGAAAATGCTTTTCACCAGATTGCGGTAATGCTGCGTAGTGGCGTGAGTTTGTTGGATGCGGTGGAGTTAACTCGTAAACATGCGCGTATTGGTACACGTAAAGTTTGGGTGCGGATTGCAGAGCGTATCCAGCAAGGTGGGGCTTTAAAGGATGCATTGATAGAGCAAGGCGTATTTGCGAATTTAACGGTGCAGTTGGTCGCGGTGGGCGAACAAACGGGGCATTTGAGCCGTGTTATGGATCAAGCGGCGAAGGAAATGGCTTCGACGAGGCGCTTGAAAAAACAAATTACTTCGGCCTTGAAATATCCAGCTTTTACTTTGTTATTTGCCATAGGTTTAGTGGTCTTTATGCTGACTAGTATTGTGCCTGAGATTAAGAAATTGTTGTTGATTTTTGGTAAACCGATGCCGCCAATTACTCAGGCATTGATTGATGTCTCGGATTGGTTTGTTGAGAATGTAGCCTTTATGGCCATTTCGGCAGTGGTATTTGTGGTGGTTTTTGCGGTTTTGTATAATTGGCCACCATCACGCTGGTGGGTTGATCGTTTCTCTTTACGGGTTCCTTTGATTGGTCATGTTTTGCGCTTATCGGGGACGGTGCTTTTTTGTCGAGCGATGGGCCTGCTATTAAGTAGTGGCGTATTGATCGTTGATGCTTTAACTACGATGGAGCAGTTGCACGGCAATAAATTTATGGCGAGTCATGTGGCCTTTGCGCATAGTCGGGTTTTGCAGGGATCTTCTTTGGCGGAACCTTTGGTGGAGAAATCGCGTTATATGGATTTGGTATTACAGATGATTCGAGTTGGAGAAAGTTCTGGAACCTTGGACGATATTTTAGCTGAGATGGCAGATTATCATGAAGAGTTGTTAGAGCAAGCCATTGCGAAGTTAACAGGGATGATTGCACCGATTATGACTGTATTTGTTGGTGGAATTATTGGTTTTGTTTATGCGGCCTTTTTGGTAGCAATGTTTTCAGCGGCAGGCGGGAGCCCTTCATGAGGTGGTTGGTTTTTTTGTTATTGGGTTTTTGTACGCTGGTTTTTGCGGAGCATGAGCAGGAGCGCGCACCAGGCAATATGGTTTACAGCAAAGGTAGTGGTCTGACGACCGATAACCTGAATAAAGCAGTCGAGGTTTTACGTGACCCTACAGCGATGAGTGGTAATTTTAGACAGGCTTTACGTCGTTTGCCGGGTAATAATGCGCCTGTGCAGCAAGGTGGTTCAACTCCCGCTCATGCGGAAGAGTTTGGGTTGCCAAATATTGAGATTGTGGCACGGGTTTATAGCGAGAATAAGCCTTCGACGGTGGTTTTTAAGGCGAATGGTAAATATCATCATTTTGAAGAAGGCGATCAAATAACACGGGTGATTAATAATCAATTAGTTACTTTTCATGTCCAGGAAATCAGCGAACATAGTGTCCGTTTGTTGGTTATGCCTTTTAATAAAATTTTAATTTTTAATTAAGCTATGTGGTCTATGTCCCGTTTGCGTTGTGTGTTATTAGTTTTGTGCTTAGCTGTTTCTAGTTCGGTATGGTCGGCTAAAAAAGTAAGTCATAAAATTTCAGAATTAGATTTCCAGAATATTGCTGTGGGCGATGCCTTACGTATTTTATCCAAACAGTCCGATTTGAATATTATTTCCTCTCAGGCCGCTGCGGAAATTCAGATGACTATGTTTTTGCGTAATATCGAGCCGATGGAGGTATTGGAGGCTATGGCGAAAACTTATAATCTATGGTACGAGCAAGATAAGAAGTCTAAAGTGATTCGAGTCTATACCGTCAGAGAATTTCGCCTAGGGAATGTGGATTATCGTAACGAGCGCACTGAAATATTTACTTTTAAGCATCAACGTACTTCCTTAGATTTCGGTTATATGATTCAGGATTTATTTGGTTTTGAGCGGGTGATGTTGAGCCAGGGGGCTGATGAAAGCGAAATCCTTAATGATTTGTATGATCGCTTGGATCGCTTTGATGTTATTGCCAGTAATACCTATAACCAAAGTGATAATGCTAACTCTAATGGCTTTGGAATTAGTAGTTCGGGAGGGGAAGGCAATAACAATAACAACAGCAGAAATAATAACGGCAATAACAATAACAACGGCAGAAACAATAACAATAGCCGAAATGGAAACAGTAATGGCCAAAATGGAATTGGACAAAACAACACTATGTTTTTGGGTCGAGGTCAGGCATTCGATGCTGTCACTCGGTTGCCGAAAAATGAGACTGACGCGATGTTGACTGGCTCGCATATAGGTTCTACAAGGGCAATGAATGAGTTGATTGAGCATGTTTCGCCTATTTATGTCACCTTAATCAGCCGCCAAAACCGGGTCTTAGTGCGTACGCGCGATAAAGATGCCATGCAGGAAATTCAACATTTATTCAATAAATTGAATATTAATATGGCGACCTTAATGCTGGAAGTGAAAGTCTTGCAAATTGCCTTGGGGGATGGTTTTGAGTCCAGCTTTGAATTTAATTTTAAGTCGGGTGATGTACAGGTTACTAGATCGAGTGGTGATAATCTTCCGGACCAGGTTGGGAATGTTGCTGACTTGGTGCGGGCTGGCTTAGGTGACCCTGCTATGGTCGCTGCTGTTGTCAGTAAGAATTTTGATGCGCGTTTGACGCTATTAGAGAATGAAGGACGGGTGACGGCTTTAGCTACCCCTATGCTGACAACAACTAACCAAGAGGTTAGTCGAATATTTATTGGAGAAGAAAGACCGATTACCACGGGTATAAGTGTTACATGTCCGGATGTGACAACGCAGCCGGGGGTGATTGGTGGTGGTCTATCACAAGGTGTGTGTATTCAGGCGCCTGATACAGAAATACGTCCTATAGGTAAAACCTTATTATTAACACCGAATATTAATGCAGATGGTACTGTGGATATTCGTATATTAGTTGAAGACTCCACTGTTTGTGAGGATTGTGGAAGTATTCCGGCGACGAACCGAGTTGGAGAAATTACTGATTACACAGTGGATACCGTTCAAACACAGACATTTTCCGGAGATATTATTGCCCAGAATACACAGATGATTGCAGTGGGGGGCTTGATTACTGAGCGGACTGAGGATGTAGAGAAAAAAGTGCCAATAATGGGGGATATCCCTTATCTGGGTTTTTTCTTTAGAGATACACGTAGAGTGCGTAGTCGTGTGGAAATGGTTATTTTGATTCGTCCTTATGTGATGAATAATAAGGATAATGATATTGATGTGAATCAGCTTTGGCTAGAGGCGAATAGCATTCATCCTAGTGCAGATAGCCTGAATCATTTGGATATTTATAAAAATAGTGATCATTTAGATAAGGGCTATGAGTTACAGCCTGATTATAAAATATACCCTGGTCAGGATCATTTCGATGGTTATCATGAAAAAGGGCAGGGAGCGAAAACACCTAAAGTTGCCCCTTCCGCTTCTTCTCAAGCAAGCGAAGAACAGGCAGCTTATATGCAATTAACAGAGTATGCGGCTAAATCGGTGCGCTTGCCGGCTGCTGAGCGAGGCACTGTTGCTGGCGTTTTTAATGTATCAATTCCTTCAGCTCAGCAACAAGTTAATGCCTTATATGACTTACGGCTTACGGCAACACCTGTCGCAAGCTGGCGTAAAGGCGGGGTGTATGTTACCGCAGTGGAGATACGTAATTTATCCAATGAGACAGTTGCAATTGATTACCAGCACCTCAAGGGGGCTTGGTTGGCTTCGACGATTGAGCAGGAAAAAATTGCCCCTAAGCATGCATTAGGGGATGCGACGTATTTATATTTGATTTCGGGAATGCCTTTTGAGCAGGCGTTGGAAAATTAGGAAAAGAAGGCGCCGAGAAGAAAAAAGACTTTAACCACAGAGAGCGTAGAGAAAAAGATAAGAGAAAATGTTGGTTTAGTATTAGTTTCGGGAATGATGAATGACTTGTCTGAGTAAGGAGCGAGGGTATTATTGAATGCTCTCTCCTAAGCTTGTACCAAATTCAGGTTATTTTCATAAGGGATAGAATAAAGTATTACTACTACTTGTGGGCTGTTTTATATTAAGTTGGTAGTCTTAAGGAGTCAAAATTCAATAACCCGAAAGCACTGCCAGTCCTTCGAGGACTGGCAGTGCTTCATAATCTAAAGTTTCGGGTTTTATTTAATGTGCATTCATAAGAAAGGATGTTTAAATTTTTCCTGATTACCCATAACCCTCAGCTATACCACGTCATTCTTGCATGCTTTAAGCAGGAATCTCATAGGTTAAGCAAAGATTCCCGATAAAAAGCTTCGGGAATGACGAGTTTTTAACATACTGATATTTTCAGCTTTATTCTACTATGGCTGAGAGTTATAAGTAATCAGGAGTTTTTTTGTTTTTCTCTGTGCTCTCAGTGGTTAATTTTTTTAATCCCGTGTGTATGGATTTCTATGCGGTGCGTGGGAACTAGTTTAGTATTTTTTAAGGGCTTTATATGCGTTTAAGTGCTTTATTTTTATTGATGTTTAATGGCTTGGTATTTGCGGATAATGCGGTACCTACTTTGAAAATGCATGTCTTTGAATCGGTGCAAACTAAAGCCGTACCGGTTAAATCTGTCGTACCTACTGAATCGGGTATGAAAATGCATGTTTTTGCTGATGATAAGGTGCAGGTGACTGAGCAAGTTGCCGATGAGCCTGAAGTAACTGCTAGTTCAGGTTTTGATGTGGATATGCAAATGGGTACTGGCTACCAGCATGATACGCTTAGTTGGGCTGTTGCTGCATCGTCAGGTTCTCCAGATACTTTAACCGAGACTGGTTGGAAGCAGAATATGTGGGGGCTGAATGGCGAGCTATTGATAAGTAGTCCTTGGGATGTGGTGTTAAAGGCAAGCGGTGGTTATGCATGGGCTTTTGATGGCTCTGGTACTGAAACGAGTTATTTGAGTGATGGGCAGAGCGATCCATTTTCTTCTGTTAATAGCAATGCTGATGGTAGTACTGCTTGGGAGGCTTCGGTTGCTTTAGGTTATGCGTTTAAATTTTTTCAGACCGATCCTGTAGCTCAGTTCAGCGTGACACCCTTAGCGGGTTATATGTGGCAAGAGCAGTCTCTGGAGTTGGGTAATAGTGTGCAATCAATACCAGTACAGAGTGCTATAGATTCTTCTTTGACTAACCTTTATGTCGCAAAATGGGAAGGTCCTTGGGTGGGCTTTGATAGTGACGTATTGTTATTTGAGCGTCATCAACTTTTTTCTTCCTTTTCTTATCATTGGGCCGATTATAGGGCTGAAGGACAGTGGCAACAAAATAGTTCTTTACAGCAGCCTAATAGCTTTACGCACCAAGCCAATGCTAATGCTTATTTAGCCTCTATTGGTTATCGTTATATTGCCAGTGATTTATGGTCAGCACATTTCGAGTTTGATTATCAGAATTGGGATAGTGGTAAAGGGCGTGAAGATTTATACTTAAGCTCCGGCACTGAAATTAATTCTCAGTTAAATGGGGTAAAGCGTGAGTCGTTTGCAGTCAATATGGGGGTTCGTTTTGCCTTTTAGTGGCTAACGTTAAGAGAAGGTTTGTAAGATGGAAGGGTGGACTTTAGTCCGCTAATGTTCTGATTTGTTCAAACAGGCGGACTGAGCTGGATTCAATTGTTTTAGAATTCCTTGTAGCCCATATGGAGCTTGCGTAATACGGGGCATGCGAAGTACTGGCCTTCCCGTATTACACTGAAGCTTCATACGGGCTTGTTAAATCCAAAAGTGTTAACTGGGAAATGAAGGAAGCCCTATTTTGTATGTTTTTTTATTGGAGATTGAGATTCATGGAATATCAGCGAAAGGCTAAATTTGTTTTACATAAGCTATATACAGTATTTTTTTGTGTGGCCTTTTTGGTGTTGTCTGCTTGTGGGAGTTCTTCTGATAATGAGCCAAAACCGCCAGAAGTTGATGCTCGTTTAAGTAGTCATTTACAGCAACTGCAAGAAGACTATACAAACTATCAAGGCACAGAAGCTTTTACCTCTTCAGATGCTACTTTAAATATTGTTGATTCACGTAGTGTGATGTTAACCATTACCACAACAGTTCAGGATGCTCCGCAATTAGTTACTCAGCTTGAGGGTTTGGGGATGACGCACATTGCCCGCTATAAGCACCTTGTTTCTGGGGTATTGCCTATTGCTCAGCTGGATAAGCTGGAGTCTATGTCGAGTATACGCTGGGTAAGTAGTACTCGAGCATTGTCTCATGCAGGAATTGCAATCAATGAGGGTAATTTTGCTATGGCTGCTGACCGAGTTAAGGCTCAGCTAGACGTTGATGGGGCGGGTATTAGTATTG
The DNA here is from genome assembly GCA_965365945.1 of uncultured Gammaproteobacteria bacterium. GTDB lineage: Bacteria > Pseudomonadota > Gammaproteobacteria > Methylococcales > Methylomonadaceae > Methyloprofundus. The sequence continues at coordinate 19,893 of CBDUDP010000005.1, forward strand.
GAGTGATGTCGGATAGTTATAACTGTTTAGGTGGAGCAGATACCGATATTTCTACGGGGGATTTACCTAGTGATGTACGAGTTGTTAAAGAGTATTCATTTTGTGAGTTTGGCGCTTCGGATGAAGGGCGAGCTATGATGCAGTTGATTCATGATATTGCGCCTGGTGCAAAGCTATTATTTCATACGGCTTTCGAAAGTCCGGTTGGATTTGCTCAGGGGATTGTTGCTTTGGCGGATGCAGGTGCTGATATTATTGTGGATGATGTTGGCTGGTTAACGATGCCTATGTTTCAGGAGGGCCCCATTGCTCAGGCGGTTAATGAGGTTAAAGCTCGCGGGGTGAGTTATTTTTCTGCTGCGGGGAATTCAGCTAGAAATTCTTATGAAAATAAATTTATGGATAATCAGGTAATAAATACCCGAGATATTGCCCATGATTTTGGCTTGGCATCGGGTGGCGAGTCTGATTTTTATCAAGAGATTAGCCTGTCTAAAGGGCAATTTGAAACTATATCCTTTCAGTGGGCTAGTGCTGCTGAAATAGCAGGTGGAAGCGCTGGAGCTGATTCGGATTTGGATGTTTTTGTTTTTGACTCTAGAAAAACAAAAATTATAGCGAGAGGTACAGATAACAATATTGGACATGATCCGGTAGAGCTTCTTGGAGTTGTGAACACTACTGATTCAGATACTTTATATTTATATATTAGTCATCGAGCGGGAAATATGCCGTCTAGGTTGAAGTATGTTTTTTTTAATGGAACTATGACCATAGAGCAGTATGCTACGCATAGCAGTACCATTGTTGGTCATCCGAATGCTGAAGGAGCAATAGCTGTCGGGGCGATGTCTTATACGCAAACACCAGGATTTAATGGAGAGAGTGAGATTGAAGATTTTTCTTCTATTGGTGGAACGCCTATTTTATTTGATAACTTTGGTGAAGCATTAAGCGGTGCAGAATATCGTACTAAGCCTGAAATAGTCGCTGTTGATGATATAGATACAACGTTTTTTGGTGGTGAAGATACTGATGGTAGTAGTTTTCTTAATTTTAAAGGAACTTCAGCGGCGGCACCTAATGCTGCAGCCGTAGCAGCTTTACTACTACAGAAATTTCCTTATTTAAATCCTGATCAGGTTAAACAAGTAATGATGCAGGGAACTATGGACCTAGTTGAGCCGCCACCGCAAGCAGAAGAAGACATTGAATTACTTGATGTTATAGTCAGTGAAGTGATATTAGATGAAAACGATCCAGCTTTACCGATCATTAACCCATGTCGTGACGGAGTTCAGTTTGATTGGGCTACAGGGTGTGGATTGATTCAGGCAGATTTGATGTTCGAAGCAGTAAGTAATATCTCTATATCTGGATTAGGCGACTTTAATAATGATGGCTGTGTAAATGCTCAAGATACGGATATTTTAGTGGCGGTTGCTCGTTCAAGTACGGAAGTGCAAAGCGACTATGATTTGACTGGGGATGGTATTATTACCGATCGGGATTTTAGTGCATTGTTGGCTCTATATGACGGTGAGTGTGGGTAATACGGGGTGGAGGACTTATTGGTTTTAAGTGTAAGTTGTTCATAAAAAACTGTGGGAGCGACTTTAGTCGCGATTTCGTAGCTAAAGCCGCTCCCACAGAACGTTATATTTTATTGCTAACCAAAATTAACCTTGGCTTCTAAGTCATTACGGGAATCAGCATTTCTTAATGCTTCTTCTAGGCTGATTTTTTCGGCTTTATAGAGAGCCAGTAGTGCGTCATCAAATGCTATCATGCCTTTGCTACCACTTGTCTTCATCGCTTCTTTGATCTCATTTAGATCGCCTTTTAAAATCAGGTTGGAAATATGTGGGGTGTTAATAAGAACTTCGATTGCGGCACAGCGTTTACCACGCACATCAGGAATAAGGCGCTGTGAGATTACCGCATTTAAGTTGACGGCAAGATCCATAAATAATTGTTTATGTTGGACATGCGGGAACATGTTAATAATACGTTCCATAGCTTGGTTGGCGTTATTTGCATGTAAAGTAGAAATACATAAATGCCCTGTGTTAGCTAATTCTAAAGCGGCTTCCATGGTTTCGCGGTCGCGAATCTCTCCGATTAAAATAACATCTGGCGCTTCTCGTAAGCTGGCTTTAAGGGCGCGCGCATAGGAGGCCGTATCGACGCCAACTTCACGCTGATTAACGATGGATTTTAAGTTCGGGTGTGAAAATTCAACTGGGTCTTCGATGGTCAGAATATGCCCAGCGGCATTAATATTGCGATGATTAATCATGGCAGCTAAGGAGGTTGATTTACCAGAGCCTGTACCGCCAACCATCAATAATAAACCGCGTTTGTCCATAATAAGTTCAGTGAGAACTTCCGGTAACTCTAATTCTTTTGCGGTGGGTATGATTGCTGGAATTAAGCGTAATACGATGCCTATGGTTCTGCGTTGATAAAAAGCATTAACTCGGAAACGGGCGCTTTCATCAGGTAGGCTAATGGCAAAATCAAGGTCTTTAGTTTGTTCAAATTCTTCAATTTGCTCTTGGGTCATAATTGCATAAGCGGCTGACTTGCTTAGTTCGGGAGTAAGCAAATAGCTGTCAAGTTCAACCGCTGAGCCGTGAATTTTTGTTTTGACCGGTGAGCCAGAGGTAATAAAAAGGTCAGAGCCTTCGAGGGCGACCATTTTTTCTAGGTATGGAAATATATCCAGTGCTTCGGGTGGTGCAGAGCCTAGTACTTGTATATTTTTGGGCAGCGTATTTTTTGCTGCTGCTTGGCGTTTGTCTATGCTGATGGTAATGGATAGTTCGCTATCTTTCTCGACTGCTTCAATGACAAAATCTTGCCCACCAAACAAGGGACTGACAAAGCGTATTTTTTTGTCGATAGAAAATTGTAGTTTTTGTGTGTCATCTGTTAGCGCCAGGAAAATTTCATTTAGCATTTCATGGCTTAATATTGCATTGCCTACTGGCTTTTCTTGGTCTAATAAACGTAAGCGAGGGGCTGAGTCAAGGCCGAAAATTAGATTTTCAGCTTTTTTATCGACCATCAATTTTAGGTAAGGCGTGATATCCATAGTTTTGTTTGTTCAGTGGCTAGGTTTCGATAGGGGAAGTAGGCATTCTCGATGGTGGGGTAAGTACTGGTTTAGAATTTTAGGCTTCGCACTTAACACGAAGCATTAATAATATAGTAGGGCGGACTTTAGTCCGCTTTTTGAGCAATGGCGGACTAAAGTCCGCCCTACTTTAGGTGCGCAGGGAGCCCCATCAATCTTACAAAAATGATGGGTTTCGCAAAAAAGACGCTCTACCCATCCTACACAAAACTTAATATAAAAAAGTTGTGTGGATACTCACTCCTACTAAGTGGGAGCTCTTGATTTAGGTGGACCTTAATCCGCATCCTCATGGTCATCTGTAGACGTTAAAGAGAGCCCATTACTAGAGTTATCTTCACCACTCGCTAGTTTGATTTGTAGACGTAACTCATTGGCCGAGTCAGCGTTTCTTAGTGCTTCTTCGTAACTTATTCTACCTTGCTGATAGAGAGCAAATATCGCTTGGTCAAAGGTTTGCATGCCGAGTTCGCGAGATTTAGTCATGATAGGCTTAATGCCGGAGACATCGCCTTTGGCAATTAAATCTGAAATGAGGGGTGTATTGATTAAAATCTCAATCGCAGCGCAGCGACCACCATCCACAGTTTTAATTAAGCGTTGCGAGATAATGGCGCGTATATTTAAAGATAAATCCTGTTTAAGTTTGGTTTGAGTTTCTGTGGAAAAGAAACCTAAGATACGGTCAATGGCTTGGTTAGCATTATTGGCGTGTAAGGTAGCAAGTGCTAAGTGACCTGTTTGGGCAAACTCGATACCAAAATTCATGATTTCTTTGTCGCGAATCTCACCCAAAACAATAACATCAGGCGCTTGGCGTAAGGTGTTGTGCAGTGCAACTTCCCAGCCATCAGTATCTACGCCGACTTCACGTTGCATGACCACGCAGTTTTTATGCTTGTGTACATATTCAATCGGATCTTCAATGGTGATGATATGGCCGTAGCTATTTTCATTGCGATGATCAAGCATCGAAGCCATGGACGTTGATTTACCGGAGCCTGTGCCGCCAACCATGACAATTAAGCCAGTTTTGGCCATAATCAGGTCTTTTAATATGGAAGGTAAGCCGAGTGTTTCAAAGCTAGGTATTTCATTGGCGATAGTTCGCATAACTAAGCCTTGTGTACCTTGCTGTACATAGGCATTGACACGGAATCGAGATAAGCCAGCAGGGGAGATGGCAAAATTACATTCTTTAGTTTCTTCAAATTCTTTTAGCTGCTTATCATTCATGATGCACTGGGTCAGTGATTTTGCATCATTGGCGGATAAGGCCTGCTTTGATATGGGAGTCATAATACCTTTTATTTTCATTGCTGGTGGGAAACCAGTAGTGATAAATAAATCAGAGCCATCCTTTTCTAGCATAAGTTTTAGTAACTTTAGAATAAAGGACATTGCTTCATTTCTTTCCATGGGAACCCCTGTAGTATATTAAGTAGCGTTTTTTCTAAGTGTGCAATATGCACTGTGATTTTGCAAGGAATTACGGCTCACTTTCAGTATGACTTTAGATATTTAACCACAGAGGGCACAGAGTGAAAGGTGGTCTGATTAGGTATGAACTTCAGATATTGTTGTAATAAGATTAATTATGAATTAAATGTTTTTCTCTGTGGTGGAAATTTAAACTAGGTAAATTAAATTGCTTGTACAAGTACCCAAGGCTTAACGACGGTTGCCCACATCATTGTGTCATTGCTTATCCAGTTTGTGGCTTGTTGGTCGGAGACAAGGTTAACTTGTTGGGCTTGCATCCACTGTTCGACTTTGGCTTTGTTGTCTTTAGAGAAGGCATCGGCAACCTCTACTAAATCGAGTTCAGGTGCTACATAGACAGCTAAGCCGCTGGCAAAAAAACGTTGTAGTTCAGACCAAGCGATTTTAGAGGTTTCTTGGTTTACTTTTTCTTTGGTTAGGTCTTCTTGGTTCATGGTGTTGTTAATTTAAATGGGGGCTTGGGTTTATTTCCCTGTATTCCATAGGCTGTTTACAGGCTACAAATGAGTATGTAATAAGTGCTTAATAAAAATTAATTTAACATTTCTGTAGGATGGGTAGAGTGAAATTCCTGCTTTTTAGGCATGCAATGAACCCCGTCAACCTTATACGCAGAATGATGGGTTTCGCAAAAAGATACTCTACTCATCTACGTAAACACGTAAAATAATTATGTATATGTACTTATAAAACGAGATTTAAGTTTGACAGTACTTACAATAAACGGTGGTCCTATTGGCTTGTTTTATTTCTATTAGCGTTTGCTGGCATTGTTGGCAGGGTAGACCTGAGCGTCCGTAAGTGCTGAGTTCTTGTTTGAAATAGCCTGGTTTGCCATCACTACCAACAAAATCACGCAGGCTTGTACCGCCTTGATCAATGGCGGTTTGTAGGATTCTTTTTATATGGGTGACTAGCGTTTGGTAGCGTTTTAATGAAATATTTCCGGCTGCGCGTGTTGGTCTTATACCTACATAAAAAAGTGCCTCTGTGCAGTAGATATTACCTATACCAGTGACGATGCATTGATTCATTAAGAACTGCTTAATATTGACCTTCTTATTTCTGGATTTTTCGTATAAATACTTGCCCGTTAAGCTGTCAGACAAAGGCTCTGGTCCTAGTTTGCTAAGCAGGGAGTGCTCAAAAGGTTTTTTTCCAAGCCATAGGACTGCTCCAAACCGGCGCGGATCGGTTAAACGTATGCTTTTTTTGTTGGCAAAAGTAATGTCAACATGGTCGTGTTTAGCTGCTGGGGTGTTTTCAGTAATGACACGTAAGCTCCCTGACATGCCAAGGTGAATGAGCAGGGTGCCTGTATCAAAGTGCAATAATAAATATTTGGCGCGACGGCTAAGACTTTTTAGTTCTTGTTGGTCAAGTAGTTCCGGCAAGTCGCTAGGTATCGGCCAGCGTAGTTTAGGCCTGCGTATGGTGACCTGAGTAACTATTTGATTTTTTATATGGGGGCTAATGCCGCGTAAGCTTGTCTCGACTTCAGGCAGTTCCGGCATGGCTTTTGTGGGTTGACTTAATAGTGAAGTAGCGAGTGAATTTCGTAACTGCTAAGTTGATCTCTGCCTTTAAGAAAGTCTAATTCTACGACAAAGGCTAAAGCTTCAACGGTAGCGCCTAGTTGTTCTATAAGTTCGCAACTCGCTTTTGCTGTGCCGCCGGTCGCTAATAAATCATCGATTAATAGTACGCGGTCGTTTTTATCTAGTGCGTCAGTGTGAATTTCTAGGCTAGCTGAGCCATACTCTAGGTCATAAGATACACTTTGAGCATCGTAGGGGAGTTTTCCTGGTTTTCTTAAAGGAATAAAGGGTAAATTAAGTTCCCATGCGACTAATGAACCAAAGATAAATCCACGAGCTTCCATACCGGCAACGGCAGTAATATCTCGGCCTAAAAAGGGTTGAATTAATTGATGTATCGATAAACGCAAAGCCGCGGGGTCTTTTACTAGCGGGGTAATATCTTTAAAGATAATGCCTGGTTTTGGGAAGTCAGGAATATCGCGTATTTTATCTTTAAGTCTTTGCATGTTATTTATGAATATTCTTTTTACGAAATGAACTAGGGCGTAGTTCATTGACGGCTAGCGGTTTGATAATGCAAAAGGCATCTTTGATGACGCGAAAAGCATTGGAGAAGCTCATTGTGTTCGCTTTAAAAAGATTGCTAATGCACAGTAAGGCAACACTGAAAAAATGCTTGATCAGAATAGTAGGGTTTCTGTTTAGGCCAGCTAATAAACTGATGGGGCCGCCAGAGTTATCACCGCCTTTACGTAAATATTCAAATACGCCTTGTTTGAGTAAGTCATTGGACATAACGCCATATAAGGCATTGGCCATAATGTTGACGTTGGTATTAGCGTGATAGCGATCGTTATAATATAAATTAATTTTTTCGTTAATCAGTTTGGAATCGTTAAAATCAGGCATCGCCAGTAAATGCGTGCTAAGTAAGTAAACATCATTAAATACAGCGGTTAAACCGCCGCCAGTTATGGGGTGGCGCATATTCAGTGCGTCACCTAATAAAACTGCGCCTTCTTTTAAGACGGGTTTGGCGGGCATGTAATGGTTAGGCATGATTTTATAATCATTCTCAAGCAGAGTTTGATCTAAACAATGCTTGAATTCTTTAGGTAAGAATGGAATGACGTTATTTTCAATATGGTGTTTTACTTCTTCTTTTTTGGGAGCCCGTTCACCAGAAAAGTCAATCAGTAGGCGTGACTCTGTGCTAGAAATTGGGTAGCAAATAAAGGGTGTAGGCGCTGATAAAAACACATGGCCATGATTTGGGTAAGGGAGTTCGCAGTCTTTTAAAATAAGTCCTACAAAAAATGAAGTAACGGTTTTTACATTGTTACTTAAGTCTTTACGAAAGCTAGAAAAGAAACCATCACTGGTGATAGTTAGTTTGGCATTGATAGTTTTAAGGTCGCGCGTGTGTTTTTCTTTGTACTTAACGCCAGTGACGACATGGTTCTCGTCTTCGATAAGCTCTGAAACCGTGCCGTGGATTTGTGTGATACTTGGGTTTTTCAGTGCATCTTCACGAATTTTTTGTAAAAAACGACCATTATGTAGTCCGACACCGCGATAATTTGTTGATTTATCTTGGTTGTATTCAATAGAAAATTCGTTGTCTTTGTTAAATAGAGCGTAACCATAAATAGGTTGCGCATCAAAGCCTTCAAGTACGCGCTCTAAGCCCATTTTCTTTAAGGTTTGTACTGCGCCAGGTTGCAATAGTTCACCTACGATACGCCTTTTTTCTACATATTCCCTATCAACAAGTGCAATCTTGATACCTCTGGGTGCAAGGTAGGCTGCAATTGTGGCACCTGCCATTCCTGCGCCGACAATGCAAATGTCAAATAAATCATTATGTTCAGAGGCTGTATGCATATGTATTCTTTATAATAGACTTTAACTGATTAATTTTAATACGAATAACTAATCTTTAATAGTGTTTGTGTTGATAAAAACGATTTAATGCCCAAATAGGGAAGACATTCCGGTAGGCGCTATAAGTAATCATACAATTATAGTTGAAAACACCAGAAATGTTTTCTTGAGCCCAATCGCCATTTTCTAATTGTCGATCTAAAAGTAAGTTTATACCGCGTTGAATGGCTTCTTTTTCTGGCGATTTTGCCGCTTGCAGGGCAAGTAATGCCCATGCCGTATTAACCACTTGTGATGTTTCTGCTTGGGAATAAACCATTTTTGCGCAGGATTCGTAGGTTTCGCCCCAGCCACCATCAGCTATTTGCTTGCTCAGTAAGAAGTCACAGGCTTTATTAATGCAGTTTGTTCTTAGTTGAGCATCAATATAGTCTTTGCCTTGAACTAAGGCTTCTATGCCAAACCAAGTAGCATAAGTGAAGCAAACTGCCCAGCCGCCATACCAAGAGCCATCGGTTTTTTGTTGTTTGACGATAAATTTTAACCCACGAGAAATAGCATGCTCAATTTCATCGTGTTTATAGTCAGGGTAAAGCTCTAAAATTTCCAGTAAAGCAACCACGCAAGCGGCACTACATTCTGTCCAAGAATAATCAATCATAATATCTGCAAAGACTTCAGACGGATTGAGTTTTTCTAGCCAGCTAGGGGCGCGGCTTAGTTCATAAGTTGGCCAGCCACCATTTTTATTTTGATAAGACAAAATAATATCAACGGCTTGCTTTATGCGCTGATCGCCAATATTTTGTTTGAATAACCCTGTTTTATGGATCGCTAGCGTAGCGCTTAAGCCTTCTGAAGTGCAGTCAGCAACAGGCCAGCCTTGTTCAGCAGTAGAAAAAGGCCAGCTGCCAATCATGGGGTGACGGAAAAATTCTTCATGGGTTTCATGCTCTGCTAGGATTTGCATATCATCAATAAATTGATAGCTTTTTTCTAGCGTCTTAGGGAATAGTTTACCTAAATCACTTTCTAGCATGGCGCGTGTAGTGAAAGCGACATCCCATAACTGCGAGCCATTATAACCGCTCATCTTCATGCCATCTTCGGCTACCCATAAATAATCATACCAACGGGCAACATGCTTTTTGAATGGCTCGGATTTTTTTCCGTAGGCATGCCAAACGCACATAGAATTGATTGCTTTGTTGACTGGGCCGATATCAAGGTACTCAGTTTGCGCATCTTCCGCATCGATATATTTTAGAAGATAGTCACTTGCTTTGTTTCTTAGCCATTGCGGTCTGATTTTTTCATAGCCATTGGTGAAAGCATTCATCCATTTTAAAACAGGTGACTGGGTGGTGTAGCAATCTTTTTCACAGACTTGGTTTCTTTGTTTTGGCCAGTCGATGCTAGCAAAATCTTCGTTATAGATTTCTTTGCGTAAAGATAAGATTAAATCATTTTCAGGTACTTGTATGCGCTGTGCATAGCAGTAAGCCATCGGCAAATAGACCATGCGACTATGACACCAGTAACGAGAAGGGTGTACAGGCAACCATTTAGGAAATAGCCACATTTCAGGAAACAGGCTGTTAAAACCGTCCCAATCATATAAGTTCAAGATGGAAAGGTAGAATTTTCCCCAAGAGGGAATGCCGGTTGCGCCGCCATTTTCTTTAATCCAAGTTTGCGCTTTTTGTAATCTAGGATCCTCTTGAGGAGTACCTAAAAGGCGTAAAGAAACGTATTGCATGACTGTACCAAACATCGTTGGCTGCCCTTCGATATGCATGCCCCAGCCACCATCGGTATGTTGATGGTTGAACAAGTAAACCTTCATCATTTCTTGATGAGGTTTAGGGAAGGGGGTGTCTGTTAGGTAAGCAGCTATTAATAAGCCGGGTAATAAAAAGAGCGGGCCGCCGTAATCACCTGGCCAATGACCTTCATCACTTTGTAATTGGCTGAAGTAATGCATGCCATTAATAAGGCTATCGATGAGCTTTTGCTCTTCTGAGCTTTCTGCTTTGGGCCTAGTGCCTGAATAAGCAGAAGCATTCTTCTTTTGATATTGCTGTCTAAAAACTTTGTCGCTGGCGGAAGGGTTAAGCTGGCGATCGAAAGAGAAATCTTTAGCAAAGGCTTGTAATTCTTGCTCAGAAAAATCATCCGCATTGTTTAAATGTGCAGCTATATCTTGAGAATCAGGCTTGTAAGCCCAGATTTGACGACCTTTTTCGGTCAATAATTGCCAATTATTCCAGCTTGAATTTTCTTGCGACATAAGTAATGTATCCGGATAGCTTTTGCGTGTTGTTATATAGTGTAGCAATAATAAAGGGTGTGATTATATAGCAAGTTGTAATTATACAACATGCGCAACAAAATGTGATATAGATCTCACATAAAACATTTCATTAATTGTGGTATATGTGTTGTGTTTTTTCAATATCAGATGCTTATGTTTCTTTTTTAATGTTTTTTCTATAATAAATCTGGATAAAACTTGAATTGTAAGCGGCTCAATACTATACTTTTGGCTATGGAAAAATTAATTTTTGTTGTTTTTTTGCTACTTTTTACTCAGAGTGCCGTTTCAGGTTCGATGAATGAGCGTGTTTCTGAGATTGAAGGGAGCTGGGCTGATACACGAGAAATTGAAGCAACACCTGAGCGTAAAAATATTTTTTTGCAGTTAGTGAGTGATGTTACTGACGTTGTTGTTGAGTTTCCTAGTCAAGCAGAGCCGCTTATTTTGAAGTCAGCTATTCTATTGACTATGGCTGAAGATGCATCAAGTTTTGTGGCTTTAGGTTTAGTTAATGAAGCGAAGGACTTATTGCAAAAAGCGATAGGCATTAATCCAGAAGCGAGCAAAGGTTCTGCTCTTGTTACTTTAGGTGTTCTTTATTATAAAGTACCTAGCTGGCCGATTGCTTTTGGTGATAATGATGAAGCAGAGGCGTATTTATTAAAAGCTTTAGAAGTCGACCCTGAAGGTATTGGTAGTAATTATTATTATGGTGAGTTTTTATTAGAGCAAGGCAAAGAAGAGCAAGCCGTTAGTTTTTTAAATAAAGCCCTTGGTGCAGAAGTTGATTCTAATGATAATAAGGCAAAAATAAGAATGATGGAGCAAGAGAAGGCCAGAGCTGCTTTAGCTAATATTTCTTAATTTTTTTATAAACCTTTCCCGTTCTTGTTTTCCGAGAGATTCTTGTAAATTGAAAATTGTTTTTGTTGCAGATAATGTAGATGGAGAAAAATCAGGTGGCGTTGTGTCTACGCGACGTTTTATTGATTACTTCAAAAAATCAGATGACTTAACAGTCATTAGTACCGGTAAAGCAGAAGAGCATAAAATTGTTTTCCCTGCTTTTTATTTGCCATTTGCTAAAAAACAAATGCAAGAAATGGACTTCTTATTTGCTTGGCCAAATAAAAAAGTATTAACAGAAGCAATTAAAGATGCGGATTTGGTGCATATTCAATTCCCTTTTTTTCTTGGTTATCAGGCTTTAAAGATTGCCCGTAAAATGAATAAACCGGTCGTTTTTGGCTTTCATGTGCAGCCAGAAAATCTGATGTGGAATATTGGTTTGGATCTTCCTTGGCTTAATGCTTTTTTGTATCGATTTTTTATACGCACTTTTTACAATAAAGCAGATTTAGTTTTATCTCCCAGTGCATTTGGTAAGGAAATGCTGGAAAAATATGCTATTCAACCTCCTGTAGAAGTGGTATCGAATGGTTTGCCTGAACAATTTAAGCCTAAACAGTGTGTTAAGGAGCAAGAATTTGAAGGTCGCTTTGTTATTTTAATGGTAGGTCGTTTGGCTACGGAAAAACGTCATGCTTTAGTTATGCAAGCCATTAAACAATCAAAATTTAAAGATAAAATTCAGTTAGTTGTGACGGGTCAAGGCGCGTTACGCGAAGAGTTAATTGATTTAGGTAATTCACTGCCTAATCCCGCTTTTTTTGAATATGTTAGCCAAGAAAAACTAATTACCTTATTTAATACGGCTGATTTATTTATTCATGCTTCTGATATAGAGTTAGAAGGAATGGCGGTTTTAGAGGCTATTGGTTGTGGTTTGCCGGCTTTAATTAGTGACTCTAAGCAGAGTGCTTCAGCGCAATTTGCTTTAAATGAGCAGTTTTTATTTTCTGCTGGAAACTTAGAGAGCTTAATTGGGAAAATGGACTATTGGATTGAGCATGAAGCTGAATTAGAAGCGTCCAAGGCACCGTATTTAGAGAAAGCGAGCACTTACGCATTTGATGCGTGCGCGCAGCAAGCCAGAGATTTTTATGATGGGGTTGTCGCTAAAAAGCAGCAATAACACCACGTAGGGCGGACTTCAGTCCGCTTTTCTACGGCGCCTACTCACAAAACTGTGGATCAATAAAGCGCATAAAATCAACCCCGTGCCAGCGATAATTTTTATAGTCAACACTTCCCCGTTCAAATAATAGCCTAAAAATAAAGCTAATACCGGTGATACCAAGGTAATTAACGCTACGCGTGTTGCTGCCAAATGAGTCAAAACATAGTAATAAAGAGCAAAGCCAATCGGTGTTGCTATCAGCCCTAAATACAAAATAGATAATAAACTATACACTGGCAGCGTGGTTGGGATATTGCCATCAATAAACCACCAAGTAATTAGATATAAAGGTGTGGCAAAAATAAGTCCGCCAGTTACTTGAGTCAATGCGGGTAATTTTGCTTGCAGACGCTTAACCCAAACAGCACTGAGTGCTTGTAAAAATACCGCGAGTAGGACACTGGAAATCCCCAATACTGACTGAAAACTCATTTGTACTGCTGTGTTAAAAATTAGTGTAAGTCCTCCGACCCCCAAAAGATAAGCGAGTAATTTGTCCCACGTTAAGCTGCGTTCTCCAAGCCAGAGGGCGGTTAATAACGCAGTAATAAAGGGCGATAAGCCAAAAATAATCGATATCCAGCCAGAGGGAATAAACTGCGCACCCCAGTAAACTGCCATCATGGCGCCATAAATTTGTACAGCGATGGCAAAATAGGTTTGGCGCGCTTTACTGTGCCAAGGTAGCGGTTGGCGACTTAATAAGAGCATACACAAGATACAGAGCAAGCCAATTGACATACGTGCTGCAACACCAAAAATAAATCCCGAACCTTCAGCACTCCATTTAATGGCCAGTGGTGTTGTCGCCCAAAGTAAAATAATAAAAATGTAAGCCAGAGCGATGCGCATATTATATTAAGCCTGTGGTTTTTAGGAAAATCAGGCCTAGAGTAATAATGATTGTACTGCTAGCAGTAGACATAGCAACGATCTCTGCTGCCATCGTGCCATAGCTACTCATTTTTTTTGCCATAACATAGCTCGATACGGCTGTTGGTGCGGATAGCATGAGATAAATAAGGCCTAATTCCTGACCGCGAAAACCTAGAGAAATGGCTAAACTCGTGCCTATTAAAGGCATAAATATGAGTTTGCATATGCTAGCCCAAATCACTTCTTGGCGATTATTGCGAAAATTTTTCCAATATAAGCTACCGCCTATGCAAATTAATGCTAAGGGTAGCGTTAATTGCGCTAAATATTGACCAGACTGATTAATGAACTGCGGTATTTTTAGATCAATACTAGAACAAATCAAGCCCAAAACCACAGCAATCAGAATAGGATTGCTAATAATGGATTTGAATGGAAATTCACTTTTACGCCTGAGTAAAATGACCGATAAAGGGTTATCTATCACCGCGATCAAGGCCATATATAAGCTGGCAGTTGCTAGGATTTCTGGTCCATAAGCATTCAGCGCTAAAGCAATGCCGATAATGCCTAAATTGCCGCGAAAAGCGCCCTGTACAAACACAGCGCGTTTATTTGGTTGGATTAATGCGCGGCTAAGTAATTGGAAAATAACGACGCTAGCGAGTGTAAATAGTATGCCAAATACAAAGAGTGGAATATTTGCTGATTGGCTTAAGGGTGTGGTCGCTAAACTAAAAAATAGCATACACGGCAAAGTGATATTAAACACAAAGCTATTGGCTATATTAATGAAATGTTCATCAATAAAACCGGTGCGCCGGAAAGCAATACCTAAGATTAATAGGATGAGAATGGGTGCGGTGACATTTAAGGCAAAAAGGAATTGCTCGAGCATTTTGGTGATGTATGTGAAATAGGAAGGTTTGTTGTGGGAGGGGCTTTTAGCCGCGACTGGTATATAATCGCGGCTAAAAGCCCCTCCCACAAATAGCGCTACTTAAACAGGTAACTGCAAATCATTCTGCCATTGTGCTAGCTTAATTTTTAAATCTTCTAAATCCAGCGTAGTTAATTGTTTGTTTTTTAAGCAGTGTTTACCTGCCACCCAAACATCACTGACTTGATGGCGCGAGGCGGAATAAACTAAATGTGTAATAGCATTATAAATCGGTTGGGTTTCTATGTCGGATAAATCGATAGCGCACAAATCAGCCGCTTTGCCGATGGTTAACGATCCGGTAATATCGTCTATGCCTAGTGCTTTAGCACCATTCAAAGTCGCCATGCGTAATGCCATGGCAGCGGAAACAGCACTGGCATCTTTGGCTACGCCTTTGGCTAAGAGGGCGGCAGTACGCATTTCACCAAACATATCCAAATCATTATTACTGGCGGCACCATCCGTGCCTAAAGCGACATTAATTCCCGCATCTAAACATTTTTGTACCGGACAAAAGCCACTGGCTAGTTTTAAATTAGATTCAGGGCAGTGCACAATATGCGCACCGGCTTGTGCGAATTTTTTAATCTCACTATCGGTTAATTGTGTCATATGTACAGCAATAAATGAGGGCGTGATTAAGCCTAATTTATGTAAACGTTGTAAGGGGCGCTGATCGCCTTGGCTGACTTCATGGTGCGTTTCATGTACATGCATATGAATAGGTAGATTGAGTTCTTCTGCCAATGCACTGATTTGTTTTAAAGGTTCATCAGAAACGGTATAAGGTGCATGTGGAGCAAAGGGCGTACGCACTAAAGATTCATGGCGCAGCTCTTCATGCAGTGCCAAGCCTTTTTCTATGTAGTGCTCTGGGTCATCTGCCCAAGCAGTCGGGAAGTCGATTAGAATTAATCCGACATTAGCGCGTATGCCATGATGTATCGCTTGGCGCGCGGTAATTTCCGGAAAGAAATACATATCATTAAAGCAGGTCGTGCCACCGCGTAACATTTCTGCTATCGCTAAATCTGTACCATCACGTACGAAAGCTTCGTTAACCCATTTTTTTTCTAGCGGCCAGATATGATTTTCTAGCCAATCCATTAAATGTAAATCAGCAGAAATGCCACGAAATAAAGTCATGGCTAAATGCGTATGCGCATTGATTAAGCCAGGGATTAATGCGTGATCGGCTAAAACTTCTAATTGCTTGGGCTGATATTTTTCATGTGCTTGTCGCACGGGTAAAATATCCAGAATACGTCCTTCATGTATGATTAAGGCATGATCTTCAAGAATTACATCATGAGGTTCTACAGGTATAATCCAGCGTGCTTGAATAAGCGTATCAACTTGCATAATTAAAAGGTTTATTAAAATGAAACAGCTAAGAGAGTATGGGCATTAATGGAACAAAAACTCAATGTCCATGCGTTAGTATGGCAAGATCAAAAGTTATCAGTATTAGATCAACGGAAACTACCTGAGATCGTGCATTATGAGGTGTATGTTACTGCGCCTGATGTTGCTGAGGCAATTAAAACTATGCAAGTACGTGGCGCGCCTGCGATTGGTATCGCAGCGGCTTATGCAGTGGCTTTATCTGTGCAGCAGTATTATCAACCAGATAATAGTGTATGGCGGCAACAAGTTGAAGCAGAAATCAAGCTATTAGCCGCTTCTAGGCCCACGGCTGTGAATTTGTTTTGGGCTTTAGATCTTATGCAAAGCAAATTAGAGCAATTAGACGGCTCGCCTGTAACTACAATGATTCAGTTGGCAGTAGATATTCATCAGCAAGATATAGCCGCTAACTTAAAAATGGGTGAATTAGGTGCGGATATTTTAGCCGATGCCCAAGGTTTATTAACCCATTGTAATGCTGGTGCATTAGCTACGGGCGGATATGGTACAGCATTAGGTGTAATTCGTAGCGCTTATCAGCGGCAAGCACGACGTATTTATGCTGATGAAACACGGCCTTGGTTGCAAGGTGCGCGTTTAACGGTATGGGAATTGGCAGAAGATAATATTCCATCGACTTTAATTGCTGATTCAGCGGCTGCTATGTTGATGAAAAGCGGGCAGGTGGACTGGATTATTGTCGGTGCGGATCGCATTGCTGCGAATGGCGATGTGGCTAATAAAATCGGCACGTATTCTTTGGCAGTTTTGGCTAAATATCATGGTGTGAAATTAATGGTTGTAGCGCCGACCTCAACCATAGATTTTGCAATGCAATCAGGTGATGATATTGAAATAGAGCAACGTGCTGCTAATGAATTTTTGCCGCAATGTTATGATCAAGGTGAAAGCTTAATTAGCGCTTGGAATCCAGTGTTTGATGTGACGCCTGCGGAATTAGTAAGTGTTATTGTGACTGAGCGTGGTGCAGTATTTAATCCTGTTGAGAAGGGTGTTGGAGAACTAAATAATGAATAGTGAATTTGATAAAAAAGCAGGTTTAAATCCTGTGTTGGCCGTACAAAGTTTATTGCAAGGTATGTCTATGCTGATGCGCAAGGAATTAAGGAAATTTGTCTTAATCCCAATGCTGATTAATTTTCTGTTGTATTCGGCTATGCTGTATTTGGGCTACCACTATGTCGGTGTGTTAGTTGCGCAATTTATACCGGGTTGGTTGCAATGGTTAAGTTGGCTTATTTATCCGGTATTTTTTATCAGTTTTTTTGTCGCTGGTTTTTTTACTTTCACCTTATTGGCTAATTTAATTGCCTCACCTTTTTACGGTGGTTTATCAGCAAGAACACAGCAGATTATACGCGGTGATGCCGTACCAATTCAGGAGCAAGCGCTATCAAAAGTACTGTTTTCTGAGTTAAAGCGTATCGCTTATTTATTAAGCCGTGCTATTCCAATTGCTATTATTTCGGTGATTCCTGGCGTGAATTTGATTGCGCCAGTATTGTGGGGCTTGTTTGGCGCGTGGGGTATGAGCATGGAATATTTTGCTTATCCACTGGAAAATCAGGGCTTGTTATTTAAAGAGCAGCGCGAGGCATTAAAAACCGTACGTATCGGTGCGTTGAGTTTTGGTGGCATAGTGTTGTTGGTTTTGACTATTCCTGTGTTAAATATTGTAATGCCACCGATTGCCGTGATTAGTGCGACGATTTATAGAGATAAATTAGTGGTGAAATAAGCGCGAGTAGGTAAAGGCAAATGGGGCAGGTTTTGCAATCCCTGAATTCAGGTACACCTTTTAAACGAGAAAACAGCATTATGAAAACTTTGATTATTTTTTTAACGACAATACTTATTTCTGGGTGCTATTACTATCCGCCAGCGCCGGTAGTGTACTCTACTAAGGTTAGTGCTAGTAAATTTGATCAATCTTGGTCAGCAGCGATTGGTGCACTTTCTGATCAAGGGGTGCGCATTACTGTTCAAGATCGCGGAGCAGGTGTGATACAAGGACATCTTAATGGGATGGAAGTAGCAGCGAGCATACGCACTCAAGCAGATAACAGCGTGCGTGTTCAGTTTAATACATCGGGTGCCACTACACGTGATCCGAGCATTATTCAGCGTATTACTAATTCATATCATAGCCGAATGGGGCGTTAGATAGCTTTAAACTCAAGGGTGTCTTAATCTAGGTGGTTATGTTATTTTCAATAAACTTGATTTTCAAGCCAGTAAGGTAGCTTGCAACAAATAATGGAAAGACATTCTATGTTTATAGCTCAAAGCCTAAAAAACTTATTGGATAAATTATTTTTCGCGGGCTGCTTATTACTCGGGGTTCAGGTCCCTAATTTTATTATTCAATATCAACAAAATATCAGTGCGCATTATCAGGAAGCCTTTAGTCAGTTGCAACAATATCAGTTTATTGCCGACCGGTTTTATGCTGGGAATATGCAAGAATTATTACTGGGGCATAGAGCTAACGCGGTAGCAGCTATTCGAGCAGAAGCGCAGCTTATTGCTGATTTAATGCAACGTAATGAATATTTACAGCAGCAGTTGAGTGCGCTGCAAGATAGAAGTTTGGTGCAGCAGTTGTTACATTTAGCTGGACATATTGACATTAAAACAGCAAATGAAGTGTTACAAAATTACTCAATCAGTGTGCCGTTAAATTCAGAGGCTATGGTTGTAGGTTTGGTACTTGCGTTTTTAGCTAGTATTGTAGTGCATTTGCTATTCGCGGCTTTGTTGTTCTTGTTTCGCTCTAAGGAACCGAAATTAAATAACATGGGGTCATAAAGCAATGTGGGAGCGACTTTAGTCGCGCTCTCGTGGCTAAAGCCATTCCCACCGAATACGATAGCTCTCACTTCTAAGCTACGCAATAAAATTAGTATTCTTAAGGCTATTGGATACACTTCAGTCATCCATCTATTTCAGGGATTTATGAAACTTTCTTTTGGCCGCTTAACGGCAATACTCCTATTCTTACTGCCCATACAATGCTTACAGGCGGAATCTGTTTCCGTACCTTTAACGCTTGATTTTCCAGCTCTACAGCAGTTGCTGAAAACGCAATTATTCAAAGGGCCGGCAGGATCAACAGAAATACTACATGATCCAAATAAGTGTAGTGAAATTGTTTTATCTACCCCAGAACTTAGCGATCTAAATCAGCATATACAAATCAAAGCTCGGTTGAGTGCAAAGATAGCCGTTAAGGTGATGGGTAAGTGCATGCCGGTATTAGCATGGGAGGGGTATGCACAAATTATCAGTGATCCGGTGATTAAGGGAGGCAATTCAAGAGTAATTTTTTTGCAAGTAGTGGATAGTCACCTAATTAATTTGCAAAATGAACGGTTAACGTCAGGTGTTTTATGGGATCAGGCTAGGGAGCGTATTCATCCTTATTTTAATCAATATCGTATTGATATAACGCCGACCATTAATGATATGCAAGCGGCGTTGCCTTTATTTTTGCCTAAGCATACGCATGCGCAATTGAATGCTTTGCTCAACTCCTTGCATCTTGTCAATATGCGGATCAGTAAAAGTGGACTTCATAGTGATGTTGTTTTTGAGGTGGAAAACATTGTTTTAGAGGAACAATCCGAAAAAAAATTAACCGCGAAGGAGCAAGTGCGGTGGAAACAAAAATGGCAAATGATGGATGCTTTGCTCACGCAAACTATTAAGCAATATGCGGCAGCTACGGGACTAAAAGAATTAAGGTTAGCTCTGTTTGATATTTTGCTGGATGCGCGTTATCAATTACAAGAAGCATTACAGCAAGGGCAGGGCAACGATTTAGTTAGGCATTGGTTTATTAATAGCTGGGCGCAGTTAATGCCAGTCATAAAAAGGATTAGCGCTGAACATCCCGATCAAGCCCCGTTAGCGCTAATAACCTTAGTGACGGCAAGCGATGCTTTGCAAGCTTTGGATAAGTTAGGGCCGACTTTAGGCTTGGATATTTCGGTGGATGGCTTGCGTAGGTTTGCTCGATTGATTAATCATTCTGAGCAGTTTGGTGCCTTAAAATATGATGAGGCCTTAGACCTTGAGTTATTACGATTGTTTGAGTTTAATCAGGATAATGAGCAGCACAGCCAGTTTATATTAGATTTCTGGCCGATTAGTTCTGCTAATGCGGCAAAAAATAGAGACTTAGATGGTTGGATTCCAAGTGGTAATGACTTAAATGATTATCTTTTGGCTGTGCGTAAGTTACTTCAAGAGACTGCCAGTAGGTCAGGAGCAAAAGGATCTTTAACTAAACAGCAGCAAGCTGTTTTTAATAAGTTGCTTTTAACGACCGCTTGGCAGGAGAGTTGTTGGCGGCAGTATGACGTCAAGCATAATAAAATTGTTCCATTACGTTCATCAACTAACGATACGGGGATTATGCAGATTAATGAAAAAGTCTGGCGCGGCTTGGTTGATGTTAATAAACTACGTTGGGATATGGCTTACAACATTAAATCGGGCAGTAATATTTTGCTTAATTATATGACCAGATATGCTATTAAGCGCGGCGAGGATAAGCAGCGAGGTGGTATTGATAATATCGCTCGCGCGACTTATTCTGCTTATAACGGTGGTCCAAGCCAAGTATCACGTTATCGTAATAGCAATACGTCAAAACAGTGGCAAAAAGTCGATAAGGCTTTTTATGGTAAATATAAGGTGGTTAAACAGGGTAGGGAATTGGCTGTTGCAGAATGTCTCGGTGGCAGTGAAATAAAGCCTTCTCATATTCCTACGCAGAAGAAAGTCTTTGCCTCCACTAAACAAGTTAAACAGACTAAGGCGGATACAAAGGAATTAATTCATAATGAAGCTTGGGTTAAGCAACAGAATAAAGAGCATTTTACCTTACAGTTAGGCGTATTCAGCTCTCGTCAGTCAGCTACCGGATTTGTTAAACAGCAAAATATAACGGGTAATTATGCTATTTACCAATTTAAAAAAAATCGTCAAGATCATTACGCTGTTATTTATGGCCGTTACTCTACTCGGGAAAGGGCAGAGAAGGAAAGCCGCGATTTTAAAGTGCAACCTTGGATTCGTTTATTTCAGAGTATTTCGACAAAGTAAGTTCTCAATTTTAGGAGGTATTAAGTATTCCGCTTAAAATTATCTTAACATTTTTGTTTAAAGTTTCACGTAGGGTAGGTAGAGCGTTTTTGCGACTTGCTAAAGCACGAAGTGAAGCTCATCATTCTACCCATCCTACAGAGGTGTGTGTTTACACAGGTACGTAGTGAATAACAGTTATAGATCTTTTTGTATATGAACATCCATTTGTGGATAAGGAATATTCAAGCCTTCTTTAGCGAAAGTTTTGTAAACATTCTCGTTCATTGCAAAGTAAACCCCCCAGAAATCTGGAGCATTAACCCAGGCTCTAACGGTAAAGTTAACAGAGCTATCAGCTAATTCTGCAACGGCAATAAAGACTTCTGGGTCTTTTAAAATTCTAGAGTCTTCATTACATAGCTGCTTAATCACTGCTTTGGCTTTATCTAGATCATCACCATAGCCCACGCCGATAGTCCAATCGACTCTTCTTGTTGCTTCGGTAGAAAAGTTAGTCATTGAGCCCGATGATAAGCCGCCATTAGGGATAATAATGGTCTTATTATCAGGTGTTTTCATAATGGTATTGAAAATTTGAATTTCTTTCACAGAGCCAACAAAACCTTGCGCATCAATAACGTCACCGATTTTAAAAGGTTTGAAAATCAAAATCATCACCCCGCCAGCAAAGTTCTGCAAAGTACCTGAAAGCGCCATACCAACAGCTAAGCCCGCGGCACCTAATATAGCAATGAATGAGGTCATTTCTATACCCAGCATACCGAGCACGGTAATGACTAACATTACTTTTAATAGGCCGCCTGCTAGACCTTGTAAAAAAGGCTTTAGCGAGGGGTCTGTTTTTGTCTTAGTCATTGCTTTACCAAGTACACCAACAATTGCTTTAACAATCCAAGAACCAATTATCCATACAACAATAGCGCCTAATACTTTAGGGCCATAATCAAGGCCAAGTTGCGTCACTTGCTCTAAAATTTCTTGCGCGTCTAAGCCTTTCGCTTGATCTAGCATATCTTCGGGGTTCATAGTGCTTGATTTCCTTATATAAAAATTAAAAAATACATGTGTTAATAGTAATTTATACCAATATTTTCTTATGTTTGTAGGTGGTTTAGATTTCTTCTTCTTTTTCGAACCACTTATAGACTAATCCTGCCAAAATAGCGCCTACAATAGGAGCCAGCCAAAATAACCATAATTGAGATAGTGCCCAATCTCCCTGGAATATAGCAACACCTGTGCTTCTTGCTGGATTCACCGATGTATTTGTAACAGGAATACTGATGAGGTGAATAAGAGTAAGGCCAAGACCAATAGCGATAGGAGCAAATCCTTGAGGTGCTCGTTTATCAGTCGCGCCTAAAATAATCATTAAAAACATAAAAGTCATAACGATTTCAGTGACTAGTGCAGCCGTTAAGCTATAGCCACCGGGAGAGTGCTCTGCATAACCATTCGATGCAAATCCAGCGCTAACATCAAAACCTGCTTGCCCAGAAGCGATAATATATAGCACTGCTGCGCCAACGATACCACCCATTACTTGTGCTGCTATATAGGGGCCAAGCTCTTTAGCTGGGAATCTTCCGCCAGACCAAAGGCCAATAGAAACAGCTGGATTAAGGTGGCAACCAGAGATATGGCCAATAGCAAATGCCATGGTTAATACAGTGAGTCCGAAAGCAAAAGCAACACCAATGAAGCCAATGCCCAAATCTGGAAATCCTGCTGCTAAAACTGCGCTACCGCAGCCGCCAAGAACTAGCCAAAAGGTGCCCAGAAACTCGGCACTAAGTTTTTTTGTTAATGTCATTTTTACACCGTTGTATAAATTAGTTAAGAAAAGTAGTCTGTTTTTGAGTCTAAGGAAGCGCGATTAAATAACATGGGATTATATAAAGCAATGTGGGGGCGACTTTAGTCGAGTTGCGTGGCTAAAGCCACTCCCACAGAATTCAAGATTCACATATTATTTACTTCATATTCCTAAAGAAACTCATGCAGACTTTAGATGGTAATGAGCTGCACGGAAACTAGCGGATTACAGTGCAGTGTAATTATTATAGATGCTAGTCTTTATGGCGACAAGCGAAAGCGTAGGTCTACCTAATTGAGTCAGGTGTTTTGGGTTAGCTTAGGTTTTCTTTGTGATTTTATTGGCTGTTTTTTTAAGCTTGTAATGTTTTTTAATGACTTTTTATTAAAAAGTGTCGCTCTCAATAGATCGATGTTTTTCAAAATCCATAAGCTATTAATTTGCTTGTTTGCTCAGAACCTGATATTTTTCTATGTTGGCACTCGCACTGCTACAGTGCTAATTATTTTTTGAGGCTTGTGTGACAAAATCACCCGAACTAAACGAACGCTCGCAACAACTATTAAAGACTCTCGTGGAACGCTATATTCATGATGGGCAACCTGTAGGTTCGCGTGTGTTATCCAAAGATTCTGATTTAAAGCTAAGTCCAGCGACGATACGCAATGTTATGGCGGATCTTGAAGATTTAGGTTTAATTCATTCGCCACATACCTCGGCAGGACGTGTTCCTACGGTAAATGGTTATCGCTTATTTGTGGATACCTTATTAACGGTTAAACCTCTACATGAGCAAGAACTGGATCGCTTACATAAAGGTTTAGATAAGCGAGAAGATGATGATTTGCTGAGTATGGCATCGAAGCTTTTATCTGATACCACGCAAATGGCAGGAGTTGTTACTTTGCCACGTAAGGAGCTGGTTTGTTTGCGGCATATTGAATTTTTACCTTTATCTAATACCCGTGTTTTGGTTATTTTTGTGACTAATGAACACGAAGTGCATAACCGTATTATTCATACTTCAAAAAAGTTTTCTGCTACTGAATTATTGCAAGCGGCGAATTATTTAACCTCGATTTATTCTGGAAAAAGCCTCGCCTCAGTACGTGCTGCAGTTTTAAAGGAAATGCAAGAAGATCAGCAGCGTATGAATCAAAGTATGCTTGATGCGGTCAGCATGGCACAACTAGCTTTTAACAAGGATGAAAGAAAAGAAGAAGATTATGTGTTGTCAGGGCAAACGAATTTAATGGGCTTTTCTGAACTTTCAGATATGGATAGATTAAAAGGCTTGTTTGATGCTTTTAGTCAAAAGAGAGGAATTATTCATTTATTAGATAAGTGTTTGGCAGCTGATGGTGTGCAAATTTATATAGGCGAAGAATCGGGCTATCAAGCTTTTGATCACTGCAGTTTAGTTACCTCTTCTTATGCGGTGAATGACGAGGTAGTAGGGGTGTTAGGCGTTATTGGGCCAACACGTATGGCTTATGAGCGAATTATCCCTTTTGTCGATGTGACGGCAAAATTATTGGGTGCAGCCTTGAATACAAAGTAAGCGACCCCATGATACAAAATATCTTTTTTGAATACACCTTGGTGTAAGCATTATAAATTTTTGGAGCAGTAGATACATGAGTGATAAGCAGAACGCATCTGAGTCTAAGTCGGATAGCGAATTGATTGAAGAAGTTCTTGAGCAAGTTGCTGAATTAGATAACGAAGAAGTTGAAGTGATTGAGGCGGAAGATGCTCAGGAAGCTGAAGTTTCTGTTGCAGAGCTACAGGCACAATTAGCTAAAGCAGAGGCAAAAGCTACGGAAAACTGGGACAAGGCCTTACGTGTTCAAGCTGAAATGGAAAACTTGAAACGCCGCACACAAAAAGATTTAGACAGTGCGCATAAATATGGCTTAGAGAAATTTGCTAAAGAATTATTAAGTGTCATTGATTCCCTGGAGTTAGGTATACAGGCAGCAACTAGCGATGCGCCTGAGGTCGTTAAACTAAAAGAAGGCAGCGAATTAACTATTAAGCAGTTTGAGGCGGTGTTTGCTAAATTCAATATTGAAGCGGTTGACCCAACAGGCCAACCATTTAATCCTGAATTTCATCAAGCGATGACTATGTTGCCTTCTGCAGATGCAGAGCCGAACACAGTCATTAATGTTTTTCAAAAAGGCTATGTATTAAATGGTCGCTTAATTCGCCCTGCAATGGTGGTGGTTTCTCAAGCAGTTGCTGGAGATTCAACAAAAGTTGATGATCAAGCTTGAAATTCAAAATTATAACCACATATCAGATTTAACTTTTAAATATATAAACTATAAACCTTTTTGGAGCATTCAATGGCTAAAATGATTGGAATTGATTTAGGTACAACTAACTCTTGTGTAGCGGTACTAGAAAATGGTAAATCTCGTGTTATCGAAAACAGCGAAGGCGCACGTACGACACCTTCAATTATCGCTTTTACGAAAGACGATGAAGTATTAGTAGGTCAATCTGCTAAACGTCAAGCGGTAACTAACCCTGAAAATACTTTATACGCAATTAAGCGTTTAATCGGTCGTCGTTTTAAAGATGCTGCGGTACAAAAAGACATCAAAATGGTGCCTTATAAAATCGTTGAAGCAGAAAATGGCGATGCATGGGTAGAGTGTCACGGTAAAAAGATGGCTGCTCCTGAGATTTCATCACGTGTTTTGATGAAAATGAAAAAAGATGCAGAAGCCTTTTTAGGTGAAGAAGTGAATGAGGCAGTTATTACTGTTCCTGCTTACTTTAATGATTCACAACGTCAAGCAACGAAAGATGCAGGTCGTGTTGCAGGTCTTGATGTTAAACGTATTATCAATGAGCCTACTGCTGCTGCACTAGCATTCGGTATGGATCAAACGCCTGGCGATTCTACTATCGCAGTTTATGACTTAGGTGGTGGTACATTCGATATTTCAATTATTGAAATTGCTGACGTAGATGGCGAGCACCAATTTGAAGTATTAGCGACTAATGGTGATACTTTCTTAGGTGGTGAAGATTTTGATTTAAGAATTATTGATTTCTTAGCGGGTGAGTTTAAAAAAGACAATGGAATTGATTTACACAATGACCCATTAGCTTTACAGCGTTTAAAAGAAGCCGCTGAAAAAGCAAAAATCGAACTTTCTTCTGCTGAGCAAACTGATGTTAATTTACCGTATGTCACAGCGGATGCATCAGGCCCTAAACATTTAAATGTTAAATTAACACGCGCTAAATTAGAGTCTTTAGTTGACGATTTAATTGAGCGTACTAAAGGCCCTTGCTTAACGGCACTAAAAGATTCTGGTATGTCTGCTAAAGATATTGACCACGTTATTTTGGTCGGTGGTCAATCACGTATGCCAAAAGTACAGGAAATGGTAGAAAGCATTTTCGGTAAAGAGCCACGTAAAGACGTTAACCCTGATGAAGCGGTTGCTTTAGGTGCGGCGATTCAAGCGGGTGTATTAGGCGGTGATGTTAAAGACGTTCTATTATTAGATGTAACTCCACTATCTCTGGGTATTGAGACTATGGGTGGTGTTATGACTAAATTAATTGAGAAAAATACGACCATTCCAACGAATGCAGCTCAAACATTCTCAACCGCTGAAGATAATCAAACCGCTGTTACTATTCATGTTTTACAAGGTGAGCGGGAAGTTGCTACGGGTAATAAATCATTAGGTCGTTTTGATTTATCAGATATTCCACCAGCACGTCGCGGTGTACCACAAGTTGAAGTATCTTTTGATATTGATGCTAACGGTATCTTAAATGTATCGGCAAAAGATAAAGCAACGGGTAAAGAGCAATCTATTATCATTAAAGCTTCAAGTGGTTTATCGGACGAAGAAGTAGATCGTATGGTAAAAGACGCTGAAGCACATGCTGAAGAAGATAGAAAAGTCACCGAGTTAGTTTCTGCACGTAATACTGCAGAAGGCATGATGAATGCGACTGAAAAATCAATGGAAGATTTGGGTGATAAAGTCAGTGCAGAAGAAAAAACTGAAATTGAAGCGGCGGTTGAAGAGCTGAAAGAAGCGGTTAAAGGCGATGATAAAGAAGCAATCGAAGCTAAAACAACGGCTTTAACTGAGTTATCAGGTAAGTTAGCTGAGCGTGCTTATGCAGAGCAAGCTGGCGCAGAAGGTGAGGCTGCACCTGAAGGTTCTGCTGAGCAATCATCTGCAGAGGCAGACGATAGCGTTGTTGATGCTGAGTTTGAAGAAGTTAAAGACGACGATAAAAAATAAGTCGTTTTTTACGCCATTTTAATAATGGATAACACGCCTCGGCACAGTAAAATCTGTGACGAGGCGTTGTTGTAAGTAAATATAATGAAAATAGTTTTTGTCACTGACCTTTGGGGCTGTTGAGTTTTACTTGGTAAACCTCTCGAGTGACAGGATTTATAAAATAATTTTAGCAGGGGTTAGACCCTGACTTAGTTAGGGTACGGACTAAAAACATGGCAAAAGAAGATTTTTATAAGCTACTAGGTGTTGATAAAAACGCAAGTGAAGCAGAGATAAAGAAAAGTTATCGCAAGATGGCGATGAAATTTCATCCTGATAGAAATAAAGACAAGCCAGAAGATGCTGAAGCACAATTTAAATTAGTGAAAGAAGCATACGAAGTTTTATCAGATCCACAAAAGCGTTCAGCCTACGATCAATTCGGTCATGCTGGTGTTGACGGCTCGCGAGGCGGTGGTTTTGGTGGTGGCGGTGCTGAAGGATTTAGCGATGTTTTCGGAGATGTCTTTGGTGATATTTTCGGTGGAGGTGGTGGCGGGGG
Organism: uncultured Gammaproteobacteria bacterium; assembly: GCA_965365945.1. Lineage (GTDB taxonomy): Bacteria > Pseudomonadota > Gammaproteobacteria > Methylococcales > Methylomonadaceae > Methyloprofundus. The sequence continues at coordinate 47,362 of CBDUDP010000005.1, forward strand.
TCGTCAGCGTAGCAGTGTGCAACGTGGTGCAGATTTACGTTATAACCTAGAATTAACACTAGAAGAAGCTGTTGGTGGTACAGAAGCTAAAATTCGTGTACCGGTACTGACGACTTGTGGTGAGTGTAGCGGCACAGGTGCTAAAAAAGGCTCTAGCCCAGTGACCTGTACAACCTGTCAAGGACATGGCCAAGTCAGAATGCAACAAGGTTTCTTTTCTGTGCAGCAAACTTGCCCTACTTGTCATGGTGCTGGTCAACAAATTAAAGATCCTTGCCGTAAGTGTCACGGGCAAGGGCGCGTACAAGAAAATAAAACCTTATCAGTTAAAGTGCCTGAGGGTGTTGATACTGGGGATCGTATTCGTCTAGGTGGTGAGGGTGAAGCGGGTGCTCACGGTGGACCATCTGGTGATTTATATGTACAAATCCAAGTAAAAGATCATCCAATTTTTACTCGTGATGGCGCTAATTTGTACTGTGAAGTGCCGATCAGTATTCCAGCTGCTTGTTTAGGTGGCGAATTAGAAGTGCCTACATTAACGGGTAAAGTGAAATTAAAAATACCGGCTGAAACGCAAACAGGTAAATTATTCAGACTGCGTGGTAAAGGCGTCAAACCTGTACGTGGTGGCTCGGTGGGTGATTTGATGTGCCGTGTGCAGATTGAAACACCAGTTAAATTAACTAAAGAGCAAACTGCATTACTTGAGCAATTCCGTGATTCATTAACGGGTGGCGGCAAGAAACACAGCCCTCAAGAACATACTTGGATAGGTGGTGTGAAAAGCTTTATCGATAAATTAACAGGATAATCAAGATGATAAGAGTTGCAGTAGTTGGCGCTTCAGGGCGTATGGGCTTATGCTTGATTAAAGCGGCAGAGTTAGCTGAGAAAACCAATTTAAGTGTTGCCGTTACTCGACCTGGTAGTGCTTCTTTAGGTAAAGATGCGGGTGATTTAGCTGGCATCGGAGCAATTAATATTACTGTACAAGATGACTTATCCAAAGTTTTGGATCAGTTTGATGTACTGATTGATTTCACTCGTCCTGAACCGTCTATGCAGTATATAGAGTGGTGTCGCCAAGCAGGCAAGCAAGTGATTATTGGTACAACCGGTTACTCTGATGAGCAAAAAGCACAAATCGCAGTAGCTGCTAAAGATATTGCTATCGTACTCGCACCTAATATGAGTGTAGGTGTTAACTTATCGCTAAAGTTGTTAGAAATGACCGCGAAAGTGATGGGTGACTATACCGATATTGAAGTGATTGAAGCGCATCATAGGCATAAAGTCGATGCTCCATCAGGTACAGCTTTACGTATGGGCGAAGTAATTGCTGATACCTTAGGTCGCGATTTAAAAGATTGCGCTATTTATGGGCGTGAAGGTGACACTGGTGAGCGTGATCGTAAAACCATTGGTTTTTCTACGATTCGTGCCGGTGATATTGTTGGCGAACATACGGTAATGTTCGCGGATGAAGGTGAACGTGTAGAAATTACCCATAAAGCCACTAGTCGCATGACTTTTGCTAATGGCGCTGTAAGAGCTGCCGTATGGTTAGAGTCGCAGAAAAATGGACTGTATGATATGCAGGATGTTTTAGGCTTGAAAGAGATTTAATCAATAAAGGTAGGGCGGACTTCAGTCCGCTTTGTACCTTGCTGATTACCTTTGCGGACTGAAGTCCGCCCTACAATAATCGCGTTTGTTTTAACTCTGAGAAACCTGAGCCTGCTCAAAAGTTGCCATTTGCGTATGTAAAGCACAGGCAGAACGTAATAATGGAATCGCCAAAGCCGCACCGCTGGCTTCGCCTAAACGCATATTAAGATTCAATAAAGGCTTTACTTCCAAGGCGTCTAAAATAAGTTGATGCCCTTGCTCTTGAGAGCAATGCGCAAATATTAACCACGGTTTTATATTGGGATTAATGCGCAAAGCCACTAAAGCTGCGACACTACAGATAAAGCCATCGACCAAGATGGGCAGTTGTTGTTGAGCAGCGGCCATATAGGCGCCAGTTAAGGCGACAATTTCAAAACCACCTAAATGCTGTAAGACCGTCAGTGGCATAGGACTAATATCTTTATGCTTATCTAATGCTTGTTGAATAATTTCTGCTTTGTGTTGTATGCCTAGACTATCTAAACCAGTGCCAGCCCCAGTCAGTTGCTCGGGGCTTAAATTAAGTAAGCTACAAGCAATAGCCGTTGCGCTACTGGTATTGGCAATGCCCATTTCCCCACCAATAAATAGTTGGCTATTATCAGCGAGTGCTCTAGTGACGGCCTCTCTGCCTATTTGCAATGCGCTTTGTAGTTGCACTTCAGTCATGGCTGACTGAGTTAAAAAGTTAGCCGTACCGAGGGCAATTTTCTGATGAATAATCGTTAATTCTGCTAATGGGCTAGCAACCCCCACATCAATAATTTCTAAGTGAGCTTGGTGTTGTTGTGCGAGCACACTAATCGCAGCGCCGCCGTGTACAAAATTTTTCACCATTTCCGCGGTAACGGCTTGTGGGAAAGCTGAAACACCCGCCTCGGCGACGCCATGATCCGCAGCAAAAATACTGATCCACACTTTATCGACACTAGGCTTATCGGTGGCTTGCATGGCTGCAATGCGTATGGCAATTTGCTCAAGTTCACCTAAAGAGCCGGAGGGTTTTGTTAGTTGCTTTTGGCGGCTGATCGCGGCTAATAGATAGCGTTGATCAGGCGAGGGAATAGGGAGTGTTAGCCAGTTCATTAGTGTTTTAACCGTTGTGCTAGTCCAGCAGTGATGAGTGTTACTTGTGGGCAAATCTGCGCAACTTGCTGGTGTAAACGTCCTGCTTCATCAACAAAGCGGCGGCTCATACTATTCATAGGAATAATGCCTGAACCGACTTCATTGCTCACCAAAATGACATCGGCTTGCAGAGTGGGTAATACGCTCAGAAAAGCCTGCTTTTGTTGTAAAAAGACATCTTCCTGATAGTCGCCTTGAGGGTCAAAGAGAATATTTGATAACCATAAAGTTAAGCAATCAACTAATATGAAATGCCGCGTACTGTCGTATTCTGCTAACTTATCCGCTAACAGGAAAGGTTCTTCTACCGTTTGCCAATATCTAGGGCGATCTGTTTGATGTTTGTTTATGCGCTCTTGCATTTCTTCATCACCGGCAGTGCCTGTCGCAATGTAAATAACCTCTTTGTTACTAGCTTGGGCAAGCTGTTCGGCATGGCGACTTTTACCAGAGCGAGCGCCGCCTAAAATAAGGTGTTGCATGAGTTTAATTCCCTTGCAGGCGAACGGCTAGAACGTCGCATTTTGCATGATGTAAGACACCGTTAGCCGTTGAACCGAGTAGCAAGGCAAAGCCATGTCGCCCATGAGAGCCAACAACAATAAGGTCGGCATGTTGTTCTTCAGCTGTCTCTACAATTTCTATCGCCGTGCTACCCATTTCTAAAAACTGTCGATCTGCGGGTATCTCCAGTTTTTTGGCAATATCAGCCAAACGTTTTTTTGCTGTATTCATTAGCTCTTCGTTTAAATCAAGGTCGAAGGGAATGACTGGGCCATAAGCTGCATCAGTTATAGGTAGGTAGTCCACTATATGAATAATACTTAATTTAGCATTATATTTTGTGGCTAAATAATGCGCTTTTTGGGCGACGACTTCGCCATGTTCGGAAAAATCGGCAGCTAATAGAATGTGTTGATAATTGTTCATGAAAGCTCTCCTAATTTGTCGGGGTTATTGTTGGAAATAATACGCCCATAATTTGATAAGCGCTAAAAATATATAAAAAAGCAATGCCTAAAGCAAAGGGAAAGGATTTGCTTAAGGCATGACGAATAATATGTGCGGTAATGAGCCAGTGCCATATCATTAGTCCGAGCATTGCTAAAAAGGCCTGCGCATTGTTCGGGTTAATGCTCAATGTGGCAACAGCAGGCATGGCACCAAGGCTGATTAGTGCGTCTGTGCCGAGTAGAGCGGAAGTGGTTTGTACAAAGCGCTGAGGTTTTTTAGCAATCGTTAGCGCTAAGCTGGAAAAGCTTAGAATGATAATAAGCTCTACAGCCACTTGAAGCAGGGCACTTAGTTCATTAACCGATATCTGAATGAGCATAAAGCTGATGACGGCATAGCCAATAAGGGACCAGCGTAAGATGGTTTGCGAACAAGCAATGTCTTGTGGACTTTTTTTGAATAAACAGATATTAGAAATCAGCGCTAGGTAATCGTACATGGTGTGTTTTATATAGGGTTAGTTTTTTAATCTATACGGAATGGTTTGTTTTTTATTTTATACCATTAATGAGGGTTGATGTATTTCAATTGTATCCACCCCGCGTCCCTTATGATTCCGCTAGTTTTTGTGTTGACACCGAATTTCCTAGTAACTAGACTGTAGAGGAGTAGGCGGGCAGGTTTTTCTGGGTACTAGGGCAATATCGGCTTATTAGGGTGGTATTGTGTGGTAATAATATAGTTAAGAATCAAGGACAGAAATTGTACGAATTGATAAAAACCTTGCCTTATTGGCTTCAAGTATCTCTGCTGATTGTTCCTGTGTTGAGCTTTCTGATAGCAGTATGTGCATTTGCAATAAATGTGAGGCAAACCATTCTCACTAATAGGTTAGGTCGTGCAAAAATTGTATCTGATTCCCTTCATATTTTTACCTGATTACTTACAAGTCTCAGCTATTATTCAGCCCAGTTCAATGCAGCAACCTCAGTAAATACGTGAGGCTGTTACTTTTAGCTCTGCTAGAAATAACAAAAAAACCACGAAAATGGACTCCATTTTTAGCGTCATAAAAAAAATAGCTCATGTGCCAATATGTAAGTAATTGAATTTAGGCGGATTAGTTTATTTTAACCATGGCTGAGGGTTATGGGTAATCAGGTGTTTTTATGAATGATGAGATGATGCATCAAGCATTCTACAAAATAGAATATAGTAAGTTTAAGTATAATGATTATTTTTATACCTCTGATGAGGAACGGGAAGTTGACAAGTTATTGAGGCATTTTTCAACTTTGGCATTAATGTGGGAAGGTGGATTGCTTAGTTTAAAAGATATATATCTAGTTCAATATTTTATTTTGCGTACTGTAAATGATCCAGAAATCAGCAAATATTTATCTTTCATTGATAACTGGGCAAGTAGCATTGATACTGGAAGTCATCCATATTCAGCATTGAATAAACTTACAAAAAGTTTAAATGAAAAATGCTTAACTAGGCTCTCCAGTTGACCGCAGGGACAAGCCCGTATGCAGTTTACGTAATACGGGGTATTCGTTGTGCTGATCTCCCGTATTCCGTAAACTGCATACGGGCGAGACACTTTATAATTATCAGGCGTGCGTGTTTAGATCTCAATCAATAGACAATAATAAGGGTACATATCATGTATAAAATCATCATTTTATTGGTAGGCTTTTTGTTTGCAGAGGCTTTATTGGCCACGCCTGCAAAGCAGCCGACTATGGCTGTTTTGCCATTCCAGCTTAGTCCTGTTATCGACACTATGAATATTGGTGAGACCGCTATAACGCGAACGATGGCTGAGCGCGAGTTTTCCAACCAATTAATTGCATTTCTGGCTAAGTCTAGAAAGTTTAAGATGCTCAGTCGTACGCAAATTAACAAAGTCATGGATGAAAATCGTTTGACGGAATCTGAGTGGGCGTTACCTGGGCAGATAGAAGTGATGGCTAAGTTGTTGGTGGCGGATTATCTTGTTACGGGCGTTATTAATCGCTTAGAAACGGTCGCGGTTAGTCAAAATATCGCGATAACGGGTGAAACCACGCCGAGGCTGGTGACTACTTTTAAGATTCAATTTCAAATTCTACAGAGTAGTACAGGGAAAATTGTTTTAGCTGATCAGGTGATTAATAAATTAAGAAGTGATGAGGTGCGTCGTGACATTCCTGCGATAGAGAGAAGATATTGGACAGCGGCAGACTATAAAGATTTGCTATTTACCCGCACAGCAACTGAAGTGGGCAATGTAATTCTTGCGGGAATATATCCTATCAAGGTTAATAAAGTCTCTAATAATAAAGTGGTATTGAATCGAGGTAGTGGCGCGGGAATTGAAGTTGGTCAGTATTATTTAGTGCTGAACCAAGGAGAAACGATAACAGATGTTGATACGGGGGAATTATTAGGTGGTGCAGAAATTCAAGTGGGTATGATTGAAGTTACGTCTGTTTCAGCGAAGCTGAGTACAGCAAAAATAATCTCGGGGGATGGGCAGATTGTTATGGGTGATATTTGCCGTTTACAGAAATCTATTAAGACTGAGGTTGATGCCGTTTATCCTAGAGTAACCCCTGGCTGGTAAAGGGCAGACTTTAGACCGCAATGAATATTGAGCGACTTAAAACAAGGATAATTTTTGACTCTATGCATAAATATTTTTATTCATTATTAAAAAGAGCAGGCTCATTGGCAGTAGTTATTATTCTGACTTCTGGGTGCTCCTCGATTATTGATGCAAGAAAGCAAAAAAAGTCGTATATGGAGGCTTATTATTCGGGGGATGTTACACGTGCTGCGGCTGAGTTAAGCGAAAAAAGTGATGATCGTGCTGATACTGGGGATGAGTTGATGTGGCTTTTAGATGCGGGAACAGCTAATTATACAGCTGAGCAATACCAAAAAAGTCTTCAGTTATTCGAGAAATCAGAAAGTCTTATTCAAGCATTTGATGCTAGAGCCGTAGTTAATGCGAGAGGTGTTGGTGCAGAAATAGGTTCGACAATAACGAATGCCAATGCTTTGCCTTATCGTGGTATGTATTTGGATAGAATCATGCTTAATGCTTATAAGGCACTCAATTATTTTGCTATCAATGATGCGGCAGGTGCTCATGTTGAATTACGCAGAATGAGAGAAGCGCAACAACAAGTTGTTAGGAAATTTGAGGATGAGCTTCGGGCTAGTGAGCAAGAAATTCAGGAATATAACCTTCAAAATCAACAGAAAAGTCGATCTCTTGGAAATAAAAATACCACTGTGCCATTCAGTACTATTATCAAAAATCCTGTGGTAAATGAGGCTTATATGGTGTCAGAGGCTAAAGCAAATAAGCTTTATGGGAGCCTAGGCAATCCGTTTGTTAGTTATTTTTCGGCTATGGGGTATTTAATGGAAAATAACTATGGTGAAGCGTTAGTGGATTTTCGTAATCTCTATAAAATGGCCCCTAATAATAAGTTAGTTCAAAGAGATTATGTGACAGCTGCAAAGCGAGTCGGTAGTGAAATTCCAGTAGAGATTGAGGATATTGAGCCTTTTGCTTATCCGCTCAATAATCAAATAGTGTATGTGGTTTTGTTTAATGGGCGTGCGCCTGCATTAAAGCAAGAGAAGTTTCAATTGATTCTGCCTTATGTGGGTTACACGGGGATAGCCTTTCCTCGGTACGAATATTTCTCTCCGCAATTGCAAGGATTGGACATTGCTTATAAGTTTAATAATCAACAAGAATCAGTCAAAACCGAGCAGGTTGCAGATTTTGATGCCATTATGTCGCAGGAGTATCATAATAAGCTACCGGCTATGGTTACCCGGTTGGTTGTTTCTACGTTAGCGAAAGAATTGGCTAGCTATGCAATTGTGCAAGCAGCTCGTCGATCTAATCAATCTAATAATGGTGCTGAGCTGGGTGCTCTAGTATTAACGGGAATGTTTAAATATCTATTTAATACCGCAGATACTCGAGGCTGGGAAACTTTACCTAAAGAAGTGCAGGTTGCTCATTTTCCTATTCCTGATGATGGACGGTTAAGCATTAGTCCGGTTGGTAGTGCTACGCAGGGGAATTATCCACAAGGTACTGCAATAGCATTGCACAAAGAGACTAATATAGCTATTGTTTATGCTAGGGCTTTATCGGGGGAAAAACTTATTTATAAAGTGATTGAGTTGCAATAGGGTCAATTATTACATTAATTGTAAGTGCAGAAAGTTCAAAGTTGATTTACCACTCTTCTTAAGTGAGTAAGTTGATAGAGGCTAGTATAAATTTAAAAAAGGAGCTAAATATGAAAAAACTAATGATTCTTGCGCTGAGTTGCATGATGCTTTTCGGCTGTCAATCAACTGTTAATACGGTAGACAACAAAGATAAAACGATACAACAAGATCCAGTAGATATTTCCCGAGTGTCTACTGATGGGTTTCTCGAAAATCGATTAGAAATCGTCCGTGTTGATAAAAGAGAGCAAGCGGATGGCTTGTTGAGAGTGCAGGTGACGATCAAAAATCTTAGGTCGGGTTTTTGGGCTCAGGTAAGTTCATGGTTTATGGGTGATAACCCTTATCAAATTACTTATCGATTTACATGGTTGGATATTGATGGCATGGAGGTTGAAACGGCTACTAGTACGTGGGTACCTTTGACCGTAGTGCCCGGCGATACCATTAGGTTAAGGGCTATCTCACCAAACCCTAGATGTAAGGATTTTACTTTGGCAATAAGAGAGAATGATGCGGCTAGGAGTTGAGCCTAGTATAGATTGATTGACCAGAATAACTGGTGTCCCACGAAGAGATGAGGAGCGAAGTATTCTATATTGATAAACCACGTCTACATTGAAATGTGTAGTTTATATTTCAGCATAGACGGGTATATAAGTAACAAGACTGAAAATAACAACAGAGATTAATTATGACTAAAAAAATCCTTTCGCTGATTGGTATTACGAGTGCAGCTATTTTCCTAACAGCCTGTGGTACATCCCCACAGCGTATTGATGCGACAGGCAATGAAGGTATTGTCTCCATAGATCAAGTAAACTTTAAAGACTGGCAAATTGCAGCAGAAAAAGGCATTACTTCTTTACTAGAATCTGGCGTATTAAATCGTAGCGATGGGCGAAAAAGTATTCTGATGATCAGTACGGTAAAAAATTCAACGACACAGCATATTAATACCCGAATACTTACTGATAAAATTAGGCAGGCATTACTACGCTCTGGCAAAGCCTTAACTACAACAGCAGTTGGTGGAAATGGTCCTGATGATGCTGCCAGTAAACAAGTACGAAGATTGGAAGAAGATGATATGTTTAACCAATCTACCGTTCAAAAAGCAGGAACGGCAATTGCTCCTGATATGAGCCTTTCTGGGGAGATTGTGCAACAAAAAACAACGCAAGGTAGAGTGAGTGAATCTTATTTTTTCTTTCATATGGCGATCACAGATTTAACGACCGGCTTAGCCGTTTGGGAAGATAATGTGGAAATTGCCAAGCAAGGTAAAAAGCCAGTGTTTGGTTGGTAGTGAGTTCTTGAGTACAAGTGATTTTCAGGCTCTTTTTGTGCTGCGGAGAAGGCTCCTTCCTTTAACACTGGAAATGATTTTGTAGTAGAATGATTAAGTTCTAAAAAAATACATAATAACCCCCATCCACTTTGAAATGTGCAGTTTTTAGTGAATACTGTTTTCATATTCGTCATTCCTGCATGTTTTTAGCAGGAATCTATTGAAGATATTTAGATTCCCGATAAAGCTTGTGCCCACGCTTGACTGGGTAAACTTCGGGAATGACGAGATTTTTCATAAACTATGATTTTCAATGTAGACAGGGTTTAGTAATGTTCAATGTATTTTTATGGTGATTAGCAGTGTGTTTTTCTGTATTACTTAAGTAACAGCATACGTTACCTGATAAGTATATTTTCCGTCTCTTGCAGCCTGTTATAGGAGTTCGGAGCAGCTACCCTCATATTCCGTAAACAATATGAGGGATACAATGGCAAATCATTTGATTTAAAAAATCTTTCAGGTAGCTGAAGCTTGTAGGTAGTCAATTAAGGTTAAGAAAGCTAAAGGAATTTTTAGATTTTACCAATGTAATCAATTTTGAGAGGTTTTATGACAGGATCTGACACTTGGTCTAAGAAAAAGTCTGATTTTTCTCAGCAGCTTTATGCGTTTAAAATAGAGTCTCCAAATACTGACGCTATTCTCAAGCAGCTAGATCTTTTATTATCAGCGAATAATAACTTAGATAATAAATCATTGCAGGAGCTTGCGGACTTTATTATCTCAGCCAAGTTACCGTTAGAATTAGAAGAAACTTTATTAAGTAAAGTGGGCGACCAGAAAACAGAAATAGCTCAAATTTCCTCTACTAGCGCCTCTCAAAAAAACAATGCTCATGAAGAGCTGGTGACACATTCATCTTCATTGCTAAAAAACTTGTTGGAGTATGACGAAAATACTGAAACAACCCCGATAGAATCTGGGCAAACTATTCGTAGTACTTACTGTCTGGAGCTAAAAATCGGCAGCGGCGGTATGGGGCAGGTATGGAAAGCTTTAGATCTTATACAAGATGCAGGTGAATCGAATGATAAATATGTCGCTATTAAATTCATTAATCAAGAAATCAGAAGTCACCCTGATATACTCAAGGCATTAGTTAGGGAGTTTGCGCGTTATAAAAAACTGATTCACCCCAATATTGTCAAAGCCTATGAATTAAATCGTGACGGTAATAATGTTTATATCGTCATGGAGCATTTAGAAGGTGGGGAATTAAAGGATTTTATTAGACAAAACCCCAAAGGTATTTCACTAAAGCAGGCCCAACCTATCATTAAAGGCATGTGTGATGCCTTGGAGTACGCTCATAAACAAGGTATTGTGCATCTTGATTTTAAACCCGGGAATGTTTTTTACAATCCAGAGAAACAAGTCTGTAAAGTCATAGATTTTGGTATCGCTCGCTTAAGTGATCCTGAAGAAAGAGATAAAACCCGCTTTGACCCGGGCGCTTTGGGGGCTATGACCACTGCGTATGCTAGCAGTGAAATGTTAATGGAAGCAGACCCAGATCCCAAGGATGATATTTATGGTTTAGCTTGTGTGGTGTATGAATTATTATCAGGTCATCATCCTTTTGATAAGAGCCTTTCTTTAAAGGCTGAACGTGAGAAAATGCAGGTTAAGCAGGTTTCTGGGCTTAGCAAAGGTGAGCTGCAAGCGCTGCAGCATGGCCTCAGTTTTCGTAGAGATGATAGAACCGAAAGTGCGCAAGCATTTTATGCTGAATTATTTTCACCTCAACAACTTGCTGATAAAAAACGTACTAAGTGGTTAATTATCGGCTCTATTATTGCGGCGAGCGCAATTGCTACCCCATTTATTGCCTATAAAGTCTATAACAACTGGCAGTTAAGCCAGGTCAGCACTAGCATAGAGCAGCAACTAAGTTTTGGTGTAGAGGGATTTGTTGCGCTTTCTGTTGATGAGCAACATGAATTACTGAATACATCAGCCTTTCGTTTGGCTTTGGTCGAATACGCTTCGAGACAAAAAGACCTAAAGACTGATGCTTTAACCTTATTAAGTACATTTGACTCAAGTATTCAGCAAAAGTTAGTTGCTGACAGCAAAGTTAGGGAATACTTAATTGAAGATTACAGTACTAGAATTGATCAAGCCATTGACGCAGATGAGTTTCAATTAGCTCAACAACTATCTCAGCAGATACTGCAACAATACCCAGATTCTATGCGCTTAGTTAATCAAGCGAATAATATCAAGTCACAAAAATCGCTAAGACAAGCAGAATTACAGCAAAGCTATCAGCAGTGTCTAATTGACAGCGCTCAGACTTTATTAGAGCTATTTCCATGCTTACAGCAAACAGGAATTTTGTTAGAAAAAATTAATCCGGCAGCCCCGACGCTTATAGCTGAAACGCTGAATAATCGTTACAATAAAGAGGTCTCAGCGGCTATCAGTGCCAACGAGCTGGCGGTAGCAGAGAGCTTAATTGGAAATTGGCATCAGCTGGAAAATAATGCTATAGACCAACGCCTAGAACTTGAGAAAAAATTGGCTCATGCTAACAAAGTTGAGCAATTTATCAGTCAAATTAAGGTTGGTAATAATTTGCAACTGGTTAATATTTTAGGCGCATTTCCTCAACAAGAACCTGAGGTAATACAGGATATATTAAGTGACGCCAGTATTAGACAGCGATTAATAGGTTTTTATCAAGAAACCGTCACTCAATATCTTAATGAGCATGATTTTAATGCCGCATCTCAACGTGCTGCGGAAGGCAGGTCTTTATTATCAGAAATCCGCAAAGAGTCTAAGACTCTTAAGCTGCTAGTTAAAAAAGTCGAGCAGCAAAAATCTGCATATTTGAAGGATTTAGAAAGCCTTTATAAAAAACAACTCTCCGAAAAAGAACCTGATATACAAGCTATTCAAAAAATTCAGCAAAATTTATTGCTAGTTGAACCGAATAGTCTAGTTATACAGCTTCCTAGTTTATCTGAAAATTATATTAAGAAAATTGATATAGCGATTAGTAAGGATCAATACGAGTCAGCTCAGCGCTTATTAGATGGGTGGGAAGTATTGAAGCCTTCAGATGTACAGACTGATGCATTTATCCAGCTTGCCGATAAAAAACAGCGACTTTTACAAGCCTTTGAAGATAGAAAAAAAGTGACATTGCAGTTACAAAATGTCACCACAAGTAATGACTTGTTTAAAATTAATGAGTTTGTCAGTGAGATCAAAAAACAATTTTCAGAGGCCGACCAAGAGAAAATACTTTCTGCGAATAAAGAGCAATTAATTAGTGTTTATCAGCAGCATATAAGCACGGATATTCAGCGAGATGCTTTTGTTTCAGCTATGAAAATTGCTGCTCAATTACAAACCATATTTCCGAAAAATAAAGAAGTGCAGGGCAGTCAACATGGTATTGTAGATGCAAAAAATACACGCATAGCTCATCTTATATTTGAGTCTGAAAATGCCATCAATGCAGAAAATTTAGAGGGTTCGGCTATATTTTCTCCGCTACTCATTATTAGGTTTATTGATACGGAATATTTAACTAATAACATGGCTATTTTCCTAAAGCTACAGAAAAAATTAATTGAGCTGACGAGTAAGGAGCAGCCTTTAACACAATTAAAAAGTGTTATTGTTCAGTGGGATAAGTTCCTTATGACTGCTGATAAACAGACAGAGAAAAATCAAGGACAGCTAAAAAAGACCAAGAATCTCATCGCTTTACGATGTTTGTTTAATGGCCGTAAATTTAAAATGATTGACCAGAAAAAAAAGGCTAATGAGTTTTTTATGTTTGGTTTATCACTTGAGCCTATTGATACCGTTAGAATAGCGTTAGAAAAAGAGCTATTACGGTAGTTGATTAATTCTCATGCCATTACTGAAATGGAAAATATAATGAAAAAATTTTTAGTCTACTCATCTTTGTTTTTAACGCTTATTTTATTAAATGGTTGTGCTCCAAAAAAGATCATTACCTATGAGGCTCCTGTTGATTTTCAATTCGTTACTACGCAAAGTGGAGATACCTATAATTCACTAGCCGAAAAATTTACCGGCTCAGCTAAATTAGCGTGGCGAATTGAAGAATTTAATAACCATAAAGCATTAACAGCGGGTCAAGAGGTGATCATCCCTTTAAGGCCATTTCGACCAGGAGGCTTAAGCGCAGAAGGTTACCAGCTTGTCCCTGTATTGAGCTACCATCACTTTAGTGAGAAATTTAGCCGCAAAAAACTTATCGTATCTGCGGCACGCTTTAGAGAGCAGTTAGAGTATTTCAAAAGAAATAACTTTCATGTCATCACCATGGATCAATTCATTGGTTTTTTAAATTTAGGCCAAGTGCCTGAAAAATCAGTGCTAATTACCATTGATGATGGCTGGATATCCAGCTATGACGTAGCGTACCCTATTTTGAAAGAGTATGGCGCAAATGCTACCTTATTCATTCCTACTCAATTTGTTGAATCCAATAGTCGGCGCTCAATTAGTTGGGCTCAAATCAAAGAGATGGTATCCGATAAGACCATTGATATTCAGTGCCATACTAAATCGCATCGTGATCTTAGTGAAATTGAATACGGCGAATCTTTTGCTGATTATATTCATGCGATAGAACAGGAGGTTTTATCTTCTAAACAGATGATTTATAGCAAGTTAGGTAAACAAGCAACGGCTTTAGCTTATCCATTTGGTAATACTAATCCTTTAGTTGTTGCATTAATTAAAAAGCATGGATATAAAGCAGGCTTTACGGTTAACAGAAAAAGTAACCCGTTCTATCAGTCAAGCTACCTACTTAACCGCTCAATGGTATTTGGTACATATAGTATAAATAGGTTTATCAGAAACCTAGATTACTTTGAAAAAGCACAAATATCTCAGCCAGAGCCCATTGATACCTTAGAGTCGCTCGCAACGATTGCAGAAAATAATCCGGAAGATTACGAGAACAAACGGCAATGGAGGACGGCCTCTCTTGCGTGGAAGTTGCGTAGAGATAAGTTAATGTCGCAAATGCAAACACTAGGTACAAAATCAAACTCAGAGTTACGGGCAGCAAGTAAATTGGTGCAGGATGCCAAGCAAAAAGTTTTATATTTGTCATTTAGACTGGCGGATTTTTCTAAGCAATATTATCTTGCAGCGCTGGAGCAAGGTGATAGCGATGAGGCAAAAAGGCTATTATTAGAATCCTTGCTTTACAATCCCAATAATCAGGATGTTATTGAGCTGTTTCAAACGGATATGGGCAAAATAAAGCCATTAAGTTATCAAGTTAAAGCGAATGATAGCTTTGCATCCATTGCAAAAAAACTTTATCGGGATCGTAAAAAAGCCATTTTAATACCTTTGTTTAACGATAACATTAAGAATGAACAAGACCTAAAGCCAGGCATGACTTTATCGCTACCCGCAACAGCAACTGCAACGATTGAAATAAAAGCTAGTACCACGAAGAAAGCTTGTAATATTACCTTATCTGCAGCACCAGAAAAAATGGCGAATGATTACTATAGTAAAGCGATTGAAAGCTTTAATAGAGATCAAATTTCTGAGGCGATAAAAAGTTTAAAAACGGCTATTTGCTTAAATCCAAAGCATAGCAAAGCGAAGGAAATGTTGGGAATGCTAAGTGATTTGTAAAGTATAGAGATTAAGGTAAGGCCGTACTGAATAATTATGGCCTTATCTAGTGCGGTTTGTAAGGTGGATATTTGTAGGCTGGAATAGCTTAACGTTTTTTTATTTTTTGTGTCGGCATCGCATTTTCTTGGCTCTTCCCAGTTTCGCGGGGTAAAATCAATATGTAGTTTTACATGCAATATTACAAGTATGGATATTTAATTAATTGATTCAATAAGGAATTTTATGGATTATGAATTAACCAAAGTACCTACTAACCCTAGGTGTAGTGATCACCCCATGAAATCGGAAAGAGCCATAATAATTAAATATCCACGATCTAAGAGCGTGGTTTTTCTTCACCCTAGAAGGGTGTTTAAGCAGTTAACCTAAATATACTGTTAAATCATACAATATACTTACTATTTGCAATGTATTATACCTATGCACTACTAGATACTGTTAATGTACGTTATTAGCTATATAAAAAATATGAAAATGATAAACCTTTAAATATTATTTATATTCAGTGACCTAGTTAAATTCTATCGGCCTATTTTAAAATAGATATTTTCTCTGTATCCGCTGGTGTTAAAGGGCTACAGAAGGTGGCGCTGACAAACCGTTCTTTTAGTTAATTAACCCCATATTATTAGAGAATTATACCCACTTATTCTAGCAG
Organism: uncultured Gammaproteobacteria bacterium; assembly: GCA_965365945.1. Lineage (GTDB taxonomy): Bacteria > Pseudomonadota > Gammaproteobacteria > Methylococcales > Methylomonadaceae > Methyloprofundus. Next base: position 63,030 of record CBDUDP010000005.1, read on the forward strand.
ACTTAAAGGATGCTACCTTTAAATTGACATAGGAGCGTCAACGCACCAACAGAACGCTTTTTCCGCAGTCTTAAGTATGAGGAGTTAAATTACAACAACTTTAGAACCAAAGAGGCAGCAATCAATAGCATTATTGATGTGTGGCTTTTTGTAACGGCAAACGTACTCACTCAAAAGTAAGCGCCCAATTCTCGACGTAATTCCCAAAAATCAAGATAAATGCCAGACTACTCCCCATTAAATTAGGCAGGGGAATTTCAAATGGAAATCAAGCTGGCTGACCCCTTGATGCCCCGCCTTGATGCCCCCAGAATTTGTGCTAAAGGTATTTTTGTGGTGTTTTAGTTAAAAGTATCATTGCTTTTACTCGCAATAAACTAAATAAAGCTTACTATGAAAAAAAGAATGGGTATATCATGAAAAACAATAAATTTAACAGACTTTACGTTGTATTGGTTTTAGCCAATTTAACTCTGATTTCTGAATGCGTGCTTGCTTCAGAGCTAAATGCTACTGAAAATAAGGTTGATGCCCCTTATCCGATTGATCATGAATATAGTTTCGGAGAAGTAGTGCGTCAATCGATGTTCGGTGATGTGTATTCAGACCCATCGCAATGGCAAGAACTTTCTCTGGGTAATTTTTTTAGTGAAGGTTGGGATAAGCCGTGGGTCAGCCCTCCTGCAGGTGGGGGTGGTGCACCACGACAAGGCTGGCTAAATGCCTATGAAGGTGTATTCTATCGATTAAGTCTCGGTGTATTTGGCTGGAAACACCATGAAAATAATACCGATAGTTATAGTGGTAATTTAGTAACATTTACGCCGATTAATTCACGCTTCGAAGTCAAAACAGAGATTCCCGTATCATCTAATAGTGAAGATGCAAATTTCGGTGATTTCCGTATACAGGCGCGCTTCCTATTATCGGAATCGCTTAACTTCACTCAGACACTTAATATTGATTTTCGCACTCCAACCGGAAATGCTGTAAATGGTGATGGTGTAGCATCTATCGTACCGCAATACCAATTCTGGGCGAACTGGTGGAAAGGATTAGTTGTCCGCGGAGGCGCTGGATTTACAATTCCTTATGCAGGTGAAATAAGTGAAGCAGGAGCGCGTTCTACTTTTGATGCTAACTTATCTGTGGGTTATTATATGACCCCCCATGACATGACACCCTTTGGTGACATGGTTTGGTATCTGGCAACTACAGTAAATCAGGCGATTGATAACCGTGCTCCAAATGGAGATACCACCCTTTCATTATCACCTGGTTTTCGTACTCACCTTGGATTGGACTGGTACATGCTAGGAACAGTTGAAGTCCCTGTTACCAGCGCTGATTATGATTATCAAGTGCTTTTTTCTTTTATGAAGGTTTACTAGATCGGACAGGAAAGTCTCAGCTGTGGCTATAGATGATAGGGAAGCATTTCCTCATCATGGTCAGTAAGCTATTTTAATTAGAGTTAGTAGAAGGCAGTCTATTTTGTAAACATCAATATTTTGACATTAATATGTTTTGATAAAAGAGTATACGCGGAATTAATGCGATATATTCTATTGTACTGAAATTTCCCAATAATTGAGAAGGTGACACTAGCAATATATGACGCTGTAAGATTTTTTGATAGGGCTTGAGTGTAACGTAGCAAACCTATTAAAAAACGCCCCTATCTACCCGCCCTAAAAATAGGGGACTTCAGCTAATTTTACCTTAGGTGACTAAATATGTTCATTGAGGCTATTGTAAAGTCTAGTGGATAGAAATAATGTCATTTTATTTAGTTAATACCTATTCCATTAATTACATAAATCCAAAGGATTTCAAATATGAAAAATTTACACTCATTATTATTAACCGCTGTACTATTAATTTGCAGTTTTTCTATTTCGGCAGATGATAAGGCTTCAGCGGAAGAATATGTTAGTAAAAGTCTAATAACTTTAAACAATTTTGCTAACGACCCAGCTATGGGCTGGTTTCGTTCAAATATAAGAGATGCTAAAGGTATTTTCATTATTCCAACAAACGTAGAGGCTGCTTTCGTTTTTGGAGCATCTGGAGGAACCGGGGTATTATTAAGGCATCATAATGATGATCAGTGGAGTTACCCTGCATTTTATAGCACTGGATCCGCCACTTTTGGTTTTCAAGCGGGTGTACAAGCATCTGAAGTGGTAATGCTAATTATGACTGACAAAGGTATGGATGCTCTTTTATCACATAAAGTACAATTAGGTCTTGATGCGAGTGTAGCACTAGGCCCAATTGGCGCAGGTGCGGCGGCTGCAACGGTAGATATACTCCAGTTTTCTCGTCATAAAGGACTTTTTGGTGGGGTTGCTGCAGATGGTACGATTATCTCACCTCGTCATAAGGTAAATCATACTTATTATGGTAAAGAGCTTAGTCCTGTAGATATTCTTGTTAGTGGTAAGGGAATGAATACGCAAGCTGATCCTCTACGTGCAAAACTTGAAGGTTTCAAAGACTTTATCGTTGAATTTGCTTTTAACGATACGCAGATAAACCCCAGTGCCAAGTCCGAACTCGATTATGTGGTAAAGGCTCTTATCTCAAATCCTAAAATTACTCTGGATGTTGAAGGCTATACTGATAGCATAGGTAATGCTGAATATAATCAACAGCTGTCTGTCCGCAGGGCACAATCTGTTAAAGATTACCTGGTTTCTCAGAGTATTGATGCATCACGGTTAACAATCAAAAGTTTTGGGCTTACTAATCCTGTTTCGTCAAATAGTACTGCAAAGGGTCAAGCGGCAAACCGTCGAGTTGTTTTAAAAATAACAAATAAATAAAGTCAGGACGCATAGTTCAAAAGAAGGGGCTTTACCCAAGCCCCTTCTGAAGGTGTGTTAATAAAAAAGTAGTTTTGATTAATACAGACAATACGGCAAAGTGTCAGAAGCTATTATTAATTGACTGAACCATTAAGCAGCAGATTACTTTGCTCTATATCCAGCGCCTTACAGAGTTCATGTAACAGTGATATTCACCAAATTTTTTTATAAGGTACGCTTCTTCTTTTAAAATTACGGCATAGTGGACAATCAATACAGCCGGGATTGTCATGAAAAATCAAGGGGTCGAAATCAAGGGGTCAGTCAGCTTGATTTATAGCTAAAAGTTAGTTATTATCCTTAAATGGCTAGATTACCCAGAATTGTTGTTCCCAACCAACCCTTGCATATTATGCATCGGGGAAATAATAGACAAGATATTTTTGAATCAGAAGAGGATATGACTCGGATCAAAGAAGATATTGCACATGCATTATCCAAATCTGACTGTCATCTGCATGCTTATGTCATCATGAGTAATCACTTGCATCTTCTTATTACCCCAGCGGACAAAGGGCAGCTTAGTCGGTTTATGCAAACGATGGCTAATCGATATGTCCGTTTTTTTAATGCAACACGTAATAGAACTGGCACTATCTGGGAAGGTCGGTTTAAGTCCTGTCTAATAGATAGTGAGAGCTACCTTTTTACTCTTTATCGATATATTGAAATGAATCCCGTTAAGGCTAATATGGTTAACGATGTTGCTGATTACCCTTGGTCAAGCTACCGGCATAATGCGTTAGGTGAAGAAGATATTTTAATCACTGAACATAAGCTATATCAGACTTTAGCTGAAAGCTCTGCATTACGGGCTGAAAATTACCAGAAAATATTTGATACACTAAACACCTCGGATCAAGAGCAACAAATAACAGAAGCAACAATGAGAGGTGAGGTTTATGGCTCAAGTGAATTTCACGATAAGATCGGTCAATTAATTTCAAGAGCAACTAGGCTTACAGCGCACGGTGGAGACAGGAAGAGTGAAAGCTATAGAAATCAAACTGGCTGAGCCCCTTGATATTCGTTCGCCTGTATCAGAAACGAATAGGTTTTAGTAAATGCAATATGTGGTGCCACAATAGGTATAATGTAGATATTTACTTAAGTATCTTGAGCGGACATTAGCATGAACAATGAGATTAATTACAAGAACAACCCGTTACATGGTGTTGGGTTGAAAAATTTATTGGTTGAAATAGTTGATCATTACGGTTTTGAGATTCTCTTTGCCTATTTGAATGTTAATTGTTTTAAGACCAATCCGAGCATTGATTCTAGTGTTAAGTTCCTAAAAAAAACGGATTGGGCGCGTGAAAAAATTGAAGCTTTTTATTTATACGAATTTAAAAGCTTGTCTAGGGCCTCTTCCGAACAGTTTTCATTGCCTCCTAGAGATAGAGTTATTCCGGAAGGTCAATCCCCTAGTGAGCCGGCGGAGTTAAGCTTAGAAGACGCTGAGCGGTTGCGCGAAAAACGCGAAGCTAAATCAGCTGAATGGGAGGGGACCAGGCATCGCTCGGATAAGAGTACCGATCCATGGGCAAATTGGAAACCTAGATCTAAGCGCTAAGGTAAGGGAAAGTACCTAACAAAAACAATCAACTCGAATATTTTTATGCGGGGGAGGCTTGTCTAAAAAATTCTAGCATAAGCCTCTCTCCGCTCCAAAATTCCGGTTATTGCGGTATTAACAGCTTTTATATTAAAGTTAGGAATTCTTTTATTAAGCCCCATCCACTTTGAAATGTGCAGTTTTTAGAGATTTTTTATATACCGAAATGGGCAAATCAAATATTTATTTTGTCAACAAATTGGCTGAGCTATTAAAACCATTTGAGCAATCACTAGAGCAACTAAAAATACAAAAAATAAAGTTAATCATCCATGCTGGTACACCAAAAACAGGAACAACGAGCGTACAAACCTACCTAGATAAAAAACAACGGAAGCTTAGAGGAAAAGGGATTCTTTATCCGCATAATCTTGGGAAATTACAAAACCACAGCGCACCAAAACACCAATGGTTTGAAAAAAACTTAGTCACAGCAAACGTGGAAAGCTTCCTAGAAAACTTTAAGAACATCATCTCACAAGTTAAAAAGGACACCCACACCATTATCCTGTCATCTGAAGGTATTTATAATTACTGGTGGGATTTTCCTGACGAATCAAAAGATATTTTATCTGAGCTGAGTAAACTCTTTGATATTGAAGTCTGGGTATGGTTTCGTGAGCCACTTGTGTTTATTGAAAGCTATTACAAGCAATGTATTCGCAACCCACGGATTGCAAACAATCCGTGTTACGGCAAAGACTTATCCTTTGCTGAAATGTTAAATATTGACTGGTTTTCTCAACATTTAAACTATCAAGGCTTTGTCAGCGAATGCCAAACATTGTTTGGCAAAAATAACGTTTCAGTCTTTAAATATGAAGGTGATGTGGTACAAGAAGTCATGCAGAAATTAGGGCTAGCAACTCCGCACGACAATCCGACCCCAAGAGAAAATAAAAGTTTAAATTGTGCTTCGATAGAATTACTAAGAACGATAAACCACTATGATATTAAAGCAAAAGACAAAGCGCTTTTGATGCCTTATTTAAAAGAAATCAATGGGATTCTTGAGAATTATGCAAATGATACATTGGTTGATGAAGAATCTAGAAAAAGAGTCCTGAAGTTATCTAGCCCTATAAAGTTCTCACATAAGTAAGTAACTTCTCATTATTAAAGGGTACAGGCTGTTTTCCAGCTCCTCATCCAGCGCGTTGTAAGCAGGAACCTATGTTTAACGTGGATTCCCGGTAAAGTTTGTGCCCACATTCCTGATTGGGTAGATTTCGGGAATGACGATATTTTTATATGTATTTGCCCGTGAATAATGAGAAGTTACAAATAGACCATATTATTGTTTCAAAATATGGTGTTTGTGTTGTTGAAACAAAAAATATGAAAGGCTGGATCTCCCATATTCCGCAAGCTCAATAACGGGCTACAATAGAGTTTAGGTATAGGCTGAAAGTTATAGGGCTTAGAAAAAAAGCTCTATTTAATCTTCTGCTTCCTCAAGTTGTTCACTAATTTCCATCCATTCTATTTCTGCTTCTTCTAGTGCTTTATCGACTTGCGCTTTCTCTTGTAGTACTTGTTTTAAACGGGCTTTATTAGCTTCATCATATAAAGACGTGTCTGCTAGCTGTTCTTCTAGTTGTTTTTGTTGCGTATGATGTTTATTTAATGCTTTCTCTGCTTTTTTTAATGCATCATAGAGCGGCTTTAGTTGTTTTCGGCGTTCGGCATCTATTTTGCGTTGTTCTTTTTTATTAACGCTAGAAGTTGGTGTGTCATTGGTGCTAGTATTGTTCAGCAGTTTTTGATCATTCAGCCAGACTCGATAATCATCTAAATCACCGTCAAATTGAGAGACAGAGCCATTAGCCACCAAATACAGCTGATCAGTGACAGAGCGCAGCATATGTCTATCATGCGATACGATAATGATTGCACCTTGATAGTCTTGTAGGGCAAGACTTAAGGCGTGGCGCATTTCTAAGTCAAGATGGTTGGTCGGCTCATCGAGTAGTAATAAATTGGGATTTTGATAAACCAATAAGGCCAATACTAAACGAGCCTTCTCTCCGCCGGAAAAGGGCGCAATGGGATCGAAGGTTTTATCCTCTTTAAAATTAAATCCACCTAGGAAGTTTCTTAAATCTTTTTCGGTGGCTTTGGGGTTAATTTTTTGTAAATGCCAGATGGGACTTTCGTCTAGGTGTAATTGTTCTAATTGGTGTTGAGCAAAATATCCTAGTTTCATTGTGTCAGCGAATTGAACTTCGCCTGCACTAACACCTAATTCATTGGCAAGTACTTTAATTAAGGTTGATTTACCAGCGCCATTTGGCCCTAATAAGCCGATACGGTCACCGGGTGAGACGAATAGATTAACCTTGTCTAAAATAATTTTATCCGCGTAGCCTATGCTTGCATTTTCTAGCTTTAGCATGGGATTAGGCAGCTTTCCGGGATTGCCAAAGCTAAAATTAAACGGCGAGTCGACGTGAGCTTGCGAAATCAACTCCATGCGTTCTAAAGTTTTGATGCGACTTTGGGCTTGTTTGGCTTTAGTAGCTTGGGCGCGAAAGCGAGTGATGAAGCTTTGGATGTGGGTTATTTCACGTTGCTGCTTTTCAAAAGAGCTTTGTTGTTGGGCTAATTTTTCGGCGCGTCTTTTTTCAAAGGCAGAGTAATTACCCGTGTAGATTTCACCGACTTGGTTTTCTATATGGACAATATGGTCGGTAATCGTGTCGAGAAATTCACGATCATGTGAAATCAGTAATAAAGTGCCAGGATATTTGCATAGCCAGTCTTGCAGCCAAATAACAGCGTCAAGATCTAAATGGTTGGTTGGCTCATCTAGTAGCAGTACATCAGAACGGCACATTAGTGCTTGAGCAAGATTTAAACGCATACGCCAACCACCGGAAAAAGAGCTAACAGGGAGTTTTTCTTGTGGTTGTTTGAAGCTTAAGCCATCCATTAAGCGAGCAGCTCTTGCGGTCGCTGTATAGCCACCAATGACTTCCATTTTGGTAAATAATTCGGCTTGTTTGATGCCGTCGTCAGCTTGCTCTGCTTTAGCTATTTCGAGTTGTAATCGACGTAACTCTTGGTCACCATCAATAATATATTCGATAGCCGCTTGCTCGACAGCAGGTGTTTCTTGAGCAACATGAGCCACTTCCAAGTTAGGAGGCATGCTAAAATCACCTTCGTCAGGGTGAAGCTCGTTACGTAATAAGGCAAAGAAGCTGGATTTACCTACGCCATTTGCACCGGTAATGCCGACTTTTTGTCCTTTGTGCAGGGTAAATGAAGTGTTGGCAAATAGCACGCGCGTGCCACGACGTAAGGCGATATTTTTAAAATTCAGCATACTTAATATGGTAGATAAAAAGAAACAACATAATCCCGTGTTTAAACCGCAAGACCGTTATTATATTAATGAACAGGGCTGGTGGTTTTTTACGGTCGAGAGAATTAGCGGGCCTTTTGCAAGTAAACCGGACTGCGTTGATGCTTGCCGCTGGTATATACAAAAGCGCGAAGGTGTTTTGTGAAAAGAAATTTAGCTATTCGGCAAACTTCGCTTATGGGTTGCCGAATAGATGGTCTGAAGTAAGCTTAGACAAGGGCTTTAGCCGTACAAATCAATCATTTTTTTGACTTGTTTAGAGAACTCTTGAATATCGCCAGCTGAAACAGTTTCGATAGGAATAACTAACGCTGCGTCGTTATCAAGAACGATATGTATATAATCGCGAATATGTTCGATGCGTAAAATAGTATTCCACGGCATTTTATTTTTACCGCTAGGTGAATTTTCTGCTAAGGCTTTTGGATCGATACGTAAGGTGTATTTGCCAAACATAGCCAGCTTTTCACGCTCAGTATAGTTGGTTAGTATCTGTCTGCGAAAGCTTAGAATGATAATTTGTGGAATAACGATAGCCCAGCAAATAGAGATAGTGACAATATAAAGGGCGGTACGGTAATCGCTATAATATGACCAAAGAAAGAGTCCAAAAATAGATAAGACGCCAGGAAAAAATAAGCGGTTTCTTTTGAGTTTCTTTTGTAAGTCTTCTGAACTTTCGATTTGTAATTCATTGTAATGAACTAAATCTTTTTCGCGGAATTCATATTCAATTTCAAGCATTGTTTACCCTTTAGTCGTGTGCAAGATGTTATTTGTCCTGCATTATTATTGTTATGGCTATTTTGTTTATTATAACCGTTACATTTAACTGAGTAGAAATTTTTAACGTATTTCTTCCAGAGCTTCGAGCGCTTCGACTAAACTACTGACAGGGTAAATTTTTATGCCAGGCATGGATTTTTTAGGAGCATTGCTCTTAGGAATAACAGCGCGTTTAAAGCCATGCTTTACGGCGTCGTTTAAGCGGGCATAACCATTAGCTACTGGTCTTATTTCGCCATTTAAGCCTAATTCACCAAAGAAAAAGCAATCATGCGGCACAATGGTATCCTTTAAGCTAGAGACGATGCTTATAATAATTGCTAAATCGGAGCTGGTTTCTGTGACTTTAATGCCACCTACGACATTGGCATAGATTTCATCACTGGCGGTAAAAATTCCCCCGTGGCGCGTTAATATAGCTAATAGCATGGCTAAACGGTTTTGATCAAAGCCGACAGCGAGGCGACGTGGATTGCCGTATTGGCACTCGGTCACTAAAGCCTGTATTTCTACTAACAAAGGTCTTGTGCCTTCCCATAATACGGTAACGACACTGCCTGGCGAGGGTTTTTCAGTGCGATTGAGAAACATTGCTGAGGGATTTTTGACTTCTTTAAGGCCGCCACTTTCCATGGCAAAGAAGCCCAGTTCTCCAACACTACCAAAGCGATTTTTATCCGCTCTAAGAACGCGGAAGCGAGCGTCATCAGTAGAGGCGAGAATAAGTTGCGTATCGACTATATGGCTTAAAGTCATCGGGCCTGCTAAAGATTGGTCTTTAGTGACATGGCCCACCATGAAAATAGAAACGTTTTGTTTTTTTGCATACTGAGTGAGATAGCTAGCCGATTCTTTGACTTGGGAAACCGAGCCAGGAGTCGAATCAGAGGTCTGAGTATGCATGACTTGTATGGAGTCAATGACCAGTATGTTGGGTTTTATTTCATCTAAGGTATCGCAAATGCTTTGTACTGAAGTTTCAGTTAGCATTTGAATTTTATCGAGTGGTAAGTTTAGGCGAATAGCACGTTCGGCAATTTGCTGTAAAGACTCTTCACCTGAGACATATAAAACGCTAATGTTTTTTTGCGCAATATTGGCAATAACTTGCAATAGTAGCGTGCTTTTTCCGGCACCGGGTGTACCGCCTATCAGGACAACGCTGCCACGCACAATGCCACCGCCGAGCACGCGGTCAAACTCAGAGATGCCGGTTGAGAGTCGTTCAGTTTGTTCTAAGGTAACTTCGGAGAGTAATTGAACGTTACTTTTTGTGCCGCTGTAACCTAAGCGCTGTGATTGTGCGGGAGAGCTGCCTAAGCGTACTTCTTTGATGGTATTCCATTCTTGGCAGGCACTGCATTGGCCAGCCCAGCGAGGTGAATCTGCGCCACATTCGGTGCAGACAAAAGCCGTATTTTTTTTTGCCATAGGGCTTGAGGAATTTTTAAGTGAGGTGTGTACTGAATATTGTTAATGTAAATACACTATATTTAGCGGGGAGCGTTATTTGTAAATTATAAAATTGAGGTTTTAACCTGCTTGCGTTAGTGCAATTAAATCTCGTTCTAATAATTGACTGTCGCCTAGGTTAAGCTCAACGAGGCGACGTAATGTGGAGATACTATCTAAGTCTATATGCTCGCATTTAAAACCAACTTCATTATCTATTACATGGCTGACTGATACGCTCATAGTAATAAGCGTTTCTTCAGAAAGTTCTAAGGTTAAGGTATACAACATTTCTAAATTATTTTGTTCCCAAGCCTTATTAAAGCGCAGTAAACAACCATGCAGAGAAATATCGATAAGTTCACAAGGCCATTGCATTGATTCATGGCTCAAAGTGACTTGAGATTTGTAAAAAATACGGTGGAAATGGCGTTGCTCGTTGTCTTCGCTCATGTTGGGTTAGTCCATAAAAAATTGCATGGGAATTTTATCTATAACCAGCATATCGTCGTTTTTTAACAATAGCGTCTGATCTGCAAGCTCAGATCCGTTGATTTTAATTTCATCATTTACTTCTAGCATAGAGATAAAATAGCCTTCTTTCCTGCGCGTAATAACAATAATGCCTGAGCCTTCACGACCTAAGCGAGTCATGGTTTTTTTAAGTGGTACTAAACGGCCTATATGTTTACCGCCCATAACTTGCAGGTTAGCTTCAGGTAGGTTGACGCGATTGTTAAATTCTTGATTGAGCTTTTCGTTTTCTGGCTCTTTTGCATGCGCCGCTGAGGTGGTGCTCGCGAATTTTTCAGTGCTGCTGTAGACAATGCGGTGTTTACCAATGGTAATGGTGTCGCTGTCTTGTAGTATTGTTTCTTTATGCTGCTCGCCATTAATAATTAATGGAAAGTCGCTATTTAACTGTTTAATAAGAGGGGTAGCGTTGCGTAAAACTACGACTGCATGAGCTGGTGCTATTGCTAAGCTATCAACTACTAAATCATTAGTTTCGTCACGACCTATATGAATATTGCCCGACTCAAAGATCGAAGAGTGTATAGGTTTGTCTTTAAAAAAAACAGTGAATTTTGCCATTTTCGTAAGAGGTATCTTTGCTGGTTTCTTTTAGTATAGTCGTATTTTCTGAGTGTTGCTAAAAAACATAAACCTTTGTTTGCTGTGTCGCATTAATGTTTTAGAAATATGGTGCTTTTATTGACAGAGCGAGAATGTTAGCTATTTTGTTTTGTTTTGTTTTTCTGGCTCAGAGGGTAAAAATTTGATTCGCGTAATGGCGCGTTTATCGCTGTTCATAATCTCTAAGGGATGTCCGTGCAGGATAAGACTGGTGCTGGTTTGTGGGATAGTTTCCATAAACTCAATGATTAGGCCGTTAATTGTTTTCGGTCCTTTGGTAGGCAGGTCCCAGTGAGTAATGCGATTAAGCTCTCTAATGGTGACACTGCCATCGACAATATAGCTGCCATCCTCGTATTTTTTTACATCGGCTTCTTCTGTCATGATTTCACCGACAATGCCCTGTAATAAATCATCCATACTAACGAGTCCTTGAACATCACCATATTCATCGACTACAAGGCCAATACGCGCTTGGTCAAATTTGAAGTTTTGTATTTGTTTATGTAGCGGGGTTGTTTCTGGAATAAAGAATGGGGGAATGAGGTTATCAGTTATATCTTGTTTGCTAAAATTATCATTATTAAATGCTTGTATCAAAATGGTTCTTAAGTGTAAAAAGCCAATAACGCGATCAATACTAACTTTATAAACCGGTATTCGTGTATGTTGGCTGTTTTTGAGTTGGTGAACAATGTCTTCAATTGAATTTTCTATGTCGATACCAATAATTTCATTGCGTGGCGTCATAATATCTTCAACAGTGGCGCTTTCTAAGTCAATGATACCTAGCAAAATATTTTTATATTTCTCAGGCATAATTGAATCTGTTTCAGCTACGATACTCTTAAGTTCGTCTTTATTGAGTGTCGCGGCATTATGCTCATGTGCTTTAACACCAAATATGCGTAGCAGGCCGTTAGCAATAAGATTGACAAACCAGACGATAGGGTAAAATATTTTTAATAAAGGGCTGTAAACCCAAGCTGCTGGAAACGCCATAACTTCAGGTTTTAGGGCGGCAAGTGTTTTTGGTGCAACTTCAGAGAAGATAAGCACAACAAGTGTCAGCGCACCGGCTGCAATAGCAATACCTTCATCGCCCATGAGGCGCATACCAAGAATGGTTGCTAGAGAGGATGCCAAAATATTGACGAAGTTATTGCCGAGTAAGATAAGGCCTAACAGGCGATCAGGGCGCTTTAATAGTCTTTGTGCTTTTTTTGCGCTCCTATGCCCTTGTTTGACTAAGTGTTGCAGGCGATAACGGTTAAGCGTCATTAACGCTGTTTCAGAGCCTGAAAAGAAGGCTGAAAAGCCAAGTAATGCGATGAGTATGCCAAATAGGACACTAGTAGGTATGTCGTTCAAGAATAGGTACTGAGTTAGTTAAGTTAGTTACATCATCTATGATGGGCTGTAATTGTCAAGTTTCATTGTTATAAATATGGGAATAGGATGCCAAAGCAGAGTCAAATTACATTAAGTTTTTTCTGGAAGCTAATGAAATAGTGACATTTTTTTGACATCTAACTAAAAGGATGATTAACTTTGTTCAAAAAATTGACGCTGCGATAGCCACTTTATCTGCAATGTTTTTTTTAATGTTTTAATTGCACGATAAAATACCTATAAATTCTTACGGTTTAGTGTATTTTTGATCATAAAGTTATGTATCAATCTAGCAGGAAGCTGCTATTTCAGTGAATAGGCATTTTTAGTATGGCGCTACCACGTATTATCCTTATTGATGACAACCCCGCTAGAGGGCAGCAGTTTTTGGCTGTTATTCAGTTTCTTGAATATCAGGGAGAATTGTATAGCGCTGAAGATTTTAGCGAAAAACTGCATTCCGTTGATGATGTACTTACTGTATTCGTGGGGGCTGGAGTTGATAAACAAGCCACTGTTATTAAGTCAGTTGTTGAGTTAGTTGCAGGTACCCCTGTGGTTCTGTTGATTGATAAAGGTACTTTTTTACAAGTGCCTTCAGCGATACAAAGTCTAGTAACTTCCATTCAAGAGTGGCCGGTTACTTATACTGTTTTAATGGACAGTTTACAGGCCTTACAAAAGAAGCAACAAAGTCATGCAAAGCCAGCGCCTAGAAGCGCTGATAATAAAGGATTAGCCGGTAGTAGTGAGGCGATTAAGCAAATTCGGTTTTTAATCGATCAAGTGGCTGATTCTGATGCCACAGTTCTTATCTTAGGCGAGTCTGGTACGGGCAAGGAAGTTGTTGCACGAGCCTTACATAAAGCATCCTCTCGGCATAATAATGCTTTTGTGCCGGTTAACTGTGGGGCAATTCCGGCGGAACTGCTAGAAAGTGAGTTATTTGGTCATGAAAAAGGTGCTTTTACCGGTGCTTTAGCGACTCGGCAGGGGCGTTTTGAAATGGCTGAGGGGGGAACCTTGTTTCTTGATGAGATAGGGGATATGCCCATGCCAATGCAGGTCAAGTTATTAAGAGTTTTGCAAGAAAGGTCTTTTGAACGCGTTGGGAGCAATAAAACTATACATTGCGATGTACGAGTCATATCGGCAACACATAGAGATATTGAACAAGCCATCATAGAGAATCTTTTTAGGGAAGATTTGTTTTATCGCTTAAATGTTTTTCCTATAGAAATGCCTGCATTAAGGGAGCGTGTTGAAGATATTCCGTTATTAATTAAAGAATTAGCAGCCCGTTTAGAAAAAAATAAGCGCGGTACTGTTACCTTAACGCCGGATGCGATCAATGTTTTAATGCAACATACTTGGCCGGGTAATGTGCGTGAACTGGCTAACTTAATAGAACGTGTTGCAATTATTAAGCCTAATGGCTTGGTTGACGTGGCTGATTTACCAGCAAAATTTAGACAATTTACTGTGTCGGATGAAATTATTGTCGAAGAAGCGCCGGAAAATTTTCTGGAGCTAGCTCAGGAGATGGAAGATAAACTTGAGCAGGCCGTGTTGCAAAAAGTTTTTAGTGCGCAGTTACCTGAAGAGGGAATGGACTTAAAAGAATATCTCAATGAAGTTGAAATAAGCTTAATTAAGCAGGCTTTAGACGAATGTAATGGTGTGGTTGCTCATGCGGCTAAACTATTAAATATGCGCCGTACGACCTTGGTTGAGAAACTGAAAAAATTTGATATGTAAGGTTGTTTGAGTTCACTTTCTTTGTGTATAGAGGCAAAGAAATGATTTGGTATGAGAGAGTGTCATTGATTGAATAGTCTGTTATTCAGACTGCATAAGTTCATAAAGCATTGTTTTTTCTTCTTCAGTAAGTAAATTATAAAGTTGATCTCTCTTAACAGCTGAAGCACTTTTCTCTAAATATTTTATACGTCTGTAATTATGCCTGCGCTCCTGAGAGCGGGAGGGTTTAATGCGGCGGTCTTGTTTTGGCCATAACAAATAATTTTGTTTTATAGCATTAATCCACTCAGGGCTGCCAAATTTATCGGTTATTCCTCGCCTTTCACTGGTTCGTCGCTCGAGTCTTCGACGACTTTTTTGTCTAGAGTCTTGGGAAGTCATAGTAAGGAATTAATATAAGACATATTGATATGTAATGTTGAAATGCCTTTATTATAATGTTTTTGTCGTTTTCTTGACTATTTTATTTTTTAGTCTATGTAGCCAATGACTGCTGATTCTTAATATGCTATTAGACTTGCGATTTTTTGGTGAGATGCTTCGCGTTTTTTAGATTTACAATGCATCTGTTCTTACCACTTTGAGCACACCTAAAGCCTCCAAATAACCATGCTGTTGTGGCGGTTAACTGTTGGCATGGCTAATTTATCTGCAAAATCCAGACAATTTAGCGTGTCGGATGAAATTACTGTCGAAGAAGCGCTGGAGAATTTTTTGGAGCTTACTCAGGAGTGGAAGATAAACTTGAGCAGGCCGTGTTGCAAAAGTTTTTAGTACGTAGTTACCTGAATAGGGAATGGGCCTAAAAGAAGATCTCAATGAAGTTGAAATAAGCTTAATTAAGCAGGCTTTAGAGGAATGTAATGGTGTGGTTGCTCATGCGACTAAACTATTAAATATACGTCGTACGACCTTGGCAGGGAAGCTGAAAAAGTTTGATATGTAAGTTTTTAGCACAATATAAATGATGTTGTGGGAGCCATTATTTTAGTATGTGGTAAATTAATTCTTTAATTTGAATGATCTTTAGGCGGTAGAGTATTATCCGTTAAGGTTATTTACAGAAATAATCACATTAGGTATTTACATATGCGATTAATATTACGAATTTAATGAACTTCAAAGGCTAGATTAATGATGAAAAAAACTAAATATTCTTTTGCTGTTATTGTTGGTTTACTTAGCGCACCAGCTATAACTTATGCTGCCGCTAATAATGACTGTGCCGCTTTACCCACACATGAGCAACTACAAACAGCGTTAGCCAGTGCCATATCAAATGATAATGGAGGGTTTAATTTAGATATGTGGGCTACTGTTGTTAATCGGTATGGTGTTGTTTGTGCAGTTGTTAAAGCCGCTAGTGCTAATACGGGCAACACGACGCCTGATCCTTGGCCTGGAAGTCGTGCTATTTCTGCGCAAAAAGCAAATACAGCCAATTCATTTAGTACTGTAAATACATCTATTTCGACTGCTTGGTTATTTCCTGCCGTACAAGATGGTGGGTATTTATACGGTCTGCAATTTAGTAATCCTGTTGATCCGCGAGTTGTATATCGAGGTGATCCTTTAAATAATGGTACGACATCTGATGCTATGAATGGTTTAAAGCCGGGTGGTGTCAATGTTTTTGGTGGCGGTCTAGCTTTATTTAAATCGGGTGAAGTTATTGGTGCAATCGGTGTTAGTGGTGATACATCTTGTGCAGATCATAATATTGCTTGGAGGTCTCGTACTGCATTAGGCTCAACTTTTCATGATGGGCTTGGAGCCGCGGATGATTTTGAAAAAATTACTTATGGAGATGATGGGCATCCTGAATGTGGTAATACGGAAAGAACGGTTGCAGGAGTTATTGGATCTTCAACTAATTAGTAAGGTGCTATTATGAATAACTTAAAGGTAAAACAAATAAAGTTAGGATTTATAGTATGCGGCTTAGTAATACTGAGTGCGTGTAATGGCGGGTGGTTTACCTCTACAGATACAAGTAAAATAACAGCGGAACAGATAGTATCAGCTCAAGCAGACTTAGATGGGGTTGGTAATACAAGCATTACTTCGTCCGAGAGTGCTTTAACGGCGACGCAAATAGAGGATGCACAAGCAGCGCTTGATGCAATTGAACCTCCTACAGCTATTTAAGGTTTATAAGTCCCTATTATGCAAATAATGGGGACTGATACGTAATTAAGATAAATCTTCTTTTTTCATTGTTATAAAACCAAAATCCTCCAAAATCGTATACAAACACGGTACGACAAATAGCACTAACAAAGTCGAACTGATAATTCCAAAGACAATGCTGGTCGCTAGCGGAATCAAAATCTGCGCTTGCGGGCTTTGTTCAAATAATAACGGTGTTAAACCAACCACTGTGGTTAACGAGGTTAATGTCACCGCTCGAAAACGTTCACTACTCGCTTTTGCCGCCGCGGCATGTGGGCTCATATCTGCTCGAATATGCTTTTTGACAAATTCGACTAATAAGATTGAATCGTTGACGACAATTCCCGCTAAAGAAACAAAGCCTAATAATGATGGCATGGTAATATCCAGACCCATGATTAAATGCCCAAAAATCACACCGATAAATGCTAAAGGAATATTGGCCATGACGAGTACGGGCTCAACATAAGAACGAAATTGCAGGCTGAGTAAAATAAAAATACCGACTAAACCCATTAACATGCTTTTACGCATAGAGTTACGCGTCAGTGGGCCCTCTTTTATTTCTCCTTCAAAAGAAAGGCTGATGTCAGGGTAGCGTTGTTTAAAGTCAGTGAAAAACGTGGCTTCCATATCATTAAAAACGGCTTGGGTATTATTCAATGAAGCATCAATATCCCCATAAATAGTCACCGCACGTTGCGCATTAATACGCTGCACGCGTGAAAAATCTCGGTTAACACTAATATCTGCTACATTGACCAGCGGAATCATCGCACCAGATTGTGGGTGAATAATTGGGAAATTATCAAAGTCGGATAACTCGTCTTTAGAGGCATCATCCAGTTTTACGATCACTTCGTAGGTTTCTAAATTAATCGAGGTTTCTAATACCTCAATCCCTTGATAAGCGGCGCGTAATTGTGCGGCTATTTCTTGAGAGGTTAAGCCCAAGGCATAAGCACCTGATTTTAATTTTAAGGTAAATTCTGGTTTTCCAGGGCGCAGATCATCCATTAAATTACTGACACCAGGATAGCCTGATAGCCATTTTTGTAACTGATGTGAGGCTTGCGAAAGTGTATTTAAATCATCGCCTTGCAAACGGATATAAATAGCACGACCTGCGGGACTTATTTTAGGCTCTTTAATGCTGATATTTAAGGCTTCGGGCACGTCGCCCAGCTCGGTACGCCATTGTTGAGCAATCTGATTAATGGAGAGCTGGCGTTGCTCGCCAGAAAGTAGATCGACACTGAGTGTAGCGAGATGTGCCCCGCCTTCAAAAGCATCCATATTCATTCCGTAATGTACGGTCAGACCTTGGATTAATGATTCTTCATATTCATTCTTATAGGCATTATTAACGGTCTGTAAACTGCTGTTGATTTTTTCTACTGTGCGCTGGGTTTGTGCTAAAGAACTGCCCACAGGCATCAATATCCGCGCTTGTAATAAATCGCCTTCCACATCGGGAAAAGCAGAGAATTTAACCACACCTGACACTAATAAACTGACCGACAAAATAAACACACCGACGACCGACCCCATAAATAGATAGCGATAAATAATCAGTTTTTTTACCCAGCCATTAACTTTGTCGTGTAGCTTTTCAAAAGCATCAGAAAATTGTTGTCTGATTTTGGGAATAGGCTGATCCGCGCCTTTTTGCAATGAATGCTGTAAATGGTGCGGGAGAATTAAAAACGCTTCCACTAATGAAATCGTAATCACCGAAATCAAAACGGCAGGAATGGTATACAGAAGTTGCCCTATATCGCCATTGAGAAATAATAGGCCGACAAAAATACACAAGGTGGTGACATAGGAAGACAGTACGCCATTTTTCACTTCCATCGTGCCATCAATCGCAGCTTGTACTGCTGTTTTACCCAATGAAATATGCTTACCGATGCTTTCGCTAATCACGATAGCATCGTCCATTAGAATACCCAGTGCCAGTAATAGCGCGACCATGGACAGCATATTAATACTAATGCCCCATTGCACTAATAAAAAGGCACTCGCTAAAAAAGAAACCGGTAAGCCCATGACCACCCAAAATGCATAACGGGTACCAAAAAATAACCACATAACGATAAACACCAAGAGCAAGCCTTGCCAGGCATTGGTAAGCAGCATGGCAATACGGTCGTTGACGATACTGGTAAAATCCTGCGTTAAGTTAAATTGTACTTGCGCCGGTAAGCGATGTTGTTCATTGCTAATAAATTGTTTAACGGTCTCTAAAATACGCAAACTATCATCTTGGGTATTTTTGCGGATTTTTAAAAAAGCGGTGGGTAAATTGTTATAGGTTGCTTGATCTTCTGCTTTTTCAAAAGTATCAATAATCGTAGCGATATCACCTAAGCGTACCTCGTTACCATGTTCGCCTTTAATAATGACTAACTCTTTGAGTTCATCGGGTGAACGACGCTCATCATTGACGCGAATTTGATAATCACGCTCTGCAGTTTGAATTTCTCCCGTGGGTAAATCCAGATTTTGCTGGGCAATACGCGTGGCAACGGTTTGTAAGCTCAATCCGTAAAGACGCAATTTATCTTGCGTTAGCTGGATTTGAAATTGACGCTTGGAAAAGCCTTCCACACTGACTAAAGGAATGCCTGGTACGCGTAAAATGCGTTGTTTAATATCTTCGGCGAGGTCTTTTAATTCAGTTTTCGGTAAATCGGCGCTGAGCGCAATCGTAACCACATCTTGCGTACGGCCTAATTCGCGAATAATGGGTTCTTCGCTATCAATAGGGAAATTGTCGATTTCATCAACCGCACTGCGTATATCATTGGTGAATTGTACAAAATCGCCGCTTTCCTGCATTTTAACAGTGGCAATGGCTAAAGATTGGCGAGATTCGCAACGGACTTCATCAATAAAACTCGTACCATCAATCGCATCTTCTAGTGGGCGGCAGAGCTTTTGTTCGATTTCTAAAGGCGTTGCGCCGGGATAAACGACTTTAACTTCGATTTCGTAATGTTTGATTTCAGGGAAAGTTTCGCGCTTCAGTGTGGGTAGCGTGACTAAGCCCAAGACAATCAGTAAGCCCATTAATAAATTGGCTGCGGTTGGGTGCAGAATAAAATAACGAATCATATTATTGCTCCTGCGCCCAGTTTTCAATACTTTGCTGTAACTCTGGTTGCTGAGTTACTTTAACTTGCATACCGCTTACCGCCGGAAAGACATCGGATACAATCAGTGTTTCACCTACCTGTAAGCCTTGAGTTAATAGCACCACCTTGCCTTGTACTTGTGGGTTTTTAACCGCTCGGCGTTTTAATTGAGCATCCTTATTGACGATATAAATTTCATTTTCATGCAGGGCATCGCGGGGAATCGCATAAAATATTTTGGCTTTACCTTGTAGTAGAATTTCGGTGTACATCCCCTGCATTAACGGTGGATTTGTGCCGGGAATAATATTTTGATACGGGTTATCGACGCTGATGACAATACCTAAAGTGCGCGTAACAGGATCGAGCTGGCTGCTAATACGCTCAACATTCGCCGGCCAATACGGCGTTTGATTATCAGCAAGGCGGACTTTTGCTGTTAGGCCGAGTTGCTGGAAAATATCGCTAGAAAAGCCCGACAAAAAAGCTTCTTTGAGTAACGCTTCATTGCCTCGAAAACCTTTCGCTAAGGATCTGAAGTGCTGTAAGGAAAATTGCGCATTAATTAAAATTTTATCGGTAGTTTGCGCGCTAAATAATAAGCTGCCTTTGGCAATATATTGGTTTTCCTCAACCACGCGCTCGGAAATGCGCGCGTTAAAGGGCAGTTTAATTTCGGTACGTTTAATATTTAATTCTTGTGTTATTACCAGCGATTCGGCATTCGCTAGTGCTGCCCGAGCACTGGCTAATTGTTGCGGTAAAGTTTTAAGCTGGCTTCTTAACTTTTGTACTTCTTGTTGTAAGCGTAAAACGCTGGACTGCTGATTGTCGCGACTCGATTTTGAAATGGATTGCTTTTTAACTAAGGATTCTATGCGGGCTAATTCAACTTGTGCCAGTTTTAGCTTTTTTTGGACTAATTTGAGGTCGGCTTGAACATTATTTTTCTGTAGTTCGATTTCTCTGACTTTTGCGTGATTGCTGGTGACGGTGCTTTGCGCTTGTTGTAAAGCCAATTGATAATCTTCGGGGTCAATACGCATAACAACCGTATCTTTTTGTAAAAGAGCACCGTTACGTAATTGCGGGTGTACGTAGCTAATTTTTCCAGATACTTCTGCTTTAGAGGCCAGCGAAATGTCCGGTTCAACGGTACCAAAACCTATAATAGCGGGCTTGATGGCATAAGGCTTTACTTCAATAACATTAACCGGCGTGATTAGGCCTGCGCTTGGTTCGTGTGCCATTTTGGGACGTGATTTAATAATAACAATGGCAGTGATCAGGCAAAGAATAATGGCGATAGGGAAAAAGCGGCGTAAGGTAAGGTCTTTTAGGAAAGGCATAGGCTTATTTAGGTAGGATTTTGTAGGTTGGATTGCGTTTTTTATTGCGAAGCATTAAAAAGCGTAATCCGACAAGTCATTGAATTGTCAAATTCTGGATTATGAATTTTTAGGCTTAGAAAATTTTATTAATAAACTCCGAAATATCTATAATCTCTTCCATGCAAAGTGAATGTTGCATCGGATATTCATGCCAGCCAATTGGGTAATTCATCGCTTTTAAGTTACTAAAAGCTTGTTTGGCTATGGGCAGGTGAACAACGGGGTCCATCGTGCCGTGCGCCATAAAGATAGGGATGTCATTGTTGACTGCGGCGCGCTCAGTTTTGAGTTGTTCGATGGTCGGCAAGTAAGTAGATAAAGCCATAATACCGGCTAATTTTTGTGGGTAACGCAAGCCCGTGTGTAAAGCAATCACGCCACCTTGCGAAAAGCCAGCAAGCAAAATATTTTCCGCTTTAAGGCCCTTGTCGATTTCTCTTTGAATAAGTTGTTCAATCTGTGCCGAGGAAATATAGATATCCTCTACGGCAACTTCACGATCTAAAGAGGCATCAAGAATGTCATACCAAGAAGGCATTCGCATACCGCCATTAATAGTGACAGCTTGAATAGGTGCATTAGGGAAGATAAAGTTAATTTGCTCGGCGTGATTGAGCGTTAGCTCAGGTACGATACTTTCAAAATCATGGCCATCTGCACCTAAACCGTGTAGCCAGATAACAGAATAAAGGGGAATGGAAGTCGCGGGTATTTCTACGCAAGTGAGTAATGAAGTCATAAATATCTGTCGGCTATTATATTAGTTTTTTATTATATAGTGTTTTGCGTTGTGCTGCACAATCTAGCGCATGTTGTTTTTCTGGATTGCTATAGTAGGCCCATTGGGTAATATCATCTAAAGCACGGAAACATCCTAAACAAATGTCGTCATTATTTAAGCAACATTGGCGTATGCAAGGTGACTCAATGCTTGTGTTTTGATGTTTTTGTAATAGAGAATTGATTTGTGTAAGCGTTGACGTAGCATCAGCATAATTAATAGCTATATTGTGAACCTTCTCTTTTAATACTAGGCGTAAAGAGGGGTAAGAATTTACTTCTAAAGTGCGCGCAAATTGTATATGTTCAGCAAGCTTAATTTTTATTTCCGTGCTATTTAAAGTGATGCTAAATTTTTCAATCTCTAATCCAGAATCTTTAGCGCATTCTATTAGTATTTTATCAAGTGAAGGATTCTTAGCTTCTTGGTAATAAGCCTGTTGAATATTTTGTCGTAGTATTGGGCTTAGTTCAGGTGATTGTTGCTCGGCGGCTAATAATGCTCGGCAGGCGGGGTAAGTGGAGCGATAAGGGATGTTTTCAGCCCAGAAGTTGAAGTTAAAATGTACGTTTGGGACAGTTTGTTCGATACGTTGCCAAGCTTGTTGAATCATTGTTTGGGTTTCGACTGGCATTGGTTTTGTGGTATCGGCCGCAAGCCCCCCTAAAATAGCTCTAAAACTAAGCGGTTGAGGTAATTGTTTTTGTAATTCGGATAAAGTCTGCTCAAAGGCATAGCACCAACTGCACATGGGGTCGTATACATAATAGAGGGTGTTGTTTTCGATCTGCATGTTATTGTTTGTTTTGTAGGTTGTTAAGTTTTTACGCAAGTTGTCGATATATTAGCTATTAGGTTCTAGTATTTTTAAAGAGGTGAATTATGGATATTAAATCATTTAGTCAAGATGTGCGATCTTTACCCAAAGTTGATGATAACAAAGCGAAGCAACAAGCGAGAGGGCAAGAAGTTTCGGAAATGGCGCACGCTAGAAATGCTGAAAGAAAGGAATTAAAGAGTGCAGAAAAAA
Source organism: uncultured Gammaproteobacteria bacterium (assembly GCA_965365945.1). Classification (GTDB taxonomy): domain Bacteria; phylum Pseudomonadota; class Gammaproteobacteria; order Methylococcales; family Methylomonadaceae; genus Methyloprofundus. The sequence goes on from CBDUDP010000005.1 coordinate 85,927, forward strand.
TACAAGATTCTGCGGCAACGATTGTTAAGAAACAAATGAATGCGCAGATATTAGCCTCGGCTGTTGAGGTGAGTGTTAGCGCAGGTGATCAGCCTTTGTCACTGGTATTAAAAGCGGCATTGGAAGGTATCAATGAAGCTTTAAAGGAAACCATGGGTGATAATGCCATTCAAAAAGGCTATGACGCTGGTTTAGATGTAACTCCAGAAGCGACAGCTGGACGAATTGTGTCATTAAGCACGGCTTTTTTTGGTAAATATCAGGAAATGCACCCAGATATGGGTCAAGAAGAAGCATTAACTAAATTCACCGATATTATCAGTGGCGGAATTGATAAGGGTTTTGCCGAAGCGCGTGATATTTTGGATGGCTTAGGTGTTCTAGAGGGGGATATTGCAACTAATATAGATAAAACTTATACCTTGGTGCAGGATGGGTTAAAATCATTTGTTGAGAATTATGGGCAAACTAAAGATACGGAAGCAATGGATAGCTAAGTAGGACGGGCAGTTGTTCGAAATTGCTGTGTTTTAAATTTTATAGATCAAAAAAGGAGAGGCAATGCCTCTCCTTTTTTGTGTTACGAAAAGAGAAAGGGTAATGAGTAAAAATCAATTAATTGATACGTCTAATTTACGTGGTGACTTTTTTGGCGGTTTGACTGCTGGCGTTGTTGCTTTGCCACTCGCTTTGGCTTTTGGTGTGCAGTCAGGGATGGGAGCTATTGCGGGGATTTATGGAGCAATCGCTGTAGGCATCTTTGCAGCTTGGTTTGGTGGCACAAGTACGCAGATTAGTGGGCCAACAGGGCCGATGACTGTTGTTTCGGCAGTGGTTATTGCTACTGAAATTGAATTACATGGTAGTTTAGATGCCGCTTTAGGTACGATTATTGCGATTTTTTTCTTGGCTGGTGCTTTGCAGATTTTGCTGGGTGTACTAAAAATAGGGCAATATATTCGTTATATGCCTTACCCTGTCGTTTCTGGGTTTATGAGTGGTATCGGCGTTATTATTATCGTTTTACAGATTTTTCCTTTTTTAGGGCACAGCTCCCCAAAAAAGATTTTGGATATTTTTTCCGAATTACCCAATGTTTTACCGGATATAAAAATTGAATCGGTGCTCTTAGCTTTAGCCACCATTGCAACTATTTACCTTTTTCCGAAAATCACTAAGTTGATTCCTAGTGCATTAGTTGCATTGGTGGTTTTGACGGGTATTTCTACGCTGATGGGTTTAGATGTCGCTATTATTGGTAATATTCCAGATGGCTTGCCGGCCTTGCAGTTGGAGTCTTTTTTGCATATAGACTATAGCGAGCCTATGCTAATCATTATTCCGGCGATTACTTTAGCGGCATTGGGTACGATTGATTCCTTATTAACTTCGATTGTTGCGGATAACATGACCAAGACCCAACATAACAGCAATAAAGAGCTGATTGGACAAGGCTTAGGTAATATGGCTGCAGCAGTGATAGGTGGTATTCCTGGGGCTGGAGCGACGATGCGTACTGTAGTCAATATTAATTCCGGTGGAAAAACTAAGTTGTCAGGCGTTATTCATGGGGTGGCTTTATTGTTGGTATTGGTTGGCGCTGGAGCTTATGCAAAATTGATTCCTTTACCTGTTTTGGCGGGGATTTTAATTACTGTGGGAATAGGCATTATTGATTATAAAGGACTTAAGCATACCATTCATGTTCCTAAAACAGATGCTGTTGTCATGTTAGTCGTTTTAATTATGACAGTTTTTGTGGATTTATTGCAGGCGGTTGCTGTTGGTATGGTCTTAGCTTCGGTACTGTTTATGAAAAAAATGAGCGATATTGCTGAAGATAAATCTTCGGTTGGTTCTGTAAATGATTTTGCGATTGAAGTTCCTTGGATGGATGAGGCTGATTTAAGCGGTGATATTCGTGATAAAGTTTTTATTAAGCATTTTGATGGGCCGATATTTTTTGGTTTTGCTTCCAAGTTTCAAGAGATGACACGCGCGTTACCGGAAGTCGATGTGGTTATTCTGCGTATGAAGAAAGTCCCGTATATTGATCAGTCCGGAATGTACGCCATTGAAGATGCGGTTATGGCACTGCAAGAGAAGAAAATATTAGTACTCATAACAGCAATTCAAGAACAACCTAAAGATATGCTGAGACAGATAGGTGTGATTCCTGGCTTGATTGTAGAAGAGCATTTGTACAAGGATTTTATGCAGTGTGTTAAAGCTTTGGAGACTGGAGAGGCATTTAAAGGAGAGGTCAAAAAAGATGACTTTTCTTGGAAGTTTTTAGTTGGTTAATTTAGTTTATAGGCTTGCAGGGTATTGTATGCTCGCTTTCTCGGTTCAGTGCAAATATAGAATATTTTAATATTTAGGTGGGATAACTTATTTTGCATACTTTAGCGCAATTAACATCGGGTGAGCTACAGCAAGTAACGCGATTACAAATAGCGGAAAATTTGACTGAGTTTCCGCGGGAAATATTCGAGCTTGTTGATACACTGGAAATTTTAGATTTATCCAATAACCAACTCGATTGTTTGCCCGCAGATTTTGGCCGGTTGCAGCAATTAAAAGTTGTATTCTTATCAAATAATCAATTTAAGCAATTACCTGTAGTGTTATCTGATTGTCCTAAGTTGGAGATGATTGGTTTTAAAGCTAATTCTATTGTCGATGTGCCTGAATCAGCTTTGCCGAAAACAACACGTTGGCTGATTTTAACGGATAATCAAATACAAAAATTGCCAGACTCTATAGGTGAATTAGGGCAGCTGAAAAAGCTTATGTTAGCGGGAAATCAATTAACAGAGCTGCCTGGCTCGCTAAGCCAGTGTACTAATCTGCAGCTAATGCGCATATCTGCCAATCAATTAACTAGTTTGCCAGATTGGCTATTTAATATGCCTAGGTTGGCGTGGTTGGCTTTTTCGGGCAATCCTTGCAGTGAATATATTGGTGAGATTGATTCTTATGCACCCGCAGTGAGACTGTCTGATATTGAGTTATATGAACAGCTTGGAGAAGGTGCTTCAGGTGTTATTTATCGTGCAGAATGGATTAATCAGCCAGAAAGTCTAAAAGGATCAAGTCAACAAGTTGCGGTAAAGTTATTTAAAGGGCAGGTGACCAGTGATGGTTATCCTGTTGATGAATTAAGTGGTTGTTTAACAGTAGGCGAGCACCCTAATTTAGTAAAGGTTACTGCACATATTTCAGATAATGATCAGCTAGGTTTGGTGATGAGCTTAATTCCTGCTAATTTTTATAATCTAGGGTTGCCGCCAACGCTAGATACTTGTACGCGAGATACCTTTGTTGATGACTTGCAATTAAGCTTGGATGAAGTGGTTCGTATTGCCTATAACATAGCAGATACAGTTGATCATTTACATGAGAAGGGCGTATGTCATGGTGACTTATATGCGCATAATATTTTATTAGATGCGGAGACAGCTGTGTTGTTAGGTGATTTTGGTGCCGCGTCTAATTTTTCCTCTTTACTGCCTGATCAAGTAGAGGCATTGCAGGCTTTTGAAGTGCGTGCTTATGGCTATTTATTAGAGGATTTACTAGGGTTAGCTTATGATGCGAGGTCTAATTCTGAATTGTATGCACAATTAATGACTATAAAAAATGGCTGCTTACAGAGCAATGTCGTATCGATTCCTTTGTTTCCTGCAATAAAACGTCAGTTGCAGATAATACTTTGCTAATCAAGGATTGAAGTAAGTGAACTATCAATATTTTTCTGGTGTGCGAATGAAAGTTGCCATTTATTACGTACTTCTATGTATTTTCAGTTTCTTAATCGCGTTTTCAGTTTTAACTCCTGTAAGAATTATTGCTCAAACGCTGCTGCCAACATCTAATATGAATGGCTGGCAGTTTGATGATTTAGCCGGTAACCTTTGGCAGGGGGAAATGCAATTGCGTAACCAACAAGGTTTAAATGCCAATATAAACTGGCACATACAAGTAAGTCATATTTTTAGTGATCAGTCTGTTATTCTGGTTCATGTGAAAACAGCGCAATCTAAGTTGGATTTAGGTTCATCGTTTAATGGCTTGAGTCCAGCCTTTAAATTACAAGGATTGCTTGATAGCCAGGAAATAAGCGCTAAACTTGATTTGCCTAATCAAGCGAGTATGACTGGAGATATCGAGATTGAGAGTCTATTTGTTGAAGATCTGCCCCCTTATTATGTCACTTCGGGGCATGCTCATTGGTCGGGTGGTCGTGTTTCTGCGAATCGCAAAACAAATAGTTTGCCTGCGTTAAATATCTCTATTAAATCAGAGCAAGATGGGCTTAAAATTCGACTTAGTGAAAAACAAACAGAGATCAATCTAATTGATATTATCGCAACGCCAGGTCAACAAGCTGAGATTCAATTGGCGCAGCGCTTATTAACGCTGACTAAACAAGGGGCGCTTTCTGATAATGAGCGTGACTATGTGATTCGTTTTACGGAAAAACTAACTTTCTTTTAAGTTCTCTTATGACACAATTTTTAAAAAATAAAACCACGCAACATATACTCGCTAGCTTAGTTATTATTATCATAATGGTGTATGCCGCTCAATGGGCTTGGGTATTTTTAGAGGCACAAGAAGAAAGTCCTGAGGTCAGTGCAAACACACAAAAAATGGCTCGACCGATTCCAGTCAAAAAAGCTGTTAACCATGATATGCGTGACATATTAAGTGCTAACCTTTTTAATCAGGCGTCTAGGGCAACTGAAAATCTAATCCAGCAAGCTAAAATTCCGAAAACGAAGCAACGTTTGTTTTTACATGGGATTATCATGTCGACTATGCCGGAAAATTCGGTAGCACTGATTACAGGCAAGCGGACTGATGCGCCAATACCTTATCAACAAGGTGATAAATTACCCAAGCAAGGTGGGGAGATTTACCAAATTTTTGATGGTTATGTGCAGATTAAGCGTAATGGAAGGCTAGAGCAATTAGAGCTTATTGAAACGTCAGGTGGAAAACGTTTAGATAAAAATTCATTTAAACGCACACGGGTAGAGTACCCGGCCAACTTATCTGAGCTAAAAAGCAGCTATCAAGATAATGCTCGACAGTTGTTAGGAAAGTTTGGTTTGGAAAAAAATAGTAAAGGCATAAAGTTAGGGGCTAAGAAAGGTAAACTCCCGCCTGGGTTGCAAGCAAACGATATTATTACTTCGGTTAATGGCTATACTTTAGAGGATATAGAGAATAATCCTGATGTTCTTGATCAATTATTAGTTGGAAGTAGTATTGAGGCATCTTTAGAGCGTGATGGCCGTACGATACACTTTAAACTGCCTCAAAAATTGCTTGATCAATGGAAGACATTTAAATGAATATAAAAGTTGTACTGATACTTACTGGTTTATTATTATCAGTATTTAGCGCTGTTAATGCACAAGACAATTACTATTACCACGAAAACCAGAGAGTGAGCTTGACTCCTGTACCGAAAATAGCGCGATCTATAGAGGGAGATGATGGGATCGATTACTATCTAACTGAACAAGGGCATCAAGTCGGTATTTATCATAAGATTTTGCTGAAAATACGCAAAGATAACGACCTACTATTGTTGTTAGCCCCCTACGATGTAACCGTTGAAGAGCAATTAAGCCCTCAGCTTTACTTAATAGTCGTACCATCCAATGATTTGGCGATTGACCTCTCGAATCGCTTATCAGAGAGCCCAGAAGTAGAGTATGCCCACCCTGATTTTATTAAAAGCCGAGTGGCACGCTAATGTTAAGTAAATTACCTATTGTGTTGTTAGTTTTATTGATCGCTGGCTGCGGTAGCTCAAACGAAGAAGAGGCAGAGTCAACTCCTCCAGTAACTCCGCCTGAGATTTCATTACCTGGACTGATTTTAGATCCTCTGTATCAAGAGCAGTGGTATTTAAATTCGGATACTGATTTTTACAGCTCCAATAATATAGACTCAGAAGCTCATATACATGTGGCTAATTATCTAGTGGAGCTTACTGGTATAGGTATTAAAATTGCTGTTATTGATGATGGGCTAGATGTAGCGCATGAAGATTTGAAAACAGCCGTTACGCGAACGTATGACTTGGCAACAGGCGGGACTGATGTGTCTCATACCGAATTTGATGACTTTCATGGGACAGCTGTTACAGGTATTCTTGGTGCACGTTCTAATAACTTAGGCATTAAAGGTGTTGCCAGTAATGCTGAGCTGTTTTTTTTGAAATATAAATCGGCTATGACAGATAGTGAAACCATTAGTTTATTTAATAAGGCTAACGAATGGGGCGCAGATATTATTAATAATAGTTGGGGAACAGGTAATGTTTCACAGGCCGTTAAAGATACTATTATTAATTTGAGTGAAAATGGCCGTAACGGTAAAGGTATGAATATTGTTTTTGCAGCTGGAAATGATAGTGAACTTATGGGGAATGATGAGTCCTCAATACCTGAAGTGATAAGTGTTGGTGCAACTGATAAGGATAATTTACGTGCTAGTTATAGTAATTTTGGTTCAGAGTTAGATGTAATGGCACCTGGCGGGTTCTTCTTAGGTATTAGTACATTAGACCCTATGGGGAGTGCAGGAGTTGCGAGTCTTGATGCAAATTACTTGTTATATAGTGATGCAAATGGATTTGCTGGTACTTCGGCGACGGCAGCTATTGTCAGTGGAGTTATCGCGTTATTACTAGAAATTAATCCTAATTTAAGTAGTTTAGAGGTTAGTGAATTGTTACATAACTCAGCGGATAAAATTGGTACCTTGGATTATGATTTGGATGGCCGCAATGATTACTATGGTTACGGGAAAGTGAATGTTAGTAAAGCAATCAATGCGATTTGAGTTTGCGTTATAGCGTAAATTTCTTAGTTGTTTTTCGTTTATAAGCTACTTAAGAAAATCTACTATCATCATTTACGCGAGACAGACTTAAAGCCGTAGTTCCTGCCTCCTAGTTAAGTGATACTGTCTTAAAATAACTTTCAGTAACTAGGCGTACTGAGAGGTCAATTGTCACCGTTGTGTTTAATTTATTGCTTAAATGCTGTTCAAAGGCTAAAAGCATTTGTGGGGTGGGTGTGCTAGTGGTAACTAAATCGCCATTGATTTTCATCGGCGTATCTAAGCGCACTTTAATATTTCGTAATTGTTGTAATTGGCCGTTAATTTCATAGTTTTGGCTGAGCAGTTGTTTTTTGACTGCAGCAATAGTTTGCATATTGGAGAAAGATAAAATTAACGGCACGGAAATAATGGCGACCATAAAAACAGAAAGAGCAATTCCTTTTTTTGCGCGCGAAAAGGGTGCAAAGCCAATAGCCATAAATGACACGCCAGCCGCCATAATAATACCTGTTAAGTTGGTTAGAAATAACAGCATAGCGCCATAAAAAATATCGAAATTTAGCCAGCCAATACCAATGCCAGAAACACATAAAGGTGGTACTAATGCGACCGCAATAGCTACGCCAGGTAAACTTTTTGCGATGTTTTCGCGAGCATTAGCAAAAGCACCGGCAACCCCAGAAAGTAAGGCAACGAGTAAGTCTAAGGTCGAGGGGTGTAGTCGGCCTTCAATTTCATTGGTGATTTCTTGAAACGGTAGAATATAAGCCATTAACGCAGATAAGGATAAGGCGATAAACATACCTGTTAATAAAGTACCAAACGAACGGCGACTTAAGTCGGGGTCGGATCGCAATAAACCCATTGAGGTTGAAATAATAGGCGACATTAATGGCGCTAAAACCATCGCACCAATAACTACTGAAGGACTGTTTAGAAATAAGCCTAGTGTTGCCAATAAAGCACTTAATACCATTAATAATACAAAGGTACTGGTTATTTGAGCATTTTCCTTTAAGGCTAGAAAAAGGTCTTTAAAGTCTGATTCTAAAGCGTGCGTGAAGAAAGGGAGTGTCGTGCTTAAATATTTTATTCTGCTGTCTTGTTGAGGTAATTGTTCGCAAATTACATTTTCTTTATCGTCAGCATAATGTTGACTGTCGCGGAATGTATCTCCTGCATTAACTTTAATGCCTTCGTCGAGTATTTCTATACATAATTCACGTGTGGTTAAGGGCTTATTATTAACCAAGAAGTGAGTATCTACGGGAGATTTGATAGCTAATGATGCAGTGCGAATATAGCCTAATTGCTGAGGCAGGCTTTGTTTTTGAGTGGCCGTTAGTAAGGTCGAGGAAAGTTGTAAATAGGAGAGAATAGACTGGGGTGCAAATAAGGCGACAGAAATGCGCCTATCTCGTAAAGAAATAGAGTCTGTAAACAAATTAGTTAATGCGCCATTTTTATGAAAATCGAGTAACACCATGCCGGTAATGGCAGTTGAAACTGTTTTACCTTTTGCCGTGGTTAAGATGACTGGGTGTGGTGTGAGCGAAAATGCATGGAGAATTCGTTTTATTTGAAACTTAAATTTAGCTAAGCCTGTAAATTCAAGGCTATCGCCTATGAATTCAGTCATTGTTGTTTGGTTTTCTAAGTTAACGCCATTGGTGATGATTTCATCGTTACAAACGACGATATCAATAAACAGTGGGTTATCATTTAAAGCGATTGCTAAGCAGTCATTAAAATCTTTAGGTAAGTCTAAGCTTTGATAGAACTGGCTTAGTGGGTCGCCAGAAACGGGTAAAAATCCTAAGGATAGCTGCTTTTGATTGGCGAACAATAGCATTTGTGGATAGTCTTTTTGTTCTATCCACACTAAGGCATGATTTAAGTCATCTTTAATATGAATGGCAGATAAGTTTGCCAGTTTTATTTTACGTACTTCAATGCCAAGCTCAGTTAATAGCGAGTGACTAATCACATCGTCTAGTTGTTCTTCTACGCAAGGCGAATAAATAAAATATATTTTTTTCTGTAAAGTCATACTTAAATGCGATTTTCAGTGAAAAATATGAGGGCCTTACCCATGATTTTATTGATCTAAGGCTTCTAATTGCTTCCAGCGATTGACAATTTTGCAAAAGATTTCCGCTGTCTGTTTGGCATCATAAAGCGCAGAATGTGCAAGTTGATTATCCCACTCCATGTTTGCAGCTTTGCCTATTTTCGCTAAAACTGTTTGTTTGTACATTAGGCCACCTAAAGTAGCGGTATCAAAGGAGCTGAACGGGTGGAACGGACTACGTTTCATTTTAGTGCGCTCAATCGCTGCATTCAGAAAAGTAATATCAAATGTCGGGTTATGGCCTACTAGAATAGCGCGAGTGCATTCATTGCGTTTGACGGCATGCTTAATTGGCGTAAATAATTTTCCTAGCGCCTCTTTTTCTGTAATTGCCATGCGGAAAGGGTGGTAAGGATCTATACCAGTAAATTTTAAGGCAGAAGGGTCTAAAATAGAGTTCTCAAAAGGAATGATATGCGCAGAATGACTTTCAGTTATGACGAGTTCTTCATTATCATCATATTCAACAATCACTGCCGCGATTTCTAATAAAGGATGTTTTTTAGCATCAAAGCCTGCTGTTTCTATATCAATAATTACGGGTAGATACCCTCTGAATCGTTCATTCATTGGTTGCTTAACAGCGGTTTGCATGATACTAAATATTAAATCGTTAGGAAAGTATGCTATGTTACGCGAACTTTCTGTACGAACAAACTTTTAACCCGTATTTTATTGGGTAATTTAGGTAGTTAATGAACAAAATAATGAAAAAATACCGGCTTGTATTAAGTATTATTGGGGTAATCGTTATACAAGCTTGTACGACGGTTCCGCATACTGATCCATCCGATCCTTGGGAAGGAATGAATCGTGATATTTTGGAATTTAATGATGGGGTCGATAGGATAATTTTAAAACCTGTTGCGAAAGGCTATCAGTGGGTAACGCCAGAGTTTTTAGATGTAGGTATCAGTAACTTCTTTTCTAATTTAAAAGATATTGGTGTCAGTGTTAATGGTTTTTTACAAGCAAAACCGAAGCAAGGGGCAATGGACAGTGCGCGCTTTTTAGTCAATAGTACGGTCGGTATTGCTGGTTTTATTGATGTTGCAACAATGATTGATTTGCCTAAGCATGAAGAAGACTTTGCGCAGACCTTGGCGGTATGGGGTGTGCCTAGAGGTCCGTACTTTGTCATACCATTCTTGGGGCCGAGCTCTGTAAGAGGTGTTGGCGGGTACCTTGGTGATTATGCCTTGCATCCGCTTACTTATGCTTTCTTTGGCGGTACAGGAGCATCTTGGGGAGCTACAGGCATGCGCACTATAGAAATGATTGATGTTCGGGCAGATTTTCTTGATGCAGAAGCGATCGCTTCAGAAGCTGCCGTTGATCGATATTTATTTTTTCGCTCTGCTTATATGCAGCGTAGAGATTATTTGATTAATGACGGCGCTGCACAGTTATTAGATTTTGAAGATATGGATGACGATGAGTCGCTATATGAAGGTTTAGAATAACTCACTTACCAACCTAAAAGCAGCGCTTGTTTGTACCGAGCGCTGCTTTTAGTCTGTGAGGATAACTAATCTTTTAATTTCCAGCGTAAAGTCTCACCTGCTTTTAATGGTGTTAGTTTTAAGCCTTCAGTAATTGTGTAGTCATCCGGTACTTGCCAGTCGGTTCTTTCTAGGGTGATTTTTTTAGTATTACGCGGCAGTTGATAAAAATCTGCACCATAAAAACTAGCAAAGCCTTCTAATTTATCTAAGGCATTTGCTTGCTCAAAGGCTTCGGCATAAAGCTCTATTGCACCATAAGCTGAATAACAGCCAGCACAGCCGCAGCTGTTTTCTTTTAAATGTTTTAAGTGTGGCGCGCTGTCTGTGCCTAAAAAGAATTTAGGATTACCACTGGTTGCGGCCTCAACTAAAGCAAGACGATGAGATTCGCGCTTTAAAATAGGTAAGCAGTAATAATGTGGCTTGATGCCGCCGACTAAGATGGCATTACGGTTATAAAGCAAATGTTGTGGGGTAATTGTTGCGCCTATATTGGCGGGAGTTTCTAGAACAAAGTCCACTGCTTCGCGTGTGGTGACATGTTCTAATACAATGCGCAGCGTAGGAAAGTTTAGGTGAATGAGTCGCAGCTTTTGATCGATAAATATGCGTTCACGGTCGAAAATGTCAATCTCGGCATCGGTTACTTCGCCATGTATTAAAAGTGGTACATGGTATTTCTCCATTGCTTCAAACACGGGAAACATTGCCTGTAAGTCGGTTACGCCCTGATCAGAGTTAGTTGTTGCGCCTGCTGGATATAATTTAAAGGCATGCACGGCAGGTGATTCAGCGGCTTGTTTTACATTCTCAATCGTTGTGCTATTGGTTAAGTAAAGTACCATAAGCGGGGTAAATGCATATTCGCTAGATGTTGCTTGCTGAATTTCTTGTTGATAGCTTAGTGCTTGGTCTACATTAGTTACAGGTGGCTGCAGGTTGGGCATGATAATGGCGCGTGCAAACTGTCTGGCAGTGTGATTAATGACTGTTTTAAGCATGTCGCCAGTGCGCACATGTAAGTGCCAGTCATCGGGTTGAGTGAGTGTTAATTCTTGCATCGTCATTACCTTTGTATAAATGATTGTGAAATGAAAAGCGCTGTTTCTTGCTTGTATACTAGCTTATTATTAAAATAGTCGGTTAATTTTGAGTTAGCAACTTGAAAAAAGGTGGAATAGCCGCCATATTTCTAGTTATTTTCCTCTTTCGGAGTAGCAAATGCCAATTTATGAATACCAGTGCCAAGCTTGTGGGGATGAGCATGAAGCCTTACAGAAAATAAGTGCTGAGCCACTGGTTGCTTGTCCAGCGTGCAATAAGCCTGAGTTAAAGAAGAAAATATCAGCAGCGGGCTTTCGCTTGAAAGGTTCAGGCTGGTATGAAACTGATTTTAAAAGCGGTAATAAGAAAAATTTGGTTGGCTCTGCAAAGCCTGCTTCAACCGCAAACAGTTCTGGGGATTAAGCCTACAAAACTAATATACGAGCTTTGATGATTCATTATTTAAGCCATTACTTCAACTTTTAGATTAAACAGAGAAAAACTATGCGTACCCACAAGTGCGGAGAATTAAACAAAGAAAACTTAGGTGAAGCTGTCGAACTGTGCGGCTGGGTACATAGAAGACGTGACCACGGTGGCGTTATTTTTATTGATTTAAGGGATCGCGCGGGTTTAGTGCAAGTGGTCTTTAATCCTGAGTCTGAAGATACTTTTGCTATCGCTGAAAGTGTGCGTAGTGAATATGTCTTGCGCGTTGAAGGGGTTGTTCGAGATCGTTTAGAAGGTACAGTTAATTCTAATATGGCAACGGGTGAGATTGAGATTTTAGTGAGCCATGTTGAGGTACTGAACGAATCAGAAACGCCGCCGTTCCCGATTGAAAGTGATATAGACGTTAATGAAGAAATGCGTTTACGTTATCGTTATATCGATTTGCGTAAAACGTTTATGTTAAGAAATATGACGGTGCGTAGAGATGTAACACGTAATGTACGTAATTTTTTGGATGCGCAAGACTTCTTTGAAATGGAAACGCCTATTTTAACTAAGGCAACGCCTGAAGGGGCCCGTGATTATATTGTGCCTAGTCGCACCCATCCGAATAACTTTTTTGCTTTACCACAATCGCCACAGTTGTATAAACAACTGTTAATGGTCGCGGGTATGGATAAGTATTATCAAGTTGTACGTTGTTTCCGTGATGAAGATTTACGTGCCGATAGACAGCCTGAATTTACTCAGCTGGATATCGAGACTTCGTTTATGAATGAAGATGAAATCATGTCTGTTATGGAAGATATGATGCGTGGTTTATTTAAGGACGTGATTGATGTTGATTTAGGTGATAAATTCCCACAAATGACGTATGCAGAAGCGATGTCGCGCTTTGGTTCGGATAAGCCTGATTTGCGTATTCCTTTGGAATTAGTGGACATTGCCGAGGAAATGAAAGACGTAGACTTTAAAGTTTTCTCAGGTCCAGCTAACGATCCGAAAGGGCGTGTCGCTGCATTAAGAATTCCTAATGGCTCAACTTTAAGCCGTAAAGATATCGATGTTTACACCAAATACGTTAGCATTTATGGTGCGCGCGGTTTAGCGTATATCAAAGTGAATGATCGTGATGGTGGTATTGATGGATTGCAATCTCCGATTGTGAAATTCGCTCCTGCAGAGGTTTGGGAAGCTGTTTTAGAAAAAACGGGTGCACAAACGGGGGATTTAATTTTCTTTGGCGCAGATAAAACCAATATTGTTAATGAGGCCTTAGGTGCATTACGTGTCAAAGTAGGCTTAGATTTAGATTTATTAGAAGGTGAGTGGAAGCCGTTATGGGTCATTGATTTTCCAATGTTTGAATGGGATGAGAAAGGTCAGCGATGGAATGCAATTCATCACCCATTTACTGCACCTAGTTGCACTGAAGAAGAGTTGAAAGCGAATCCAGGGGCAGCTTTATCGCGTGCTTATGATTTAGTTTTAAATGGTACAGAAGTGGGTGGTGGTTCGATTCGTATTAATAAAACTGCAATGCAGTCTACTGTTCTGGATATTTTAGGTATAGGTGAGCAAGAAGCGAATGATAAATTCGGTTTCTTATTGGAGGCCTTAAAGTATGGCTGCCCTCCTCATGGTGGTATGGCTTACGGTTTGGATCGTTTAGTTATGTTAATGACGGGTTCAAGTTCTATTCGTGAAGTGATTGCTTTCCCTAAAACGCAATCAGCTGCTTGTCCTTTAGTGGATGCTCCTGCAGTCGTGAGTGAAGCACAGCTAAAAGAATTGAATATTAAGCATCATAAAATAGTAAAAGACGAAGTTAGCGCTCAGTAATATGAGTGGGGGCGGGTATTTTTCCGCCCCGTTTTTTTACATATTGTTTTACATCTTAGAATAAATGTTATGACAACAGCATACCCCATACAAGATTACGCATTACTTTCTGATGAAGAATGTGCCGTAAAAATTCAAGCAGCTAAAGCAACGTTGGGCAAGCGTTGTATTGTTTTAGGTCATCATTATCAGCGTGACGAAGTTTTTCAACATGCGGATATTTCTGGTGATTCATTAAAATTATCTAAAGAAGCCTCAGAGTCGGATGCTGAGTACATCGTCTTTTGTGGTGTGCATTTTATGGCGGAAGTGGCAGATATTTTGTCGCGCCCTGAGCAAATTGCAATCTTGCCAGATTTGGCAGCGGGCTGTTCTATGGCTGACATGGCGAATAAGGTGAATGTGCAGCGTTGTTGGGATGAGTTGGCGACCGTCATTGATGTTGAAAATGAAGTAACCCCCGTTACTTATATTAATTCAGCTGCTGATTTAAAGGCCTTTTGTGGTCAACATGAAGGGATTGTTTGTACCTCTTCTAATGCGCAAAAGATTCTGGAATGGAGTTTTGCTAAGCGTGAAAAAATTCTATTTTTTCCTGATCAGCATTTGGGGCGTAATACGGCTTTTAAAATGGGTATTCCTCTCGAAGAAATGGTGGTTTGGAATTTTAATAAGCCGATGGGAGGCTTAACGGCGGAGCAGATTCGCAATGCGAAAATGATTCTTTGGGGAGGGTATTGTTCTGTGCATCAGTTCTTTCAACCAGAACAGATTGATGCCTTTTTAGAGCGTTACCCAGAAACTAAAGTTATTGCCCATCCTGAAGCCTGTTTTGAAGTGTGCCAAAAAGCTGACTTTATAGGCTCAACTGAATATATTTTAAAAACTGTGCGTGAGGCTGAGGCTAATACGCGGTGGTTAGTGGCTACAGAATTAAACTTAGTTAATCGTTTACACGAAGAATGCCAAGCGCAAGGTAAGAATGTGCATTTTATGTCACCTGCTTTAAGTATGTGTTCGACTATGTTCCGTACAGATCCACAACATTTAGCTTGGATATTAGAAAACTTAGCAGCGGGTCATGTCGTTAATCAAATCAGCGTAGCGCCTGAAGAGGCAAAATTTGCCAAAATTGCTTTGGATAATATGCTGGCTTTGTAGTTTTGTGACTATTGTCATTTTACTGGTGAGATAGCTAAGTTATTTTTCAGTACACATTAAAAAGCCCCTCATTCTCGAATATTTTATCGGGAATGAGGGGCTTTTTTTGTTTCAAATAAACTCGTGATTGTGCTTCGTCATATTGTTTATGAGTTTGTTTTTCGGTTCTATTTCTCAAGCGGTAAATTTTAGCCGCTGCTTATGCTGATAAGTGAGTTTTTTGTCGTTTGTTATTCTATTGCTTTTAAGTTGTTGATTTTAAGTATATAAAATACTTGGCATGAACTGTGCTTTTCCTTTTGTAAGTAATGAGTAAAGAGGAGAAGATCATGGCGATTAGTTTTGATAATGCATTAGGAGTCCATCCACAGGCCTTGGCTTTGCGTGAACGACGTAGCGAAATATTAGCTGCTAACTTAGCAAATGCAGATACACCCAACTATAAGGCGCGTGATCTTGATTTTCAAAGTATTTTAAAAAATCAAATGTCTAATGATAAAGGTTCGTTAGAAAGAACCAATACCATGCATATGCAGCCTGGGAATATGCAGTTAGGCGCGCAAATGTTATATCGCAATCCTCAGCAAGCGTCTTTAGATGGCAATACGGTTGAAGATCATATTGAACAAAGCAAATATGCTGAAAACTCTGTTCAATATCAAGCAAGCTTAACTTTCCTGAATGGTAAATTCTCAGGGTTGATGAGCGCGATTAGGGGAGAATAATTATGTCTGCATTAAGTGTTTTTGATATTGCCGGTAGCGGCATGAATGCCCAGTCACTTAGGTTAAATCTAGTGGCTAGTAATATTTCTAATGCGAATAGTGTTAGTAGTAGTGCTGAGGATGCTTATAAGTCTAGGCAGCCTGTTTTTGCAGCGCAATTAAGTAATGTTATGGATAAAAAGAGTGCTGCGGCAGGTGTTGATATTAAAGGTGTAGTGGAAAGTCAGGCTCCTGCAATCATGGAGTATGCGCCTAATCATCCAATGGCAGATGATACTGGTTATATATATAAGTCTAATGTTAATACTGTAGAAGAGATGGCTAATATGATGTCCGCATCAAGGTCTTATCAAAATAATGTTGAAGTCTTTAATACCTCTAAGCAGTTAATTTTACAGACTTTGAGAATGGGTCAATAGGAGAAAAATCATGGCATTTAGTATCGATACAGCTCAGCAATTAGGCTTGTCTGTTGTAGACGCAGTAAAGCCGAAAGAACAAGAGTTAGGACAAGAGCAGTTTTTAAAGTTAATGACTACACAATTGACCCACCAAGACCCAACTAAGCCCATGGAAAATGGCGATTTCTTGGCGCAAATGGCGCAATTTAGTACTGTTGAAGGGATCGGTGATTTGAATGAATCATTTCAGACCTTTGCTGGATCAATGACTTCAAGTCAATCGCTTGAAGCGGCTGGTTTAGTGGGCAAGTCTGTTTCAGTGCCGAGTACTAAGGGGGCCTTGGGTTTTGGTAGTCCTCTAGCAGGAAATATAAAGCTTAATAGTGCAACGAACCAAGCCTCAGTTAATATTAAAGATCAAACGGGTGCCGTGGTTAAAACTTTAAATTTAGGCAGCCAAAGTGAAGGTTTGAAGAAGTTTGAGTGGGATGGACTTTTGGATGATGGCAGTTATGCTACGCCAGGTGTTTATAGCATAGAAGCTCAAGCAAATATTGATGGGCAGAATACGGCATTAGAAACCTTTATGAGCGCAAAAGTTGAGAGTGTTGACTTAGGTGATCCACAAAAAGGTGTCGTGTTAAATCTGGGGCAGCTTGGTGCTGTTGAATTCAGTAAAGTCAAACAAGTATTTTAAAGGGGAACGATCATGGGTTTTTCAACAGCATTAAGTGGCCTAAATGCCGCATCAAAAGATTTACAAGTTACCGGTAATAATATTGCCAATGCCAATACAACAGGTTTTAAAGAATCGCGAGCTGAATTTGCAGATGTTTATGCCAGTAGTTTAGGTGGTGTTAGTAAGACTCAGGCGGGTGCTGGTGTAAGAGTGACTGAGGTTGCGCAGCAGTTTAATCAAGGTAATATAGAATTTACATCCAATACTTTGGATTTGTCGTTGAACGGTAATGGTTTTTTTGCATTAGGCTCGGACTCTCAGGCAAGTACACCAACAGCTTATACTCGGAATGGTGCATTTCAATTAGATAAGGAAGGGTTTGTTGTCACGGATCAGGGGCAATATATTATGGGTTATTCGCCCAATGGAGATCAATTATCTGATGGTTTTAGTCAAGGGGTATTTGAGGCACTTAAAATTGATACAGCACAAGGCCTGCCTACGGCGACAACTAGAGCAACAACAACTTTAAATTTAGATTCGCGTGAAGTCGTACCTCTTATTACGCCATTAGATATTGCTGACCCGAATAGTTATAACTCAATGACCTCCCTTACGCTTTTTGATTCTCAAGGTAATACGCATATCGCATCTACCTATTTAGTGAAGACAGGGGGTAATCAATGGGATTCGTATTTGTATGTTGATGGTAAAGGGATTACGCCAGCGCCAGTGCCTCCGCCAAATACATTGGTGGGGGCTGCGACTGTAGTACCGGTAGGTATCCCTGTGCCAACACCGATGGAGTTTGATAGTTCGGGTAAAATACTGTTTTATGATGTGGCAGGGAAAACTGCCAAAGAAATAGGGACGATAGATCTTTCACAAATTGACCCCAACTTAATAGTTGATGATTTAGATTTCACCATGGACTATTTTGGTTCTACTCAGTTTAGCTCCCTTTTTAGTATTAATGATTTACAGCAAGATGGTTTGCCGGCTGGTAATTTAACAGGGATTAGCATTAATGATAATGGGGCTGTTTTGGCTAACTATAGTAATGGGGCTAGCAAGGCGATTGGTCAGGTTTCGGTAGCTCGTTTTGCGAATAATCAAGGATTAGCCAAAATGGGTAACACTAACTGGATGGAAAGTGCAGGCTCAGGGGCTGCCATTTATGGGGTTGCTGGGACTAATAATTTTGGTTCAATTTCATCTGCATCATTGGAAAGCTCTAACGTCGATTTATCTGCGCAATTAGTGCATTTAATTATTGCACAACAAACGTATCAGGCCAACGCACAAACCATCACTACAGAAAAAACTATTATGCAGACGATATTAAATGCATAATTTTAATAGTTAAACGTAGGGGAGAGCTATCATGGATCGCAGTTTATTTGTCGCAATGAGTGGAGCTAAGCAGACGATGCTAGCTCAAACCTCGAATGCCAATAATTTGGCAAATGCACAGACTACGGGGTTTAAGTCTGACTTCGAGCAATTTCGTAGTATGCCGGTTTTTGGTCCTGGTCAGCCTACGCGTGTTTATGCGATGACAGAAAGGCCGGGAACTGATTTAACGCCTGGGGCTTTGCAAACGACCGGTCGCGATTTAGATGTGGCGATTGATGGTGGTGGCTGGCTAGTTGTACAAGATCAGGTTGGCAATGAAGCTTATACTCGTGCGGGAGAGTTGCGTGTAACGCCGGAAGGTTTTTTGCAGACAGGGACGGGGAGTGCAGTTATAGGTAATAACGGTCCTATTGTTATCCCTCAAGCAGATAAAATTGATATAGCGACTGACGGTACGATTAGTATTATCCCTACAGGGTCAGAGATAACAACGCTATTGGTTGTTGATCGAATTAAGCTGGTTCAGCCAGAGTTCAAAGACCTAGAAAAGCTTAATGATGGCTTGATGCATTTAAAGGGCGATGTGGATGCCCCTCTCGCTGACGCTAATATTAGTTTAATTCAAGGCTCGCTGGAAGGAAGTAATGTCAGTGCGGTGGATGCTATGGTCGAAATGATTGAGTTAGCAAGAAATTATGAGTTGCAAGTTAAAGTAATGAAAACCGCTGATGAGAATAGTGGTGCGGCAACAAAATTGATGCAAATGAGTTAAGTTTAAAAGGTAAGTACACTGCAGCTTCCTTGTTGCAGTGATCCGTATGAATATCCTTCCGAATAGCTTGGTCCAAGCTATAGCAAGTTTCCACGAACTCAAATAATAAGCCCCTGATAACAACTATAATAAAAAGGGGCAGTCATTAGTCATTATGGTTGATTTTTTATTAACGACTTCCTGTGGCATAAAAACTGCTTGTATCTAGGTAAGCGTCAAATAATAGGAGCTTATCATGACTGAAAGAGCATTATGGGTGGCAAAATCAGGTTTGGATGCCCAACAAACACGAATGGCAGTTATTTCCAATAACCTAGCTAACGTAAATACAACAGGCTTTAAAAGGTCTAGACCTATCTTTGAAGACTTGTTGTATCAAAATGTACGTCAAGTCGGAGCAAATTCCTCGCAAGATACTGAGTTACCTACCGGCTTACAGCTTGGTACGGGTGTTAGAGTTGTTGCCACAGAAAAATTGCATACTCAGGGTAATATTGTACAAACAGAAAACTCTTTAGATGTTTCTATACAGGGGAGAGGGTTTTTACAAATTCAGATGCCTAACGGAGATGTCAATTATACGCGTGACGGTTCATTTAAGCTAAGCTCCACTGGGCAAATGGTGAACTCTAATGGGATGCCTTTAGAGCCAGCTATTACTATTCCTGAAGATGCTATTAGTATTACCATTGGCACAGATGGTGTGGTTTCTGTATTGCAACCAGGAAGCCCAACACCGTCCCAAGTGGGCCAGATTGATACAGCTAGCTTTGTGAATCCATCAGGCTTAGAGCCGGTTGGGGAGAATTTATACAGAGAGTCTGTTGCTAGTGGTACACCAACAATTGGAACACCAGGTGAGAATGAACTAGGTACCTTGAACCAAGGATCACTAGAAACATCGAATGTGAATGTTGTCGAAGAACTGGTCAATATGATTGAAACACAGCGTGCTTATGAGATGAATTCAAAAGCTATTTCGACCACGGATGAGATGCTTTCTTATGTTACGCAACAACTTTAAGGTTGGGTAAGGTGATGAAACTATTAACAATAAGTATTTTGTCGGCAGCTTTTTTACTCACTGGGTGTGAAACGCTGCCTGATCGCGACCCTGAATTTGCTCCAGTACGTTCGGAGGCCTTAAGGCCTCCGATACAGAAAACGGGTTCAATATATCAAGATAATTATGATATGCGCCTTTTTGAGGATCAGGTAGCGCGGCGTGTAGGGGATATTCTTACCATTATTTTATCGGAAAAAACGCAAGCTAAAAAATCGGCAGATATTAATGTTAATAAAGATCTTGAT
The DNA here is from genome assembly GCA_965365945.1 of uncultured Gammaproteobacteria bacterium. Taxonomy (GTDB): domain Bacteria; phylum Pseudomonadota; class Gammaproteobacteria; order Methylococcales; family Methylomonadaceae; genus Methyloprofundus. The sequence continues at coordinate 106,174 of CBDUDP010000005.1, forward strand.
GTCAGTATTACTGTGCCTAAGCTTTATGGTATGGATCCAAGTGTTGTTTTGGGGGATGCATTAACTAATGAAATCTCGGCTACGCGAAATGCTTTGGGTAATGGGCAAGCGAACCAAAGTAATAGCTTAACTGGAAGTATTACTGTTAGTGTCGTTGAGGTACTGCCAAACGGAAATTTGAAAGTACGTGGTGAAAAACGTGTGGCACTCAATCAGGGTAATGAATATATCCGAGTTTCAGGGATTATTCGGCCTATTGATATTGATGCTTCCAATACGGTGCCTTCTGGACTGCTTGCTGATGCCACTATCATGTATACCGGAGATGGTGCGGTCGCTGATGCTAGCCGTATGGGGTGGATCAGTAGAAGCTTCTTTTCTTGGTTATTTCCTTTTTAATAGGAGCTTAACATGAATAAAATAAGCATAAACATCATGCTGCTTAGTTTTTTACTTTTTGTGCATAGCAGCCCTGCGTTAGCGGAACGGATTAAAGATTTGTCAGATATAGATGGGGTTAGAAGTAACCAATTAGTCGGTTATGGTTTGGTGGTCGGTTTAAATAAAACGGGCGATAAAACTAGCTTTACTGGCCAATCTTTACGTGCCATGTTGGCGCGGTTGGGGATTAATTTTCCAGCAGGGGTAGATCCTAAATCAAAAAATATTGCCGCTGTTGCAGTGCACGCTGATTTGCCCGCTTTTGTGAAGCCAGGGCAAACTATAGATGTCACCGTGTCCTCTATTGGTGATGCAAAAAGTTTACGTGGCGGTACTTTATTAATGGCACCTTTAAAAGGGGCGGATGGGCAAGTTTATGCCGTTGCCCAAGGAAATTTAGTGGTAGGCGGCTTATCTGCTTCTGGTCAAGATGGCTCAAGTATTACTGTTAATAATCCCTCCGTTGGCCGAATTGCTAATGGCGCGACTGTGGAGCGTAGTGTAGCCAGTCCTTTTGCTGATGGTAATACCATTACCTTTAGTTTGCACAGTGCTGATTTCACGACGGCTAATCGTATGGTTCAGGCAATTAACCGTTTATTAGGTGAAGGAACAGCTAAGGCGACAGATGCTGCTTCGGTTAGAGTCAGTGCGCCTTTAGATGTGGGTCAGCGAGTCACTTTTGCCTCAATGGTCGAGAACATTATGGTTAACCCAGATGATGCGCCGGCTAGAATTATTGTTAATTCGAGAACAGGTACGGTGGTCATTAATAATATGGTTCGAGTTCAGCCTGTGGCGGTATCGCATGGCTCGTTAACGGTGACAGTTAGCGAAAATCTTCAAGTCAGCCAGCCTAATCCAGCGGTCTTTGGTGATGCGGCGGGAAAAACAGTGGTTACACCTCAGTCTGAAGTGGGTATTACTGAAGAGAATAATCGGATGTTTATGTTTAATCCGGGTGTGTCATTAGATGAAATCGTGCGTGCAGTAAATAACGTAGGTGCTTCCCCTAGTGATTTGGTGGCTATTTTAGAAGCTTTAAAGTCAGCTGGCGCGTTAAGAGCTGAGCTGATAATTATTTAAAAGGAGCGCATCATGCTAAGTAATGTCAATTCTGCGGATGTTTATACTGATTTTGACGGGCTTGCCAAGTTAAGAACAGAAGCAAAACAGAAAACACCTGAAGCGATTAAGGAAGTTGCTAAGCAATTTGAATCGGTATTCTTGGGTATGGTGTTAAAAAGCATGCGCGCTGCTAAACTGACTGATGGCGGCATTATGGATAATGATCAAAGTAAGTTTTTTCAAGATATGCATGATCAGCAACTTTCTGTGCAGTTATCAGGAGACCCAGGGATTGGTTTAGCAGCTGTTATTGAAGAGCAATTAAGTCCTAAAAAGTATAATCCAGTGAATATATTAGGTATTAATGAATATAGGGCGCGACCAGTCGATATTAATGAGCCGGTCAAAGCGACGCAATCATTAGAGCATGCTGAAAAAATAAGTGCTGAACAGATAAATTCTAAGCAGGATTTTGTCCGTATATTAGGTGCCCCTGCTCAACAAGCGGCACAAGAGTTAGGTGTTGATGCTAAAGCTTTATTAGCGCAAGCTGCATTGGAAACAGGCTGGGGAAAAAGCGTCATTAAAATGGCGGATGGTAATAGTAGTTTTAATTTATTTAATATAAAAACGCATAAAGATTGGTCAGGAAAGCAAGCAACTAAGAATACTTTGGAGTTCGAAGGTGGTATTGCTAAGCAAGAAAAGGCGCACTTCAGAGCTTATGAGAGCTATCAAGATAGCTTTAATGATTATGTGCGCTTTATAAAAGAGAATCCACGTTATCAACAAGCGTTGCAGCATACTGAGAAAGCGGAACAGTATATGCATGAATTACAATCAGCAGGCTATGCAACTGATCCTGCCTATGCAGATAAAGTCATGCGTATTTACCATGATGATGTGTTTTCTGGTTTACAGCGACCTGATGTAGTGGTCGCGGATGCGAAGGAGTAGGACATGGCCAGTGGGATTTTAAGTACAGCTGTTTCGGGTTTAATGGCATTTCAGCGCTCAATAGAAACAACCAGTCATAATATTGCCAATGTTAATACTGAAGGCTTTAGCCGCCAGCGAGTCGAATCGGTAGCTAATTTACCAGAATATACGGGGAGTGGTTACATTGGAACGGGTGTTGAAGTTAGCAATATTACACGCAGTTATGATCAGTTTATTAGCGGTCAGTTGCGCTCTAGTACGTCCGCTTTTGGTGAGGTGGATGGATTTAAAAGTTATGCGACGCAAATAGACAATTTATTAGCTGATCCGACTACTGGCATGGAGCCAGCAATACAGAGCTTTTTTAATTCCGTTAATGATGTGGCTAATGATCCTAGTTCCATTGCTGCGCGTGAAGTCATGTTAACCGAAGGCGATAGCTTAACGCATCGTTTTGGGATGATTAGTAATCGTTTTGAAGAGCTTAAAGGTCAGGTTAATTCTGATTTAAAGAGTATGACTGATACAGTTAATTCTTATACTGTGTCAATTGCAGATTTAAACAAAAGAATTGCAGCTGATATTGGTCGAGCTAATGGTCAGCAGCAGCCGAATGACTTATTGGACGAGCGAGACAATATAGTAAATAAATTAGCCGATTTAGTTGATGTGTCGGTAATCCCACAAGCAAATGGCATGGTTAGTGTGCTGATGAGTAATGGCTTGCCTTTAGTGATGGATGGCCTAGCATCTACGCTGGGTGTTAAAGCAAATGATTTCGATCCGTCTCGATTAGATGTTACTTTTACTGACATTAGGGGGCAGGAGCAAGATATTACTGGCCGAATTAAAGGGGGAAAGATTGCTGGAACTTTGCGATTTAGAACAGAAATACTTGATCCTGCGCAGCAGAAATTAGGTGCGGTTGCTGCTGCGATTGCTATTGATTTTAATGCGATTCATGAGGCTGGGTATGATTTAGATGGCACTTTAGGTGGCGCATTCTTTAAATTTACTGGTGTGCCTGAAGTTCCAGCAATAGCGTCACCAACTAATCTTGGAACGGCGACAGTCACGGCTGCCTTTGGTGCAAATAGTGCAGACTTGAATACCAGTGACTATTTATTAGAGTTGAACGGCGGTGTTTATACTTTAAAGCGTTTAAGTGATGATAGCTCTATTAATTTAACTAATACCGCTGGAGTTTTGACTGCGTCGGGATCCGATGTATTGCCAGGTATTACTTTAGCGGTAAGCGCAGGCGCTCTGAATGGGGATCAGTTTCTTATTCGCCCGACTTATCAAGCGGCCAGTAATCTAGCGATGAATATTACCGACCCACGAAAAATTGCAGCGGCGACTAATTTGGATACGGATGGAGTTACGGTAATTGCTGGCCCTATGGAGGGAGATAATCGCAATGCCTTAAGCTTGGCTAATTTGGCAAATAGCACAGGAATGTTTGACGGAACCGCCAGCTTTCAAGAGTCTTATGGCCAGATCGTTTCTAAAGTTGGGGGCTTGACGCATGCGGCAAATATTAGTGCAAGTGCGCAACAATCTTTATTAAATAGAGCCACTGAAGCGCGAGAAAATCTTTCTGGTGTGAATTTAGATGAGGAAGCCGCGAATTTAATTAAATTTCAGCAGTCGTATCAGGCGGCAGCTCAAGCCATTTCTACAGCAAGTACTTTGTTTGATACTTTAATTGGGGCAGTGAGATGAGGATAGTACCTTGTTTAAATCTGAATGGTTATAGTCTTGAATTCAAGTAGCTTGCAGAGGTTATGTACTTATTATATGAATTCAGATCCATTAATTTTGTCATGTTCAAAGTTATGTATAAAATTGCAGGCTTTATTTTAAAGTATCCTGCTTCTTTAGAACACTACAAGCTGATAGTTTTAAAAAAATCACTGTGTCAATAAGGCTATTAGTGATCGTGAACACCCATTAGCATGATGCACGAAAAGTGTTCGTGATGTTTAATAATAGGTGTTCATGATGGGTGAGAATATGCAGTGTAGCTGGTTAGCATCTGAAAATTCCCACCAATAACTTAAGCCTATCTATCCTAATGATTTGACTTTTTTCTGATTAAATCCAAAAATACCTAAAACACCCATAGACAATAAAATTATTACAGAAGGTTCTGGAACATTAGTAGCGCCAGTTACCGTAACATTTCCGCTTTGAATTGTATCTAACAATAATGGAGAAAAGTTAAGCCCTGTTATATCAATGAAAGAAAAGTTTAGTGCAGATGAGCCTGTACCAACCGTATTAAAAGCTAATGTTGCAAGTGTTAATGAATCACCTTGAAACAATTGTAAATCAAAATCAAACTCCCAAGACAAAAGGTTAAAGCTAACTTCACCAGCAACACTTGAATCAAAACTATGTTCAAGAGGGGGAACACCTAGTCCAAAATCAAACTGATTTTCATCAACAGATAGACTATTAAAATTCAAAATCGAACTATCAAACGACACGGATAAGTCATACGCAGCTACAATTTCATCAAGTCCTCCTGACTCTAGCCCATTAACAATAACATCAACTTGAGCAATATTTCCAGCACCTATATTTTGTGTTGATGGACCGAACGATATACTAGCAGCATTAGCGGTAAAAAAAGCACTCCCTATAAGCAAGGTAGTAATTTGAATAATTTTTTTATACATGATTTTTCTCTTTGTTATTGGTAACCCAAAATCTTAAATGATATTTGGATTACCAAATTATTAAAAATTTAAATTAATTTATTGAGGTGTAGGCTCAGCACATCTAGGAAGAGTACATTCAGTCATACAGCCACGAACATCTTGTGTAGAAATAACACCATCACCCGTTATATCACCTGATGTATTAGATATCACCTCGCTACGAAGGTCACCATAAATTAACATCACATCAGCGCGAGAGACAAAACCATCCTGATTAACATCACAAACCTCAAAAGAAGCCGGTAATTCACATTCAAGAACAAGTCGTAAATCAGTTACTTCAGGAGGGATAAACATAACATCAGTTTCTACAAAGTTTTGATTGGCATCATCTGGCGAGGTGCACTCAACAGCTTCAGCTTTAACAGTGTAATAACCAGTAATCACATCCCAACCAAATAAGCCTCTCTCATCTGTTAAGTCTGGATTATTCCTATTAGTAGGAGACATAATTTCACTACCATTAGGTACTAGTACAAATGGTCCTGCAGAGCTATCAGAACGAAATAGTTGTACAGTTGCATTACTAATGGGATTACCTAATGTATCAACAACAACACCGCTTGGATCAATGTACATTGAAAAGATAACTTCTTCTCTACTATTATCTGGACAATTGGTCTCTATTGAAACAGTAACATGACCAGAGTTAGGCGATAGTGGAGCAATCTCTACAGAGTAGTTACCTAGATTTACAGAATTTTCTTGCAAGGCGCCTGACGCTATAACTGAACCCGTATCATTATGAGTGATGCTATAATTTGCACTTCCTCCTGAACAAGCTTGTGTATTTAGCGTTAATGTATCATTCCAATATATAGAAGGCTCACCAGTCGATAGATTGCTTGTTGACGGTGATATTACTGTATTACTTGGTAATGGTTGTGGGCCTTGTAAAATAATATCTTGCTGATCTAAATTAACCCCATCTAAGACTACGGGGCCGATTGAGCCCGTTTGAAAATTAGAATTTACGGGTGGAAATGCTTTTATTTCATAAGAACCATTAGCAAGACCATCGATAATGTATTCACCCAATACATTTGCGCGAGTTAAATTACATTGAAGGTCAGCCGAGCCGTCAGTACAAATTTGTACTAAAGAAGAGGGCAATGCTGAGCTAACATCGTTTGCAAATATGTTACCTGCAATATGTTTGCCTACAGGGGCATCTCCATTTCTGACTTCAAATAAGTACCGGCCAGACTCTAAAGAATTTCGGTTATTGTGAATTAACCCCGTTACCGCATTAGAATCTAAAAAAGCACCTGCTATACCAGACCCTGCTAATTCAAATGAAGTCGATGTACCATTTGAATACCCTATTCGAACCGGACTGCCACCTTCACAAATACTATCCCCTCCACTTGCTTGGCCGGTTTCCCAGTCAATGGTTTGGTAATTAAATTCAATGTCAAAATCACCTGTTCCAATGTCAGCTCTATCAATTAAGATCATTTGAAAGGAGTTGTAGCCCCCCTCTGGTGTAGAAAAACAAGCAACATTTACCCAGTTGACAGCAAAAGCAGAACGGGAGCCAACAACACCTTGGCCATAAGTAACAGGTGAACTGCCTTCTACATAAGTATCTACATCAGCAAAAAAAGGAGCAATAATAACTCTATCAGCATTTGAAAGTCCAAAAGGAGTAAAAGTGCTTAAAGCAGAATCAAAAGTCATGTTGCCATTATTATTAACATAGCCTTGACTAAAAGTATTACCAAAGAAATTCATGGTAAAACCAAGGTCAACTAATCCAGTTGATCCATCATCATTCGCAGCTAATGTGTTGCTATTAAACCCTGGCCTAATAGCTGCACTTGTTTCATTAGCTACCTGTACAAATTTAACAGCATCAAACGCAACTTGTTGATCGGCTGATACAGCAAAGTTAGACCCACCTTCATCTGCCCCTAAATTAATAGCGACATAGCCTGAAGCATCAAGTTGAAAAGTTTGAGCATTATCTGTTATTAAGCGAACCCATTCCCCACCATGTAAGCTTTGATTAATGGGACTGGATAATACAAAGTTATTTGCATCGGTTTTAATTTTATACCTTACGTTTGTCGCAGTAGCGCCATACTCTGGAATATGAACAAAAATTTTATATTCACCATTTTGATAAGGTTTCCACTGCGCAAAAGTATTACTTTTACCATTATGTAAGTCTGCAGTTAAAAAATAACCAGGGACTTTTGATCCAGTAAGCCCATTATATGCGGGCTTATTTTGCGTATCATTAGTAGTTACTTCATCTGCATTTTGTTGGTCATTATCGACTATAATATCGCCTTGTTTTACAAATGAAAATTTAACGGGATAACCGAATCTATGTTCATTATTCTGATTGACATAAGCTGCAAATAAATAATTACCCTCCGAATAGGTATTGCTTCCATTAATGCCATTAACTAAGGCATCCTCATTGATTCCTCCCAAAAAACGAAGCGTATCGTTTAAACTACCTAGGTCTTCAATTTGACTCCTTCTAAAATTATCTCGTACTACAATAGAAGAACGGTGGAAAGTTCCTGATAAATTTAGTCCGCCATATATATTTGCATTAGCAATACCATAGACGTCATACTCAAGAGCTGAAGGTGCTACAGAAGATCTGCTAAGAAAGGGGATGGCCTCTCTCTTTTCTACTGCAAAATCATTCGGATTGTAATACCTAATATTGGTATTAGTGCTTGAATAGTGAGCTGTTAAGCCACCTTTGCTAAAAACACTTGGTCTTAAATCACCTGGACCAGGGTGGGCATTTGCAGTAAGGGGGGCTGTTATATTCACTGAATCAGAAACTTCAAAATGCAAGTGATGAGCAAAGACATCTGTGCCAAGTCTTCCAATGCCACTTTTATTTCCAATAAACTGATTTTTTACAATGTAATTATTCAAAATAACATTAGAACCAATATTAGAGCTATGTAATAAATTGACCTGGAAATATTGTCCTGTATTAACAAGATGGCGAATACTAACAAGACCATAAGCTGCTGTTCTACCGGTTATTTCCCCAAAACCATGGCTATATACATTTGGGTAACCGTGAATTGAAAAGTCTATCCCAGAGTGTGTAGCGGTATTATTTTCACAACCGTCAAAGTGGCACTCATCTCTACCTCCGGTTATTTGTTCTACTTGAAAATTCCAATAGTGATGAGCCCAAAAATTAGTGCCTGCATACTCATCACCAGTAGCAGTCCATGACTCAGGACCATTCAAAGTTATGTCATAGTCAGTGAAATTAGCTGATGAGTTGTGCGACAGTATTAGTCCAAATACAATAAACGTTATTTTAATTAAATTATTCATTTGTTTCCTCCCTTCCTTCATTCCGTAACACCATAATGTTACAAATAGCAGTCAAATTTATCAAAGTTTGCATTTAAGTTTTCTCCTTAACAGTATTATCTTTTTATTTTAAAGTCGATTCTATCCCCATATTGGGTATTTTTCTGAGTTTTAGAAAAAGGTATTTGAGCACCAATGTTCAAGTAGAATTGACTTTAAATATAAAAGCATTATTTATGCCAAATATATAATTAATTGAATTAATTGAATTAATTGGTGTATTGTTGGTTATGTTTGTTTTATATTTTAATCGTGTAAAAATAACTGACGATTTTATTGATTGTGTAAAATAATTTATGGTTTGTTACATCTTATTTTCTGTGAATCACATAAGGCCAGGTCTTTATTTTGTATATTAAGCTAACGTGTTTCCTCTATGGCTAGACCTTTACGACTAGAATTTGTAGGTGCTTTATACTATGTCCCTTTTAGGGGCGATCGGCGAGAAGATATTTACCTTGTCAAGAGGGTAGAATCTGCACATGAGTGTGCTTGCATAAGTGTGAGACCTCTTTAATTGGTTAGTACGCTTCTTGAGTCAAATGACAAACTGGTTGAAACTCCCAATGCCAATTCATCTAAATGGTGTTTATACATAGCGATTTAATCGTAAGCATTCACGTGTTGGGCTTGTTTTTCAAGGGTGTTTTAAGGCTATTTTAATTGAGAAGGGTGGTTATTTACTAGAACTTGCCTGTTATATAGATTTAAATCTTGTACGCGCAGGCTTGGTAGAAAGTGCTGATCAATGGGTTGTAGCAGCTATTGAGCGGCCGTTGGGCTAGCAAGTTTTTCAGACTGGTTTGATTGGGATAGGTATAATCTGTTTTAGCAAAAATGCGAGGATAGCCTTAGAGAGCTATATGCAATTTGTAGAAAGTGGTGTGCAACAACCAGCAGCTTGGTCAAGGCTAGGTACTTCGTTGGAATTTACATAGTACGGGGAGGGGGGGCAACGTGATGAATGCCCCGTATTCCACAGGCTAATTGTTGAATTTTCGAATACGTGGATATGAGTCCAGAGTAAAGCTGCTAAAAAAATATTTTAACCACAGAGTACATAGAGAAGAGTGTTTTTCTCTGTGGTTAAAATCTTGTAAACGTTAAACTCAGTATGATTTAAGGGTAAATCACTTTAGGTTCAAAGTTTGCAGCCGGATATCTTGGGTCAAACACAGATTTTTCGCCGACAAATTTAGCTGGCGCTTTCGTTGCTTCTTTATCCAGGTAAATAACTTTAGGCTGGAAATTTGCGGCAGGATATTTATTGTCATCTTTATTCGCTGAGCTGATGCTTGGGATGACTGTGATCGCGGCAGTAAAAATGCCGATAATAAGTGATGATTTCATATAACCTCGTTCTCCGTGTGTTGTTATAAGTGTAGTGCAACTGAGTCGCTATAATAACGCAGTTATTTCCGGATAATCAATAAATAACTGCTGTCTAAATTGCTCGACTTTTGTTTCATCTAATCTTTCTTTTCTAGGAATAGAGACAGGAATCTCTGTGATAACGGACATAGGGTTGCTGTTTAAAAAAATTAAACGATCCGCTAAAGTAATGGCTTCGCGTAAGTCATGAGTGACAAAGAGAACCTTATGCGGCCGTTTAGACCATAAATCAATCAATAATTGTTGCGCTTGACGAGCCGTGGGTGGGTCGAGTGATACAAAAGGCTCGTCCATTAGTAATAAATCTGGGTCTATGGCAAAAGCTCTAATAATTGCAACGCGGCGACTCATGCCTAACGATAAATGTGTGGGGAAAGTGTCTTTTTCTGTTGCTAAGCCCATACTTTCTAGCAAAAAGTCTAAAGTTTTTATTTTTTCTTCAGAAGCTAATTCGATATTTTCTTGTACGGTGCGCCAAGGTAATAGTCTAGGGTTTTGAAAAACGTAGCCGACTTTGGGGGCTTTATGGTTTTCATTTAGCGAGACGTTTCCGCTAAAGGCTGTATCTAGTCCCGCTAGAATATTGAGCAATGTGGTTTTACCGCAGCCTGAGGGGCCAACCAAGCAAACAAATTCGTTGTTAGCTAAGTTAAGTTGTAAATCCTTGATGACTTGTTTGCTGCTTTTTTCGGTCGAGTTTAGATATGATTTATCGGTAATGTTTATCGTTAAATCATTCATTAGCGCCACCTTTGTGCATGTTTATCTAGTGGTTTGAGTATGAGCAATTCAATTCCTTGAATCAAAGTAACAAAAGCAACGGTATAGGCTAGGATGCTAGTTACATCAAAAAGTTGGAAAAATAAATGGAGTTGATAACCCATACCATCGCTACGACCAAGCATTTCAACAACTAAAACAATTTTCCAGATTAAAGCAAGTCCTGAGCGTGTTGCCGCCATCACAAAGGGGTGCAGTTGTGGCCAAATAACATGGCGTAATGATTTGCTTTTACTAAAGCGGTAGCATTTTGCCATGTCTAATAAGTCAGTGTCTAAGGCGCGTGCACCCTCGCGGATAGTGACGATCACATTAGGAAGTTTGTTAATCACAACAGCAAGAATAGCGGCAGTTTCTGTCAGTCCAAACCAGACGTAACATAAAATAATAGTGACTAAGGCGGGGATATTGAGAAAAATGACCAGCCAGTTATCAAGAAAATGATCCAGTTTTTTGTGCCTACCTAAGAGTATGCCAATGGCGCAGCCCAGCAGCATCGCAATGCTAAAGCTAATAGATAGACGGTATAGAGTTTTACTTAAATGATGTGTTAATTGTCCGGATTGTATTTCCGTCATCAATACCTTAGCTACTGTAAGAGGTGAGGGTAAGGTTTCGGTATTTAAATACCAGGCAAGTCCATGCCATAGCGCTAAAAAAGCACTAATAGAAAGCAAAGTTAGTATTGAGCGACGATAAAAAAAGCCCATCTTAGCTATTTTTATCTAAGGTATTGCTCGTTAGAAAGTGACTTAAGTCTTCTAAGCGTTCTGGCGTGCCTATATCCATCCAAAACCCTGCATAGTGCTCGCCGCTGATACGTTGATTTTGCATGGCTTTTTTTAATAAAGGGGCAAGCGCAGATTTGCCTGGTTTAATCTCAGCAAATAAATCGGGATGATAAATTCCTATGCCACTAAAAGTAAGTTTTTCTTCGCCTTCAGGTGTCAGGGTAGCTTGGGCTTGTAGTGAAAAATCACCCTTAGGATTATGTTTAGGGTTGTTGGCTAGAACTAAATGCGCTAAATCGAATGATTTGTTAACTAGAGTTTGCAAAGGAAAGTCGCAGTAAATATCGCCGTTTATCACCAGAAAAGGTGAGTCGCCCAGCAAAGGTAGTGCATTTTTAATCCCGCCCGCTGTTTCCAAACCAGTTTCTCCTTCGTTAGAGTATTGGATATGTGCTTGATATTGAGAGCCATCTCCTAAATAAGTTTTTAGTTGATCGCCTAGGTGAGCAAGATTAATAACAATGTCAGTAACTCCAGCTGCAACTAAAGCCTCTATCGTGTATTCAATAAGGGGCTTCCCCGCTGCTTCTAGTAAAGGTTTGGGTGTGTGGTCAGTTAAAGGGCGCATTCTTTCGCCGCGCCCTGCCGCTAAAATCATGGCTTTCATAAGGCGCGTTGGCTTGCGGGTAAAACTTTATTGACTAAAAAGTGATGGAAATCTTGTAACTCGGGATAGTTGGCGCTGATAGTGATGACATAATTCAGTGTCCGTGGAATATCCTTAAGATAAGCATGTTTGTCATCTCGAATATTGAGTCGAGAAAAAATGCCGATGGCTTTTAAGTGACGCTGTATGCCCATTAAATCAAAATCGCGCTTGAATTGAGGGTAATTGCAAGTAATTAACTGGGCTTGAATAAGATTTTGGTAATAAGGTTTTAGGCTGCATTCGACCTGAACATCAGACCAGCTGACATAGCAGTCTCTTAATAAAGAAACAGCATCGTAAGTAATAGGGCCAATAACGGCGTCTTGGAAATCAATAATGCCGGGATTATCAATGCTGATATGCATTAAGTTGCGTGAGTGATAATCTCTGTGTACGCAAACTTGCGTTTGTTGCAGTGCGGAGGCAATTAATAATTCATTACTCTTTGCTAGCATTGCTTGTTCTGCTGCGCTCAATGCCAGATTGCACTGTTGATTGAGAAACCAATCAGAAAATAGGTTAAGTTCTACCTGTAATAAATCAGCATCGTACTGTGGTAAGTCGCAGGTCTTTATATCTACATTCGTTTGTAAAGTGAGCAGGCTGGCAAGTGCATCTTGATATAAATTATCGATGTTGTTGTTATTGAGCTGGTCTAACAAGCACTCTGAACCAAAGTCTTCGAGTAGTAAAAAGCCTTGTTTGGTATTTTGCTGGATAATTTGCGGTACATTTACTTGGGCTTGGCTAAAAAGCTGGGCAACTTTGATAAAAGGTGCGGTATCTTCTTTATCAGGTGGCGCATCCATGACGATATAGGTGTCTTGTTGCTGATGTACTCTAAAATAACGCCTAAAACTGGCATCGCTAGATGCTGGTTTGAATTGCGTAATATTTAATTGTAAGTCATTAGTTAGCCAGTGCAGAATGGCTTTTTCTCTATCGTCGCTTGCCGTTATCATTCTTTTATAAAGAGGCTGGAAAAGTAAGGTAAAATGGTCGGTTGTTATTCTATGATATTTTTCCTATTAATGTAGGCTTTTTGATTTTTTATTTCTAGGTTTATGGTGTGCATGGTTGCTCGTATATTTTTGTTCTTTTTCAGTACAGCTTTGTGGCAATTTAGTGTTGCTCAAGGGAACGAGTCTGGCTGGCAGTGCAAAAGAAATAGAGCGAATGGTCAGTGGCAGTGCGCAAGTCCTGAGCAAACTAATATTAAATCTAAAGTGAAACATGTTGCTGAACCAGAAGAAAAAGGCTGGTTCAGTAATACCTATAGTACGGCGCAAGAGCAATTATTTAAACGTCTACAGCAGCAGTTCGACCAGGATCCTTGGGCGGTGTGTAGCTTAAAATTAGGGACTCAACCGACTTTCTTAGTTGATAAGGAGTTGCGTGAGCGTACGCCAATGAGTATTTTTGCTGATCAAAGTGAAATATTTGACCAGAAAATGACTAATTTTTCAGGTGATATTGATTTAGAGCGGGCAGATCAGCGAGTGCTTGCAGATGAAGCGGATTATAATCAAGATTCTGGCGTGCTCGATTTATATGGCGATGTTATTTATAGTGATGGCGGTATGGCTTTATACGGCTCATCAGTCAGAATGAATTTAAATGAGGATAAGTCCTTATTACGGGATGTTTCTTATATTATGCCAGCATCACCGATACGCGGTAGTGCAGATGTTGTTTATCGCGATAGTCCGACTTTTAGTCGATTTAGTGAGGTTACCTATACGGCTTGTGAGCCGGGTAATCAAGATTGGATTTTACATGCTTCTAAAATGAAGGTTAATGATGAAGACGGTACTGCTTCTATAAAGCATGGTTGGCTGGAGTTTAAACATGTTCCAGTTATGTATTTTCCGTATGGTTCATTTCCTATTGATGACCGGCGTAAGACTGGGTTATTGATACCGACAGTTGGCTATTCACAGCGTAATGGTGTTGATATTACTCTGCCTTTTTATTGGAATGTGGCACCGAATTATGATCTGACATTAACGCCGCGATACATGAGTTCGCGCGGCTTTATGATGGGCACAGATTTTCGTTACCTATGGACTGGCTCAGAAGGCGAGATTAATGTTGAAATGATGCCTGAAGATACGCAAACTAAAACTTTACGTTGGGGTGGTAGTTTTCAACATCAAACGCAGCTGACTAAAGAGTTGAGTTTTGACTGGGATGCTAATTATGTTTCTGATAGTGCTTATTTTTCAGATTTAGATGGCTCGCTAGGAATGGGTAATCGCTCGCGTTACTTAGCAAGTGATGCCAATATTGCTTATACCCTGCCTTGGATGACTTTAACGGCTAAAGCGGAAAATTACCAGAATATAGATCCGAATCAAGATGATAAAAGCGTACCTTATCGTCGCTTGCCGCAGGTCAAATTGGATATGTTTAAGGACTTTGACGAGATGCCAGTGGCGTTGGCACTGGATAGTGAATACGTGATTTTTCAGCGACATTTCCCTGATGGACAGGCAGAAGGTCAGCGTTTAAATCTTAAACCTTCGGTCAGTTTTCCTTTTATTTCTGAGGCAGGTTTTATTACACCTAAAATCGCTTTGCAGCATACTCAATACTGGTTGGGTGGTGATGGGCCAGCGCAATATTCAACTAATGCGAGTAAGACGCTGCCTATGGTGTCTGTGGATAGCGGTTTATTCTTTGAACGTGATTTTGAGTCATTAACGCATACCATCGAGCCGCGCTTATTCTATTTATACGTGCCGTATACGGATCAAAGTGATATGCCTAATTTTGATACCTCATTATACGATTTTAATACCAGTCAGTTGTTTAGAGATAATGAATTTAACGGGGCTGATAAAACCCAGAATACCAATCAAATTACTGCGGCCTTAACGACACGGTTAGTTGGGGATGGGCGAGATCGCTTAAAATTGACTGTCGGCCAGATTTTTTACTTTGAAGACAGGAAAGTGAATCTATCTGGTGATGCCGTACACTCTGAATTACTGTCTAATTTAATTACCGAGTTAAGTAGTGAAATAACCGATGAAATTAAATTTAGTTCGGCTATGCATTGGAGTTATGACGATAGCGCCATCGATCGAGGTAGTGCTGATGTGTACTATCATGGGCTAAATAACAATACTATTTTCAATGTTGGTTATCGGTATCGACAAGAGCGGTTGGGGCAAGTAGGCCAAGAGCAAGTTGTTGCTTCTGCTATTGTTCCTATCTATGATGGATGGAGTGTCATAGGCTTGTACCGATATTCACTTTTTGATCGTAAGACTTTAGAATATTTTTATGGTATCGAGAAAGATAGTTGTTGCTGGCGTTTTAGAGTAATCGCACGCCAATTTATGCTGAGTACCAGTGAAGATGCTGAGCCACAAAGTTCAATATATTTTCAGATTGAATTAAAAGGTTTGACTAGTTTAGGCGATAAACTAGAAGACTTTTTATTAGAAAATATCTCAGGATATAGAAAACCTAATTATTAATTGCAATGATAAACATAATGTTACATAAAAGAGGTCAAGTGAAAATTAAGTGTTTAGTGGCACAGTTTATTTCAGTTCTGTTTTTAGGCTGCTTAATGCTGATGCAAAGTCATAACAGCTTAGCCGCTGAATATTTGGATGGTATCGTTGCTGTTGTTGAAGATGATGTTATTCTCGATAGTGAGTTGGCGCGAGAAGCGGCTTCTATTGTGAACAAGTTAAAAGCTAATAATGTGCAATTGCCACCTAAGAAAATTTTGTATCAGCAGGTGCTAGAGCGTTTGGTTGTTGATAAATTACAAAGTCAGTTAGCGCAAAAGGCGGGCATTAAAGTTAGCGATGAAATGGTCAATAGTTCGCTTGAGTCGATTGCTCAGCAAAATGGCATGAGCATGGAGGAGTTTAGGCAGGAAATAAGTAAAGAGGGAATGGACTATGATGCCTTCAAAGAAAATATACGCCAAGAAATTCTTGTTAATCAATTGCGTAGCCATGAAATTGGTAGTCGAATTAAAGTTTCAGAGCAAGAAATTCATCATTATTTAGATACTGAAATTAGCGCTGAAGATCAGAAAATAAAGTATTTTCTAGGTCATATCTTAATTTCTGTTCCTGAGGCAGCGTCTGCATCGGAAATACAAGCAGAAGAGGCAGAAGCACTTAGCATAACCTCTCGGTTACGTATGGGTGATGACTTCAAAAAAATGGCAGTAAGTATTTCTGATGGTGCTAATGCTTTAAAGGGTGGGGAATTAGGCTGGCGTACTTTAAATCAAGTGCCAACATTGTTTGTTGATGTCTTAAAAACAATGAGCAAAGGTGATATTTCGGAGCCTATTCGTAGTCCGGGTGGTTTTCATATTCTTAAGCTAATAGACAGTACCGGAGTTGATTCGCATATTATTACTGAAACCCATGTTCGTCATATTTTAATTAAAACCAATGAGATAGTGAATGATGCCGAAGCTAAAAAACGCTTAGCTGTGATAGAGGGGCGAATTGCTGATGGAGATGATTTTGCTGCGTTAGCACAAGCAAATTCTGATGATACGGGGTCCGCATTAAAAGGCGGGGATTTGGATTGGGTCATGCCTGGTTTATTGGTGCCTCCATTTGAAAGAGCGATGTCTGAATTAGCAGTTAATGAGATTAGTGGGCCAGTACAAACGCAGTTTGGTTGGCATATTATTCAAGTGTTAGGACGTCGAACAAAGGATAATAGTGAAGAGCATAAGATTAGTCAGGCACGCGATGAAATTCGTAAACGAAAAATAGAAGAAGAAACCGAGTTATGGTTAAGGCGCTTGCGCGATGAGTCCTATGTTGATATTCGTTTAGGCTTTTTAAATGATGAAAAATAGGCTTGTGTATACTCAGATAGAAAAGCAGTTAAGCTTAGAAAATGAATTGAAACGAATTATTGCCAAAGAAGATTTAACAGCTAATAAGGCATTGATTGAAGTCAGTGCGCGTAATTTAAAATTAGATTATCTCGACTTAGCCGCAGCCTTGTTATTTATTAATGAGCCTGAGACTACACTGAGCGATATTGAACATAGTAAGTTGAGTATGGAAAAGCAAAAGGCTTTCGAGTTGCTGAATGCGCAGATGGTTCGTTATCGTATTGAAGTTGGGCGTGTTCATCAAGTCAATATCAACCATATAAAAGACCTTATCGTTGAAGAGGCTGGTGTAGAGCGAAAAAAAATTGGCTATGTTGATATTTTAGAGAATTATGCGGTTTTAAGTTTGCCGCCAGGCATGCCTGTTGATATCTTACAGATCTTTAAGGAATTAGAGATAAATGGGCAAGCATTGGATATTAAACGCTTAAGTGGCGCCGGTAAAAAATATCAAGCGGAAAAAAGTTATCGACGTGGTACACGCAGGCACTATCTTGCTGCGAACAAAAGAAACCCGACCCCGGGACAAGATAAGGTTTAACCTTTAATTATCATTATAAATAAAACGTATGAATGAAATTCAGTTTGTAGATTCGGTCGCTGAACTAGAAATCCTTTGCCAAAAAATGCAGCACGAGCCGTGGCTTGCTATTGATACTGAGTTTTTGCGTGAAAAAACCTATTATCCAAAGTTTTGTTTATTGCAAATAGCGACATTGGAATGGGTGGCTTGTGTCGATCCTATTGCTTTAGAGGGGCAGATGGATGAGTTATTTGAAATTATTAATAATCCAGATATTATTAAAGTTCTGCATTCTTGCCGCCAAGATGTAGAGATTTTTTATAATCTCACAGGGAAATTACCTGCACCTGTTTACGATACTCAGCTTGTCGCGCCTTTGCTTGGTTTTCAAGAAAACCCAGGTTATGCCATGTTAGTCTCGGGCTTTTTAAATATTAACTTAAGCAAAATTCATACGCGCACTGACTGGAGTCAGCGACCTTTATCGCCTGAGCAAATGGAATATGCGGCAGATGATGTGATTTATCTGGCTAAAATTTATCAGATGATGGAGAAAAAGCTACAGAAATTAGGGCGAGAAAATTGGTTAAAGGAGGATTTTGAGCAGTTAATGAATCCTGATTTATATGATATACCGCCGGAAAAGGCCTGGTTGAAAATTCGCGGTAAAAATAAATTAACAGGCAAGCAGCTTGCTATTGTCCAGGCTCTAGCGGAATGGCGTGAGAAAGCGGCTAAAAAAGATGATCGCCCTAAAAACTGGATTTTACGCGATGAGTTGATCTTAGATATGGCCAAATTACAGCCAGTGACTGTAAAAGCACTGTCGGAAATACGCAGTATTAATGATGGTTTTGTTAGGCGCTCCGGACAGCAGGTATGTGATTTAATTAAAGCGGCACAGGATATGCCGGGGTTGAAATTAAAAGCTAAAGAAAATAGCGTAAAAAAAACAGCTAAGCAAGAAGCAGTATTAGATGTTTTAAGCGGTATTGTGCGCTTGCGAGCTGAAAAAAATGCTTTAAACCCTATAATTTTGGCTACGCGCAAAGATTTAGAAGCTTTATTATTTGATGATCCTGATAGCTTATTGTTGCATGGCTGGCGTTATAGCATGGTAGGTAAAGAATTACAGGGACTTTTGCTGGGACAATTTACCATTTCAGTAGATAAAAATGATTTAACATTGCATGCCCAGGAAGTGTAGAGCGGACTTCGGTCCGCTTGTTTGCATAGGAAGTTAGTTTATTTTCCTGATAGTTGCTCCCTTAGTTTGCTCAGTGTTACATAAGCAGCATTAGTCACACCTAGGTTAGCTAAATTCGCTGGTAGTGACCCTGCAGGATCGCCATGCATTTGATGAGTGATAAGGATTTCGGCGGTATGATTTAGCTGAAAGTGCCAATAGCCATCAGAAGTTCGCATTTGCACTGTGTCTAGCTCTGCTGGTAATTGCTGCAAAATATGTTGCGGCAATTGATTGCGAGGAATGTTTTTTAAGCTCAAGGTATAGCTGTTTTGTTTTTGGTCAAAATTCCCTTGAGACTGCATGACGGTATAACGATCACTTAAAGGCCAAGGTAAATTACTGAGTTTATAAAGGTACCCATCGCTAAGTGTCAGCATTTTTAGGCATTTATATTGCCAGTCGGGGCAATGTTCGGCATTATTAATGAATTTCAACAGTGCGTCTAGCTTGGCCTCTAGGGTCATGACTCCTTTAAACTCTTTGTAATTTGAATTAGCTAAGGTACGAGTATAAACTTTAATTCCTTCTTTATTTTTGACCAAATCCCATGCTGATACGCTCTCTTCGGCTTTTAAATGATGTACTGCGCTGAATAAGATAAGCAATATAAGTGGAGAGGATTTTAAAATAAACATAGATGGGTAGGTGTTAGCATCGTTCTTTTTAGGGGGAGTTAATGTGTTGGTCAAACCCAATGTACTATTAAACAATGCATGATATGGCAGTTGCAAAGATAAAAAATATATTAGCAGATATTCCTGCTCAATTGCCTAAAGAATTATTTACTTGTTTATTGAAAAATGAACAAGTAGAGATAGAAAGGATTGTTTCTCGAGGACAGAGCAGCGCAAAAGATGAATGGTACGATCAAATCAATGATGAGTGGGTTGTGTTATTACAAGGCGAGGCTATCTTAGAATTTTCTGAGCCACAAGAATTTAAAAAACTACAAGCAGGAGATTATTTATTAATCCCCGCGCATTGTAAACATCGTGTTGATTGGACGGATCCTGACAGGGATAGTATTTGGTTGGCAGTACATTTATTAACCCTATAGAAATTTTAAGCACGTTTTGATTTATATCGTTAGAGCGCAGCTTTAAACCCAGCCTATATTGAAAATCGTAGTTTATGAAAACTCTCGTCATCCCGAAGTTTTTTATCGGGAATCTAAGCATCATCAATAGATTCCTGCTAAAAGCATACAAGAATGACGAATACGAAAAGAGTATTAACTAAAAACTACACATTTCAAAGTGGATGGGGTTTAGTATCAAGTAAAAATATAATTATCTTAAATACAGTATTACAAAAATATTATGAAAATTCCAAAAATCGGATTTATTAGCTTAGGCTGCCCAAAAGCGTTGGTTGATAGTGAGCGTATTTTGACTAAATTACGTTCTGAAGGATATGAGGTTGCACCTGATTATGACGGTGCGGATATGGTCGTGGTTAATACCTGTGGTTTTATTGATTCGGCTGTTGAGGAGTCATTAGACAGTATTGGTGAAGCTCTCGCTAAGAATGGTAAGGTTATTGTTACCGGGTGTTTAGGTGCGCGTGCGGATGAAATTTTGGCGCGTCATCCACAAGTATTAGAAATTACTGGGGCGCATGCTTTAGAAGAGGTCGTTAGTGCGGTACATAAGCATCTACCGCCATTGCATGACCCTTATACCAGTTTAGTGCCGCCACAAGGCATAAAATTAACACCCAAACATTATGCATATTTGAAAATATCTGAAGGCTGTAATCATCGCTGTACTTTTTGTATTATCCCATCTATGCGTGGCGATTTAGTTAGCCGTCCAGTGAGTGAAGTGATGTGGGAAGCTAAACGTTTAGCTGATTCAGGTGTTAAAGAATTATTGGTTGTTTCGCAAGATACTAGTGCTTATGGTTTAGATTTAAAATACCAAGCTTATGATTGGCAAGGAAAAGAAGTGCGTACGCGCTTTTATGATTTGGCTGAGGCTTTAGGTGAGCTAGGTGTTTGGGTGCGTATGCACTATGTTTACCCTTACCCGCATGTTGATGAGGTCGTGCCTTTAATGGCGGCAGGAAAAATATTACCTTACCTAGATATTCCTTTTCAGCATGCCAATGCACGTATTTTGAAATTGATGAAGCGCCCAGCTGCAACACAAAATAATTTAGAACGCATTAAGGCATGGCGTGAAGTGTGTCCTGATATTGTGTTACGAAGCACCTTTATTGTTGGGTTTCCTGGGGAAACTGAGGAAGAGTTTCAAGAATTATTGGATTTCTTAACTGAAGCTCAGTTGGATCGAGTCGGTGCTTTTGCTTATTCACCCGTTAAAGGTGCAGTAGCAAATGACCTGCCTGATTTAGTGCCTGAAGAGGTAAAAGAAGAGCGTTTAGCACGCTTCATGGCACATCAGGCAGAAATCAGTTCAGCGCGCTTGCAAAAACGTGTAGGTCGAATTGAGAAAGTATTAATTGATGAAGTGGTCGAAGAAGGTGCTGTTGCCAGAAGTATGGCTGATGCGCCAGAAATTGATGGCCAGGTTTTTATTGATGGTGCAACGCATTTAAAAGTAGGTGATATCGTCACGGTGGAAATCGAAGAGGCTGATGATTATGATGTTTGGGCGAAATTAGTTGATGCGTAATTGAGTTATCAATAGGCTTGGTTGCGTGTTTTGTGCGAGAAAATCAGGGAGGATTCATGATGTTGAAGTTATTCCGCATTATAAAAACAAGCATAGTGTTTATCTTGTTTTTAGAGTTATCGCTTTATGCTGTACTGGTTAAGGCTGAAGGGATTACGGAAGAAAAGTTCGGCTATGGAAAAAGGCATGCAACCTTGCAGTTGGGCTATGGAGCGGGATTTTCGTTTGGCTTTGTAGGAGAGGGTGATGGTAGTTCTGTTGAGTATTTTTCCGCCTTTCCTAGTTTTGGCGTAGGTATTTCGGATGCTTTTGCGGAAGGATCTTGGTATCAAGGTAACTTTGATCTAGAACTACAAGGTGAGTTTACTAGTAGCTTTAAGCCAGTTGGGGGGTATTCGGTAGGTGCTGGTTTTTTATTTCGTTATAATTTTCTCGCGAGTAAGAAATTCATCCCTTATATTGAGCTCGGCTTAGGTTTTGGCTATTTAAAGTATGGCTTGCAGGATCAGAGTGACGGTTTTGTTTTCTCTCCTCAGGGCGGCTTAGGAGCATATTATTTTATAACCGATAATGTCGCAATTAATGGTGCTTGGAAAATTCACCATATGTCAAACTCAGGAATAGAGCAGCCGAATAATAGTATTAATGCCAATGTATTTTTAGTTGGCGTCAGTTATTTTTTTGATTGATTATGTAGTAACTTTTCATTACTAAAGGGTACAGGCAGTTTTTTCAGTTAGTCATTCCTGCACGCTGTTAGCAGGAATCTATGCTCAACGTAGGTTCCTGGTAAAAGCATTCGGGATGACGAGGTTTTTATAGGTATTTACCCATGAATAATGAGAAGTTACATTATGTAGGTTAATGTATGAGACTCGATAAAATTCAAAGAAAAGCTTTAAAAACGGCCTTACAAAATCTAGAGGCGGATGATAAGGCTTTTTATTTGGTGCGCGTGCGGATGAGATTTTGGCGCGTCATCCACAAGTATTAGAAATTACTGGCGCGCATGCTTTAGAAGAGGTCGTTAGTGCGGTACATAAGCATCTACCGCCATTGCATGACCCTTATACCAGTTTGGTGCCGCCACAAGGCATAAAATTAACACCCAAACATTATGCTTATTTGAAAATATCTGAAGGCTGTAATCATCGCTGTACTTTTTGTATTATCCCATCTATGCGTGGCGATTTAGTTAGCCGTCCAGTGAGTGAAGTGATGTGGGAAGCTAAACGTTTAGCTGATTCAGGTGTTAAAGAATTATTGGTTGTTTCGCAAGATACTAGTGCTTATGGTTTAGATTTAAAATACCAAGCTTATGATTGGCAGGGAAAAGAAGTGCGTACGCGCTTTTATGATTTGGCTGAGGCTTTAGGTGAGCTAGGTGTTTGGGTGCGTATGCATTATGTTTACCCTTACCCGCATGTTGATGAGGTCGTGCCTTTAATGGCGACAGGAAAAATATTACCTTACCTAGATATTCCTTTTCAGCATGCGAATGCGCGTATTTTAAAATTGATGAAGCGGCCAGCAGCCACAGAAAATAATTTAGAACGAATCAAGGCATGGCGTGAAGTATGTCCTGATATTACCTTGCGTAGCACCTTCATTGTCGGGTTTCCGGGTGAAACGGAAGAGGAATTCCAAGAGCTATTAGATTTCTTAACAGAAGCACAATTGCAATATTACCAACATATACTGGCCGCCTTGCCTTATGCGGATACGGTAGATAAAGTTGAAGATTTATTGCCGTGGAATGTAGAGCCTAAAAAACGCTCGTAAGTTAAAAAGGCAAGTACGTGCTTTATTAGTCGCTTACGTTTTATAGGTATATTTTTTTATTAATACTCTAGTGGCCTATCTAATATACAATTAATGTTATTCAACTTCATTGTTTACTTGAGACCCAAAATGCCTATTCAAATCATTAAAAAACCTTTTTTTATGATTTTACTTCTGATGCTAACAGCCTGCCAAGATGAAGTTAAAATTATTGACCAGGTTAGAGCCTTAAAAACCATCACTATCGGAGCACAAGCTGGCGGCCATCAGCGTCAATTTTCCGGAATAGTTAAAGCAACAAATTCGTCCTCTTTAAGTTTTGAAGTAGGGGGTAAAGTTCAAGAAGTTAATGTTGATATTGGTGATGTAGTAAAAAAAGGCCAGGTACTAGCTAAGTTAGACAAAGAACCATACAAACTAGATGTGCAAGCAGCTGAAGCAGATTTAGCAACGGCGCGTTCTGAATATAAAAATAAAATGCAACACTTTGCTCGTGTTGATGAGTTGGAAAAAAAGGGTTTTTCAAGTAAAGCAGAATGGGATCGTGCGTTATCAATGCGTGATACTGCAAAAAACCAAATTAGCTTTGCCAATTCGAAATTAAAATTAGCAAAACGTGATCTACGCTTAACTGTCTTAGTCGCACCTTTTGATGGCAGTATTGCCGCACGAACGGTTGATCCTTTTGTGAAAGTGCTTCCGGGAAAAAAATTATTTGAAATCAATGCGGGGGGGTCTCTAGATGTTGAGTTTGATATTCCAGAAACAATTATTGGCCGAGTTAAATTAGGCTCGCCTATCAACATTAAATTACCTACCTTAAAAGGTGAGGTGACTAGCGCTGGGAAAATTACTTTTATTGGTTCAGAAGCGGGTGTCGCTAATGCCTTTCCTGCAAAAGCACAAATGCTTAATCCGGCAGATTTTATAAAACCCGGTATGACAGCAGATATAGGTTTAATACTCAGTAATGAAAATGAAAAAAAGGGTTATTTAGTGCCTTTATCTGCCATTTTGGCGGGGGACGATGTTAGCTTAGGTTATGTATTTATTTTTGACGCTAAAACTTCGACAGTGACTAAAACAGCCGTTGAATCATCAGGATCTATGTCTACTTCAAATAGAATAGAAATTACTAAGGGGCTTGCTTACGGTGATGTTATTGCGGTGGCAGGTGTTAATTTTCTCAATGATGGTCAGCAAGTTAAGCTGATGATTCCTTAAGTTGATAGAGAGAATTATTAATGAATATTGCTCAATTTTCACTGAACAACTCTAGGTTAACGATACTTTCACTGGTTTTTATTGTTTTTGCGGGTGTTCTGATTTACCTAGATTACCCCAAGCAGGAAGATCCTTCTATCGTTATTCGGGAGGCGGTTGTCACTGCGTATTACCCCGGCATGTCTACTGAACGGGTAGAGGATTTAATTACCCGTAAACTGGAAGAAAAAATACGCGAAATTGGCGAGGTAAAAGAAATTACTTCTGATTCCAAAACAGGCTCATCATTAATACATGTGGTATTAAAAGATGAATATTCTGATTTGCAGCCTATCTGGCAAGATTTACGTAATAAAATGGCCGATGTTGGGCCTGAATTACCTTCAGGGACATTAGGGCCTTTTGTTGAAGATGAATTTGGCTTGGTATCTATTGCGACGATTGCTTTAGTCAGTGATGGGTTTTCTATGGCTGAAATGCGCCAAGTCTCCCGTGATTTACGTGACCGCTTGTATGTTTTAAAGGGCACGCAAAAAATAGAGCTGTATGGCGTTCAAGAAGAACGTATTTATTTAGAATTTTCCAATACTAAATTAGCAAAGCTGGGTTTAACACCTAACATTATTCGTGAGACTTTGATTGCACAAAATATCTTGTTACCGGGCGGTAAAATTGATGCCAATGGTCAAGAAATTAACGTGGAACCATCAGGAAATTTTAATGATGTATCCGCGATTGAATCCGTTATGTTGCCTATTCCGGGTACTGATAAAGTGACACCTTTGCGGGATGTAGTGACTATTATTCGTGACTATGTTGATCCTCCACAGCGCCCTGTTTATTACAATGGTAAACCAAGCATTATTATTAGTGTTTCTATTATGGAAGGCGTAGGCGTTAATAGTGTTGAGTATGGCGAGCGGCTAAGCAAAAAAGTTCGTGAATTAGAACAAGAATTGCCGATAGGTTATAAATTAGAATTTGCTACTTATCAGCCTGATTTAGTTGATATTGCTGTTGCAGGGGCGGTGAGCAACCTTATTCAAACCCTAGTGATTGTATTAACCGTGGTTATTGTCTTTTTAGGCTTGCGTACTGGCTTGATTGTCGGGTCTTTTGTACCGATGGCGATGCTATTAGGTTTGGTCATCATGTACCAAATGGATATTGAGTTACAGCGTATGTCCATTGCTTCAATGATTATCGCATTAGGCATGTTAGTCGATAACGGGATTGTGGTCGCAGAAGATATTCGTAGCCGTATGGAAGCGGGGCAAGAGCGTTTAGAAGCTGTTTTGGAAGCCGGTAATATGCTTGCTGTACCTTTATTAACCTCTTCACTAACGACTATTTTAGCCTTTGCACCTATGCTGATGGCTAATGGAGGGACGGGAGAGTACACCTTATCGCTTGCTCAAGTTGTGACTATTGTTTTATTAGCCTCGTGGTTTTTGGCGATGTATATGACACCTGCGATGTGCTTTTGGTTTATGAAAGTAAAACCTATACCAGAAGGTAGCGTTGCCCCCGATCCTTATCAAGGTAAGTTTTATCAATCTTATATAAATTTTTTAAAGTTGGTTTTAGGTAACCGAACCCTTATTATCTTTGCTTTAGTTTTGGCGATGTTAGGTGCAGGCTTTCTATTTCGATTTGTACCGGTTGAATTTTTTCCGGCAGGCGATCGTAATCAATTCTTAGTTTATGTCGATAATCCAGCTGGAACGCGCTCAAATAAAACAGCAGATGGTGTAGAGCAGTTAACCGCGTGGATGAATGATAAAGAAATTAACCCAGAAATCACTAGCACTATTGGCTATGTGGGTGCGGGTGGACCGCGCTTCTTTCTTTCTTTGTCACCCATGGATCCTGATCCACACTTAGCATTTGTTGTCGTTAATACCGAAAATGCAAAGCAGGTGGATGAGATGGTTCAGCGAGTGCGTAGTTATATGTTGGATCAAATGCCGGAAGCACGTGGACGCGTAAAAGCAATGTGGTTAGGTGCAACGGAAACAGGGTTAGTTGAGATTCGTATTAAAGGGCCGGATGATAAAATTCTGCGTGCAAAAGCACAGATATTATTAGATAAATTACATGCTATTCCGGGTACTTTAGATATTGAACAAGACTGGGAAAATAAACTTTGGAAAGTTGAAGTACAAATTCATCAAGATAGAGCAAGACGGGCAGGTGTTACATCAGAAGAAATAGCTAACTCACTGAGTTCCTATTTTGATGGAAAAACACTTACTGATTATCGTGAAGGCGATACGATTATTCCTATTATGGGGCGCGGATTGGCTTCAGAACGGCGTCAGATTCATAATGTCAGTTCTATTAATGTCTATTCAGCGGCGAGAAAAAGCAATGTGCCTTTATCGCAAATTGCGGATATTAAGGCGGTAACTGAGCCGAGTCGTATCAAGCGATTTGATCAAGAGCGCACAATAACAGTGAGTGCTAAGCACCAAGTCCTAAAGGCAGCGCAGGTAATAAGTGAATTGCAGCCAACTTTAGATAATCTTGGATTACCTCTTGGGTATCACTGGGAAATGGGCGGTGAAATAGAAAATGCTGCTGAAGCTCAGGCTTACTTATTTGAATATATGCCTGTCTGCTTTATATTGATTGCGGTTTTACTGGTCTGGCAATTTAATTCTTTTCGGCGTGCGAGTATTATTTTGATTACCATTCCACTTACCTTTATTGGTGCGGTTATCGGCTTACTAGTGATGAATGCACCGTTTGGTTTTATGGTAATTTTAGGCTTACTCAGTTTGGCAGGGATTATTATTAATAATGGAATTGTATTGCTGGATCGTATTGAGATAGAAGTTAATTCAGGTAAAAGCTTATATGATTCCATTATTGGTGCGGCTATTGCACGTTTTCGCCCTATTTTAATGACTACCTTAACGACAATATTAGGCTTGTTGCCATTGATTTTATCTAAGGATCCATTATTTTATGGTATGGCTTGTGTGATTGCCTTTGGCTTATTAGTGGGTACCATACTGACATTAGTTGTTGTCCCAGTGCTGTACTCATTATTTATGCGCGCAGAAATACCTGAGAAGCAGGTTAAGGTTCAAAGTTAAATTTGAATAAGCTTGATACCCTAGTACCTAGCGTCTAATGGCGCTTAAAGAAACACCTAAATGATCCGCAGCTTGTTTAATGACTAATTCGGCCGCGTCCTGTTTAAATTCAAGAGTGTAATTAGGTTTTCTCTGTTTTTTTTCGTTACTCATATTCACCTCTAATGACATTATAAATCAGCCGTTAGAAGTGTCCTGTTTTATTAAACCACTACAAAGCATGACAAATTAAAAGCAGACAATGCACTTTTAAAGACTATTCCCGGAGTGGGGCCTGTGTGATTGCACAAAGAGTGGTAATGAGCGTAGGAGGACGCTCGTTTAGCAGTGCGAGGCCTTGACCTTGTTCCTGTAGAAAAAGAGCCAGGAAGCAGCATTAAAGGTCGCTCAAGGCTTGTTAAAAATGGAAACCCTACTCTTCGAGCCAATCTATATATGGCGGCGATTAGTGAAAAACAGTACAACCCAGATATAAAAGCTCAATATGAGCGATTAACAGAGAAGGGAAAAAGTAAAAAGTCTGCCCTAGGCGCAGTAATGCGAAAGCTGGTTCAGATTTGTTTTGGTGTTTTAAAGCACCAACAACCCTATCAACCACAAATAGGGTGAATTATCCTCTTGTGATTGATTTGGAGCGGTGGTATCTACAATAGCAAATCATTTAATCAATCATTATCTTTACGTTCTTTTTTCTCTGGAACTGATAGTAAAGGTACGTGATAAGTTTCAAGTATTTTATTGATTTCTTGCTGGTTTTTACTAATTAATTCATTGAGGAGTGCTTTGCGCTGTTTGTCTGGATAGCGCACGCCCATGGACATTGAATAATCAAATTTCATATTTAAAGATGATTTCATAGGCAGTGTTTTGTAAGTATCTGGGTGCTGTGTCATCAGATAGCCAGCCATCGGCCCCCACAAAATAACCATATCAATATTGCCGGCTTGCAGTTCTTTATCTATCATCATGGCTGTATTATTGTCACTGTCGCCGGTCATGGTTTGATAGGGAACACCTTGCTCTAATAAACCGCTATTTTGTAACCATGCTGTGCCGGGTCCACGATCAAACATTGCAATTTTTAAGCTGTCTTGTTTGGCTAAGGGGAGTGATCTTAGTTGCTCCGGAATAGTAATGTTATCCCATCCGCGTCCTTCAGCTATCAGTAATACATAGCTTGAATGATAATAAGACTTTGTTGTTGCTGCAAAGTCGAATCCAGAAGGTACGCCCATAATGACATCGCATTTAAATTCTGCCGTGTCACCTATGGTTGACTTTAATGTGTTGCGTACAAAACCGATACGCTGAGGAAACCAGTAATATTCGACTTCTTGTCCCAATTGCTGGGCAAATAGCGCGGCTATTTTATTTTCAAAGCCATCCAATTTTTTGCTGGAGTAAGGGGGGTTTAATGGGTCGGCGCAGACTCTAAATTTTTTATCGTCTCTAGGGTTTTTTTTGGTCGTCCCTGATCTTTTGCTGGCTTTAGCTTGTTCGAGATCCTTAGAGCTGTCAGAAACCGAGGGCTGTTCAATTGTATTAATTTTTTCAGCGGTCTGGCATGCAGTAAGTGCGCTAAGCGCTAATGCCGAGAGTAGTATTTGTGTTTTTTTTGCAAATGACATTTTATTGTCCTTAAGAAAACGGTCGTTTTGTGAAACGGTAAAAACAAAAAAGCCCCGACCAAATAAATTCGGTCGGGGCTTTTTGGATTAAGCTAATCTAAAAAAGATTATCTTATTTAGGTAGTGCGAATACTGTAAATACGCCACCTAATTTAGTGAACGAACTTAAGCTTCTGTATGCACCAACCGCACCTAGACCTTCAGAGTTAGAATCATCTTCACCTGAATCAAGTCCTGCTGCGATACCGATACCAGCCCATCCGCCGATACCAGAAAGTACACCAACATACTGCTTACCTTTGTAAGACCAAGTGTTGACGTTACCGATGATGCCAGAAGGTGTTTTGAATTTGTATAATTCTTTACCTGTTTTAGCATCAACTGCTTTTAAGTAACCTTCAAGTGTACCGTAGAATACTATACCACCAGCCGTTGCAACAGAACCAGACCAAACAGAGAACGTTTCTTTGTTAGACCAAGCAATTTTACCTGTTGTTGCGTCAAAAGCAGTGAACTGACCTAGGTTAGTTGTACCATCGGGCTTACCAGTTAGTACATCTTTACCTGCTGGCATCATGCTTAAAGTCGCACCCACATACGGTTGACCCGCTGTGTATGAAACTTCAAATGGTTCGTATTCCATACATAGGTGATTACCTGATACATAGAATAAGCCAGTTTTTGGAGAGTAAGATACAGGCTGTTGGTTTTTAGCGCCTAATGCCGCTGGACATGTACCAACAGTATTTTCATCTTCACCATTCGCTTCTGTACTGTATTTAAGATCTAAAACAGGACGACCTGATTTCATATCAATATGAGTTGCCCAGTTAACTGATTTATCAAATTTCTCAGCAACTAACAATTCACCTGTTTCACGATCTAAAGTATAACCAAAACCATTACGGTCGAAATGCACGGCAGTTTTGCGCATTTTACCATTGATTTTTTGGTCAGCTAGAGCTACTTCATTAATGCCATCATAATCCCACTCATCATGTGGTGTCATTTGGTAAACCCATTTAACTTCACCTGTGTCAGCATCACGGGCCCATAAAGACATAGACCATTTGTTGTCACCAGGACGTTGTACAGGATTCCATGTAGAAGGGTTACCTGATCCGTAATACACTAGGTTTAGTTCTGGATCATAAGAATACCAGCCCCAAGTTGTACCGCCACCAATTTTCCACTGGTCGCCTTCCCAAGTGCTAGTTCCTGAGTTTTTGCCAAGTTTAGTAACCTTGCCATCTTCCCAAGTTGTAGACTTGCCTGGATTGATTAGCGTGTCACCGTCAGGTCCCATGCTGTAACCTTTCCATGCTAACTCACCTGTTTTGATGTCATAAGCAGCTAAGAAACCACGAACACCAAACTCACCACCCGCAATACCTGTTAAGACTTTGTCTTTAACAACTAAAGGTGCTTGAGTGTTAGTCATACCTAATTTAGGATCACCGTTTTGAACACTCCAGATACGTTTACCTGTTTTAGCATCAAGTGCAGTTAAAACAGTATCAGATTGTTGTAGGAAGATTTTACCATCGCCGTATGCTAAACCACGGTTCACAGTATCACAACACATAACAGGAATCGTAACATCAGCATCCATAGAAGGAGTGAACTCCCAGATTACAGATTGTGTTGCTTGGTCGATTGCGTAAACAGTGTTAGGAAATGGTGTGTGAATGTAGATAACATCGCCAACAACTAATGGTCCACCTTCGTGGCCACGTAAAACACCTGTAGAAAAAGACCATGCAGGTTGCAGGTTTTTAACGTTTTTAGCGTTGATTTGATTTAGTTCACTATAACGTGTACCCGCATAGTTACCTAAAGCAGTTGCCCAGTTAGCTGGGTTTTTAGTTAGTTTTTCAACGCCGCTATTCGCAGATGCAATAGTTGGTGCTGCAAGTAAAGCTGCTACTGATGACGCTAGTAGTAAGCTCTTAAGTTGCTTCTTCATATAATTCCTCCGAGAAACCTATCTATTAAATAGATCCGTGATTGTTGTTTATATTAAGACTAATATTAGTTTTAAGCTTTATATTGAAGTGGTTTGTTTTTTTAACCCCGAGCTACAGGGCATTTCAAGCACTCCAACTTACTAAATTTAATGATTTTGACATAAAAGTCAACTTTTACCTATGGGTATGGTTTAGAATTAGCAGCATTAAATAGTAGGAATGCAGTGTAAGTTATTGGTAGTAACCTACTTTATTGAGATAGTTATTTATTAATGTAAATATGAGATATGACAATTTTATGACATTCATGGGTGGGACTAATTGATGCCTTTAGCTGACATTTTACTGATTACTTCAGGCTTGTTACTTTTGGCCATGATCGCGGCTAGTGTATGCCGGCATTTACCGATTCCTTACACGGTTTTATTGGTGTTATTAGGCTTGGTTGTGAATTTTCTTGCCACTGATAGCGATGTCATGGATTTAGTAGACTTCAGGGAGTTTCATTTAACGCCTGATCTGGTGTTATTCGTATTTTTACCTGCTTTGGTATTTGAAGCGGCTTTATCCTTGGATGCGCGTGCCTTATTAAAAAACCTAGTACCGGTTTTAGTCTTAGCGATTTTTGGTATGTTGGTGTCGGTAGTTCTAGTAGGTGTTGGTGTTGGGTGGTCTTTAGGCCTACCATTGGTTGTAGCATTATTATTCGGTAGTTTGATTTCAGCTACTGACCCAGTGGCGGTTGTCTCTTTATTTAAAGAATTAGGGGTTTCTAAGCGTTTAAATATATTAGTAGAAGGGGAGTCCTTGATGAATGATGCGACCGCCATCGTATTATTCAATATTTTGCTAATCATGTTGGTGCAAGATAGTTTTTCTTATGCCGACGGGCTGCAGGCTATTGGACAATTCTTTAAAGTGTTTCTCGGTGGCGTGTTAGTCGGTACGTGTATTGGTTTAGTCATGAGTGAATTGTTAGTGCGTTTGTATCATGGTAATCAAAGTATTCCTGTCGTTCTGTCTTTGATCTTGGCTTATTTGAGTTTTATTATTGCTGAACATGAACTACATGTTTCCGGCGTTATGGCTGTCTTGTCTGCGGCGATCACGCTTAACTTGACCGGTTTAAGTCGTTTATCAAAAAACAGTATTGATACCATCCATACGACTTGGGGGTTTCTTGTTTTAATTTTTAACTCGCTATTATTTGTCATGATTGGGATTTCAGTTGATTTAATGCAGCTAGTGACTTTTTGGCAGCCTATATTATGGACGACTATTGCCGTCTCTATAGCACGTGCCGTTAGTGTTTATTTATTGCTTCCTATGACCACACGCATATTTTCTTTACATCAGATTAGTTGGGCTGAGCGGCACATTATATGGTGGGGGGGATTAAAAGGGGGACTGGCAATTGCCATTGTTATGGCGATTCCTGAGACCGTTCCTGAAAAGCAGTTATTAGTTACTTTAACCTTAGGTGTGGTTTTAATCTCTTTGCTCGTTAATGCTTCGACCATTCGTTGGTTGATGCATTATCTGAAAATGGACGAATTAGGCAAAACCGAGCAGGCGGAATTAAAGCAGAGTATGCAGCAAGTTACTCAGTCAGTAGATAAAGTACTGCATAGTTTTGAGAGCTTGCATTTGCTAGATAATGCCATGGAGTCCTCTGTTGAATATAAACTGCATCAGACGTTGGATGCTGAGCAGATCGCTTTGACTGATGAGCAGCTGCTTAAACAGGTGCATTTGCAAGCCTTACGCACTGAAACTGAGGAAATTGAACACCTTTATGAAATAGGTGTAGTAAATTATTATACTTTAGTGACCTTTAAAGAGATTTTACGGGTTGACCAACAACATAGCATTGATTATATGAAGGCTATGGGAGAAGGTTGGCTGCAGCCTAGTCTTTTATTGGATTTTGAACATAGGCTGATACATCTATTGAGGGAAAAAAGTTGGGCTCAAGATTTGTTAGTGCAATATCAAACACGCCGTTTTGCCAATAAAATTTTGCATGATATTGCGGGCGTATTAATGGCGCATAAGGGTTTGCATGCGATTCATAAAATGATTGATCAAAGATTAGATAAGCAAATAGATGAGGAGTTATTGCATTCCTTAGAGCTTATTTATCAAAAACGCTTAAAGCGTCGGCAGAATCGTTTGCATTACTTTAGCAAAAATTACCCAATATTTTATCGGCAGTATGAGTCTTTTGTATTTCAAAAAGTGGCTTTGCGCTACTCTTTGCAATTAGTTAAGAAAAGTCATGAGCAAGGTATGGTTAGTGCTAAAGTATTGCAGCTAATCACTAAGAAGCTAACTAATTCATTAGAGCAACTTTCTTCTTTTAAAATGTCACTGCCGCTGGCAAAACGAGATGCTTGGATTAATCAAGTGCCTTTGTTTGCCAATTTACCGGCAGATTTTTTAAAACAAATGGCTGGTGAAGCGCGCTATGCCAATTTTTTGCCTGAAGACACCCTTATTTATCAAGGTGATGTCGGTGATTCTTTGTATATTATTTTAAGTGGTCATGTAAAAGTATTGATTGCTAATGCTGCGGGTGAGAATGAGCAAGTTGCTGAAAGAGGTGAGGGTGCATTAATTGGTATACGAGCATTAAGAGCTAACAGCAATAGATCGGCAACTGTTGTGGCAAAAACGTATGTAACCTGTTTACGCTTAACGACGAAAGATATATTGCGCTTTTCTACCGAAAATGAAGAGTTAGCTGAGCGTTTACAACAAACTGGATTATTAAAAGTTAATGGATAGTCAAAATAAAGTACAAGAATTTTTTTCTGCAGATGGGTCATTAGCAAAAGTGATCCCGGGTTATTCGCCACGAGCAGCACAAGTCGAAATGGCAGAAGCAGTCGCGCAAAGTATTGCCGATAAAGAGCACGTTATAGTCGAAGCAGGCACAGGCACAGGAAAAACCTTTGCCTACTTAGTGCCGGCCATTTTATCCGGTAAAAAAGTCATTGTTTCCACAGGCACCAAAAATCTACAAGACCAGTTATTTAACAAAGATGTGCCGTTAATTCGTCAAGCATTGACGGTGCCCTTTGCTGCCGCTTTATTAAAAGGTCGCGCTAACTACCTGTGCACCTATCGATTAGAGCTCGCTATCCACTCGAATTTAGGTGTTAGCCGTGAAGAAGCAGCTGATCTAGGTAAAATTAAGAAATGGTCTAAAAGTACGCGAACGGGCGATATTGCGGATATGCCGGATGTTATGGAGTCAAATCCTGTTTGGGGGCAAGCGACTTCGACGCGCGAAAACTGTATAGGCCAAGAATGTCCTGAGTATTCAGAATGCTTTTTAATGAAAGCGCGCAAGAAAGCGCAGGATGCAAATTTGATTGTCGTCAATCATCATTTACTTTGTGCTGATTGGTCGATTAGAGAAATTGGTTTTGGTGAATTACTACCCAATGCTGAAGTCGTGATTATTGACGAAGCGCACCAACTAGCCAGTACCGCGTCAAATTTCTTGGGCTTATCGTTAGGCTCAAAGCAGCTTAGTGATTTGGCGCAAGATGCCTTAATGGAATATTTTCAAGATGCCAAAGATATGCCAGATTTACGTGTCGCCAGTGAAAATTTAGAGCATGAAGTCAAAGATATGCGGCTTGCTTTTGGTGTAGATATGACGCGTGGTGATTGGAAGGATATCGAAAATAATCCTAAAGTCATGGATGGCTTAACGCGATTGCAGGAGCATTTAGAAGCCTTAGCCGATCAATTAGAAATTTCCTCCGTGCGTAGTAAAGGGCTAGAAGCCTGTTTTAAACGGGCAGAAGAGCTAGAAGAACAGTTTAAAACGCTCTTAAATGACAAAAGTGGTAAATGGGTGCGCTGGTATGAAACGCATAGAAAGTCCTTCACCCTGAGCTTAACCCCTTTAGATATCGCCGCTGAGTTTCGTTCCTTTATGGCGCAACACAGTGCCTCATGGGTGTTTACTTCAGCTACCTTAAGTGTTGATCACAAGTTTGATCACTTTTCGCGTAACTTAGGCATTAATAACGCTAAAAGCTATAGCTGGGAAAGTCCCTTTGATTTTCCTAATCAATCTTTGTTTTATCACCCTAAAGGTCTACCGCAACCGAATTCACCTGAATTTGTTGAAGAAATTGTAAAAGTTGCAATTCCTGTCATTAATGCCAGCAAAGGCCGCACATTTTTCTTATTTACCAGTCACAGAGCCTTGCAAGCCGCGGCTAAAATTTTAGATAAACAAATTAAATACCCGCTATTAATTCAAGGCGACAAACCCAAAGCGATTTTATTAGATGAATTTAAACAGTTAGGGGATGCAGTATTATTAGGTACGTCGAGTTTTTGGGAAGGCATCGACGTACGTGGCGAGGCCTTATCGACCGTTATTATCGATAAACTACCGTTCTCATCCCCTGGCGACCCAGTGCTCAAAGCGCGTATGGAAGCGATGGAAAGACAAGGCCGCAAACCTTTCTTTGAATACCAATTACCCACCGCCGTGATAGCTTTAAGGCAAGGAGTAGGGCGTTTAATTCGTGATGTTAATGACCGAGGCGTATTATTGCTTTGTGACCCACGTTTATTAAAAAAATCCTACGGACATATGTTTTTAAACAGCGTCCCTGCAATGCGTAGAACACGAGATATTAAGGATGTTGAAGCATTTTTTGAGGGAGAGTGAGATTAAGCAAGTATACGTCTATTAGTGAAATTTTATAGACTTAAAGTTTTAGCATTGAATAGAGCTAGAAATGGGCATTAAAGAGTAGTTTTGAGCGCTGACTGTCAGGAATTAAATAGCAGGTCTTAGTGGATTTCTGGTAAAAAAGGGCAGGGCTGCGATTCATGCGCTGAAAAATCATGGTATCAAGCTGATATAAAAATTACCGTCAGTGTCAATCTTGCGCCTTGCCATTTGGTGCGACCTGAATTTGTTGATCAATTACGCAAGCATCTCAATAATTATCCTGATATAGAACCTAAGTATTTGGAGTTAGAAATTTTAGAAACGACAGTATTGAATGATACCTATAATGTCTGTGGCATTATGCAATGACCTATTTAAACAGTCCGCCTGCTAAAACCTTAAAAATCGATTCAACCTTTATCCGTGACGTGTTATACCAATCCCAATATATTTATATTTGAGCTGAGAAATCGTGATTCCTGCAGGCTCTTAGCAGGAATCTATATGTGACAATGGATTCCCGATTAAAGATTTTGGGAATGGACTATTGCAGTTATTGGAACAGCAGGGCCCCGAATTACGAAGTCTTTATCACCTATATCTTAATCATAATTAATTCGCAATTCGGGACCTGACCCTACTGTTCTTTAATTAATTCACTCCTAGTAGCAAGCATTATTTATGATTAAAATGTCTAACTCATGATAATGAGTCTTTTAGTATGTTAGAAAGCTTTCTTTAAGATCGCTTACTTTGTTTTGGGCTATAGCACCCTATAGTTAGCCTGTATTTAACGGTGTTAATTTAATTGCCTTCCAGCCATAACGCCCCTTGGTTTTATCCCATGACATTACTTGCAGAGCTGAAACTAACGTGTCAGTGCTAATATCAGCAATAAGAAAAGGCGGAACAAAGGTATCTTCAACAAAACCAAAACCTTTGGGTGCTATTCTTAAAGATCCTTCAATAACTGCAACATCCGGCACTTCAGATTTTGCACATGGTGCTGAGCTTATAACCATTTGTTCATCGTCTTCACAAGAAACTGATAGTTCAACATAATCCCCTACACTTGGTTTAACTTTACTCTTGTATATACCCATACGAACAGATAACGATGTCGACTTATTTACAAATGCGTGAAAACCCTTACCCGACTTATGTATGTTTTCAACAATAGCCGTCATTTTCTGTGTCGGCCCGTGTAAATGATCCAGGGCATCGCTGGATATAGATTTTAACCACGCATCTAATAAACTTTCATTAACACTTCTATCATACCAAGTCTGCTTCGATAACTGGTCAAGTTCGGGCTTGATTTTCCAGCTATGGTCCTCATACACAGCCAGTGCTTTTTTCAGGCACATTGAAGCTTCAGCTTGTTTCTGCTTACTTATCAGTAAAGGAATAATGCCCTGCAAAAGTTTTAAGCTGAAAGTCACCTCATGCGCTGAAGTAATGCCTTTAGCGAAAAACTTAACTGCCAATTCTGGATCTTGTTTACGATAAGTAGCCGCTAAAGCGCCCCAAGCCCATGACTCCGATTGTTTTTTGCGCAGGATAGGGATAATCAATGCACGAGATTGTTCGTATTGTTCAGCAACCACTAGGCATTTTGCCTGATCATAGTCTAACCAGATAAGATGTTTAGTATCAGAAACTTGTTCTCGTGTAGTATTAACAAGCGCCATGACTTGGTTGAAATCCAGCTGCCAATGTTCACGTGAGTGTAGCCATGCGCTAGCCACTTGCCTAGCGGTCGACAACATTAAGCTAGGTACTTCACCTTTTTCTGCTTGATATGGCTGCTTAGCTTCATCGTCAAATAATGCAGACTGATGATTAAGCACACAACGAACCAGCGTAGGGAACCACTCAAGGTTTTTCTTAAACTGCACAAGTAGCATTTTATATTCTAAGCCACCTGTTTGAATTTCAAGCTTCATCATTGTTTGCAGTAAGCTCTCCATTTGTTCAAATTCGAAATTGCTTGGGCGAAAGTTACCTGAGGCACCCGCTCTCTTTGTTATACCTTCTTGTTGTTGTTTTATAAAATAACTGGGGTCAGAGTAAACTTAAATCATTTATTTACTTTTCTTTCGCCAACCAACAGGTCGACCCATTTTTTTTGCTGTCATTCTCCGGCCTGTCAAGCTCTCAATTTCCTCTGTAAACCGTTCATTACCGAGCACCATGCCTTGGTTTGTCGCAACTCGAATCTCTTCTAATAATTTTCCTTCGACTTGGTATTTAAATAATTCGCGGTAATTTGCACGCCTCTCTTCTGATTTACTGGCTAATGCTAAATACAAAGGGTGAGCCGTACATAAGTTTGAATCTTTTCCTAAAGCATTTATTTGGTAACTTGACCAACTATAATCTGACGGTTGTTTTACCATCCCAGCTCTGACAGGGTTTAGTTCAATATAACGATAAAGGTGTAAAAGATAATTTTCTTCTTCCACCAGGCAGGATTTAAACCGACCTTCCCAAAGCGACCCGGTTCGTTTGTAGCTGAAATTAAAATAGCGCACATATTGCCTGCCCAGTGACTGCATCATTAAACTAACCGCATTAGTGGCTCTCGGTGTGCACAGCAGATGCACATGGTTGGTCATCAATACCCACGCATGAATATCTACCTTATGTTTTGTTGAGTAATCTTTCAACCAAGTCGCATAAGCGGCAAAATCTTGTTCGCTAGCAAAGCACGCCTGTCGGTTATTACCACGTTGAATTACATGCTGGGGAATTCCCACGGGACACACTCTGGCTAATCTCGCCATTTGTTTTGCCTAAAGTAAGTAAAGAGACAGTATAACAGGAATTTAAGTTTACTCTGACCCCAGTTATTACTCTGACCCCAGTTATTACTGACCCCAGTTATTAAGGAGTAGGGCGTTTAATTCGTGATGTTAATGACCGAGGCGTATTATTGCTTTGTGACCCACGTTTATTAAAAAAATCCTACGGACATATGTTTTTAAACAGCGTCCCTGCGATGCGTCGGACGCGAGATATTAAAGATGTTGAGGCGTTTTTTGCGGAGGAGTGAAATGTTAAGTGTGTTCTTTTTAATCTGCTTCGGCTCCAATGCTTCGATAATAGTACAATGCAAGAGAGTTGAACGTTAATATACAAGGTGAATGCCATGCCAAAATCTAAAAAAAGACTGCTGATTTAGCAAAGAAGGAAATAAGCAAGTATGAGTTTTACGAAGCTCGAAAAAGGAAAAGTTTTTCTGATAGTTCAAGGTTAGAAGGGATCATCAATAATGATAAACCGCCTTCAATGGGTATAAGTGACCTACTTGAAAAGTATGGAGCAAAGTTGGCAGATGAATAAGTATGATGATTTTGGTGATTGCTATTGTTACTCGGATTCAACCGTACTTACATTGTGAGACTGGGTTAGTTAGGGGGGAACCCCCGCTCTTTAATAGCGGTGGTGAACAAGTGGCTGAGAATAGCTAAATCTAATCTGACTGTGGGGCCGCTTTTTCCCGCTGTAATTCTGGCGTCTCGCCACTTGGTAATATTAGATTGTTTTATTGTGCCGATAGATTTAATTCCGAGCGGGCCTTCTCGCCACATTTTGGATCGGTGCATTTCTTGCTCAGCGCTTTTCTTGTGGGGGATGATCTCAATCTCGTAACGCCCGAAACATTCTGCTAATGAAGTGGTAAGTGTCTCTCGATTACCCATGTAGGTGCCAACGCCCATTTTGGACTCGACAGAAGCCGCCCAAATTTCTGCTTCAGCTTTTGTGTTGAGAGTCCTGCCAATTGATTTGTGTCCCTTTCTGCGAACTTGTGCATACCAGCCGCCGGGATTTTTGGTAAAGGTTGCCATAGAAAACCTGCAATAAATTCAGAAATTAATATCTGAGCAACTGTTTTAGCAGCCGAAAGCCAAGAGAGAGATTTCTTATTGCTTATGGATTGCTTAAAAAGCCGTCGGATTATTGTTTGGAGGATTTCTGGATTTGGCTGAAGGCCTTGAATCTTCTATGGTACCGAGGGCCGGAATCGAACCGGCACTTCCGAAGAAACCGGATTTTGAATCCGGCGTGTCTACCAGTTTCACCACCCCGGCATAGAAGAGACGGTAATTATAAGTAATCTTGTTTTATATTGCTAGAGAATTCTAATAAAATAGCCTTTTTATATTTAAAGTCGGTTAAGCGGCAAATACGGTGTACATGAAAAAGAGTGATTTTTACTATGATTTACCTGATGCGTTAATAGCTCAGCAACCTTTGGCTGAGCGAAGTGCGAGCCGTTTATTGTGTTTAGATAAAGATAGCGATGCAATTTATGACCGGCAATTTGTTGATTTTCTCGATTTGCTGAAGGTGGATGATTTATTGGTACTCAATAATACCAAAGTGATTCCAGCGCGTTTGTTTGGCCATAAACAAAGCGGTGGCAAAGTTGAGATTTTAATTGAGCGTGTCTTGAATGATCGTGAAGTACTGGCACATATGCGTTCGAGTAAATCAGCTAAAGCGGGTGCGTTGATTGATTTGGATGCGGGATTTCAATGTACGGTATTAGGGCGGGAAGAAGATTTGTTTCATTTGCGCTTTAACGGCGAGCAATCCTTGGCGGATATTTTAGATACTATTGGTCATATGCCTTTGCCGCCTTATATAGAGCGAGCGGATGATGATAATGATCAGACGCGTTATCAAACGGTTTTTGCAGCACAGAGTGGCGCGGTAGCAGCGCCAACGGCAGGTTTGCATTTTGATGATGCAATGATGACAAGAATTAAAGAGAAAGGTATACAGGTTGTTTTTGTGACTTTGCATGTTGCCAGTGGGACATTTCGACCGGTAAAAGTAGATAATTTAGCTGAGCATATTATGCATAAGGAATATTTTTCTGTACCTGAAGAGACGGTGCTGGCAGTGCAGCAAGCGAAAGCGCGAGGTGGGCGGGTTATTGCAGTTGGTACGACTGCAATGCGATCTTTGGAGTCGGCTTCGCAAAAAGGTAGTTTAGAGGCTTGTGAAGGCGATACTAATCTATTTATTACGCCAGGTTATGCGTTTAAAACGGTTGATGCGATGTTGACCAATTTTCATTTGCCTGAGTCGACATTGTTAATGTTGGTGTCTGCTTTTTCAGGTTATGAGCGAATTAAAAAAGTGTATCAACATGCGATTGCGCAGCAGTATCGGTTTTTTAGTTATGGCGATGCTATGTTTATTCAGCGGACTGAGTAAATGTAACTTCTCATTATTAGGGTACAGGGCATTTTTCATGTCTTTATGTGTTAATAGTAGATTCCCGATAAAAGACTTTGGGAATGGCGGTATTTTTATAGCTTGTGGGAGGGGCTTTTAGCCGCGATTTTATACAAGTCGGAGCTAAAAGCCCCTCCCACAAATCAGCTCATGTTAAACTAATATTACATTTTGCGTTGTAAGCCGGATTGAAATCCGTTTTACGTATTACCACTATTACCATGGATCTTTTAGCCCGTTACAATGTCAGATATACAAGCTATTTTCTCACCTAAAGTTCCACATAAAATCAAACAGCCTATTTATTGGACAGGCTTAAAAGGCTGCGCAGATTCTTTGGCGATTGCTACAGCAATTAAAAATGAATCCCGTTTGTTTGTGGTGCTAACCCCCGATACGCAAACGGCTTTACGCTTTGAGCATGAGCTTTCTTTCTTTTTACAGGGTGAATATCCCATTTTGCATTTTCCAGACTGGGAAATTTTGCCTTATGATGTATTTTCGCCACTGCCAGAGATTGTTTCAGAGCGACTAAAGACGCTAGCTCAACTGCCCGAAGTGACGCGTGGCGCATTGGTGCTATCGGTATCGACTTTAATGCATCGCTTAGCGCCGCGAGATCATGTTTTAGCGAATAGTTTTTCGCTGCAAGTCGGCAGTCAGTTTAATTTGGAATTAAATCGGATTAAGTTGGATGCAGTGGGTTATCAATGCGTTTCTCAAGTTGTTCAACATGCTGAATTTGCCGTGCGTGGCGCGATTATTGATTTGTTTCCGATGGGTAGCAAATACCCATTCCGAATAGAGTTGTTTGATGAAGAGGTTGAGTCGATCAGAACATTTGACACTGAAACTCAGCGATCATTAGAGAAGGTGGATGAAATACAGCTTTTTCCAGCGCGCGAATTTCCTTTTTCTGATGATGCGATCAACCATTTTCGCCAAGCATTTCGCGAGGCGTTTCCAGATGATTATCAAAATAATACTCTGTATCAAGATGTTAGCAAGGGTATTGCGCCTAGCGGTATTGAGGCTTATCTACCTTTATTTGATGAGCAGACAAATACATTATTTGATTATCTGCCTGCAACGACCGCTTTTGTATTACCCAAAACTTTAGAGCACTCGGCTCAGCAGTTTGTCGCAGAAGTTGATGAGCGTTTTGAGCAACGTAAATATGATTTGGAACGTCCACTGCTAGCGCCTGAGTTATTGTATTTACAACAGACTGAGTTTATTGACCATATAGACCAATTTCGGCGTATTTATTTAGCGCAAGAAACTGAGCAAGCTGCTTGGGAAGGCGCCAGTGTTAACTTGCCCGAAGTTAATATTGATGCGCGCTTAAAAGAGCCAGCGAGTCGATTAAAAGCCTTTGTTGCCAATAGTGATAGTCGTGTTTTATTTGTCGCTGAAACGGCTGGGCATAGAGAGGCGTTAATTGATAAATTGTGCAGCTATAAAATTAGCGTCAAGCAAGTGGATAATTGGTCGCACTTTTTAGGCCTTGAAGATTCGCCGTGTATTGTTGTCGCATCAATAGATCACAGCTTGTATATGCAGCAAGCTGGCTTGGCAATTATTACTGAAAGTCAGTTGTTAGGGGGTAAGGCGCAACAAAGGCGTAGGCGCAAAAAGTCGGCGGCGCGTGAGCTGGAAAAAATTGTTAACAATCTTAATGAGCTAACGGTCGGTGCGCCGGTGGTTCATCAAGAGCATGGTGTTGGGCGCTATTTAGGATTGCAGGTTTTAAAATTCGGCGATATCGATGCGGAATTCTTGACTTTAGAATACGCTAACGGAGATAAATTATATGTGCCAGTCTCTTCTTTAGACGTGATTGGTCGATATACGGGAATGAATCCTGAGAATGCACCGCTGCATAGATTGGGTGGTGATCAATGGAGTAAAGCGAAGAAAAAAGCGCTGGAAAAAATTCATGATGTTGCGGCTGAATTATTAGATATTCACGCGAAACGCGCTTTAAATAAAGGTCATGCCTTTGCTTATGAAGAGCGTGAGTATTTAGCTTTTGCTGATGCGTTTCCGTTTGAAGAAACGCCAGATCAGCAAACTTCAATCGATAGTATCCTCGAAGATATGCGCTCAGGCCAACCGATGGACCGGGTTGTTTGTGGTGATGTTGGCTTTGGTAAAACTGAAGTGGCAATGCGTGCCGCGTTTATTGCCGCGCAAAGCGGAAGGCAAGTTGCGGTGTTAGTGCCGACGACGTTACTAGCGCAACAGCATTTTCAGAATTTCAGGGATCGTTTTGCAGATTGGCCTTTTCGAGTCGAGGTCTTATCGCGCTTTGTGACGCCTAAGCAACAAAAAGCTATTATTGCAGATATGGCAGAGGGTAAAGTCGATATTGTTATTGGCACGCATAAGTTGTTGTCCAAAGAGATTAAATATCGTGATTTAGGTTTGGTTATTATTGATGAAGAGCATCGTTTTGGCGTGCGTCAGAAAGAGCATTTTAAAGCGATACGTCAAGAAGTGGATTTATTAACGCTAACAGCGACACCGATTCCTCGGACTTTAAATATGGCAATGGCAGGTTTGCGCGATGTTTCGATTATTGCTACGCCGCCACCGAATCGACATTCTATTAGAACGTTTATTTCCGAGTGGATTGATTCATTAGTTAAAGAGGCTTGCCAGCGTGAAATTAAACGCGGTGGGCAGATGTATTTTCTGCATAATGATGTGAAATCAATGGATAAAATGGCGCGCGAGATTGAGCGTTTAGTGCCGGAAGCGCGCGTAGAAATTGCCCACGGGCAAATGCCAGAGCGTGAGCTTGAACGGATTATGCTGGATTTCTATCACCAGCGTTTTAATGTCTTGCTCAGTACTACGATTATTGAAAGCGGTATTGATATACCGACAGCGAATACGATTATTATTAATCGAGCCGATAAACTCGGTTTGGCGCAATTGCATCAATTGCGTGGGCGAGTAGGGCGTTCACATCATCGGGCTTATGCGTATTTTATTACGCCACCAAAAGCATTAATTAGCAAAGATGCCACTAAACGATTGGATGCATTGGA
This sequence comes from uncultured Gammaproteobacteria bacterium, assembly GCA_965365945.1. Lineage (GTDB taxonomy): Bacteria > Pseudomonadota > Gammaproteobacteria > Methylococcales > Methylomonadaceae > Methyloprofundus. Next base: position 150,329 of record CBDUDP010000005.1, read on the forward strand.
GTCGTCGGGCGAACTAGGCGCAGGCTTTTTATTGTCTACCCATGATATGGAGATTCGTGGCGCGGGTGAGCTATTAGGTGATGGTCAAAGTGGACAAATTCAGGAAATAGGCTTTACTTTATATACTGAATTATTAGAGCGTGCGGTTAAGGCTATGAAGTCGGGTAAACAGCCTGAGTTAAATGCACCTATGCATGTAGGTACTGAGGTTGATTTGCAAACAGCGGCTTTAATTCCCGAGGATTATTTGCCAGATATCCATGCGCGATTAGTCTTATATAAGCGTATCGCAAGTACAGAAAGCAAAGAAGAGTTAAGAGATTTGCAGATAGAAATGATTGATCGTTTTGGTTTATTACCGGAGCAAGTGAAAGTTTTGTTTGCCATCACAGAGCTAAAGCAACAGGCCGATACGATAGGGGTGAAAAAAATAGATGCGCATGCGGAAGGTGGGCGGATTATTTTCGGTGCTGAGCCTAAATTAAATATGCAGCAGTTATTAACTTTGATACAAACACAGGCGCAGGTTTATAAATTTGAAGGTGGCGATAAATTGCGCTTTACTCAGAAATTCTCGACAACAGATGAAAAAGTGGCTTTTATTAGCGCCTTATTGCTCCAATTAACGGATGAAACCGCATGAGTGTACGATTGAAGATACAGTTTTTTTTATTACTTTTTTCCTGTCATAGCTGGGCTAATGCTGATGCACGACTGTTTCAGGTCGAGCTCATTGTTTTCGAGCAAAGTGCGCCGACTACTGAGCTGTTTGAGCAGGTCGAAACAAAAATTGCGCCAGTAAAACGTTATGCATCGGTGCAACCAGGAGCCAAAACGATGAATTCTCAGTATGGGCGGCTAAGTAGAGCGGGTAATTATCGGCCTTTTTATTATGAATCGTGGCAGATACAAGCGCAAAGCAATCGAATGAGTTTGCCTATTCATATTTCATTGCGTGCACAGAACTTAGAAGGGTGGATTAAAATTCAGCGTGGAAGTTTGCTGCATGTCGTGGCTGATTTAGAGTATTCGCCTTTGAATCCTGACGAGCCTGAAGATTTAATTTATCGGATAGCAGAAAAAAGGCGTGTATTACTGAATGAAGTGCATTTTTTAGATCATCCTTATTTTGGAGCCTTGGTTAAGGTGTCCCCTGTAGAGTAAGGAACGAGATTTCAATAAAACCCGAAACTTTGTGAAGCTGGTATGAAGCTTGCGGAATACGGGAAGTTGAATGCGCTGCGCTTTCTGTATTCCGTAAACTCCATACAGACTACATTGGAACGTAAACTTTCGGATATTATTAAGTCTGTATTCCTAAAGGAGAGTATTAATGATAATTAAGCGAGTATTAAGTTTAATGGTATTACTATTGGCAGCTTGTCAAAATGTACCTGAAAAGCTAGATAAGTTAATTGATTGTCCAGAAGCACGTAGCCCTATGTGTACTAGAATTTATAAGCCTGTTTGTGGGCAAGATAAAGAAGGGCAGTTTAAAACTTACGCAAGTGATTGCACTGCTTGTGCGAATGTTGATGTAATTGGCTATCAAGAAGGCGCATGCACTGGAGAAATGAAATGAAACTAATGAAAAATATACCGTGGTTAATCTTGTTGTTATTAAGTGCCTGTCAAAGTGTGCCCGAAAAGAATGCTGAATCTCTTGAAAAACGCATCGAGGTACCTGAGAAGCGCAGTGATTTAAGTTATTGTTCAGAGCCGCGCCCGCAAATCTGCACTATGATCTATAAGCCAGTTTGTGGGTTTGATAAAAATGATCAATCGAAAACCTATGCAAGTGACTGCACGGCATGTAGTGATTCAGAGGTGGTTGCTTACCGAAAAGGTGAGTGTTTGAATTAGGCTTTGGTGTTACTCAGCTTTAGTATTGATTATGAGAGTATTGGTGGGAGGGGCTTTTAGCCGCGATTTTATGCAAGTCGCGGCTAAAAGTCCCTCCCACAACATCTTAGGCTTAAAAATAATCTTGGCTTATAAGTAGATTATTTTTGTTTAGCGAGTATTTGTTTTAGAAAAGGTAATGTTAATTTACGTTTAGCTATCAGTGTTTCTTGGTCTAACTGCTCAAGCAAATCCCATAAAGCAGGCAAGTCGCGCGCATAGTGTTTAGTTAAAAAATCCCCTATTTTCGGAGAAATTTCAAAGCCCAAGTATTTTGCTTTGCAGGTAAAGGCTGCGATTCGTTCAGCGTCAGATAATTCTTGTAGCTTGAGTGTTAAGCCCCAAGCCATGCGGGTTTTTAAGTCAGGTAGCTGGATCGGTAAAAAGTTAGGCGGTACATGTGCTGCCAGAATGAGATTATGGCCGTTGTCGCGGTGAAGGTTATAAAAATTAAATAGAGCGAGCTCCCACTCGCTGTTGCCTGCGCACTCTTCTAGGTTATCAATGCAAACCAGGTCGAATGACTCTAAGCCTTGCAAAATATCAGTTGAAGGTAATTTTTTTTTGTCTAGCGAAAGGTAGAAGCTGCTGAGCTTCAGTTGATAGGCTTGTTGGCAGCAGGCTTGCAATAAATGCGTTTTACCTAGGCCTTCTTCACTCCAAATATAAAGTTGTTGCTCGCCTTTGCCGCTGGCGCTATCCGTTAAGTGTTGCGTGGCTTCATGATTGCAGCCCGCATAGAAACTGCTAAAGGATTGCTCTGCTTTAAAGTCGAATTGTAAGGGCTGTTGTTTGGAGATCATTTCGAGTCTTTTCCTGACTGGCGTACAAATAGACTAGTCCCTAAAAATAGCAGTAGGCTAAAGGTCACTTCTAAAGAGGGTAATAAGCGCTCAGTTCTGGCATAAGCTTCAATGCTACCGTGTATAAAATACGGCATGCTGATATAAGCCATCCAAGAGCAACTTTTTAAATTTCCTTTTAGAAAACCGCGTAATACTAATAATAAAGGACTGACTGTGATAATCAGTAGCAAAGCGACCGGCAATTTTTCTGGTGGTGAGAGCACTGTATTCCATAGCATCAACAGGCTAAATAGACTTAAATAGGCGAATAGGGCGATGGCGTAATAATGGCTAGCTTTCATGAGTTTTTTAATTTTAAAGCGGTCTTCGCTAAGCGAGCACCTAAGGCAAAGCAAAGTGTTTTCTCATCTTGGCTCAAGCTTTGTTGAATGTGGGCTACATGACTTGCACCGTAAGGCGTGCCACCTGATTTTGTTTCTCTTAATGCGTCTTCGCCACTGGGAATGCCTAACAAGATCATGCCGTGGTGTAATAGTGGTAGCATCATTGATAGTAATGTCGTTTCTTGGCCGCCATGCATACTCCCCGTCGAGGTAAATACGGCTGCAGGTTTATCGCTAAGTGAGCCGCTAAACCAAGCTTCAGTCGTGTTATCGATAAAATATTTTAGCGGCGCAGCCATATTGCCAAAATGCGTTGGGCTACCTAAAGCTAAGCCATCGCAGCTCTTCAAATCATCTAAAGTGACATAGAGAGAGCCTGATGCTGGAATTTCATCCGCAGTTTTTTCACAGACGCTGGAAATATTCGGTACTGTGCGCAACAGGGCTTCTGCATCGTTAATAGATTCAATACCGCGAGCAATTTGTTGTGCCATTGCTTTAGTTGCCCCGTCACGGCTGTAATATAAAACGAGAATATTAACCATTGTGTGAATTTTTATTTCTTTTGCTGGGTCATATAAGTCATCAAACTTATAAAATTGCTAAAACACTTTCTGGCGGACGGCCAATTGCCGCTTTGCCATTGGCTAAGACGATAGGGCGCTCAATTAACTTAGGTGCGCTAACCATACCGGCAATGAGTGCAGACCGATCTAGGTCAGGATTATCCATGCCTGTTTCTTTATATTCTGCTTCGCGTTTGCGCATCAATTCACGCGGTTGCATATCTAGCAAAGTTAAAATGTTATCTAGTTCGGCAGCGGTAGGCGGCGTTTTTAAATACTCAATTACTTCAGCTTGTACGCCTTGCTCTTCTAATAATTGCAGGGTTTGACGTGATTTACTGCATCTTGGATTGTGGTAAATTTTTACGCTCATAACGGTATTTAGGCTGAAGTTGCAAAGCCTTATAATATCACTTTTCTAAACGCGGCTTCTATGCTTTGTTGTATTAGCTAGGCTATATTATTAAATCAGCAGTTTATTTTTGTAATATAAATAGATGCTCAGCATTATTAGGCTGCGAGATAACATAAAGAGTGTCAGAGCAAACCACAGGCCATGATTTCCCAAGTGTTGAGAGAAGTACCAAGCTGGCAAAAAAACAATAAACAGTGATAAGAGTATTGTGTCGCGCATTTGCTTGGATAGAGCTGCGCCAATAAATACACCATCCATAAGAAAGCTGATAAAAGAAATTAACGGTAAAGCAGTGACCCAAGGAATAAATTCGTAGGCTTGCTCGCGGACAGCGTTTAAATGCGTCAGGCTATTGATAATATCTTTACCTGCATAGCTATAAAATAGCGTAAAGAGCAAGGCAATAACTAAAGACCAGAGAGCAGTTGATTTTAGCGATTGTTGAAACAATCGTTTATTATTGGCACCTAGGGCGCGGCCTATTAATGCTTCGGCAGCATGAGCAAAGCCATCAAGCGCATAAGCCATAAAAGTTTGAAAGTTGAGCAAAACAGCATTAGCTGCCAGTATTGTGCTGCCTAGTTTTTCGCCTTGCACGGTAAAAAAACCAAAGGTAAATATCAAGCATAAAGTGCGTACAAATAGATGGCTATTAATGAGCAGCATGGCTTTAATCTTGTCTACTTGAAATAGGAGAGTCCAAGATAATGCTTGGTAGCTGGGCGGTATGTTTTTGATCAGTAATAAGACTGCCAATGCTAAGCCGATATATTCAGAGATAACCGAAGCCAGCGCTACGCCATCGGCATTCATTCCATAATAGTTAACAAATAATAGATCTAAACCGATATTACATAAGTTAGTAGTAATAATGATGGCGAGTGGGCTTTTGGTGTTTTGACAGCCTAAAAACCAACCTAAAATAACATACTGGCATAAAGTGGCTGGCGCGCTCCAAATACGAATGAAAAAATACTGCTGCGCTAAAAGTTCTAAATCTTTGTGACTATCAATCAAATAAAAACAGAGGCTGGCAATAGGTTTTTGCAGTAATAAAATCCCTAGAGCAAGGCTGCAAGCAATCAACAGGGCGCGTAGCAGTATGGCTTTTAGTTCTAAAGGGTTGTTGGCGCCAAAAGCTTGTGAGCTAAGACTGGTAGTGCCCATACGTAAGAAACCGAAACTCCAGAAAAGAAAGCTAAAAATAAGCGTAGCTATGGCAACGGCGGCAAGAAAATGAGCGTTATCTAAATGTCCCATGACCGCGGTATCGACTAAGCCTAATAAAGGCGTAGAAATATTAGCAATGATCATGGGCAAGGCCAGTTGCCATACTTGTCGGTGATTAAACGTGGTGTTTTTCAAAAGCGTTGAGGAAGGGGAGTATTGTAATATAAGGATTAATACCAAAATTATAGATGGCTAAACGCAGTCTACATTGAAAATCGTAGTTTGGGCACAAGCTTTCTCGGAAATCTAAACGCTTTTAATAGATTCCTGCTAAAAGCATAGGGTGACGACACCTTTATAGTTAGTTGGTGTTAATGGAGATCAGCTAAGAAAATAATTTGCACTTATTTGTAAGGAATCCTGTATCTTTACGACCTATAAGAAAATCTACATATAACCACGTTTTCTAGGGTTATACCCGATTGCGTCATTATTTATTTCTCGGAGCGTATATGAGCGACACAGGCATCACAGAATCAGTACAAAATTATTATGGGCAGGTACTACAGTCTAGCGAAGATTTAAAAACCAGTGCTTGTTGCACTTTGGATTCAGTTCCTGTGCATTTACGTTCTTTGTTGGCTGATTTGCATCCTGAAGTTGTTGCGCGCTACTATGGTTGTGGCACACCTTTACCGCCTGCATTGCAAGGCGCAACCGTTTTAGATATGGGTTGTGGTACAGGGCGTGACTGTTATTTATTATCACGTTTAGTGGGTGAATCAGGTCATGTTATTGGCATCGATATGACTGAAGAGCAGTTGGCTGTCGCTAAAGAACATTGTGATTGGCATGCTGAACGCTATGGTTATGCGCAGTCTAATGTTGAATTTAAACAGGGTTATATGGAAGATTTAGCCGCTGCAGGGATTGCTGATAATTCTATTGATCTTATTGTTTCAAACTGTGTAATTAATCTATCGCCGGATAAAGAAAAGGTTTTAGCTGAAATCTTTCGAGTACTAAAGCCGGGAGGAGAAATTTATTTTTCTGATGTTTATGCGGATCGACGTATACCGGAAGCACTTAAAATAGAACCCGTGTTGTTAGGTGAGTGTTTAGGTGGCGCGCTGTATTGGGAAGATTTTCGCCGTATTATGCAAGATTTGGGCTGCCCTGATGTACGCGTGGTTAAGGAAAGTCCAATTGCGTTGGAAGACCCAGAAGTTGAAGCTAAAATCGGTATGGTTAAGTTTCGCTCTGTGACGATTCGCGCATTTAAAATGCCCTTGGAAGATCGTTGTGAAGACTTTGGTCAATTAGCGACTTATAAAGGCACGATAGTTGAACACCCGCATAGCTTTGATTTAGATGATCACCATCACTTTGAAAAAGGTAAACCTTTACGCGTTTGTGGTAATAGCTATGACATGTTGGCTTTTAGTCGTTATGCCAAGCATTTTGATTTTATAGGTGATAAGTCAACGCACTTTGGTTTATTTGATTGTGCGCCACCGAACACCAGTTTATCGTTAGAGTCAGGGGCGGCTTGTTGTTGAGAGTTATACGAATTTTATTTTCATCGTCATTCCCAAGTTGTTTTATCGGGAACCTCTTGATGTATGAGAGATTTCTGCCAGAAGCACGCAGGAGTAATGGTAGCAAAAGTGTAAATTATTTTCGGCATTATAGAAGGATGCCTCAATTTCATTGTAAAGGGGCATTGACCTTATGAGCGGAGCAATAGCTATATTTGTCAAAACGCCAGGGCTTTCCCCAGTAAAAACTCGTTTAGCCGCTACTTTGGGGCAAGAAGCTGCTGAAGCTTTTCATCTGGCATCATCTCGATCTGTTGCTTCGGTTACTCAAGAGCTGAGCCAGCAATCAGGAATTCAAAGTTATTATGCCGTTGCTGAACAATCCGCCTTAAATCATAACTATTGGGGGGATCTACCCTGTGTGTGGCAAGGTGAGGGCGGATTAGGTGAGCGCATGGCGCATATCTATAATACGCTATTACAAGAGCATGATTTTGTGCTGCTTGTGGGCGCTGATATTCCTCAAATGACGGTTTCTGAATTGCACGGTGCTGTTATGTGGTTAGCACGTGAAGAGCATGCGCGATTTTCTTTTGGTCCAAGTGTTGATGGTGGATTCTGGGTTTTTGGTGGTAATTGTTCGGTACCAGACTACGTGTGGACAGAGGTTGTTTATAGTCAGGCAGATACAGGTGCTCAGTTTTTAAATAGAATTGAACCGCTTGGAGAAGTAAAAACCTTAGTACCTTTACGCGATGTTGATGAGGTCAGTGATTTATTACTTTTACGCGATGCCTTATTAAACTTAGCTGAGCCCTTGCCGGAGCAATATGAATTGCTTCGTTTTCTGGACGTTCAGCCGGCTCACCTTTTCAAATCTAAACAATCCTATCAAGATGTACGACGTTAAACCTTTATTGCTTAATAGTGATTTCCCTGCCATTCGCCGTGGTAATTTAAGTACGCTACAAATGAATTTAGGCTATTTGTGTAATTTAAGCTGCACACATTGTCATGTTAATGCTGGCCCTAATCGCACTGAATTAATGAGCCGTGAAACGATGCAAATAGCTTTGCAATTTGCCGCGAAAAATAAAATTCAATATCTCGATTTAACGGGTGGATCACCCGAAATGAATCCTGATTTTCGTTGGTTAGTGATAGAAGCAAAAAAACAAGGCCTGCATGTTATGGATCGCTGTAATCCAACGATTCTTGTTGAACCAGGCTATGAAGAGACAGCTGAATTTTTAGCAGAACAGCAAGTTGAAGTGATTGCTTCCTTGCCTTGTTATATGGAAGATAATGTAGATGCGCAACGCGGAAAAGGTGTGTTTACCGCTTCTATTGACGCTTTGCAAAAGTTAAATGCGCTGGGTTATGGTCAAAAAGATAGTGGTTTAATTTTAAACTTGGTCTTTAATCCACAAGGAATGGCATTGCCAGCACCTCAACTGCAATTAGAAACAGCTTACCGAGAGTTTCTCAGTGAACATTTTAATTTACAATTTAATCAATTATTTACTATAACCAATATGCCAATTCAACGCTTTGGCGCGGTTTTACATGCAAAAGGGCAGTTTGACGATTATCTGAATCTATTAAAGCAATCGTATCAAGCAGAAAATCTTGGCCAAGTTATGTGCAAAAGTTTATTAAGCGTTGATTGGCAAGGTTACGTTTATGATTGTGATTTTAATCAAATGCTAGAAATGCCGTTGACTGGGAGTGTTACGCATTTAAGTCAGCTATTAGAGCAGATGCCAGAAGACCTGCCGATTGAGGTTGCTGATCATTGTTATGGATGTACAGCAGGGCAGGGGTCGAGTTGTACTGGAGTGTTAAGTTAAGTAAGCCTTTTATTAGCTCATGATTGATACCAACCACCAATATAGAATTGATTATAAAATACTAGCAGATTGCTATGATGAATATCAGCAAGGCCAAGGCTGGACGCTCTATTTAGTCGATAATATAACGTGCCCTTTCAAGGCTGAATACACGGGAATATCGAAGTTGTCTATTGCACCAAATACCATTATTACCGTGCTTGAATTGATGAATTCAGAATATGATAGCGAAGAAGATTTTGAATGTTTTATGGCCATGGTCGAGGTTGAAGTAGACGATGTTATTTATGAAATTCCTTTAGCTGATTTAAAAATTATTCAGGCGAGCGAGAAAACAAAGCAAGCAGTCGCTGATTGGCAATATTATATTAATTCGTAGCTCGGTAGGGTGAGCTTCAATCCGCTAATGGGCGCAGTGAGGCTCTCAAGATAGGTGGGCTGAAGTTTGTTCTACAGAATTAATTTCATTTGATTAGCTCTGCTTTATTAGTGGCTGCATTAATTTCCTGCGTAGCAGGGTATGTTTTTGGTGTATTCTTTATAGAGAACTGTCCAGTTATAGGAGAGCAATATGAATAATTTATCAGATGAAGAATTACAGGCATTAAAACGAGTCGCGGCTACGGTTTACTTATGCCAAGCGCTTAGTTTTATATTTGCGACCTTACCTTTATTAGTGGGCGTAGGGCTTAATCTTTATAAACGTAATGATGTACAGGGCACATGGCTGGAGTCACATTTTAATTGGCAAATAAAAACCTGCTGGGTCACACTCGCTGGATTAGCTTTTACCGCGTTTACTTTTGGCATGGGTATCGGTATTTTTACCTTATTTATAACTATATTTTGGCTGGTTTATAGAATTGCTATTGGTTGGATTTCACTGACCGATGGTGAGTTTATAAACCGTATGTAGCAGCATGAAGCCACTGATATTTGTCGTATTCGCTTTTGTGCTTATGTATTTAGCTGCGGATAACTTATTGCGTAGACAATCGCCCACTTATGCTATTGAGCATCCGAATGATGTTGTTCAGCAAATGCTATTTGAAAATCCAATTACCAGCACAGAGAAGGGTATTATTATTTCAGCAGATCGGCAAGGGCATTATTCGGGGGCTGGGATGATTAATAATCAAGTCATGGAATTTATGATTGATACCGGAGCAACGCGTGTTGCGCTGCCGAGCGAGCTGGCTAAACGGGCAGGATTAAAATTTGGTCCTGCAGTTATTAGCAATACGGCAGCTGGGAATGTAAGGGCATACCAAACCAAGATACCGACTTTAGTTATAGGCTCGATTACTTTATATAATACGCAAGCCGTCATTTTAGATAAGTTGGATCAGGTTTTAATTGGCATGTCGGTGCTGAAAAAGTTTAGGGTTACTCAGTTTAATGGAAACATGGTGATTGAGTCCCCGTAGATAAGCTTGGCTAGATGATATTTTGAAGTAAATAAAATGAGGAATAAGTTATGAAAAAGATAATGTGTATTTTAGCTGTCGTTGCTCTAATTTCAGGGTGTGAAGATATGAAAATGGACAAAAATGTCGAGAAAAACATTACTTTTGTACTGTAAAGTTGGAGCTGATTAATGGCAAAAGCATGCGCACGACATATTTTAGTAAAAACTAAAGAAGAAGCGGAAACGATTAAGCGGCAATTAGCTGGCGGTGCAGACTTTGCGAGCCTTGCTAAAAAGCATTCGCTATGTACCTCAGCCAAAAAGGGTGGTGATCTTGGTGAGTTTGGCCCAGGTAAAATGCTCAAAGCGTTTGATAATGTGGTTTTTAAGAAGCTAGTCTTGACCGTACATGGCCCCATCAAAACTAAATTCGGTTTTCACTTGATTGAAACGATTTATCGCACGTAACACTTATAAGGTGGTGATGTAATTATTACGCCGCCATCAAATATTAACTCAACATTTATTGGAGTTAGCACTATGTCATTAACCATGTACCAAGCCTCTATCCCTTCTTTTTTACGCATGTTGGCTAATTTATCTGCAATACTCGATAAAGTAGCCGCTCATGCCGAAGCCAAGAAAATCGATCAGTCCATCTTTGTTAATGGACGTCTAACACCAGATATGTTCCCACTTAGCCGACAAGTTCAGATTGCAACCGATATGGTGAAAGGTTGTGCAGCCCGATTAGCGGGTATTGAAGTGCCAAGTTACGAAGATAATGAAAGCAGTTTTAGCGAACTGCAAGCACGTATTGAAAAGACTAAGATATTTTTAGAAAGTGTTAGTGCGGGGCAAATAGATGGCAGTGAAGATCGAAAAATCACAGTAAAATTCGGTAGCCGAGAACTTAACTTTTTAGGCCAAGCTTATTTGTTTGATTTTGTTATTCCCAACTTCCATTTTCACCTGAGCACTACTTACGCAATACTGCGGCATCATGGAGTGGAAATAGGCAAAAAGGATTACACTGGAAAGTATTAAGTAAAGCGCATTGTATTTTAAATGGGAATGGCGTGTTATTTTTCTGGGATGAACAATATAAGAAAACGAATATTTAATAATGTTCGGATCAATGAGTGAAAGGCTTGCAAATAAAAAATTGATTTACTTTGTAAGGTTTGAGTTATTTCGCCGACTGATAAATGCACTAAAAGTAAAAACCACTTAATTAAAGGAACATTTATGAAAGCGATTAATAAAACAAAATTTGCTATTGGTACATCATTGATTGCAGGGCTAGTCACGGGTTGTGCTACTTCTGAAAATAACCTTTTCGGACAAGAAGAACTATCATCGGGCTATATGAATCAAGCTGATTCAGCAAAAGAAGAGAGCATGAAGAAAGCAAAGGATGGTGCTTGTGGCGAAGGTAAATGTGGTGGAAAGGTCGCGGCTGATGTGGAAAAAGTAAAAGAAGGTGCGTGCGGTGATAATAAAATGGCCGATGATGTGAAAAAAACAGTGGAAGGAAAGTGCGGTGAAGGCAAGTGTGGAGAGAATAAGTAACTGATATTACGCAGTCGCTTGTTTTAAAATTTGCAGTTCGTCGAATGCTTGACGAATTGCCTTTAAATACAATTTACGCTTCAATGCAAACGCATTAAGCCCATTTTTTATACTTAAGCACTCCACAAAGCGCCTGCATAAAGTGACATAAAAATGTGGTTGCTTTGTGTTCTGGCTGTTTTAGCGGGCGATTTTGCTAAAGCGGTATTAGACTTAATGTTTTTATGAAAGACTTCCACTTTCCACCGTTTTTGGTAGGTTGCTTCAATAGTCGATTTTGTTGCCTCAACATCATTGCTGATCAAATAGAGTAACCCTGTGCTTCCATCTTTGTTTTTAAAGACTTGACGGTGAAAAAGAAC
>CBDUDP010000006.1:0-133845 GCA_965365945.1 uncultured Gammaproteobacteria bacterium
ATGATGTTTACATTAGCTGATTTACAAGGTTACCACTACGTACGTACTGGTACTCCTGAGTACATCAGAATGGTTGAGAAAGGTACTTTAAGAACATTTGGTAAAGATGTTGCTCCTGTATCAGCATTCTTCTCAGCTTTCGTTTGTATTATTATTTACTTCTTATGGCATTATTTCGGACGTTGGTTTAACAAAACTGATTTCGTAGCTGGCGAAGGCATCTAATAATAATTATAAATTGGTAAAAGACTGTTTGTTTGCCAATATAACGAAAATTAATTTCTCTAGTTTGGAGGAGATATATGAAAACAATTAAAGACAAGGTAGCTAAACTATCGTTTGTCGCATTGCTAATGGCGTTAACATCAGCGATGTTCTATACGCCTACTGCATCTGCACATGGTGAAAAGTCTCAAGCAGCGTTTATGCGTATGCGTACTATTCACTGGTTTGATCTTAACTGGTCAAAAGATGAAGTTGCTGTTAATGACACTATGACAATTTCTGGTAAATTCCACGTTTTCGCTGGATGGCCTGAAACTGTTGATAAGCCTGAAGTATCTTTCTTGAACATCGGTATTCCTGGTCCTGTATTTATTCGTGCAGGTTCTTGGATCGGTGGTCAATTAGTTCCACGTTCTGTTTCTTTAGAGCTTGGCGATACTTATGAGTTCAAAGTATTATTGAAAGCACGTCGTCCAGGTGACTGGCACGTACATACTATGATGAACGTTGAAGGTGGTGGACCAATCATTGGACCAGGTAAATGGGTAACTATTACTGGTACTATGGGCGATTTCGTTAACCCTTTAACTACATTGACTGGTCAAACAATTGACTTGGAAACTTACGCTCTAGATAACGTATATTTCTGGCATGCACTTTGGTATTCGATTGGTCTTGCATGGTTGATCTTCTGGATCAAACGTCCAATGTTTATTCCTCGTCACATTGCAGTTACTTCTGGTAAAGCTGATACTTTAGTTAGCGCTACTGATAAGAAAGTTGCAATTGGTTTCGCTGTTGCTACATTAGGTTTACTAATGTACTCAATGGGTGCGACTAACGAAGAGTATCCAATTACTACTCCTCTGCAAGCTGGTTTAATGCGTGGTATCAAGCCTATCGAAATGCCTGAAGCTACTGTTTCAGTTAAAGTAGAAGACGCTACATACCGTGTTCCAGGTCGTGCAATGCAAATGACATTGACTATCACTAACAATGGCGATTCTGCTGTTCGTTTAGGTGAGTTCAATACTGCATCTGTTCGTTTCCTAGACGCAGACGTTCTTGAAGATGAGTCAGGTTATCCTGATGATATCTTAGCTGAAGAAGGTTTAACTGTTTCTGATAACAGCCCTATTGCTCCTGGTGAGTCTAGAACTGTTGAAGTTACAGCTTCTGATGCTGCATGGGAAGTTTACCGTTTAGCTGACTTGATCTATGATCCTGATAGCCGTTTTGCTGGTTTATTATTCTTCTTCGACGAAGATGGTAACCGTCAAATGACTATGGTAGATGCTCCATTAATTCCATCTTTCATCTAATTGATTGAATACTTAGTTTACTAAGTAGGAATTAAATAAAGCGAAAACCCCTGTTACGTAAGTAGCAGGGGTTTTTTTATGCCCAAAATTTGTTGCTAAAATGATCGCGCATTTGCTTTTGAAGCATAAAGAGGCACTTTATATAGATATAAACCTATTAATGGTATGTCCGACAGTAAGTAAACAGGATATAATTGAAGTTTGATATAAAGTCTAATTAAGAATTTCACATTGGGAAAGAAGGATGCTGGGTAAGCTCGTTAAATTTGTTGTAGGTAGCCGTAACGATCGGTTAGTTAAGAAGAAAAGCAAAATAGTAAAGCTTGTTAATAAGTTGGCGGAAGAGTATGAACAATTAACTGATGCAGCATTACAGGCAAAAACACAAGAGTTTAGAGATCGGCTGGAGCAAGGTGAAAAGTTAGATAGCCTTATACCTGAAGCCTTTGCAATCGTACGAGAAGCATCATCACGCGTTTTCAATATGCGTCATTTTGATGTGCAACTGGTTGGTGGCATGGTTTTAAACGATGGCCGAATTGCTGAGATGAAAACAGGGGAAGGTAAGACCTTAATGGCTACCCTGGCAGCATATTTAAATGCCCTTCCAGGTGAGGGTGTGCATGTTGTAACCGTGAATGACTACTTGGCTACGCGAGATTCAGCATGGATGGGGCAATTATATGACTTTCTTGGCTTAACAACAGGGGTTATTGTTAGTGAGTTAGGTCATAATGCTCGTAAACAGGCCTATGCAGCAGATATTACATATGGGACCAATAATGAATTTGGTTTTGATTATTTGCGCGATAATATGGCGTTCAGTATTGAGCAAAAAGTGCAGCGCAGTTTGCATTTTGCGATAGTGGATGAGGTTGATTCGATTTTAATTGATGAGGCAAGAACGCCTTTAATAATTTCAGGGCCAACAGATGATAGTACTGAAATTTATTTAAAAACCAATGAAATTGTTCCTCTGTTAACAAAGGTAGAGAGAAAAGACGGGGAGAAAGAAGGCGAAGAGACGGGCCCTGGTGATTTTACCGTTGATGAAAAATCTAAGCAGCTACATTTAACTGAAGCAGGACATGAACATATAGAGTTATTATTGGTTCAGCATGGATTGCTGGATGAGGGTTCAAGCTTGTATGAGCCAGCGAATATAAGGTTGATGCATTACTTGAATGCGTCATTAAGAGCGCATGTTTTATTTCATCGTGATGTTGACTATATTGTACAAAAGGATGAAGTCATTATTGTTGATGAATTTACTGGGCGCATAATGCCTGGGCGTAGGTGGTCTGAAGGCTTGCATCAAGCAATGGAAGCCAAAGAAGGCACAAAAATACAAAGTGAAAATCAAACGCTTGCGTCAATTACTTTCCAGAATTATTTTCGGTTATATGAAAAATTATCCGGGATGACAGGAACCGCTGATACTGAATCATTCGAGTTAAATAAAATTTATGGGCTTGAGGTTGTTGTTATTCCGACTCATCGGCCTATGACTAGGCTGGATAAAGGGGATTTAGTCTATTTAACGGCAAAAGAAAAATATTTGGCTATTACTGAAGATATAAAAGACTGCGTTAAGCGAGGGCAACCTGTTTTAGTTGGTACAACGTCGGTGGAAAATTCTGAATTAATCTCGAGTATTTTGAGTCAGTCTAAGGTTAAGCATGAAGTTTTAAATGCGAAACAGCATGAGCGCGAAGCTAATATTATTGAGCAAGCGGGTATGCCGGCAGCAGTTACTATAGCGACCAACATGGCAGGGCGTGGGACAGATATTGTGCTCGGCGGAAACATGGAGGCACAAATTACTGCGCTAGGTGAAAGTCCATCGCAGGCAGAGACTGATAAAGTTAAAGGTGAGTGGCTAGACTTGCATGAGCGTGTGCTGCAGAGCGGTGGATTACACGTTATTGGTTCAGAAAGACATGAATCTCGTCGAATTGATAATCAATTGCGTGGGCGCTCAGGAAGGCAAGGTGATGTCGGGTCTACTCGATTTTATTTATCATTAGAAGATGATTTAATGCGCATTTTTGCTTCCGAAAGAGTCGGTGGTTTAATGAAAAAACTAGGTATGGACGAAGGTGAAGCAATTGAACATCCTTGGGTGACACGCTCTATAGAAAATGCCCAGAAAAAAGTTGAGGGAAGAAACTTTGACATGCGTAAAGAGGTTCTTGCTTATGATGATGTTGCTAATGATCAGCGTAAAGTTGTTTATAAGCAGCGTGATGAGTTAATGGCATCTGAAGATATTAGTGAAATTATTGAAGCTATTCGAGTTGATGTAATTAGTGATGTCATTACTAAGTATATTCCTGCGAAAACTATGGAAGAGCAATGGAATATAAGTGGCTTAGAAGCACATTTACAGGATGAGTTTGATGTCACTATTCCGGTAGCTAAAATGCTTGAAGAAGATGCGAGCTTACATGAAGAGTCATTGAGAAATGCAATTATAGAACTTGTTGCTCAGGATTATAGTGCTAAAGAGGCGATGGCTTCTCCTGATGTGATGCGACATTTCGAAAAATCGGTCATGTTGCAAGTATTGGATAATAGCTGGAAAGAACACTTAGCGGCAATGGACAGTTTACGCCAAGGGATTCACTTTCGAGGTTATGCACAGAAAGACCCGAAGCAAGAATATAAACGTGAAGCGTTTGATATGTTTACTGCTTTATTGGATCAAATTAAACATGAAGTAATCGGTATTATTTCTAAAGTTAAAGTTACTGAACCTGAAGATGTGGATGCGATTGACGAGCAGCGGCAAGAACCTCAAGAAATGCATTTCGAACATGCGGACGCAGAAAGTGCCTTAGACTCAATTGGTGAAGCAGTAGAGTCAGAAGTTGCTACAGCTGAAGTAGAGGCGCCTTTCGTACGTGAAGATAAAAAAGTAGGCCGTAATGAACCTTGTCCTTGCGGATCCGGTCTGAAGTACAAGCAGTGTCATGGGAAGCTGTAACTCATTAGAATTAAAATGTAATTAATGAGTCTTACGAGGCTATATTTAGCGCTTATGTAGGGCTCGTGCCTAGCGCTATAAAAAGGGCTAGGTTAGTAGCTATAGAAAATTAAATTATTATTTTTCTTAAAGTGATATTTTTGAGTGTATGAAGCCTAAAATTTAGGAGATACAGTATGTTTGGGGAACTGCACGATTTGCGTCATGAATTTCCGGAATACAATGACAGGATTCATGAGTTAAAAATAACAAGTGATCATTTTAGGCGTTTATTTGATGAGTATGATGAATTAGCGCATGAGTTGGTTCGCATACAGCAAAATATTGAAACTCCGTCTGATGAAGTGGTGGAAGGCTTAAAGCTCAAGAGGTTAAACTTGAAAGATAAGCTGTATGCAATGCTGAAAAGAAAATAGTTAATTCGCTATATAAACTAGCTAAGGAATGCATATTTAATAAAACCCGAAACTTTAGGTTATGAAGTACCGCCAGTCCTTGGAGGACTGGCGGTACTTTCAGGTATTATTGAATTTTGCTTCTTTAGCACCGAAAGTTAAGCTTCTTTAAGCAAGGCTAGCGTTTCGGTGATTCGGTTTTTTAATTAGCTCAAAAGTTTACCTATCCATAATATCTAAGCTGGTCGTTATAATGACAGTCAGCTATTTAGATATAAAATAATCTTTAACTTTTAATTCTGGAATACTATGCCACATAATACTTTCACTAAAAGTAAGCCATGCGAGAGCATTACTAATCTACCTGATTTGGGGTTAGAGAAAAAAGACTTTATCGCCGACTTTAAACGTTATTACAGTCATCGCTTAGGTCGTGATGAGCATTGTCGTTCGCCCCATTATGCATATGAAGCCCTTTCTTTGGCGATTAGTGATCGCTTAGTAGAGCGCTGGAAAAATACTTACAATACTTACAGGGAGTCGGATTGTAAGAAGGCTTATTATTTGTCCATGGAATTTTTAATGGGCCGAACCTTAAGTAATGCCATGCTTAATTTAGGTGTAACTGGTGAAGTTACTGATGCAATGTACGATTTGGGGCTGGAAATTGAAGAGTTAATTGAAAGTGAGCCAGATGCTGGACTAGGAAATGGTGGCTTAGGTCGTCTAGCAGCCTGTTTTATTGATAGCTGTGCAACCTTACAATTACCGGTTACGGGCTATGGTTTGCGTTATGAGTACGGCATGTTTAGCCAAACTATTGTTAATGGTGAGCAGATTGAGCGCCCAGATCATTGGTTGAAAAATGGAAATGTATGGGAAATAGAGCGCCCTGAATATACCCACCGAATTAAGTTTGGCGGCCGTGTTGAGCAGTCTGTAAACGAGAAGGGTATCAAGCGCAGGTCTTGGGTTGATACTACCGATATTCTTGCTGTGCCTTATGACACGCCAATTCCTGGCTATCAAAATGGTACGGTCAATACCCTGCGTCTATGGAAAGCAACTGCTACGGAAGAGTTCAATTTAGAAGAATTTAATGCGGGTGATTATGCTGAGTCTGTTGCAGCAAAAAATACCGCAGAAAATATCAGTATGGTGCTTTATCCTAATGATACTAATGAAAATGGTAAGTCGCTACGTTTGCAACAACAGTATTTGCTGGCGTCGGCTAGTTTGCAAGATATTGTTGCTAACTGGGTTGGTCGGCATGGCAATGACTTTACTCATTTTGCAGAGAAAAATTGCTTTCAATTGAATGACACGCATCCAAGTGTTGCTGTTGCTGAATTAATGCGTATTTTAATGGATACGCATGGTTTGAAATGGGTTGATGCGTGGAAAATTACACGTCAAACAATGGCTTATACAAATCATACTTTATTGCCTGAAGCGCTAGAAAAATGGTCGGTTAGCTTATTTGAGCGGTTATTGCCGCGCATTATGGAAATTATTTATGAAATAAATGCGCATTTCCTTGCCGAAGTTTCTTCTCATTGGCCTGGTGATAATGAGCGCTTAGCTCGCATGTCATTAATTGAAGAGGGTCAAGGGCAGCAGGTTAGAATGGCATTTCTTGCTATTGTTGGTAGTTTCTCTGTTAACGGGGTGGCTGAATTACACTCTAAATTATTGCAAGAGGGATTATTTAAAGATTTCTATGATTTATGGCCAGAAAAATTTAATAATAAAACTAACGGCGTCACGCCGCGTAGATGGCTTGCCGCATGTAATCCTGAATTAGCTAAATTCATTACTGAAACAATTGGTGATAAATGGATTACTGACTTATCGGAATTAAAAAAATTAGAAAAATTTGTTAATGATAAAAAGTTTTGTAAGAAATGGTATGAATTACAGCAAAATGCCAAACAAAGACTTATTGATTACAAAAAAACAGAGTTTGATATAGACCTGAATGTAAATGCTTTATTTGATGTGCAAGTTAAGCGTTTTCATGAGTATAAGCGCCAACTATTAAATGTCTTACATGTAGTTCATCTGTATGACCGTATTAAACGTGGTGATACAGCAAATTGGACTGATCGTTGCGTTTTAATTGGTGGTAAGGCTGCGCCTGGCTACTACATGGCAAAACGTATTATTAAATTGATTAATAATATTGCCGGTGTCATTAATAATGATCCTGATGTAGGCGAGAAGTTAAAGCTAGTTTTCATGCCTAATTATCGCGTTTCAGCGATGGAAAAAATTTGTCCTGGAGCTGATTTGTCTGAGCAGATTTCTACAGCGGGTAAAGAGGCATCAGGTACCGGTAACATGAAGTTTATGATGAACGGTGCTTTGACTATTGGTACTTTGGATGGCGCTAATATAGAAATTCGTGAAGAAGTGGGTGATGATAATTTCTTCTTATTTGGCTTAACTGAAGCTGAAGTGGAAGATTTACGCCATCATTACGACCCTATGAGTATTATTAATCAGGATGAAGATTTGCAGCGAGTAATGAGCTTACTTGAATGTGGTCATTTTAATCAGTTTGAACCTGGTATTTTTGATGATGTTATTAACTCAATTAAAAGCCCAGATGACCTCTGGATGACGATTGCTGATTTCCGTAGTTTTGTTGATGCGCAAAAGCGAGTTGAAGCCGCTTATCAAGATAAAGACCTTTGGACACGTATGAGTATTATTAATACTGCAAACAGTGGTAAATTCTCTACTGACCGTACGATTAAAAATTATAGTGATGAAATCTGGCATTTAGAGCCAGTTGTCGTTAGTAAATAAACAAGTAGCCTGGTTGCACGCATCTAGATATTAGGGGCGTGCAATCTGGCTTTTTTTTGCCTTTTTTCTTGGCCAGATAATATATGTTTAATATTGTACTTTTTGAACCCGAAATACCTGCAAATACAGGGAATATTATTCGCTTATGCGCGAATACTGGTGCTAACTTACATTTAGTGCAGCCCTTAGGTTTCGAGTTAGATGATAAAAAGTTGCGCAGGGCAGGCCTAGATTATCATGAATGGGCTGAAATAAAGGTGCATGCAGACATTAATGCTTTTTTAGAGAATCAAAGCTACCATAAGGTTTATGCATTAACGACGAAAGGTAAACGCTGTTATTCTGAGGTGAAGTTTCAGGATGGGGATGCTTTGCTATTTGGTCCTGAAACTCGAGGCTTACCTGATAGTATTTTGGCTAGTTTGCCTGATGAGCAGCGAGTTCGGCTGCCGATGTTACCAGCAAGTCGGAGTTTGAATTTATCTAATACGGTTGCTGTAACCTTATACGAAGCTTGGCGGCAAGTTGGCTTTGCTGGTAAAGGCTAAGCCTAATACCAGTCCTAATAGATTTATACTTAAACTCAATAACCAAGAGAAAACATCATCCTATGCTTTTAGCAGGAATCTATAGTGTATGCATGGATTCCCGATTAAAGATTTCGGGAATGACGGCTATTATACAGTGATTATTTATTGGGATTGGTATAACCTAGCGATTAAGAATATTGTGGCTGCCTTGCTCGTTATCTAGACTTGCCAAGCTAATGTCTTCATCAGCAGAAAAGTCAGTTGGGGAACCTAGCTTAATCATTAAGCGCACTTCATTTTTAGAATCGGCAGAATTAATCGCATCGTCATAGCTGATTTTCCCTTCGGTATATAAGTCAAATAAAGCTTGATCGAAGGTACGCATGCCTAGTTCGCGTGAGTTTTGCATCAGTTCTTTTAATTTATGCACCTCGCCTTTACGAATTAAGTCAGATACTAAAGGCGTGCCTAATAAAATCTCCATCGCAGGATAGCGACCTTTCCCGTCGATTCTGGAAACTAGTTGTTGGGCAACAATGCCTTTTAAATTAAGTGATAAATCCATAAAAACTTGTCTATGCATATCCTCTGGGAAGAAATGCAGGATGCGGTCGATGGCTTGGTTGGCGTTATTAGCATGTAAAGTTGCAAGACATAAATGCCCTGTTTCAGCGAAAGCAAGAGCATGCTGCATGGTTTCGCGGGTACGGATTTCACCGATAAGAATAACGTCAGGTGCTTGGCGTAAGGTGTTTTTTAGGGCGACTTCATAAGATTCGGTATCCATGCCGACTTCTCGTTGTGTGATAATACAACCTAAATGCGGATGAACAAATTCAATTGGGTCTTCGATAGTAATAATATGCCCTGTGCTATGCTCGTTACGATACTTTATTAATGAAGCTAATGAGGTCGATTTACCAGTACCTGTTGCTCCGACAAATAAAACTAAGCCACGTTTTTCCATAATGACTTCTTTGAGGATGGCGGGTAGGTGCAGGCTATCAGAATCGGGTATATTGGTCTCTATGCGGCGCAAAACCATGCCTGCGGCATCTCTTTGGGTGAAGGCGCTGACTCTGAAGCGACCTAAATCTGGACGACTAATAGCGAAATTACATTCTTTAGTGTTATCAAAATCATCACGTTGACGTTGAGTCATGATGCTTTTGACTACTTTTAAAGCTTGTTCTTCTGTTAGTGCCGTTTTAGATACATCCGTAAGAGCCCCATTAATTTTTAATGTAGGAGGCCGGCCAGCGGTAATGAATAAGTCAGATGCTTTTTCTTTACACATTAGTTCCAGTAGTTTGTCGAAATCCATACGGCTCTCCTTAAATATGATTAAAGTCTAGTGATGCTTAACGGAAAAGGTCTTTACTAACGGCTTTACCTTGTGCCGCTTTAGACGTGATTTTTCCTGAGTCTACTAACTCTTTAAGGTTTTGATCTAATGTCTGCATGCCGTCACGGCGACCGGTTTGAATAGCAGAATACATTTGCGCTACTTTTGCTTCGCGAATTAAGTTACGAATAGCTGGTGTACCGACCATAATTTCATGGGCAGCAATACGACCGCCGCCGACTTTTTTCAGTAAGGTTTGAGAAATAACTGCTTGTAATGACTCAGAAAGCATAGAGCGAATCATATCTTTTTCTGCCGAAGGAAATACGTCAATAATACGGTCAATGGTTTTTGCCGCTGAAGTAGTGTGTAAGGTTCCAAATACTAAGTGACCTGTTTCCGCTGCGGTTAAAGCAAGACGAATGGTTTCTAAATCACGCATCTCACCAACTAAAATAATGTCGGGATCTTCACGTAAGGCTGAACGCAAGGCGTTGCTAAAGCTTTGTGTATCTCTATGAACCTCCCGTTGGTTAATCAGTGATTTTTGGCTGTTGTGGACAAATTCTATTGGGTCTTCAACGGTTAAAATATGTTCGTAGCGAGTTTGGTTGATATGGTCGACCATCGCCGCGAGGGTGGTTGATTTACCAGAGCCCGTTGGGCCGGTCACTAGAACTAAGCCGCGTGATTTTTCAGTTAATTCGGAGAAAAATTTAGGCGCGTTTAAATCCTCCAAAGATAAAATATCTGAAGGAATAGTTCTAAAAACGGCTGCTGCGCCACGCTCTTGGTTGAAAGCGTTAACACGAAAGCGAGCTAAACCGGGTAGAGAAAAAGAGAAATCTGTCTCAAAAAATTCTTCATAATCACGACGCTGCTTATCATTCATGATGTCGTAAATTAACGCATGCACCTCTTTATGATCAAAGGCATCGATATTAACTCGGCGGATATCGCCATCGACACGAATCATGGGGGGAAGCCCAGCGGATAGATGTAAATCTGAGGCTTTGTTTTTAACAGAAAACGCGAGTAATTCAGCAATATCCATAAAGGCTCCTTGCGGGTAGGGGAATAATGTAAAAGTGATTAGTTATACCATAGCTTATGTCTTTAATTTTTTAAAGGAGTAGTGTCTAATAATGCTAACTAATTTTATCTTATACCTAAGTAATGACTTTAATAGCTAGAAAATTATCCAAAATTCTTTATGAAATTCGCGCAGCTGAGTTACAGGCGCAACGTAAAATCGATTCAGTGGCGTTGTTAGCGGTTAGCAAAACTAAACCGAGTATCGACTTGATACAAGCCTATCAAGCAGGGCAGCGTCATTTTGGTGAAAGTTATTTGCAAGAAGCATTGCTTAAGCAGAAAGAATTGGCCTGTTATCGAATTACTTGGCACTTTATTGGGCCTATACAGTCAAATAAGACACGGGCTATTGCCGAACATTTTTCTTGGGTGCATAGTGTCGATAGGTTAAAAATTGCCCAGCGCCTCAGTGAGCAACGCCCGGCACATTTGCCTCCATTGAATGTTTGTATCCAAGTGAACATTAGCAATGAAGCCACTAAGTCGGGGTTTTCTTTGGCAGAGTTGCCTGAGGTAATTGAGAAAATTCACTGTTTGCCAAATATAAAATTGCGGGGCGTGATGGCTATTCCACAGCCTGAAACTGATTTTACGCTGCAAAGAGAGCCTTATCGACAACTCTACCAAGCAGTAAAGGCGCTTAATAAGCCAGAATTAGATACTTTTTCTTTTGGCATGACAGGAGATTTAAATGCAGCAATAGTGGAAGGGGCGACTGTTGTCCGAGTTGGTACTGCGCTTTTTGGTGCTCGGGGTTAAACAGCTTATAAGTGTTTAGAGTGTGTACAACAGCTCTATGCGCTATTTTTAACGCTAAAAGGAACTATTTATGCCAAAATTAAACCGTGTTTTCTTAATAAAAACACATATGATTGTTGCTGCTTTTATTTTGCCTGTTGCGCTTATGTTTTTTATTACTGGAGCGCTTTATACTTGGGGGGTTAAAGGAGGCTATTCGAGTG
This sequence comes from uncultured Gammaproteobacteria bacterium, assembly GCA_965365945.1. Lineage (GTDB taxonomy): Bacteria > Pseudomonadota > Gammaproteobacteria > Methylococcales > Methylomonadaceae > Methyloprofundus. Next base: position 11,672 of record CBDUDP010000006.1, read on the forward strand.
ATACGTATATTTTGCAGCTAAAACAACCCTTGCAGAAAAATAAAGAATGGCTTACAGATGCCGTTGTTAACGAACTTATGCAGCGATCTATCGCATCACCGTCAGGCAAAGCAAAAGTAAAAAGCGCTGGAACTTCCTTTTATTTTGAATGGACAGGGTCTGAAGTAGATGTGGTTTTAGCACCGAGTGCTAAGCCGAATGAGGCGAAATTAATAATAAAACAGACCAATTTACATCGTTTTTTTGTGCAGTTACATAAAGCTAAAGGTGGTGTAGCGTTTAAGGTCTATGCCGCTATATTATCGGCTTGCTTGCTGTTTCTCTTTATTTCAGGGTTTATCATGGCCTGGCAAATGTCTAAGTATCGTTTCTTGCTGTTAAGTTCATTTTTCTCTGGGCTGATACTGTTTATTGTCTTAGCAAGTATCAGTTAAGGAGCGAAGGTTTAATAATACCCGAAAGTATGGCGCAGGATTTTGGCTTCATGGCTGTGTTAGGAAAGCGGGCGCATAGCCAGCTACGCAACTGCTTTTCTAGCGCAGTCGTGGAGTCAAAAGACAAGTCAGACTCGGGTATTATTGAATTTTCGTTCCTAAGTCGCTCGCCGTAATAATCCTGTAATAATCTTAACCTTACAATAGTCACTATATATTTAGATATTTTATTTGGAGTTGTTATTGTGAAAAAAATCCCTTTCTTAGTTGCTATGCTTTCTTTGGTGTTAGCTTCATGTGCAATGAATGAGCCTAAACAAGTTGCAGAAAAAGCGGCTGTAGAGGTTGCTGCTAGTTCAGTGGCTTATAATGTAAATGATTACTATGTTGTGTATCAAGATGGTCGTATCTATGCATTTGATGACTTTAAAGTGTACCAAGAGTTTCTTGACCTTGGCGAAACGACTTTTCGTTTTACACGTATAGGTGCTGGTCCTAAAGGCGAAACAGTAGTTTTTGGTTTACGTAAAGCAGATAAGAAAAAGCCAATGGAAAGCGGTGTGCTTAATTTATATGACGGTAAAGCTAAAGGGGTGTCAGTTGGCTTTTACGGAGAAGTTGTTGAAGACGGCCGTGTTTATGTATTTAGTGAGTGGGCAGATTTGCAGTCATTCATAAAAGTAGGTGAAGCGACATTCCGCTATACAGATATTGGTGCGGGCGCAAAAGGTGAAACACTTGTTTACGTTCTGAATAAGAGCAATAAAAAGAAAAAGCCAGTTGAGTTAATGGCAGCTTATAAAGTTAAACGCATGTAAGATTTAGCATCACTGTTTAGAAAGAAAAGGGGCTTTTAGCCCCTTTTTTTGTGCCTTTTTTAGTGTTAGTTTTCAATGTATTATTCGGGGTCGCTTTGAGTTGCCCCGTAAATCAGCGATAATCTATATTTTTATTATATAGATAGGCGAAAACATGAGTGTATATGTAACGAGCAAAAAGGTCAGATATATTACATCGGTGATTTTTGTTTTATTTATGGTTTTTATCGTCGGTGGTTCTTATTTAGCTCAGCAAGAGCACGTCGCCTCTGAAAGTACTTCAGTTTCTTAAAATCTACTTATGTCCAAAAAATTGCTGTTAATTGATGGCTCGTCATTTCTATTTCGTGCTTATCATGCTGTTCCCCCTTTAAGTAATGCTGAAGGCATGCCAACTAACGCGATTTTTGGCGTAGCGAATATGCTGCGTCGATTAATCAGCGATCATAAAACCGATTATTTTACTGTCGTATTTGATGCGCCTGGCGGTTCATTTAGAAATGAGTTGTACAGTGAATATAAAGCGCACCGGCCACCTATGCCGGATGATTTAAGGGTGCAAATTCAGCCTTTGCATGACTTAATTCGAGCGATGGGCTTGCCTTTGATTATGGAGTCAGGTGTAGAAGCAGATGACGTTATTGGTGCACTAACACATTTAGCAGTAGACGCTGGATTTCAGGTAGTTATTTCGACTGGCGATAAAGACATGGCGCAATTGGTTAGCGATCAGGTCACGCTAGAAAATACTATGTCTAATACAGTAACAGACGTGCAAGGTGTGATTGATAAGTTTGGTGTCACACCGGCACAGATTATCGATTATTTAGCTTTAATGGGCGATAGTGCGGATAACATTCCTGGCGTACCGAAAGTAGGACCGAAAACAGCGGCAAAATGGTTGGCTCAGTATCAAACCTTAGAAAATTTAGTAGTACATGCCGATGAAATTAAAGGTAAAGTCGGTGAGAGTTTGCGTGCTAGCCTTGGCGAGTTGCCTTTGTCGAAGGAATTAACGACCATTAAATGCGACTTGGGTTTGCCGTACCATATTGATGATTTGCGCTGCACTCCAGAAGATAAGCAATTATTACAAGAGCAGCTAGAGTTGTTAGGTTTCAGCGCTTGGTCAAAAAGTCTGAAAAATACCTCTTTTGTACCACATACGCCATCAACGACTATGGTTATGGAGGAAGTGCCAGCCTCTGAGCCTGTTGAGTCAGGTGTTGAATATGAAATGATTGTTACCATGTCGGGGTTTAATCATTGGCTGGATAAATTAAAAGCGGCAGAATTATTCGCCTTCGACACTGAAACGACGAGCCTTGATTATACCGCTGCTGAAATTGTGGGCGTATCGTTTTCTGTAACGGTGGGTGAAGCAGTATATGTGCCTTTAGCGCATGATTATCCTGGCGTTCCAGAGCAATTATCACGAGATGATATTTTGCAGGCGCTCAAGCCCTTATTAGAAGATCCCTCTCATAAGAAAGTCGGCCAAAACTTAAAATATGATGCGAATGTTTTAGCGAATTATGAGATTGAATTACGCGGCATAGCGCAGGATACTATGCTCGAATCATATGTTATCGATAGCACGCGCACTAAGCATAATATGGATGATTTGGCGAAAGTGTACCTGAATCGTAGTACCATTCATTATGAAGATGTGGCGGGTAAAGGTGCAAAACAAATTGGTTTTGCCGAAGTGCCTATTGAGCAAGCAGCACAATATGCAGCAGAAGATGCAGATATTACTTTAGCCTTGCATCAGGTTTTAGAACCTAAATTAGCTGAACATGAAAAGTTAGCTGCATTGTATGAAAATATAGAAATTCCGGTATTAAGCGTACTATCACGAATGGAGCGCGCGGGCGTTTTAATTGATAGTGATATGTTGGCGCAGCAAAGCATGGGGCTGTCTAATCATATTATGGCGATAGAGCAACAAGCGCATGAGATGGCGGGGCAAAGTTTTAATATTGCTTCACCCAAGCAAATCCAAGACATTTTATATAATAAATTAAGTCTACCAGTTTTAAAGAAAACGCCTAAAGGCCAGCCTTCTACTGCAGAATCAGTTTTGCAGGAATTAGCGGAAGATTATCCTTTACCGGAGTTAATTTTAAAACACCGTAGTATGAGCAAGTTAAAATCGACTTATACTGATAAATTACCGCTACAGGTTAGCCCTAAAACGGGACGAGTGCATACCTCTTATCATCAAGCGGTTGCCGCTACAGGGCGCTTGTCATCGTCGAACCCTAATTTACAGAATATTCCTGTACGTAGTGTAGAAGGGCGTAAAATTCGCCAAGCTTTTATTGCCCCTGGGGGCTATAAAGTTGTTGCTGCGGATTATTCGCAAATTGAATTACGTATTATGGCGCATTTATCTGGTGATGAAGGCTTGTTAGATGCGTTTGCGAAAGGTGAGGATATTCATAAGGCAACGGCAGCGGATGTTTTTGGCGTTAGTATTGATCAAGTCACCAATGATTTGCGCCGTTCTGCTAAAGCGATTAACTTTGGTTTAATTTATGGCATGTCTGCTTTTGGTTTGGCTAAGCAATTAGGTTTGGGGCGTAATCAAGCTCAAGAATATATTGATTTATATTTTTCTCGATACCCGCGTGTTAAGCAGTATATGGATGATACGCGCGAATTGGCGAAGCAGCAGGGCTATGTTGAAACTGTATTAGGGCGGCGCTTATATTTACCTGAAATCCATTCTAAAAATGCTGCTAGACGGCAATATGCAGAAAGGACAGCGATTAATGCGCCTATGCAAGGCACCGCCGCGGATATTATTAAGTTAGCGATGATCGCGACCGATAAATGGATACAAGATGATCAGCCCGACATTAAAATGATTATGCAAGTGCATGATGAACTGGTGTTTGAAATAGCGGAAGCTAAGGTTGATGAGTATAGCGCTAATATTAGGCAGCTAATGTGTACGGCAATCACCCTAGATGTACCTTTAGTGGTCGATATTGGTGTCGGTATAAATTGGGATGAGGCGCATTAGAGTGCTGTCCACTGTGATTCTTTATATGAGAGGTGTACGCCGATGATGAATGACGCAGAAGAGAAATTTATTGTCTATGTTGAGCGTATGCCCGCCTTTCCTAAAAGTGTGCATAAAGTAATACAACTGGCAGCAAATGTTGATTCGTCGGCAAAAGATATAGTCGCAGTGATAGAAAGCGATCCGATTATGACGGTTAAAATTTTAAAAGTAATTAATTCTGCTTTTTATGCTTTGCCGCAAAAAATCACTTCTATCCAGCGTGCTTTAGTGCATATTGGAATTAACACTATTAAAAATCTAGCTTTAAGTGTTGCTGCTATCGGGGTTTTAAGTCCTCATAATGAAGCGGGCTTTGATACCGGTCTGTTTTTACAGCATTCTTTGGCTGTAGCTGTGCTGAGTAAAAAACTCGCAGAACGCATGGGTGTGCCTTTGATGCACAGTAGTGATTATTTTGTTGCTGGTTTATTACATGATTTTGGCAAAATTGTTTTCGCAGAATTTATGCCGCATGAGTTTAAATTGGCATTAGAGCAAAGCAAAGTGCAGCAGATTGATTTGCATTTAGCCGAGCTTGAAATTATGGGTATTAATCATGCTCAAGCGGGGCGCATGCTAGCATTGAAATGGGAGTTGGCAGAAAATTTGGCTAATGCGATTGATTTACATCATAGCGTTGGGCGAGGTGAATTATTGGTCGATTGTGTGTTTGCTGCTAATCAAATAGCTAAAAAAATGCAAATAGGCGATGCGGGGAATCCTATCATTGATTCTTTTCCGGAAGAATTAGCGAATGTATTTGGTATGTCTTTGGATGAATTAATTGCTAGTTTAGGTGACGTGTCGCTGATTAAATCTGAAGTACAACAATTTATGCAGGCATAAGGCAATGAAATTTAAGTTTTGGGGTGTGCGGGGTTCAATTCCAACCCCTGGAGCGAAGACCAATAAATACGGTGGTAATACCACCTGCATTGAGATTAGAACGGCTAATGATGAGTTGATAATTCTTGATGCAGGGACGGGCATTCACCAGTTAACGCAAACGCTGTTGCCGAAGATGCCGATTGATGCGCATATTTTGATTACGCATACTCACTGGGATCATATTCATGGTTTACCTTTTTGTACGCCGATTTATATTGCAGGCAATAAGTTAACGATTTATGGCGGTCAAGATTTAAAAACAGGCGAGGGTATTGAACGAACCTTAAAAGTGCAAATGCAGCATTCATTTTTTCCTATAGCGGAGCATGAGTTAAAGGCCGATGTCAGTTATAAAACGGTAAAAGCTGGGGAAAAATTTTGTATTGCTGATGCGACCATTACGCCGATCTTGCTCAATCATCCTGTGATAAATTTTGGTTATCGCATTGATTGTGATGGAAAATCCTTGTTTTTTACTGGCGATTATGAGCAGCAAGTTAATATTTATGAGCCTGAAGATAGAGAATATTTAGAATTCGAGCAAATGATTGAGGAATGTGTCGATTCGCTTGTCGAGCTCATACGCGATGTTGATGTGTTAATTATGGACAGCTCCTTTACTGAGGAAGAATACCTACACAAAAAGAATTGGGGGCATGGCACTTATAGTTCAGCGATTAAATTGGCAAAAAAAGCAGGTGCGAAAAAATTATTTTTTACTCACCATGAACCAACACGGACTGATGCCGCATTGGATGAAATTTATGCTGAGCTATTAAAAAATAACCCAGAGTTAGCTTGTGAGCTCTTCATTGCTCAAGAAGGTTTGGAAGTCGAACTATAGCCAGAAAAATGGGCAATGTATTTGTTGCTTATAAGTGTTATCGCTATATTTCCTGTATGTGCGCTGGAATTATAGCGATAGGTGTTGCGATGAAAAACGCTAGTTTATTTACACCTCAATTTCTGGCGTTATTTCATCGCTAGCGTTTGTGCTGGGCGCTTGAAACCATTGGTCTAAACGCTGATGAATTTCATCGACGCCGCTCTTTTTTAATGCAGAAAAAAGTTGTAGCGTAATGGGCATTTCTAGGTCTTTTAATTCACGTTGTACGCTCAACAAGGTGTTTTTTGCGGCACCATAATTTAGCTTGTCAGCTTTGGTTAGTAAAATATGTAGTGGTTTTTGACTGTAGTTACACCACTCGATCATTTGTCGGTCAAACTCTGTTAATGGGTGGCGAATATCCATGACTAAAATAATGCCATATAAAGACTGGCGGTCGCTTAAATACGTCTCCATTAAGAGCTGCCACTTTTGCTTTATTGCCACAGGCACTTTAGCGTAGCCATAGCCAGGTAAATCGACAAAGCGCTGCTGCTCGTCATTAAGTGTGAAAAAATTAAGTAACTGCGTGCGGCCTGGTGTTTTACTGATTCGTGCTAGTGCTCTTTGGTTAGTTAAGGTGTTTAAAGCACTCGATTTTCCCGCATTAGAGCGGCCTGCAAAAGCGATTTCCCTGCCTGTATCAGCAGGTGCTAACGCTAACTCGGGGGCGCTAAGAAGAAATTTAGCCTGATAGTAGAGAGAGTTCATACTTATCTCGTGTAGAGGGTTTAATTAAATTAGAGTAGAATTTAACCTAGTATTGTACATAAGATTACCTTATGTTTATTTTATTCCGAAAAGGGGAATCTAATGAAGAAAAGTCTATTAGCGTTGTCGGTATCGATTGCTTTGCTAAATATCTCAGGTATCGCGCAAGCTAAAACTGATGTTGCGGCAGCTACTAATGTTGCTGCGGGAAAGGCAAAAAGTGCGTCTTGCGCAGGTTGTCACGGTGAAGATGGCAATAGTATGATGCCATTATTTCCTAAACTAGCTGACCAAAATGAAGAGTATTTAGTCAAGCAAATGGAGGCATTTAAAGACGGTACGCGTACAGATGCGACAATGAGCTCTATGGTTGCAGGTTTGAGTACTCAGGATATGCAAGATATCGCGGCTTTTTATGAAAAGCAAAAAGTAACCCAGAATACCCTGCCTGCGCTTGAGGTAGATGACGATGACGATGAAGATGAGTCCGCAGTCGAACTGACTGAAGAAGAGGCTTTGGCGGCAGCGACAGCGGCTAAAGAACAAGCGGAAGCGAGTAAACAAGCAGCGCAAGAGCAACAGGATGCATTATTAGCTTTAGGTTATGATGTTTATCGTAATGGTGATTTAGAACGTGAAATCTCGGCATGCATTGCTTGTCACGGTCCTTATGGCGAAGGTAATAAACCAGCTTCCTTTCCAGCATTACAAGGGCAGCATGCAGATTATTTAATTAAAACCTTAACTGATTTTAAAAATAATGTACGTAGTAATAACCCTGAAAATATGATGCATATGATTGCTAATAAAATGACTGATGAAGAAATCAAAGGCATTGCTTATCATGTGTCTGTAATGAAAAGTAATTAAGCGCGAATTTTATCAAGAAAGGATATAAGAATGTTAAAGAGAATAAAAACAGGGCTTGCAGTAAGTTTGTTTGTGTTTGCGGGTTTAAGTTTTGCGGCAGGCCAGGGTTATGAAAATTTAAAGGCAATACAGCCCACTCAAGATGCTGATAAAGTCGAAGTGATTGAGTTTTTTTGGTACGGTTGTCCGCATTGCTATCAATTTGAGCCAGAAATAGAAGCCTGGAAAGCAACTCTTCCTGAAAATGTCACATTTATCCGTCAGCCAGCTGTATTTAGTAGCTTGTGGGGCAAGCATGCCAAAGCTTATTTTACCGCTGAAGTTTTAGGCGTAGTAGATAAAGTGCATGCTGATTTTTTTCATGCCATACAAGTTAAGAAAGAAAAGTTGGCTAGTGAAGGTGATTTGGCTGATTTTTTTGTGGCTCATGGCGTAGATAAAGCCGCGTTTCACGATGCTTATAATTCTTTTATTGTCGATACTAAAATGCGTCAAGCGAAAGCAATGGGCCCACGTTATGGCATCACTGGTGTTCCTGCATTAGTCGTTAACGGAAAATACTTGGTTAATGGTCGTAGTGCTGGTGACAAGGGCATGATTAAAGTTGTCAATGAGTTAATTGCACAGGAAAGTAAATAAACGCCTGCATAAGCTATGTGTTAGATTGACCCCAAAGGCGCATTACAGCGCCTTTGGTTTTCTTAAATTACAGGTAGAATGGAAATGAGTCCGTCAAGCTCTGAAATTACTAAGTGGAAAGATAAATACTATAATGCATTAGATGAGCTGGAGTTACTTGAGGCTTCAACGAAAGATACGGGGGCGCTTTTTTGTCGGGCGCTGATTCGACTATCGCTTGCGACAAAGGGTTTTAACCAGCAGTTAGATCCGCATTTATTAAGGTTACGAAATCAATTAAAGCAAGGCATTGCTAATTCTAAACTTAGCAATGAGTTAACTAAATTCTCTGAAGCTTTATTGCGCTTTGAGGATGGTAGTGCTGAAGAGCCCTTGCAGGATGCGAGTTTGCTATTTGGCTTTTTAATATCCCAAGAAGCAAATACAGATAAAGTTAGCGCCTTAAATTTATTGCGTGGTCAATATGAAACGGGAAAGATAGCAGACGCTAAGGAACTGCTTAGATTGATGGCAGAGCTGTGTGCTCCAGAAACACTTGAGGTAGGTCACTGTACGGGTGATTTAAACGCATTTGGTGCTAATTTAGATATAAACTTCATTTGTGAGCAGCTTATCCAGCTTATTCAAGGTATGGATATGCCTGATACATCGCTGGCAGATGCTAAGAAAATCACGCAAGAGTTAAAAGAACCACAGACAGAAGAGAGCTTTCGAGACAATGTGGATGCTGCATTAGCTCTTTTACAGAATATTAAAAAATATGAGCAATTTGAAAAAAAAGAAATGGAAATATTCCTTGCTCATGTTACGCAACAATTGGCGAGCTTAGGGGAAAATGCTAATGGCGTTTCTGGCTCAACAGAAAAAATACGGGCTAAAAGAAATAATTTAGACCTGACAGTTGCTACGAAAATGCAGGCATTACAAGTAAGCTCGGAAAATGCGACTAAGTTAGAGCCATTAAAGCAGCTGATTAAGTCAGAGCTAGATAATATAAGTGCACAAATGCAAACGCATAAGCAAGAAGAGAAAAAACAACAGGCTAAAGCTGATCAACTTGTCGCTGTTATGAAGGCTGAAATTAAGTTGGTAAAAGCGGAAGCGCAATCGCTAAAAGAAAACCTTAAGCAAGCTTCGGCACAAGCATTAACGGATGCATTGACCCACTTACCTAATCGTTTAGCTTATGATCGTCGTTTTGAGGCTGAATATGCGCGTTGGCGACGGAATAAGGAGCCATTAAGTTTATTGGTGTGGGATATCGATCTTTTTAAGAAAATTAATGATAACTACGGTCATAAAACCGGTGATAAGACTCTCATTATTATTTCTAAGTTATTGAGTAAGTATTGCAGGGAAACTGATTTTGTCTCGCGCTTTGGCGGTGAAGAGTTCACTATGTTATTGTCTAATACCAGCAGTGAAGCAGCTTTAGTGCTAGCAGAAAAAATCCGACGGATTATTGAAAAAACTGGCTTTAATTATGCGGGACAGGCGATTAATATTACTATTTCTTGTGGCATTGCTGAGCTGAGCGCGAGTGATACTCAAGAAACTTTGTTTGTCCGCGCGGATAAGGCGCTTTATGAAGCAAAGAAAAAGGGTCGAAATCAGTGTGTGATTGCTTCTTGATCTGTATTAAATAGCTTGTTTTGTGGGAGCGACTTTAGTCGCGTTGTCGTGGCTGTAGCCACTCCCACAGAAAGCGTTCGCAAATTATTTAACTAAATCAGACGGTACTTCAGTCACGGTGGGTTTGTCTTGTTGAGCGACTTCAGATAACGGTGATCCTTGTCTATTTCCTTCCCCATATAACACCATTCCAGACATAAATAAGATCACGCTTACACCAACAATGATATACCGGCTCGGTTTTTCCATCCAAAATAATAGCCATTGAGGCTTGATTAAGCCGACCACTAATATACCAACAGCTAAAATAAGCAAGTTAAACGCCCAGATAATCATAATATTTCCTGTTACTTAAAAATAAACGTATATTGTACTGATTCGAGAATGAAAGAAAATAATTTTTAAGGAGAACGGCAGTGTTGGAATGGTTAAATGCAAATATTGCTTACTGGCATTGGCTGGTTTTTGGGCTATGCTTAGCCATGGCAGAAATTATGTTACTGAGTTTTGTTTCTTTATGGTTTGGCTTAAGTGCGATTATTGTTGGCCTGCTGGTATGGGTTTGTCCGGTTTCATTTACCTTGCAACTGTTGATTTGGATTGTGCTTTCTATTTTTATTGTTTTCGCTTGGTTTAAGTGGGTCTCCCCCCATTTTAAGAATAAAACTTTTTCCGGTATGGCTCGTGAAGGCATGATCGGGCAAACGGGCACAGTAATTGAATATAACTCTGTGCATGAAGGACGTGGTAAATTACGCTTTCCTGCACCTATTTTAGGTAATGATGAGTGGCAGTTTATTTGTACAGACCCAATTGAGATTGGTCGTCGAGTGATTGTGCGTGAATTTTCAGGTAATACATTAATTGTTTCAGCTAAATAATAGTTGATAGTGTTAGTTAATTTAAAAGGGAGTTAATAATGGAAGGCTTATATATTGTCGGTGCATTCGTTGTTTTAGTGATTGTCACCGTTATCAAAGGAGTAAGAATTGTTCCTCAAGGCTACAAACACATCGTTCAGCGATTAGGTAAATATCATCAAACCCTAAACCCAGGGCTTAATTTCGTGATCCCGTATGTTGATTCGGTTATAGAAAGAATTACCACTAAAGATATTGTTTTAGATATTCCTTCGCAGGAAGTTATTACCAAAGATAACGCAGTGATTGTGGCTAATGCTATCGCCTATATCAATATCGTTTCTCCAGAAAAAGCGGTGTATGGTGTCGAGAACTTTGTAATGGCGATAGAAAAGCTTATTCAAACATCACTTAGAGCCATTATAGGTGAAATGTCTTTAGATGATGCTTTATCGTCTAGGGACCATATTAAAACGAAATTAAAAGATAGTATCTCTGATGATATTGCTGATTGGGGGATCACTTTAAAAACAGTAGAAATTCAAGATATTAACCCATCACAAACCATGCAAGCATCTATGGAAGAGCAGGGGGCTGCTGAAAGAGAGCGCCGTGCCGCGGTGACGCGTGCAGAAGGGGCTAAACAAGCAGCAATTTTAGAAGCAGATGGTCGTTTAGAAGCTTCACGCCGTGATGCGCAAGCTAAAATTTTATTAGCTCAAGGTAGTGCTAAAGCGATTGAAAGCGTGGCAGAAGCATTACAAGGTAAAGATTTGCCGGCTACATATTTGTTAGGTGAAAAATATATTGAAGCAATGCGTGATTTAGCTGAGTCTGATAACGCTAAAACTGTGGTTATTCCAGCTGATTTAATTCATGCGGTTAAAGGTATGTTAGGGAAATAAGAGTATTAAAGTAGGGCGGACTTTAGTTCGCCTTTATGTGGTATTAGCTTTGTTATAGAACAGAAATAAGGACATTCAATGCATCAAACACTTAACCAAGTTATTCAATCCGCTAGCAGTATTATCTTAGGCAAAGAACAGCAAATTCGCTTGTCATTATGTTGCTTACTTTCAGGTGGACATTTATTAATTGAAGATATTCCGGGTGTTGGTAAAACGACCCTGGCGCATACTTTGGCCAAATTGATGGGTTTGCACTATCAGCGCATTCAATTTACCAGTGATTTATTGCCCGCAGATATTATTGGTGCAACGATTTACAATCCCGAGGAACATCAATTCTCATTTCATCAGGGGGCCATTTTTAATCAAATGGTTTTAGCGGATGAAATAAATCGGGCAACGCCGAAAGCTCAAAGTGCGTTATTAGAGGCAATGGAAGAGCAACAAGTAACAGTAGAGGGACATACTTACCCTTTGCCACAGCCGTTTTTTGTTATTGCTACTCAAAATCCATCACATCAACTGGGTACTTTTCCTTTGCCTGAGTCTCAGCTAGATCGTTTCTTGATGCGTATTGAACTAGGCTATCCAAATCATGATGCAGAGCGAGAATTATTGAGTGGTACTAATCGGCATAAATTAATTGCTACTTTAGAGGCGCAGTTACCGGCTCAGAAATTATTGCTAGTGCAGCAAGAAGTCAAAGAGGTGCATGTTTCTTCTGCGTTGCTTGATTATGTGCAAGCCTTAATTAGCTTTACCCGTGAGTCAGATGAGTATCATACTGGGTTGTCACCGCGAGCTGGTCTTGCTTTATTGAGTGCTGCTAAATCATGGGCATATATGCAGCAACGTGATGCAGTCATTCCTGAAGATGTACAAGCTGTGCTTGGGTCTGTTGCTGGGCATCGACTACGCGCAGGGCATGCTAATTCAGAAAATATTGTCGCACCTTTGTTAGCTCAGGTAGCTATTCCTTAAATCCCGTTTAGCTGAGGCGGGTATTGAGCGCTTCGGCATGACTTTTAATGGTTGATCTATGAGTTCTACCTCCGTAGCCAAAAGCATTGCATTAAATTATCGCAATATCTATATTTTGCCGACTCGCCGTGGCTTAGGCTTTGTTATGCTTATCGCTTTGTTATTGTTAATTGCGTTTATTTATAATAATAATCTCGTGTATTTGCTGAGCTTTTTATTGGCTAGTTTGTTTTTTATTACTATTTTGCATACCGTTAAGTCCTTGCAAGGCTTGGTGATTAGAAAAGGTCATAATGCTCCTGTTTATGTCGGTGAATTTGCTGCTAGTAAAATTACTATCAATAACCCCACTTCATTCGCGCGGTATAGCGTGCAAGTAGGGCTTGATAAACACACGCCATTGCAGACAGTAGATATTCCCGCGCAACAAAAACTGCCCTTGAGCTTGGCTTATAAATCAGACAAACGCGGCTGGTTAGTGATGGCTAATCCGGTTATATCGAGTTGCTATCCCTTTGGTTTATTTCGCGCTTGGCAGCGCCTTAATTTAGACAGTAAAGCCCTAATTTACCCTCGGCCTAGTATGCAAGATTGTCCTCTACCAGAGCATAATCAAGGCCAAGATCAACAAGGTAATGCGCAAAAAGGCCAAGATGATTTTTATGGCTTACAGAGCTATCAAACGGGCGATAGTATTCGACATATCCATTGGCGCGCTTTTGCTAAAGGACAGGGGCTATATACACGGCAATACAGCGGTGCGCAAAGTTCAGAAATCTGGTTAGATTATGAACAGGCAATGGCTGGGAACCAGGAAGAGCGTTTAAGTATAATGTGTCGCTGGGTGCTTGATGCCGATGAAGCGGGTGTTGCCTATGGATTTAAGTTAGCTGGTTTGGTGCTTGAGCCAAATTATGGAGCAGCGCACTCGAAAAAATGCTTAGAGGCGTTGGCTTTATTTTAGCTATAAGTGAGAGCCAGCGGAGAGGCGTTAATCATATTTGTAGGGTGGACTTCAGTCCGCTTTTTAGAAATGGCGGACTAAAGAGGCTGTGAAAGTATTCAGTATAGCCCCTCCTTATCAAGGAGGGGCTAGGGGAGGCTAAAAGCATAATGCTTTCACAGCATCTAAAGTCCGCCCTGCCGTTTTTAGCTGTCCCATGTTAGGTGGGTAGCCAATAAATGTAATCATCATTTAACCTTTAAAATTCAAAATATGCTCAGTTATCGTCATTCATATCATGCGGGAAATTACGCCGATGTGTTAAAGCACAGTGTCTTAATTCACATACTAGAATACTTAAAAAAGAAAGATAAGCCTTATTGTTATGTCGATACGCATGCTGGTGCAGGCATGTATTCATTACGTAGTGAGCAAGCTGTAAAAACTAATGAGTATCAACAGGGCATAGGTACGCTATGGCAACAGGATGATTTACCTCCGGCTATTGCTGAGTATAGAGAGCTTATTAAATCGTTTAATGATGCTGGCCAATTAGCTTTTTACCCCGGTTCACCGCTTATTGCTATGGAATTGATGCGTAAGCAGGATCGTTTGTTTTTATATGAATTGCATAATACTGAGATCAACATCTTGGAAGCAGCAATAAAAAGAGATCAGCGGGTTACTGTGCTGCATAAAGATGGCTTTAAAGATTGTCTCAGGTTAATGCCGCCGCAGCAACGGCGAGGATTGGTGTTGATTGATCCCTCGTATGAAATGAAAACGGATTATCAACAGGTTGTTGATACGCTTATTCAATTACATAAACGTTTTGCCACAGGTACTTATGCGCTTTGGTACCCAGTAGTTGAACGGCAACGTATTAATGAATTAGAAGAGAAGGTTGTGGGCAGTCAGTTAAGGAATGTGCAGTTGTTTGAGTTAGCGCAGGCAGCAGATAGCGATCAATATGGAATGAATGCCAGTGGTATGATTATCGTTAATCCACCTTGGACATTAAAAGCAGAAATGGAACAGGTTTTACCTTACCTAGCTAAACAGCTAGGTATAGACGGGCAAGGTAGCTACCGGATTAAACAGGTGAAGGCTGAATAAGGGAGTTGGCGTGGTGGTGGGGGCTTTTAGTCCTCAATGCTGTTGATTTAAGCCCTCTCTTGCTGGAGAGGGTTGGACGAGGAGAATAAACCATGCATTTATAATCCATTCATCCCAGCCTTCCTTCCTCTGGAGAAGGAGCCTATTCTTAACTAGCAGCACACAAGAAAAATGAGAGGAAGTATTAACTTATGGAACAAACAATAAATCAACGGACGCTTATTTTTTTGCTTAGCTCTATAGGCTTAATTACCCTGCCGCATGCGTTTCATGTGCCTACCCCGACTATTAGTTTTTTCTTTGTCCTCCTGATATGGCGCGCTATTGGCATCTGGCGACCTGCTTATTTACCTAATCAATTACTGGTTTTTTTGTTATTACTCAGTGGTATAGGCTTATTGGTTATCATGCATCAAGGTGTGTTTGGTCGTGATGCGGGGACGGCTGTTTTTGTTACGGCCTTAGGACTGAAATTGCTGGAAATTAAAACTCAGCGTGATTTGTATTTGATTACCTATCTCGCCTTTATCGTGGCGGCCACACAATTTCTATATGTGCAGAATATTCTTATGGCGGGTTATACCTTGCTCGTTTGTATTAGCTTGTTAGGTACTTTACTTTGCATTAATAGTGGTAGTTTGGGTAACTTGCAATCATTAAAGGTAGCAGGGAAGTTTTTAGCTCAAGCCTTACCTTTAACGATTATTTTGTTTATCTTTTTTCCTCGACTTGAAGCTCCGCGTTGGTCATTTTTACAAGAAGAGAGCAAAGCCATGACTGGCTTGAGCGATACCTTAGAGCCAGGCTCGATCAGTCAATTAGGTCTGTCGGGAGAGCGAGTTTTTCGCGCTAAATTTTCTGGTGCGATACCTACTAATAAGCAACGATACTGGCGCGGTCCAGTGTTCTCCTATACCGATGGCAAGAAATGGGAGCAAACTAAAAATAAGTATTTTAAGAGGCACCTGGATAAGATAAGTTTTTCCGGTGATATTTATCAATATAAAATTTTAATGGAGCCGCAAAGTAAAAATTGGGTATTTGCTTTGGATATGCCTGCGGCTTTTAAGTGGCCTTTATATGAAAATGGTAACCACCAATTATTTACTTCTGAACCGCCTAATAAACGCGCAGAATATGAGATCAGCTCCTATGTGAACTACAACACAGGGTACATTACTAAAACAGAGCTTAGTGATAACTTGCAGCTACCGAAACCGCCTGAGCAGCGAGTAAAAGATTTAGTTGAGCAATTAGGCGGCTTTTCAGAAAAACCAGAAACCTTTATTAGTAACCTGTTTTTGCATTTTCGCCAGAATAAATTTTATTACACCTTGATGCCGCCATTGATGGAAGAAAATCCGATTGAGACGTTTTTATTTGATACGCGAGTTGGATTTTGCGGACATTATGCAACAGCCTTTGTTTATTTGATGCGAGTTGCGGGTATACCGGCGCGTGTGGTCGGCGGTTATCAGGGGGGCGAATATAATGAGGCGGGCGGATTTATAGAGGTAAGGCAAGCGAATGCACATGCTTGGGCTGAAGTTTGGTTGTCTGGTAAAGGGTGGGTGCGATATGACCCGACAACGGCTATTGCGCCTGAGCGAGTTGAGCAAGATGTTAATATTGAACAGCAAATTGCCAATAATGCTGTGAGTTTTTCTCCGGTACAGTTGGATAGCCAAACGCTCTCTTTGCTCAAGCAAGCGCGTAACTTATGGAGTAGTGTTGATTATAGTTGGCATCGCTGGATTATTAATTATGATCGGCAGAATCAAGCGAGCTTTTTATCTAAGATAGGCATTAGTGGCTTTAAAAAAATGTTCTATTGGTTGCTCGGCTTGCTGGCAGCGGTTATTTTGGTGTTAGCTATTCTGTTGTTTCGCAAACAAAAAACAGTGCTTGATGTTGCGCAAATTTATTATCTACAAGCCTGTGCTAAATTAGCCAAATTAGGTTTGGTTAGAGTGGAAAATGAAGGGGCTAACGACTTTTTAGTGCGCGTTACCAAGCAGCAACCTCAGGTAGCGTTGGCATTTGCACAGATTACGCGTTTATATGTCAGGATGCGTTATACAAAAGAACCTACTTCGGAGATTTTAGATCAACTGCAAGTTGCCATTTCGAGCTTTCAAGCTAGGGTAAAATAGGCGTAGTTTTCTTAATAAGTTTATAGGCGTGTAATAATGAAGTTAGTGACATTTACCTATCAAGGTGTCAGCCGAGTAGGCGCAGTGGTCGATAATACTGTGGTTGATAGTTCAGGGCAAGCCGGTGTTCCACAAACAATGCTGGAGTTTCTGGCGGCAGGACCGTCAGCATTAGATGCTTTACAACAGTTAATCGATAGCCAGCAGCAACGTATCGCCTTAAGCGCTGTGAAGTTAATGGCTCCGATTCCAAGACCCGGTAAATTTTTAGGTGTAGGTTTAAATTATGCTGACCATATTGCTGAAACCGCTCTGGAAAAACCAGAATATCCGACTTTTTTTACCAAGCAAAGCACTTGTGTGATTGCTCAAGGAGAGGCGATTCATGCACCTAAAGTGTCTGAAAAACTAGATTATGAGGTGGAGCTAGCTTTTGTTATTGGCAAGCGTTGCCGGCATGTATCGCTAGAAAATGCACATAAAGTGATCGCGGGTTACACTTTGGTTAATGATGTCTCGGTACGTGACTGGCAATTCCGCTCGCCAACTTGGACGCTAGGTAAGTCGTTTGATACGCATGGACCCATGGGGCCATGGATTGTTACTGCAGATGAAATCAGTGATCCGCATAATTTGAATTTAAAAACTTGGATAGACGATGAATTACGCCAATCATCGAATACCCAGCATATGATTTTTAATTGCTATGAAATGATTGCTTATTTAACGCAGGCGATGACTTTAGAACCGGGGGATGTTATTGCTACTGGCACGCCAAGTGGTGTCGGCGTTAAAATGAAGCCGCGTGGCTATATGAAGGCAGGGCAAACGGTAAAAATAGAAATTGAGCATATTGGTTCTTTAGCCAATCCGGTGATTGATGAGCCGGAAGATTTTATCTTGCCGCTATAGAGTTGATTGGGTTTATTTTACACGGGACAATTGAAAACTGTAGGCCGTGACTTTAGCCCGCCTTTAGAGTAGATGCGTGGCATTGGCGGGCTAAAGTCACTGCCTACCAATATAGAATGTCCTGTGTTAAGTGCGTAACCGCTGATTGCAAAGGCGGACTTCAGTTTGCTCAATAGTTTTAGTTTTTACCACAACAACGTTTAAATTTCTTGCCACTACCACAGGCGCAAGGCGCATTCAGTCCTTGGTTCA
The DNA here is from genome assembly GCA_965365945.1 of uncultured Gammaproteobacteria bacterium. Lineage (GTDB taxonomy): Bacteria > Pseudomonadota > Gammaproteobacteria > Methylococcales > Methylomonadaceae > Methyloprofundus. The sequence goes on from CBDUDP010000006.1 coordinate 29,748, forward strand.
TTGGCCCTTCACTTGATCCGACAGATTTAACTTTGCCATCTAGGTAAAACCAGTGCCCTTGTTTTTTTACAAAGCGACTGATTTCATTCATTACTTTTGCTTCGTCATCCTGAGTAAAATAGGCTTTAAACTCAACGATACCTTTGCTATCTTTTTCTGCGCCTTTTTTAGTGGAAATAATATCTAAGCTGGTCCATTCACCCGTTTCTTTGGAGAAATCGATCGCTTCAGGGCGGCTAGGCACATCCCATGTTTGTAATAAATAATCTCCATTACGCATTGCATAAGCAGTAAAGCGTGCACGCATTAAAGCTTTGGCTGTGGTCGCGTGGCTTTTTCCAGAATGTAGCAGTCCACAGCACTGATCATAAGAAAGGTCGGAGCCGCAAAGGCAGTTGTTAGGCGTAGTCATTTTCAGGTATTAATTAGGTAGGAATGATAATGTTGGTTTCTTTCTCAGTAATATTTTAATTGAACTGCTTAGCTATTTAAACATATCCCAACCATCGCTTTAATACTATCTAGTTCACTTTGTAGTTTGGTCAGTGCATTGTCGCAGTCTGCTGAGCTTAGCCGTAATTCTTGAATGGCTTGATCAGTGTTGTTAGCTTCATGATTATCGCCGATATTGATATGCGCTAGTAGGCTGTCGTTGAGATAGGTAAGTAAGTTGAGCTGATAGTGGTTACCTCGGTAATGCGGGTTATGGTGATGGTATACCACCTCGACCACTTCAGGCGGCATATCCCACGACTTTAATAGCCAGCTACCCAATTCTGCATGATTTACCCCTAAAGAAAATTTTTCTAACTGATATAAGTTCAGTGAGGGGTTTGCTTCTGCTAGGTCAGAGAGCATTTTAAATTCCTTAATAAATTGGTCGGCTAATAGCGGTAAGCCAATATTATGCATTAAGGCGACGAAAAAAACGGTTTGTGTTTCGAATCTATATTCAGCAGGCAGTTTTTTATTTAAATCAGTCATTAAATGCGTGCTTGCTAAAGCATGTGTCCAAAATGAGCGAGTGCCAATGATGCCTTCTATCGGGGCTTTAAGTGGCGACAATGCCGATAAGCCTAAGACTAGATCAAAGACAAATTGATAGCCGAGTACACGACTGATCGCGTCATGTACGCTGGTAATTTTACCTTTATAGCCATATAGCGGGGAACCTGCCCAGCGAATGACTTGTGTTGTGAGTAAGGGGTCTAGTTCGACAATAGCAGCTAATTTACGTGCATCTGCTAATGGATCTGCTGCTAGTTTCATAATGCGTGCAGCAATACCAGGTAGAGGGGGAAGTTGCTTGATTTGACTCACTGCGGCTCTTAAATTAACCGGCGGAGTTATTGGCGCGCTTTTGCTGTCTATGCATTGAAACGTCCAATTAATTAGCGATGGTTCCATATCGGTATCCTAATTAGTTAAGTTCGAGACGTTTTAGTTTTCTATATAGCGTGCGTTCGCTAATATCCATTTCGGCGGCAATAAGCTTACGGTTACCTTGGTATTTACTTAATAACGAATTGATCACATCATATTCCATTCGTATTAGTGGGTTTGTGTTGTTGTGTGATTCCGGTTTGGAGGGCTGGATATACTCAATCTCTTGACTTTGTTGTGGCATATAAGTGATGTCATTTTCTGTTATATGTTGGTCCGTACAAAGGCTGCAGGCTAGTTGTAAGCAGTTTTTTAGTTCCCTGATATTGCCTGGCCAGGTATGTTTTAACAGCTTAATTAGTGCAGGTTTAGCAATGCTATATTGTTGCTCATCGCGCAGCCCCAGTTGCGTTAATAAATACTGACTTACTTCAGGGATATCGTGTAATCGTTCACGCAATGAGGGTACTTGTATGGGGAATACGGATAAGCGGTAATATAAATCTTCACGGAATTCGCCTGCTTCAATCATTTCAGGTAAATTTCTATGGGTTGCACAAATAATACGCACATTTGATTTTGATGCCGTAGTGCTGCCAACTCTTCTAAACTGCCCAGACTCTAGGGCGCGTAATAGTTTAGGTTGCTGAGCTAAAGGCAGGTCGCCTATTTCATCAAGAAATAAAGTGCCTTTATCGGCCAATTCAAATAGTCCTTTTTTTGCGTTAGTTGCGCCTGTGAAAGCACCTTTTTCATGTCCAAAAAGTTCACTTTCAAATAAGTCATCACTGAGTACGGTGCAGTCTACTACAACTAATTCATGCTCTTTGGATAAGGAGTGTTGGTGAATAAACTCAGCGGCAAGCTCTTTACCTGTCCCTGTTTCGCCCATCAAAAAAACAGGCGTTCGTGTTTTAGCAGCTTGACTTAGTTTTTGTTGGTAAGCGGTAAATACGGCACAGCTACCTGCCATATTTTGCGTGTTGCTGGTTTTTAAGGTGTTTGTGGTTTGTGTGATGGACTCTCCCAAGTAGATTTTGCCATCGTTATCTAGGAGGGGGTAACCGCGTATTGTTAGTTGTTGGTCTGCTTGTCTTTCGGTTGCATCATAAGCTTCTAGCTTTTGAAATAATTGCTGATGTCGACAATTAGGCGCTTTATCGCAGCAGGGCTGACCAATAAAGTCAGTTTTGAAAACAGAGAATTGTTGCTCCCATGCTTTATTTAATCCCACGATAGTGAGGGTATTATCAATAATGATAAACGGACGTTCGTGTGTTTCTAATAGAGACTCAAGTGAAATTGAATTTTCAAGCATAGTATCTTTGAATTTAAGACAAGGGTGTCATGACCGTCATTTTGATCTGTCAGCGTTGTCAGGGGAGCTGACAAAAATGTCAGTCTAGTGAGGTTATTCTAGTTTAATACTGCTGTATTTCAAGGCTTTTAATAGTTGGCATCAGGATTGCAATATAAGATTTGTAAGTTGAATTTTTTATTGCCACACCTGCTGCGAAGCAGGGTCGGAAAGCTTCAGGTCTTTCGTAATATTAAAGATAGCTGGGTTGTGTAGTTTAAAAGGATAACCTGATGAAAGTATATAAAGTGATATTGGCTATTTCAATGATGTTATTTAGTTCTGCGTCATTTTCTGCAAGTATTCCATTTGATGTTAATGCTGGAACGTTAACAACGGGTAATAAATACGCAGGAGGGATTAATCTTGTGCTGGATGGTAAGACGATGAATCACGTAGGTGGAGGAAATATATTAAACAGTGTGCTGGATGGAAAAAGCTTAGCTTATGCATATTGTATTGATATATTACACAGTATAGGGTTAAGAAGTACGTATAGCGCTAACTATAATAATAAGGCTGATTTTTCTGATCGTCCTGAATTAACGGAAGAAAATGGCGGTAAGATTGCATGGTTAATTTTGAATATCGCTGAGACTGCCGTTAAAAAATATCAGCAAGCTGGTTTGCAGGCGTTAATTTGGGAGCAAGTTTACGGCGCCTCAAGGTTCACACTTGAGGCATCTACAAATGATCGTATAGAGGCTGCATATCAAAAGTATTCAGCTGCATTAGTTGGCAATACCGCGTCTGTTAATAGTGTACTGTGGATTGATCCATATAGTGGCTCTACTTCAAAGCAGGATTTAGTCGCTTGGGGAGAAGGATTTAACTTGGAGGGGTCAGCAAGTGTGCCTGCTCCAGAGCCTATGCTGTTGCTTGTTCTTGGGTTGTTGGGGTTAACTATAGTTTCACGCAAAGCAATTAGAGGCAATGTGTAACCTTCAATGAATTTGCTGGTTTAGGTTTATTTTAAACACGACAGCTGGTCTTGAAAAAGGCCAGCTGTCGTGTTTTTTTTTGATTATTGTCAGCTTACTATACTGAAATGGCTATTTTGTTGTATATTGGTTTCGACTTAAAACAGTCATAATGTATTATTATTTACCTTTAAATTTGAGCGAGCAACATAATGAAAGCGGATATTGGATTAATTGGCCTTGCGGTCATGGGGCAAAACTTAGTCTTAAACATGAATGACCATGGTTTTAAAGTGGCGGTTCATAATCGTTCAGCAGGAAAAACAGATGACTTTTTAGCTGGCCCAGCGGCCGGTACCGAAATTACGGGCACTTATTCATTACAAGAATTAGTTGATGGATTAAAAAGTCCGCGAGTTGTTATGTTAATGGTTAAAGCCGGAGATGTGGTTGATAGCTATATTGATAAATTAACACCGCTTTTATCTGAAGGCGATATTATTATTGATGGTGGTAACTCCTTATATACAGACTCTAATCGACGTACTGTTGATTTAGCGGAAAAAGGAATTTTATACGTCGGTTCTGGTGTTTCCGGTGGTGAAGAAGGCGCACGTAACGGGCCTTCAATTATGCCTGGCGGAAATAAAGCGGCATGGGCAACTGTGCAGCCTATTTTACAAGCGATTTCTGCAAAAGTAGATGGCGAGCCATGTTGTCAGTGGGTAGGTGAAGAAGGCGCAGGACATTATGTGAAGATGGTACATAATGGAATTGAGTACGGTGATATGCAAATTATCTGTGAAGCATATCAATTGCTATCAGAAGGGGTTGGTTTAAGTGCAGAGGAAATTCAAGCCGTTTTTGCTGAATGGAATAAAGGTGTTTTAGATTCTTACTTAATTGAAATTACTACTAATATCTTGGGTTATAAAGATGAAGATGGTGAGCCATTAATTGATAAAATTCTAGATACTGCTGGGCAAAAAGGCACAGGAAAATGGACAGGAATTAACGCTTTAGATTTAGGCGCTCCGCTAACATTAATTGCTGAATCTGTTTTTGCACGTTGTTTATCAGCACAAAAAGAAGAGCGTGTTCGCGCTTCAAAAATCTTACCGCAAGCGAATGTGAAATTCTCTGGCGACAAAGAGGCTACGATTAAAGCGATTGGTGATGCGGTTTATGCTGCAAAAATTATTTCTTATGCGCAAGGCTTTGGCTTAATGCGTGCCGCTGAAAAAGAATATGGCTGGAAATTAAACTACGGTGGTATCGCGCTTATGTGGCGTGGTGGTTGTATTATTCGTAGCCAGTTCTTAAATGATATTAAAGCGGCTTATGATAATAACCCAGAATTAGAAAATCTATTATTAGCTGATTTCTTTAATAATGCGATTCAAACAGCAGATGCGGGTTGGCGTGATACCGTTGTATTAGGTGTACAGTTGGGTGTACCAACACCTTCATTTTCATCAGCACTCGCTTATTATGATGGTTACCGTAGTGCGCGTTTACCTGCGAACTTACTGCAAGCACAGCGCGATTATTTCGGTGCACATACTTATGAGCGACTAGATAAACCACGCGGCGAGTTCTTTCATACTGATTGGACAGGAACTGGCGGTAAAATGGCTTCTACAACTTATACAGCGTAAATCTAGCTACGTAGATTCGATGGGGTTTATCGTGAAGCATTAAAAAAGTGTAATCCGGCAAGGAATTTTCTATGCCGGATTACCTTATTTTTAAGCCCATTTTAATTTACATATTAATAATCTTTATTTTTGAATGTTTTAATCGTTTAAAAGGAGTTTTGAGTGAAAACTGATCCCTGTACTTATGTGATTTTCGGTGCAACAGGCAATTTAGCGCGCATCAAATTAATTCCTGCTTTATATCATTTGGATATTGAAAACCGTTTAGATGACGACACGAAAATTATCGCAATAGGCCGCAGGCCTTGGGATAATGATAAATGGGCATCTGAAGTGCGTGATATGCTAGAAGCTAAAGCGCGCGGCGGTATTGATGAGCAAGTATTTAAGCGATTTATTGCACGTCTGCATTATCATAAAGGCGATATGCAGCAAGCAGAATGTTATAGCAGTCTAGCGCAATTATTAACAGATTCTGTTAAGTTTCCACAGAATATGGCTTTTTATCTAGCGATTAATCCATCCGATTTTAGTCATGTTATCGAGCACTTAAGTACTCCTAAATTATTGGATGAAAGTCAGTTTTGGCGCCGTGTCATTATTGAAAAGCCCTTTGGCACTGATTTAGAAAGTTCGCGTTCTTTACAAAACAAAATTAGCCAATACTTAAAAGAAGAACAAATTTATCGTATCGACCATTATTTAGGTAAAGGCATGGTGCAAAATGTCTTAGTGTTTCGATTTGCTAATGCAATGCTCGAGCCCTTGTGGAATCGAAATTATATAGACCATATTCAGATTACTCATTCAGAGCAATTGGGGATTGGCAGTCGAGGTCAGTATTACGATCATACTGGGGCAATGCGTGATATGTTGCAAAGTCATCTGTTGCAATTGCTGACCCTAGTGGCGATGGAGCCTCCTGTTTCTATGGAAGCAGAAGATTTACGTGATGAAAAGGTTAAAGTATTGAAATCAATACGGCCTATTCCTGAAGAGGCCGTAAATGCTCAAGCCTTTCGCGCACAATATGCGCCAGGTGAAATTGAGGGTGAGCAAGTAAATGGTTATTTGCAGGAGGAGGGGATTCCGCAAAATAGCGTGACAGAAACTTACGCCGCGATGAAGCTCTATGTCGATAACTGGCGCTGGCGTGGTGTGCCATTTTATATGCGTACTGGAAAGCGTATGGAAAAAGCTCAGTCGACGATTTCCATTTGTTTTCGACATGCGCCTTCGCAATTATTTGCTCATACGCAAGCGGAAAAAATTAAGCAAAATTGGTTATTATTAGGTATACAGCCTGAAGAATGTATCCGTATGGAAATGACGGTTAAAGAGCCAGGCTTAGAAATGCGTACCCGGGTCACTAATCTGGATGCGAGTTTTCGTAATGAGGACGAATTAGCCTCTGATGCTTATGAAGACTTATTATTAGATGTGATTGAAGGTGACCGTTCTTTATTTCTACGCTATGACGAAGTGGAGTATGCATGGAAAATCGTCGATCCTATCATTAATAAATGGGCTGTTGATCGCGATTATATTGAAACCTATCCTGCGGGCTCGTGGGGACCAAATGAGCGCCGTTTATTTGAAAAAGAAAGCCAGAGTTGGCGTAACACCTTATAGGAAGAAAAATGACACAAGTAGTAAACTGGAAGCCTTTTGATTCAATTGAGTTGCTTGCCGAAGCGGTTTGTCAGCGCATTTTAACAGCAGCTGACAAGGCGATTGCAGATAAAGGGGCTTTTAAAATAGTGTTAGCGGGCGGCACAGCGCCTGTTAAGGCGTATCAATTATTGGCAACTAAGCAGGCTGACTGGAGTAACTGGCATATTTATCATGGTGATGAGCGTTGCTTGCCTGTGAATGATGCTGAGCGTAATAGTTTAGTGGCCGAGCAGAAATGGTTGGATTTAGTCGCAATTCCAAAAGCTCAAATTTATAATATTCCTGCCGAGTTAGGTGCTGAAGTGGGTGCAGAGCAATATGCAAAAGTTGTAGCTGATGCTGGAACTTTTGATTTGGTTTTATTAGGTATGGGTGAAGATGGTCATACGGCTAGCTTATTTCCAGGGCATGTGAATAATGTAGATGAATTAACTCATGCGGTACACAATTCACCTAAGCCACCTTCTGATCGTGTTAGTATTAGTGCTAAAGCATTAAGCAATACCAATGAGCTGATTTTCGTCGTTTCAGGTAATAAAAAAGAGGCGCTTGCTGCATGGAAGAATCAGGAAGACCTACCGGTTACGCATATTTGTCCAGCTTGTGGTGTTGATGTGTTATTGAGTGTGTAAATGCTCTACTTTGGGAGTAGTTGGTAATATACAAGCTTAGAAGGGGGGGCTGCGGTTTTCCTCTTTCTGAGTAGGTTTTTCAAGTAGTTAATAGGGGGTGATATGCACGATATTACAAACCTCGCGAGGCGTAAAAGTTTACGTTATAAACGTAAGGATATTAGCGTGCATATCTGTCAGGGTAGAAGGCAGTTTAGGTATGTTGAACTATTAAATATAAGCCAAAATGGCATGCTAATTAGAGGTCGGATAAATTTAAAGTTAAACAATTGTATTGTATCGAGAATTAGTTTTGATAAAAATAATGTGTTTGAGCAAAAAAGCACAGTGGTTAGTAAAGTAAAAATAAAGTTAGCAGAACTACAGCTAGCTAAGAAAACTTGGTTTTTCTTTGCTCAAGATAATTCGGTATATGATTATGGGCTTACTTTTGAAGGGGACTCATCTGCTATTCAGACTTTTTTATTACAGTCCAATATAGAAAAGAGACTGGAGTATCATAGGCATTAAGGCATGATAGTCGGGTAAATTTTTTAAATGAAAGGGGGAGTTATGAGTAATTGTTGCAGTGATCCTACTGAAATACCCAAATTAGATCCAAGAGAGTTAGTGCGCGAGCAAACTCGTCATGGCGACTTGCAGCGTGAGCTTTTTACTAGTGACCCAGAAAAACTAATGTTGCACGAATTACGCGAAGCAAGCACCTACCTGTGTGAGCTTGCAGCTTTGCGTGCGCATTATGCTTCGGTTCGGCTTGCTGCTATTGCTTTATTGGACAAAGCTAGTACTTCTGTTGTGCAACGAATTATCGATAAAGAACCTGAAACTGAGATTGGTAAAGCTGCAGCGGTACAATTACAAAAAATACAATGATAAAACTGATTATTACCGGTGGCACGATTGATAAACGCTATAACGAGTTAAATGGCGAGTTGTATTTTCCAGGAACGCATTTGCCAGAAATGTTGCAGCAGTCGCGGTGTAAGCTGGATGTCGATCTTCAGTCTTTAATGCTAAAAGATAGCTTGGATATGACTGAGGCGGATAGAGAGGCGTTAAGGCAAGCGTGTGGTGCCACAGATACACCGCAAATTATCATTACCCATGGTACGGATACTATGGTTGATAGTGCAAGTTATTTAGCTAAGACAATCACGGATAAAACCATTGTTTTAGTTGGCGCGATGGTGCCATATATGGTTTGCCAGTCTGATGCTTTGTTTAATCTTGGCTGTGCAATGACTGCTGTGCAATTGTTACCAGCAGGGATTTATGTCACGATGAATGGCAAAGTGTTTGCCTGGGATAAAGTGGTGAAAGACCGACGGGCAGGTGAATTTAAGAGCAGCATGTAGAGCCTTTCTTAAGGGTTATTCAATAAAGATAAGCTGCTTATCTAAAAATTGCTGTAATGCTTCAATCGCCGCACTTTGTAGTGTCTCTGAACTGTTTTCCGGTAAAATTTCTTTTAGACAGTCGCTAATGGCTTTAGTATTTCCATCCATTAGAGTCTGAAGTAAGTGAAAGCTCATTGGTGCTAGTTCAATGAATTTTACTTCATCTTGATTGTCACGGTAAACAGCTAGGTAAGTTGCTTGTTCCGGTGCTTCTGTTGGTAAATAGTCGGATGAAATTTTGTGTACAGGGTATTGGTAGGCTAAAAGCCAAGTTAAAGGTGAAAGGCTTAATTTTTGCGTGGGCGTCAGTGCTTGATTGTCAGTTTTTTCAGGCAAAACATCCCGTGAGGTAGATAATGCCATTTCAACCCATTCATAATGCGCGAGTTCGAGCATAAACGGGTAGTCATCTACTTGTGCTTGGCGTTCATTTTGCAAATACAGAATAAATTCTTCAGGTATTTCTGAAAAATAAGGGGTAGTGTTTTGGTGTTGGCTGAAAAAGTCTTGTGCCAGTTGCTGCCATTGTTCCTTATCTAATATTGTGTGCAATACCGGAAAGTTACTGGATAAAAAACCTTCTACGTTATTAAAAAATAACTCACGGTACATTTGCATGCGTTGTGGAGCAACATCGTTCGGGCATGCGCTAGTGTCAGGGTTGCGGATATAGGCTGAAAACTCAGCTTGTTTAGCTTTGAAGTCGATTTTAGGCTGAGAGTTGTTCATTATTTGTGTGCCATGCATTTTGTAGGGTTTGGATGGTGCTTACTTCGCTTAGTAGTGCTGCGACACTAGGGATATTAAAGTCTCTTTCTAATAGTGTCGGAAAAACACCGTATAAAGCATAGGCCTTTTCTAGTAATTGCCACACAGGGTCGATAATTTCTGCACCGTGAGTATCGACTAGAAAATCTTCGGCTTCAACATAATGTCCGGCAATATGTGCATAACTTATACGTTGAGCAGGGATAGATTGTAAAAATTGCTCAGCATCGTAGTTGTGGTTCACGCTATTTACATAGATGTTGTTTACATCTAACAGCACATCGCAATCCGCTTCTTCAACTACCGCATTAAAAAAATCAATTTCGGACATTTCTTGTCCAGGCGCAGCGTAATAAGAAACATTTTCGATGGCGATTTTTTGCTCTAATATGTCTTGTACGCGATGTATGCGCTGAGCAACATGATATACGGCTTCTTCGGTGAACGGGATGGGCATAAGATCATATAAGTGTCCATCATTACTGCAATAACTTAAGTGTTCACTATAAAATTTGATTTTATGCTCACGCATAAAGCTTTTTAAGTTTTTTACAAAGTCTTCATCGAGTGGGTCGGTACTGCCGATGGATAGAGATAAACCATGGCAAACAAAGGGGTGGCGTTCAGTCATCGCTTTAAATTGTTTGCCTAATTTACCGCCTAAGGTCATCCAGTTTTCTGGTGCAACTTCATAAAAATCGACATCTTTTAGCGGACTAGCCAGCGCTTCGTCAAGAAAGGAACGTCGTAAACCAAGACCTGCGCCATGAACTAAGTTTTGCGTATGTTGCATGATTTTTCCTGAGTTGCGAAAGAAATGTAATGGCTGAATTATAACCTTTTTGTAGCGCAAGGTTTCAAATGACCTAGCAATTAAATGTCGAGCTGATAATCATAGCTTTTAGTTTGGATTGGTGTGGGCAAGCAAGGCTCGAAGCTAATAATTGCTGAATATACCGAGGACAAAGAGTAAAACTTATTTATCGCATGTGATTTTTGACAAACTCCATACTTAAATGCCAGTTTTTAGGTTAAAATGACGCAATTAATTGTGATAATCGTTTTTCTGTGAGCCATGCAAAGTCAATTTAATACTGATAATTTAAGAATCCGTGATACTAAGGGTGTTATGGCGCCTGTGCTAGTACATGATGAATTGCCATTGACGGAAGTAGCTGCTAATACTACTGAGCAGGCTCGACGTAGTGTGCATGATATTTTAAGCGGCCAAGATGATCGGTTGGTTGTGGTTGTTGGGCCGTGTTCTATTCATGATCCTAAGGCGGCCCTTGAGTATGCTAGTAAACTTCGAGTTATTAAAGATAAATTAAAACAAGATTTGCATATTATTATGCGTGTCTACTTTGAAAAACCGAGAACAACGGTAGGCTGGAAAGGGCTGATCAATGACCCTGATTTAGACGACAGTTTTAATATAAATAAAGGTTTGCGTGTTGCTCGACAGCTATTGTTAGATTTGAATAGCCAAGGAGTTCCTGCTGCAACTGAATATTTGGACCTCATTACCCCGCAATATGTATCGGATTTAATTGCTTGGGGTGCAATTGGTGCGCGAACTACCGAGAGTCAGTGTCATAGAGAGCTTGCTTCAGGCTTGTCTTGCCCTGTTGGATTTAAAAATGCGACGGATGGTACGATTACTATTGCCAATGATGCGATTAAGGCAGCGATGAACCCACACCATTTTTTATCAGTGACTAAAGAGGGTAATTCGGCTATCTTTTCCACTACCGGAAATGAAGATGTACACATAATTTTACGTGGCGGTAATGACGGGCCTAATTATGATGCAGTCAGTGTTGATAAGGTCGGACAAAGCATGGAAAAATCTGGCTTGAAAGCTAATATCATGATTGATTTGAGCCATGCTAATAGTCTAAAGCAATGCCAAAGGCAGTTATTAGTGGGTGAGGATGTTGCGGAGCAAATTGCTAGTGGTGATCATCGTGTTATAGGTGTAATGATCGAAAGTCATTTGCAAGCTGGGCGACAAGATGTTGTGGCAGGCCAAGAATTGGTTTATGGGCAAAGCATAACTGACGGCTGTATAGACTGGAATGATACCGAGACCTTATTGAATAACTTGGCTGTTGCCGTACAAAAAAGAAGAACAGTAAAAAACTAACAGGAACAAAAAGCATGAATGTTTATGTAAATGGCGAAACTAAGCAATATACAGAAAATAGTACTATCGCGGATATTGTTAGCGACTTGGGTTTAGAGAATAAACGCATTGCTGTTGAATTAAATAAAGAAATTTTACCGTTTAATCAATATCCACAAACGACTTGTCAGGAAGGTGATTATGTTGAAGTTGTGCAGGCGATTGGTGGCGGACAAGGCGATAGCTTTACTGTTGCAGGTCAAGAATTTAAGTCGCGATTATTAGTCGGTACTGGGAAATATAAGGATTTAGAAGAAACCCGTTTGGCAATAGAGGCGAGTGGTGCGGAAATTGTAACGGTAGCTATTAGGCGTACAAATATAGGCCAGAATCCAGGTGAGCCAAATTTATTGGATGTAATTTCACCAGATAAATATACTATTTTACCTAATACAGCCGGCTGTTTTACGGCAGATGATGCTGTTCGAACATGTCGTTTGGCGCGAGAGTTACTGGGTGGACATAAACTAGTTAAATTAGAGGTTTTGGCTGATCAAAAAACCTTATTACCGGATATTATAGAGACTTTAGCGGCAGCAGAGTTATTGGTCAAAGATGGTTTTGATATCATGGTTTATACCAATGATGACCCCATTATTGCTAAGCGTTTAGAGGATATAGGTTGTGTTGCTGTTATGCCATTGGCTGCGCCTATCGGTTCGGGCTTAGGGGTACAAAACCCCTATAATATTTTGACCATAGTAGAAAATGCAAATGTGCCTATTTTGGTTGATGCGGGTGTGGGTACTGCTTCAGATGCCGCTATAGCAATGGAATTAGGTTGTGCTGGCGTATTAATGAATACTGCGATTGCGGCAGCTCAAAATCCGGTATTAATGGCCTCGGCAATGAAAAAAGGCATACAAGCGGGACGTGAAGCTTATTTGGCGGGGAGAATGCCAAGAAAACGCTTTGCATCTGCCTCTTCACCACTAGATGGGTTAATTAGTTAAGTTGAGTATGATCGAAGAAGAGGTGCAAAGTACGCCCCGCATTAAGAGTTTTATTCGTCGTATTGGGCGAATGACTGAGGCGCAAAGAAATGCAATTGATACTCTGTGGGATAAATATTGTTTAGATCCAGAAGCTGATTGCGATATGTCGACCATTTTTGGGCGTACTGCACCGGTTATTTTGGAAATTGGTTTTGGTAATGGCGAAAGTTTGGCCAAAGTCGCAGAAGATAACCCAGATCAAGATTATATTGGCATTGAAGTGCATAAGCCGGGTGTGGGTAATTTATTAGCGCAACTGGAGAGAAAGCAAATTAGCAATGTTAGGGTTTATTATCATGACGCTATTGAAGTTTTAGAGAAATGTATTCCAGATGCTAGTTTATCAGGCATGCATTTGTTTTTTCCAGACCCTTGGCATAAAAGAAAACATCATAAACGGCGTATTGTACGACCTAGTTTTGTTAAGCTCATTGGGCAAAAAATAAAGCCTGAAGGTTATTTTCATGCGGCCACAGATTGGCAGCATTATGCTGTGCATATGTTAAGGATTTTGGCAGTAGCAGAGCAGTTTGTTAATGCTAGTGCTAGTCAGGACTATTGTCCAAGACCAGATTACCGGCCTTTAACGAAATTTGAGCAACGAGGGTTACGTTTAGGGCATGGTGTTTGGGATTTGATTTTCAAGCGATTGTAAGTTGTTAATTTCTAAAAGTGACGCGAATAATCGTTAGAAGGCGTGGATGAAAAGCAAGCATTAGTAATGAAATGGGTAGAAAGCCGTTTATTTTTAGCAGATTTTTGTTTTTAGGCTACAATTTATTTTGTAGATGTAAAAAATTGAATTTAGATGATCCGTCATTTTAGGTGATAAATGCGGGTACTGTCGATATCAGCGATAAGGCACGGGATGTATGGAATTTAAAGAGCAGTTACATGAATATTCGCAATGGCGAGAAGAAATTGTCCAAGCAATTGAAATGTATAGAGAGTGGCGTAATCGTTATGGGTTAAGTGATCCAAATAGTACAGATACGCTATTAAATATGCTTAATGGCTTAAGTCATGATCGTATTACTTTAGCTTTTGCAGCTGAATTTTCTCGTGGTAAAACAGAGCTTATTAACTCTTTATTTTTTGCCGAAACTGGAGTGAGGTTATTGCCTTCATCTCCTGGGCGCACCACAATGTGCCCAACCGAACTATTTTATGATGAAGCGGGTAGTTATATTCGTTTATTGAATATAGAAAGTCGCTTAGAAGATGTTTCTTTGGTTGAGTACAAACAAAACCCAGAGCGATGGACGCAAATTGATTTAGATTGTGACTCACCAACACAAATGCAGGAAGCGTTTAGAGAGTTGGTCGCGGTTAAAACAGTTTCCAAGGAAGAAGCGGATAAATTGGGTTTATGGAATGAGCGTGAAGCGGCTGAATTAGGGCTGTTAGATAGGAGTGAGGTAGAAATACCTTGTTGGCGTCATGCTTTAATTAGCTTTCCACACCCTTTATTAAAAGAAGGTCTTTGTATTTTAGATACGCCTGGGTTAAATGCTTTAGGTACAGAGCCTGAATTGACATTAAATATGTTGCCTAGCGCACAAGCCATTATTTTTGTCCTGGCAGCGGATACTGGTGTGACAAAAAGTGATTTAGAGATGTGGCGTAATCATATCAGCATAGCTCGTGGTACTGGCAAGCAAGGCCTTGCTGTGGTCATGAATAAAATTGATTCCATGTGGGATGATTTAGCTGGTGAAACAGGTTATGAAGCGTCTATTATTTCGCAAATTAAGAATTCTGCTTCGATTTTAGGGGTTAGTGAGAAGCTGATTTTTCCGGTCTCTGCAAAGCAAGCTTTACTGGCTAAAATTAAATCTGATGATGCCTTATTGGAGAAGAGTCGTTTAGCGGGCTTAGAAAACTATTTGTCAGACGATATTTTGAATCATCGGCGCAAAATATTAACGGAAACAGTGGTACGCAATATTGGTTTTTTGGTTAATGAATCCTTAAGCCTGACTGAGATTAAATATAAGAATGCGACATCGCAATTAGAGGAATTTAAGAAAATAGATTTTGAAAATTCTGATATGACCGGTAAATTGATGGCTGAAACACGGGACCGTCAAAATGCTTATTTAGTTAATGTGGAGAATTTCCAGGCGAGTCGCCGAGTTTTTAGTGTGCAAGCCAAGATGCTAGTGGATTCTTTAGCAAAAGAAAGAATTGACGAGGTCATTCATCGAACTAAAGATGACATGGCTAAAAGTCTTACTACTTATGGCATGAAGCAAAATATTCGTAAATTGTTTGATGAGTTGCGCGATTTATTACAAGACGCTGTTGATACGACTAATGAGACCCGCCGGTTAGTTAAGGCGATTCATAAGAAATTTAGAGATGAGTACGGCTTTAAAGAAATTGAGCCGCAGTTATTTTCAATTAAGCAGTATCAGTTTGAGTTAGAACAAATCTTTGAAGAAGGGGAGCTTTTTCGCTCAAGCGCTAGAACAACAATGACCGAGCAAAGTGTTGTAGTGAAAAAGTTATACAGTACTATTATCTTGAAAGCACGAGAAGTACTGAAGCATGCAAATAAAGATGCGACGACTTGGAGTAATAGTGTGCTTTCGCCTTTGATGCATCAAATTAAAGATCATAAAAAGCAAATTGAAAGTCGCTTGCAAATGTTGCGTAAAATTAGTGGGTCGAAAGAAAGCATCGAGGAAAATATCGCTAATCTTGCTGCTGAATTAGGGCCGTTAAAGCAACAGCATATGGAATTGAAAATGATTATTAAGGCAATGAAAATAGATGATATTGCTGCGTACAAAGACGCTAATTTATAGGCTCGTTCTGGACTTGCTCTTCCCTTCGGGCATAGGTGTCTACACACTTCTGGATGTTAAAATATAACGAGTTGCAAGCTGAGATAGTCCCCTCTCCTGCTGGAGAGGGGTGAGGAGAATAAAATCAAAGCTTTGTTTTTTTCTCCCTCATCCAACTTTTTTCCTCTGCAGAAGGCTTTAATGCTTGTGTAGGTACTTATATCTACGAGAGAGTAAGGGTTCTTGCCTAGTTATTGTAAAAAAACTACGGCTTTCGCGCGCTCTCTGAATGTGCTTGCTAAGTTACCCTACCTCCCCGAATAATGTGTTCCTCAAAATCTTTAGCAAATAGCTTCCTTTAGTCCGTGTTTGTTTTGTTGTAGCAACAAGGCTATCAATATAATTTCATTTCATTAGTTTAATCTTCGCGCCTTAGACAGGAGAATTGCGTGCATATTCATATTTTAGGTATTTGCGGTACATTTATGGGTGGGCTTGCTTTGATCGCTAGAGAGCTAGGGCATACAGTTAGCGGCTCAGACCAGAATGTTTATCCTCCTATGAGCACTCAATTAACTGAACAAGGCATACAGTTAATGCAGGGCTATACTGCTGAAAATTTAGCGATTAAGCCGGATTTGGTGGTCATTGGTAATGCTATGTCACGTGGTAACCCTGAAGTTGAGGCAGTTTTAAACTTAGGGCTGAAATATACCTCAGGCCCGCAATGGCTCTCTGAATATGTATTGCAAGATAAATGGGTTTTAGCGGTAGCGGGTACGCATGGCAAAACGACTACGAGTAGCATGTTGGCATGGATCCTAGAATATCAGGGGTTTAAGCCTGGTTTTCTAATTGGTGGTATTCCGATGAATTTTGGGCTTTCTGCGCGTGCAGGGGAGTCTGATTTTTTTGTTATTGAGGCAGATGAATATGATTCTGCATTTTTTGATAAACGCTCTAAATTTGTTCATTATCGACCCAGAACAGCAGTTTTAAATAATTTAGAATTTGATCATGCCGATATTTTTGATGATTTGCAGGCGATTAAGCGACAATTTCATCATCTAGTTAGAACCATTCCTGAGCAAGGTGTCATTATTGCACCTAAAACGGATGCTAATGTGCAGGATACTCTGGCAATGGGGTGTTGGACGCCTGTGCAGCAAACAGCGATAGGGCAGACAGCCGAATGGCAAGCAGAGTTAGCTAAGGATGACGGTAGTCAATTCGAGGTTTTATTTGCTAATGAGGTACAGGGGCGAGTCGATTGGGCTTTGACCGGGTTGCATAATGTACAGAATGGCTTAGCCGCAATTGCCGCAGCGAGGCATATAGGCATATTGCCTGTTGATGCGATAACTGCGTTGGCTCAGTTTAAAAATGTAAAGCGGCGTATGGAGGTCATTGCTAATATTCGTGGCATGACGATTTATGATGACTTTGCGCATCACCCTACCGCGATTAAAATGACTTTAGAGGGCTTACGTAAGCATGTAGGCACTGAGAAAATTATTGCAGTAGTTGAGCCTAGATCAAACACAATGCGTATGGGCGTGCATCGCCAAGAATTGGCTGGTGCTCTCAGTTTGGCAGATAGAGCGATAATTTATCAGCCGAAGAATTTAGCTTGGGATTTAAGTGAGCTAAAAAATTATGCAGATAATATTCAAATTTGTACTTCTATAGATGAGATTATTGCCGAATTACAACAAGAGGTCGCAGCGCAAAGTCACTTTTTAATGATGAGTAATGGTAGTTTCGGTGGTATTTACCAGCGTTTAAAAAATGAATTGAAATAGTAGGCTTTAACAATAACGGTTATTTTGTAATACCATTGTCATATTTGCTGTACATAATACGCAGCATCTTAATTTGATAATGTGAGTTTAAAAATGAAAATTACGTCTAAAGTGAAATCTTTAGCGGCGGCTGGGTTTGTTACAGCAACGTTAGCAAGTACATCTGCAATCGCAGTGCAAACAGTTGACCCTAAGCTTCCTGAATACCAAAAAGAAAGCGGAGTATCAGGTAATTTATCAAGCGTTGGTTCTGATACCTTAGCTAACTTAATGACATTATGGGCTGAGTCATTCAAACGTAATTATCCAAATGTAAATATCCAGATTCAAGCGGCAGGTTCATCTACTGCGCCACCAGCGTTAACTGAGGCGACGGCTAATATTGGCCCTATGAGTCGTAAAATGAAAGATAAAGAGTTGGACGCTTTCGAAAAGAAATACGGCTATAAGCCAATGGCGGTTCCTGTTGCTATTGATGCTTTAGCTGTTTATGTTAATAAAGACAACCCTATTAGCGGTATGACGATTGCGCAAGTTGATGCAATTATGTCATCTACACGTAAATGTGGTTATGCTACTGATATTGCAACTTGGGGTGATGCGGGTTTAGCGGATTCTTGGAAAAATAAAAGTATTCAGTTATATGGCCGTAACTCAGTGTCAGGTACTTACGGTTACTTTAAGAAAAAAGCTTTATGTAAAGGCGATTATAAAAGCAATGTAAATGAGCAGCCTGGTTCTGCTTCTGTTGTACAGTCTGTTTCAACTTCACTAAATGGTATCGGCTATTCAGGTATCGGCTATAAGACGTCGGGTGTTAAAGCGGTTGCTTTGACTAAAAAAGAAGGCTCACCTTTTGTTGCAGCGACACCTGAAAATGCATTGTCAGGTAAATACCCATTAGCTCGTTTCTTATATGTGTATGTTAATAAAAAACCTAACCAAGCTTTAGCGCCGTTAGAAAGAGAGTTTATCAGAATGGTTTTATCTAAAGAAGGTCAAAAAATTGTTATTAAAGATGGTTATATCCCTCTACCAGCTAAAGTAGTTAATAAGACTTTAGCTAAGCTGCTATAAGATTTAAGGATGGAATAGGAATATACGGATATTATTGGGCAGGGAAGCCACATTAATCTAAATTTACTATAACTCCCCTCCATTTGTTTAAGTAAATAGAGTGATTGAATTTAAACTAGGTGCTATTTTTAATGGCTCCTAGTTTTTTTTTGCTTGTCGTTTTTGTGATTGGGGGTGTTTCATTCTTTTGTCATATAAGGGTTGTATAATTTAAATATGATTCATGACTCAATTATTTTTATCGTTAAACTATGACAGCATCTAAACTTCAGGTAAGTGAAACTTATCAAAAGTGGCGTAAGATAAAGGACCAACTAGCTCGTTACGGCGTCGTTGCCGGCGGCTTGGGTGTTATTGTCGCCATTGTCTTAATTTTCTTCTATTTAATGTATGTGGTTTATCCTCTGTTTGTTTCGGCGGATGCTCATGCTTTATATCAATATGAATTACCTGGGAAATCAGCAGGTAAGAGCCTGCATCTAACAACTGAAGAGCAAAATGAAGTTGCGGTACGTTTTACCGATCAAGGTAAAGCTATTTTCTTTGCTACAGCAACGGGTAAAGTTCTTAAAGTTCAATCTGTTGTTCCAGAAGAGGCAAGCATCTCTAGCTTTAGTGTGGGGACTCCATCGCGCGGACGTATCGCATACGGCTTAAATAATGGTGGTGTCATCATTGCGCGACATAAATATCAAATAACTTACCCTAATGATAAGCGCTTAATTACTCCGCAGATTGAGTTTCCTCTGGGTGAGCAAGCTCTGCAACTGGATTCTCAAGGACAGGCAATTACTCATGTGGCTTTTAGGATGGGTGAATCAGGCACTACTTTAGTTGCAAGAACTGCAGGTAATCGAGTATTGCTAACTAACTTTTTTAAAGAAGAGTCGCTTTTTTCTGATGACGACAGTTTTGAGCGTGTTGATGTTGAAATAGATGTAGATTCTAAGGATCTTGAATACATTTTGCTTGATAAGGAGCAGCGTAACGTGTATTTAGCAAGTCGCACAGGCCGCTTAAGTATGTTTGATATCAGTGATAAAGAAAATCCTCGCCTTGTTCAGCATACTGAGTTGCTGAATGTGGGAGATAAGTTAACTAGCTTAGTATTTTTGACGGGCGAGCTATCTTTGTTAGCTGGCGACAATACAGGTTTGGTTTCACAATGGACTGCCGTACGTGATGTCAGTAACCATATGTCAGTTCAGAAATTGCGTGTCTTTAAAGTTTCGGATTATGCTGTTGCCGGTATTGATGCTGAACAGCGCAGAAAAGGGTTTGTGGTTGTTGATGCTAAAGGTATTGTTGGGGTTTATCACTCAACCGCTGAAAGGGAGCTGTTGAGAGAGAACGTTACTTCAGCGCAGCCGGAATTATTGGCTATGTCACCGAGGGCTAATGTTTTCATGCTTCAAGATAAGCAGGGAATGATTAATGTTTGGCATGTGGAAAATGAACACCCTGAAGTGTCGATTAAATCCATTTGGCAAGAAGTATGGTATGAAAGTTATCCTAAGCCTGACTATATCTGGCAGTCTTCTTCTTCAAGTAATGATTTTGAACCTAAATATAGCTTAACTCCCTTAGTTTTTGGTACTTTGAAAGCGGCATTTTACGCGATGATGATTGCTGTGCCGTTGGCAATTATGGGGGCTATTTATACTGCGTATTTTATGACCTCAAGTCTGCGCAGAGTAGTTAAGCCAAGTATTGAAATTATGGAGGCTTTACCTACCGTGATTTTGGGTTTCTTGGCAGGGCTTTGGTTGGCGCCTTTTGTTGAAGAGAACTTAATGGCGGTGTTTAGTATTTTATTAACGCTGCCTGTTGCCGTGCTGTTATTTGCTTATCTATGGCAATACATTCCTAAGGACATACGCTTACGAATACCAGAAGGAACAGAGGCTGCGATATTAATACCGGTTATTCTTTTGGCAACTTACTTTGCAATTAGCGTCAGCGCTCCTATGGAAGCGGTTATGTTTGATGGCAGTCTTATCAGTTGGTTTAATACTGAATGGGGCGTAGGTTACGATCAGCGTAACTCGTTAGTGGTCGGTATCGCTATGGGCTTTGCGGTGATTCCTACTATTTTCTCGATCACTGAAGATGCTATTTTTAGTGTGCCTAAGCATTTAACGGTTGGTTCTTTAGCTTTAGGTGCAACGCCTTGGCAAACGATGACTAAAGTTGTGTTATTAACGGCCAGCCCCGGTATTTTCTCAGCGGTAATGATTGGCTTAGGGCGTGCTGTGGGTGAGACCATGATTGTATTGATGGCAACCGGTAATACACCGGTGATGGATTTAAGCGTATTTCAAGGTATGCGTACCTTATCAGCTAATATTGCCGTGGAAATGCCGGAGTCGGAGGTGGATAGTACGCATTACCGAGTGTTATTTCTTGCTGCCTTAGTATTGTTTTCTTTTACTTTTATTTTTAATACCTTAGCTGAAATTGTTCGTCAGCGCTTACGTGAAAAATACAGTTCATTATGAAAATGCTTGATTATAAAATTTCAGATTTAAAGGTGTCAGTATGATTCGTGAATGGTTTAAAACCGGTGCCCCGTGGGTATGGCTAAATGCTGCAGCGGTGAGTTTAAGTCTAATTATGGTTTTTGGCTTACTTACTTTAATTGCGGTTCGTGGCTTAGGACATTTTTGGCCTGCGAATGTTGCTTCTATTGCTTATGTGGAAAATGCAAATGAGCAAGCTATTACTATTATTGCTGAAATGGTTGATCAGCAAGTATTAAAACCTGAACTTGCAGAGGCGGCTGGTTATACGCCTGAACAAGCAGCTGCAGGTTTAACGCAATATTTAGTTAAAACCGGTAACAGAGATGTAAGTGGCTTAGACTTTCGTTGGTTACTCGGTAAAGATATTAAGCAAACTGAGTATCCTGAAAATTTAATGGTGCTAGAGCGCCGTGAATGGGGTAATTTTTATGGTTATTTAGAGACTATAAAAGAAGAGGGTAAGGTTGTTGCGCAGGGCGAGCAAACTTGGACGATACTAGCTGAGCGCATGGAGCGTACACTGGATATTTTTGAGCAAATTAAGGATATAGAAAAGGGCGAAATTGGTACGATCAATTACCAGTTGGAACGCTTACGTTTAAAAGAACGAAAATTAGAGCTTGAAGATAAGTTGGATGCAGAAGCAAAACAAAGCCTTGCTAGCGAAAAAGCGGTATTTGAAAAATCTTATCAAGCCTTACAAGCTAATTTAGCCGATCTTAACCAGAAAATTAGACGTGATAGCCTAAGTGCTAAGACATCGAGTGGCCAGGAAGTTGAAATAGCATTAGAGCATATCGTGTTGTATTATCAGCCTAATGCTATGAATATCTTGCAAAAGGTTGGTCATTATTTAGCTAAAGGCTGGGAATTTCTTAGTGAAGATCCACGTGAAGCCAATACCGAAGGCGGTGTTTTCCCCGCTATTTTCGGAACCGTTATGATGGTTATGATTATGGCGGTAATTGTGACCCCTTTTGGTGTGATTGCAGCTGTGTATATGCGTGAATATGCCAAGCAAGGTCTTACGACACGTATTATACGAATTGCGGTGAATAACTTAGCTGGTGTACCTTCGATTGTATATGGTGTGTTTGGTTTGGGTTTTTTCGTCTACATTTTAGGTGGCAATATAGATAGTTTGTTTTTCCCTGAAGCGTTGCCAGCGCCAACTTATGGTACGCCTGGGATGTTCTGGGCTTCATTGACGTTAGCTTTATTAACTTTGCCAGTGGTTATCGTTGCTACAGAAGAAGGTTTGTCGCGTGTACCGAAATCAATTCGTGAAGGTAGTCTAGCGTTAGGTGCGACAAAAGCTGAAACCTTATGGTTGACTGTGTTGCCTATGGCAAGCCCCGCCATGATGACGGGTTTGATTTTGGCGGTTGCGCGAGCTGCGGGTGAGGTTGCGCCTTTGATGTTAGTTGGAGTGGTAAAGTTGGCACCGACGCTACCTTTAGATGGTAATTTTCCTTTTATGCATTTAGATAGAAAGTTTATGCATCTGGGTTTTCATATTTATGATGTAGGCTTCCAAAGTCCGAATGTTGAAGCGGCTAGGCCATTAGTTTATGCGACCTCATTATTATTGGTCATGGTTATTATCAGCTTGAATTTATTTGCTGTTAGTATTAGAAATCATTTGCGCGAGAAGTATAAAGCCTTAGAAAGTTAGTGGCGGATACATCGTTAATATCGAACATTATTTTAAAAAAACTGAGTGATCTTATGAGTTCAGAACCTGTACGTACACATGCCATTGATATGAGTGCTATTGCGCAAAAAAATCAACCGGATAAAGGCATGAATGAAACCAGCATTCAAATACAAGACTTAAACTTGTTTTACGGAGAGAAACAAGCGCTACATGGCATTAATATGGAGATACCGAAGAAGCAAGTAACGGCTTATATCGGTCCTAGTGGTTGTGGTAAATCGACTTTATTACGTTGTATTAACCGCATGAATGATTTGGTCGATAGCGCTAGAATTGAAGGTAAAATCAATATCGAAGGTAAAGATATTTATCAGCCTGGTGTCGATGTTGCTGAATTGCGTCGTCATGTGGGTATGGTATTTCAAAAGCCCAACCCTTTTCCTAAGTCCATTTATGAAAATGTGGCCTATGGATTACGAATTCAAGGCATTAATGATCGCCGAGTTTTAGATGAAGCCGTAGAGAAGTCATTACGTGGCGCGGCGATTTGGGATGAAGTTAAAGACCGCTTGCAAGATAATGCCTTAGGAATATCTGGCGGGCAGCAGCAGCGTTTGGTGATTGCGCGTGCGATTGCTATTGAGCCAACGATTTTGTTGCTGGATGAGCCATCGTCCGCACTGGATCCTATTTCATCATTAAAAATTGAAGAATTAATTAATGAGTTGAAAGAAACTTATACCATTGTTATTGTTACTCATAACATGCAACAAGCGGCGCGAGTTTCTGATTACACGGCCTTTATGTATATGGGGGATTTAATTGAATTCGGTGACACTAATACTATCTTCACTAACCCTGAGAAAAAGCAGACGGAAGATTATATTACTGGTCGTTACGGCTAAACACGATATTGAGCGAGTAAAAAAATGGAAAAGCAGCAAATAGGTAAGCATATTTCTCATAAATTTAATGAAGAAATAGAAAATATCCGTAATCAATTTTTAGTAATGGGTGGGTTAGTTGAACAGCAATTAGCCGATTCGGTTGAGGCATTAGTGACTGGTAACCTCGAGTTAGCTGAAAAGGTTATTCAGGGTGATGCGGCGGTTAATGGCTTAGAGCATGATATTGATGAGGCTTGTTTGTTAATTATTGCTAAAAGACAGCCGGCTGCCTTTGATTTGCGTTTACTCATTGCTATCTCCAAAGCGATTAGTGAGTTAGAGCGTGTGGGTGATCAAGCTAAACGTATTGCTGATATGGCGATTAAACTTGAAGAGTTTAATAAAGGTTATACTGATTTTCATGAGTTAAAGCATTTGTTGGAGTTAGTTAGGTCTATATTAAATGATGCGTTGGATGCTTTTGCACGATTAGATGTGGAGACCGCTGTTGAAGTGGTTTTACGCGATAAAGACGTTGATCAAGAGTACATTAGTATTTTCCGTCAGCTTACTTTATCTATGATGGAAGATAGTCGCAATATCAAACGTACACTCAATGTAATGCAAGTAATTCGTTCATTGGAAAGAATTAGTGATCATGCCGGTAATGTTTGTGATTATGTGATTTATGCCGTACAAGGGCAAGATGTTAGGCATGTTCCTGGTGCTGAAATCAAGGCTGCAGTATTAGGTCCCGAGGCTTAATAAGGACTGTTAGTATTTTAGACGTGCAACTTAAGGGCTGACATTCGTTGGCCCTTTTAGTTTGTTTCGCTAGAATATTGGTTTGTTAGTTTCCCGAATAAGGAGGGGGCAGCATTAAAACTCGGCTTATCCCTTTCGTGCTTATTCATAGCAACTTATAATGTTTTTTAGTCAGTTAATTAGCTTGGGTTATGGTGACTAATTAAGCTAAAGTTTTGAGAGGGTTCTATGGATAAATTAACGGGAATGAAAGTATTTGCCAGTGTTGCCAAGGCGGGTAGCTTTGTCGGCGGTGCCAAAGAAATGTCTGTCTCTAGGGCGATGGCAACTAAACATATTGGTCACTTAGAAAGCTATTTAGGCGCTCGCT
Source organism: uncultured Gammaproteobacteria bacterium (assembly GCA_965365945.1). Classification (GTDB taxonomy): domain Bacteria; phylum Pseudomonadota; class Gammaproteobacteria; order Methylococcales; family Methylomonadaceae; genus Methyloprofundus. The sequence continues at coordinate 54,586 of CBDUDP010000006.1, forward strand.
TATTTAACCGTACTACACGTAGCTTAAGCTTAACTGATGTTGGCGCAGCTTATTTGCAGCGCTGTCGAATCATTCTTGCTGAGATTGAAGAAATGGAAGACGCAGTTACGCAATTGCATACTGAGCCTAGGGGAAAGTTAAAAATTAGTTCGCCACCTATTATTGGTGCTTTATATATTGCACCTGCCATTGCCGAATTCTTGGCGATGCATAAAGACCTGTCGGTTAATTTGGTTTTACAAAGTAATATTGGTGATTTGGTAGATGAAGGCATCGATGTCGCGATTACTTTTGGCAGCCTAGATGATACGAGTCATATTGCTAAAAAGCTAGCTAGTTCGCCTTTGTTAGTATGCGGTTCGCCGTCTTACTTTGAGGAGCAAGGTAAGCCGCTTGTGCCGGATGATTTGCTTAGTCACAGTTGTTTGGTGAATTGGGCTATTCCTCCACGAAATAAATGGCTTTTTAGAGGTTTAGAAGGTAAAAAGGAGGTGCTTGTTTCTGGGCGAATGCAAGCTAATGCTGCCGATCCCATTCGCATTGCCGCTAAAAAAGGCCTAGGTTTAGTCATGTTGCCTGAGTATATTGTTGCCCGAGATATAGAAAAAGGTTATTTACAGGTTGTTTTAGATGATTATGCGATAGAGCCTATGAATATTCATGCAGTTTACCCGCATCGAAAATACCTATCCGCTAAAGTTCGTACCTTTTTAGTCTTTCTTGAAGATTGGCTAAAAACAAAATCTGCTGCTCGTGAATAAGGCGCTTGTTGATAAATGGAATGCTATTTATTCTGAGAACGTAGTATCGGAGGCCACCGCTAGCGAGGTTCTAAGTGATAATCTTTATTTATTACCCAAATCGGGGCAAGCATTAGACTTGGCTTGCGGTTTGGGCGCTAATGCTTTGTTGCTAGCTAAGCAGGGCATGACTGTGCAGGCATGGGATATTTCTGCGCTCGCCTTACAAAAATTACAAGCCCAAGCAGACACTGAAGCCTTAGCAGTTAAGACCTTCGCCCAAGAAATCAGCCCGTGCAGCTTTTCTATAAACAGTTTTGATGTGGTCGTTGTGGGTCGATTCCTTGACCGTTCGATTTGTAATGCGATAATGGAATGTTTAAAGCCGAATGGCTTGCTTTTTTATCAAACTTATACACAACATAAAATTTATCAGCAAGGACCTAAAAATCCGAATTTTTTACTCGCAGATAATGAAATGTTAAGTTTATTTTCCCCGATGAAGGTTATTTATTATCGTGAAAATAGAGCTTTAGGTGATATACGGCAAGGCTTGAGGAATGAAGCGCAGTTTATCGGGCAAAAGCTTGGTAATTCGCTCTAGTGGATAGTCTACAAACTTATAGAATGAACGCATGATAGAGAACTTAACACCCCAACAGTCCTGGACATATATGCAGGAAAACCCTTCCGCGGTAATGATTGACGTCAGAACTAAAGTTGAACATGGTTTTGTGGGACATCCTTTATCTGCAGTACACGTGCCTTGGAAAGAATGTCCAGGTTGGCAAGTTAATACGCAATTTGTTGAGCAAGTAAAAGTAGCTGTTAATAATGATTTAACAAGACCTGTGCTACTTCTATGTCGTAGTGGCCAGCGCTCTCTTGACGCGGCACAAGCTCTAGAAGAGGCAGGTTTTGCACATTCAATTAATATATTGGATGGCTTTGAAGGTGCTTTAGACGACGATAAGCACCGTGGCAACCTCAGTGGTTGGCGATATAGCCAATTACCTTGGGAGCAAAGTTAATAAATACGCTGTTTGAACAAACATACCCCGATTTTTAAATTAACCGTACAAATAAAGTGATAGATAAATTAAGAAATATAGCAATCATTGCGCACGTTGACCATGGTAAAACAACTTTGGTTGATAAATTATTAGAGCAGTCAGGTACTTTTTCGGCACATGAAAAGACCTCTGAAAGAATGATGGATTCTAACGATCTTGAAAAAGAGCGTGGTATTACCATTCTGGCAAAAAATACTGCAATTGACTGGAATGGCTATCACATTAATATTGTAGATACACCAGGACATGCTGACTTCGGTGGTGAGGTTGAACGTGTTTTATCTATGGTTGACTCTGTATTGTTATTAGTTGATGCCGTTGATGGACCTATGCCACAAACGCGTTTTGTGACTAAGAAAGCTTTTGCTTTGGGTTTAAAGCCTATCGTTGTTATTAACAAAGTTGATCGTCCTGGCGCACGTCCTGATTGGGTTGTTGACCAAACATTTGATTTGTTTGATAACTTGGGTGCAACGGATGAGCAATTAGATTTCCCAATTATCTATGCGTCCGCTTTAAATGGCTTTGCTGGCTTAGAAGCTGATGTTTCTGGTGGCGATATGACACCATTATTTCAAACCATTATTGATAAAGTAGCGCCTCCACCTGTTGATATTGACGCACCTTTTCAGATGCAAGTTATCAGCTTAGATTATAACTCTTACGTGGGTGTTATCGGCATTGGACGTATACAGCGTGGTATAGTAAAGAAAAATCAGCCGTTAATTTTAGTTGATGCTGAAGGTAACAAGCGTAACGGTCGTATGTTGAAGATTTATGGGTTCAGCGGTTTAGAACGTGTTGAAGTGGATTCTGCACAAGCGGGTGATATTATCGCTTTCTGTGGTATCGAAAATCTACAAATTTCTGAAACTATATGTCACCCTGATCATATAGATGCATTGCCTGCACTATCTATTGATGAGCCGACAGTAAGTATGACTTTCCAAGTAAACAACTCTCCGTTTGCAGGAAAAGAAGGTAAGTTCATTACCACGCGTCAAATTTATGATCGCTTACAAAAAGAATTACAACATAATGTTGCTTTACGTGTTGATACGACTGATGATCCAGATAAATTTAAAGTATCAGGTCGTGGTGAATTGCATTTATCGGTTTTAATTGAAAACATGCGCCGTGAAGGCTATGAGATGGGGGTTTCTCGTCCGCAAGTTATTATCAGAGAAATTGATGGCGTTAAATCAGAGCCTTATGAAAATGTAACCATTGAAGTTGAAGAGCAGCACCAAGGTTCGATCATGGAAAAATTAGGTGACCGTAAAGGTGATCTAAAAGATATGGTTCCAGATGGTAAAGGACGTATTCGTTTAGAATATATTGTACCTTCTCGTGGTTTATTAGGCTTCCAAACAGAATTTTTAACAGCAACTTCTGGCTCAGGTTTGTTCTATCACGTATTCGATCATTATGGTGCAGTAAAAGATGGTGCTGTGGGTAATCGTATTCGTGGTGTATTAATCTCCATGTCTAAAGGTAAAGCCGTTGATTATTCTTTATATCCACTACAAGCGCGTGGTGAATTGTTGGTCGTTAATGGTGATGAAATCTACGAAGGTCAATTAGTGGGTATTCATTCACGTACTAATGATTTAACGGTTAATCCAACTAAACCTAAGCCATTAACTAACGTTCGTGCATCAGGTACAGATGAAAGTTTGACTTGTGCGAGAATCCAAAAAATGACTTTAGAACAAGCTCTAGAGTTTATTGCGGATGATGAGTTAGTTGAGGTAACACCGGCATCTATTCGTTTGCGTAAAATATTATTAACTGAAAACGATCGCAAACGCGCGAAGTAATAATATCTAGGGGCGGGTAATGCCTGCCCCTTGTATATAACAATATAAAAAAAATGACAGATAGAATCGCAAGCGTTGAACGTAATACGCTGGAAACGCAAATTAGCATTAGCATTAATTTAGATGGTACAGGTAAAGCTAGGTTTGATACTGGCGTACCTTTTCTAGAGCATATGTTGGATCAAATTGCGCGGCATGGCATGATTGATATGGATGTGACCTGCAAAGGTGATTTACAAATTGACGATCATCATACTGTTGAAGATATAGGAATTACTTTAGGCAAGGCTTTTGCGAAGGCTTTGGGCGATAAAAAAGGCTTGGTTCGTTATGGTCATGCTTATGTGCCATTAGATGAGTCTTTATCGCGTGTTGTTATTGACTTTTCAGGTCGCCCTGGCTTGTATTATGAAGTGCACTTTTCGCGAGCTATGATTGGCACGTTTGATGTCGATTTATTACGTGAATTTTTTCAAGGATTTGTTAATCATGCGGGCGTTAGTTTGCATATTGATAACTTGAAAGGTGTAAACGCGCATCATATTGCTGAAACTGTTTTTAAAGCAATGGGTCGTGCTTTGCGTATGGCTGTTGCTGAAGATCCACGTATGGCAGGTATAATGCCTTCCACTAAGGGTGTTTTGTAAGCTAACAAGCCCCGTATTTTTAATTGATATATCTAATTTATTAAAATGTCTTCCGTAGCCGTCATAGATTATGGCATGGGCAATCTCCATTCCATTGCCAAAGCTTTGCAACACGCAGCACCTGATGTTGATGTTCGTGTTGTTTCTGATAAACAATCCATATTATCCGCTGATCGCGTAGTCTTCCCCGGTGTGGGTGCTATGCGTGATTGTATGCATGCCTTGCAAGACACTGAATTAAACCAAGTCATAGCTCAAGTTGCTGAAACTAAGCCATTACTTGGGATTTGTTTGGGTATGCAAGCATTACTGACTAGCAGTGAAGAAAATGGGGGTACTGAATGTTTGAATATTCTTCCTGGCCAAGCTAAGCATTTTGCTGAAGATTTACATGCTGCCAATGGCGAGCGCTTAAAAATTCCGCATATGGGTTGGAATCAAGTGGAGCAACACGCTCACCCGCTTTGGGAAGGTATTACCCAAAATAGCCGTTTCTACTTTGTGCATAGCTATTACGCGCAACCTGACAATTCTGCTATTGTTGCCGCGACGACGGAATACCCTGAAAATTTTGCCTGCGCTTTAGCTAAAGATAATATCTTTGCTGTGCAGTTCCATCCTGAAAAAAGTCAAACAGCTGGATTACAGTTGCTTAATAATTTTTTACATTGGGATGGACAGGCTTAATTTAAGCGACCTCCCTAATTTTATTTCACTCTATTTGAGGCTAAAAAAATGTTGTTAATACCCGCCATTGACCTAAAAGATGGTAAATGTGTTCGTTTACGTCAAGGACGTATGGAAGATGACACCGTATTTTCAGATAACCCTGTTGAAGTTGCAGGACGTTGGGTAGCCGCAGGAGCACGACGCATTCATTTGGTCGATTTAGATGGTGCTTTTGCTGGTAAGCCAAAAAATGCTGAAATTATTCATGAGATTGTTGCCGCTTATCCCGATGTACCTGTACAAATTGGTGGTGGTATCCGTGATGAAGAAACGGTACAAGCTTATTTAGATGCTGGTGTGCAATATGTCATTATTGGTACTAAAGCGGTAAGTGACCCATTATTTGTACGTGATATTGCATTGGCTTATCCAGGGCATATTATTGTTGGGTTAGATGCTAAAGACGGTAAAGTAGCCGTTGATGGCTGGTCTAAGCTATCACGCCATGACGTGGTAGATATGGCGCAAAAATTTGAGTCTTATGGTGTTGAAGCCATTATTTATACCGATATTTCTCGTGACGGTATGATGAATGGTGTTAATGTTGAATCGACGGCAAAATTAGCAAATGCAATTCGAATTCCTGTTATTGCATCAGGTGGTATCACCAATATGGATGATATTACTGCCTTAGGCGCTGTAGCTGATCAAGGCATTATGGGGGCTATTACCGGTCGTGCTATTTATGAAGGTACATTGGATTTCGCTGAAGCAGAAAAACTAGCAGAATCGTTTACTTAAGATAAGGCTAAGAGCACCTTTGAATTAAAAAGGGGCTCATTCTTGCTCTTTTAGATAATAAATACCTATTTCAAACAACAGTTATGAGCTTAGCTAAACGAATTATTCCGTGCCTTGATGTTGATAATGGCCGCGTTGTTAAAGGCGTGAAATTTGTTGATATCCGTGATGCAGGTGATCCTGTAGAGGTCGCGCGTCGATATGACCGCGAAGGTGCCGATGAAATTACTTTTTTGGATATTACCGCAACACATCATGATCGCGATACTATTGTGCATGTGGTTGAGCAGGTTGCGAGTGAAGTGTTTATACCTTTAACGGTTGGTGGTGGCATCAGAAAGCTGGAAGATATTCGGCGCATGCTGAATGCCGGTGCGGATAAAGTGGGTATTAACAGTGCTGCTGTTTTTAATCCTGAATTTGTTCGTGAAGCCGCAGACAAATTTGGTTCACAATGTATTGTTGTGGCAATAGATGCTAAAAAAGTAAGCCAGGCAGGTGAAGTTGATCGTTGGGAAATTTTCACTCATGGAGGCCGTAAAGAAACAGGGATTGATGCCATCGAATGGGCAAAGAAAATGGTTGCTTACGGTGCGGGTGAAATTTTATTAACTAGCATGGATCGAGATGGCACGCGCGAAGGTTTTGATTTAGATTTAACACGCACTATTAGTGAAGCGGTTACTGTGCCAGTTATTGCTTCTGGTGGCGTAGGTAATTTACAGCATTTAGCTGACGGCGTTACTCAAGGCAAGGCTGATGCTGTATTGGCAGCGAGTATTTTTCATTTCGCCGAATATAGTGTTCAGGAAGCTAAAGAGCATATGGCAAGCCAAGGCATAGAGGTGCGCTTAGCATGAGCGGAACTTGGCTGGGTGAAATTCATTGGACAGATGATGGCTTAGTCCCCGTTATTGCGCAACAGGCAGATACGGGTAAAGTCGTTATGTTTGCGTGGATGAATCGTGAGTCCTTAGCGCTTACTAATGAGTGTGGATATGCGGTGTATTGGTCGCGCTCACGTAATAAATTATGGCGCAAAGGTGAAGAGTCAGGCAATAGGCAGAAAGTTTTAGCTATCTCTTTAGATTGTGATGAAGATGTTATCTTATTAAGTATTGAACAAGAGGGTGGTATTTCTTGTCATACGGGTAGAGAAAGCTGTTTTTATCGGACTTTAGAGCAAGGTGTTTGGCAAGAAAATTCACCCGTATTAAAAGATCCTGCTGAAATGTATAAAAAATAATAGCGACTGTAGGGCGGACTTTAGTCCGCTAATATAATTTATGGAATATCGAGCATGAGTGAAGTTTTAACCGAATTAGCTGCTATTTTAGAGCAGCGCAAACAAGGGTCTGCCGATAGTTCTTATGTGGCTAGTTTATATGCGAAAGGTTTAGACACTATTTTAAAGAAGATAGGTGAAGAAGCCACTGAGACAGTTATTGCTGCAAAAGATGGCAATAAAGAGCAGATTGTTTATGAAACAGCTGATTTATGGTTTCATTGTATGGTTATGTTGGCCGATCAAGGCTTAAGTCCTGACGATGTTTTGAATGAATTGCAGCGTCGCTTTGGCTTATCTGGTTTAACAGAAAAAGCACAGCGCAATAAATAATACATATTACGTAAGAGGATTTTATTATGGGAATTAGTGTTACTCAATTAGTCATTGTTTTAGTCATTGTTTTGGTGTTATTTGGCACTAAACGACTGCGTAATATGGGCGGTGATTTAGGCGGCGCAATTAAAGGCTTTCGCTCTGCTATGAAAGATGGCGAAGGGGATAAAAATCTGTCAGATAAAGATGACGACGTGATCGATGTTGAGGTCACAGATACAGAACAAGAAAAAGATAAAGTCTAAGCCATGTTTGATGTCGGTTTTTGGGAGCTCTGTTTAATTGGTGTTGTCAGTTTATTGGTCATAGGGCCAGAGAAATTGCCTAAGCTTGCTCGGATTGCAGGCTTTTGGGTGGGTAAAACACGGCATGTTGTTGCTTCTGTTAAAGAAGAGATTAAAGAAGAGCTAAAGGAAGAAGAGTTAAGGCAGCTGTTGAAAGAGCAGCAGGCACAATTAGATGAGATGACTAAAGGCTTGGATTTAAATCAGCGAGCCGAGCATTTTTTAGATGCAAAAGACAAAACGGATAAAGAATCAGATGTCGGAAAATGATGAAGTAGAGCAACCGTTTATTTCCCATCTTATAGAATTACGTAACCGATTATTGCGCGTAGTGCTCAGCGTTTTAGTGGTTTTTTTAGCAATGACCCCCTTTGCTAATGAGATTTACAGCTTTTTAGCTCAGCCACTCATGCATTTTTTGCCAGAAAATAGTTCAATGGTTGCCATTGATGTGGTTTCACCTTTTTTAACTCCGTTTAAATTGGTTTTAGTCGCGGCAATACTCCTTTCTGTACCTATTATTCTGTATCAATTTTGGGCGTTTGTTGCGCCTGGACTCTACTCCCATGAAAAGCGTATGATTGCGCCTTTATTAATGGCGAGTACTTTATTATTTGCGCTAGGCATGGTCTTTGCCTATTTTGTAGTATTCCCCTTGGTTTTTGGTTTTTTAACATCTGCCGCACCAGAAGGCGTAACAGTGATGACGGATATTGCCAAATATCTGGATTTTGTACTGACGATGTTTTTTGCTTTTGGGCTGGCTTTTGAAGTACCTATAGTCACAATTGTTTTGGTTTGGGCTGGTATTGTGACGCCACATCAACTTGCCGATAAACGTCCGTATGTTATTGTCGGTGCTTTTGTCGTCGGTATGTTTTTAACACCGCCCGATGCTATTTCTCAGACTTTGCTTGCGATACCTATTTGGTTATTATTTGAAGCAGGTTTATTATTCTCTCGCTTATTTGTTAGAAAAGGCGAAGGTAAACGCATAGCTAAGCAATAGCTATTAAAGCATTGGACTTCAGAAAAAACATCTAATACCCATTCCAATAGATTTTACTTAAACTGATATAGCCAAGAGAAACCGTCATCCTGCATGCTTTTAGCAGGAATCTAGCGTGACTGCATGGATTTCCGATTAAAGATTTCGGGAATGACGACTATTACAGTGGTTATTTATTGAGGTTGCTATTACTTGTCGGTGCGTAATTAGCCGATAAATTCTGCGCTTATATAAACAGCAAAATAAGTACTTGGCTGACGATAATTCTTAAAATCATCACTAAGGGATAAACGGTTGCATAGCTCGTGGCTACCGCAGAAGATGAGTTTAATGAGTTGGCAAAAGCAAGCGCAGGTGGGTCGGTCATGCTGCCGGCCAATAACCCGCACAGGGATAAAAAGTTGACGTTGTAAAAATAACGACCAATAAATGCAACTAAGATTAGCGGGATTAGGGTAATAAATATCGCGTAAAACATCCAATAAAAACCATCACCCTCCGTTAGCGTGCTAACAAAATGGTCGCCTGAATATAAGCCTACACAAGCAAGAAATAGCACAATACCTATGTCTTTCAAAATAAGATTAGAGCTTTTGGGTAAGTGCCAGCTCATGGTTCCCCAGCTAGGAATTTGGCTGAGTAAAATAGCGACAATTAAAGGGCCGCCGGCTAAGCCTAGTTTAATGGCTGACGGAATGCCTGGAAAATAAAATGGCCAGCTGCCCAAGATAACGCCTAATGTTATACCTATAAAAATAGGGATAATTTGTGGGGTGTTTAGAGTTTCTATAGAGTTACCTAAAACAGAGGTTATTTTTTCTAACGCTTCCTCGCTAGCTACAACATACAGCTCATCGCCAAAATGAATGTGAGTTGCGTTATGTGGCACAAATTCAATTTCAGGGCGGTGTATCCGTGAAATGATAATACCGTAAAAGGTATGTAGTTCACCTACGCTTTTACCTATAGCTTCTTTGTTGGTGACAATGATTCGTTTGCCGTGCAAAGTATCGGAAAAACTATTTAATTCTTGCTCTGAAATCGGGCCTATCAGTATCTTAATTTTATTTAAGTTACTGTGCGTACCTACGATACGAATCGAATCCCCTAGAGCAAATTGAGTGTCATTAGTCACAAGGTTGACCGTGCCGTTGTGTAGAATACGCGTGACAATGACATTCGTGGCATCAAAGAAAGGAATTTCCGCAATCGTTAGGCCATTAATGTTAGGGTTTTCAATAGTTAAGTCTTTCCAGATAGGGCGTTGGGTGTGTTGTTGTTGAGATTTTAGAAAAGCAGTGGCTTCAGAGCTAATGTTTATGCTGAATAAGCGTTTAATGAGTAGCATAGAAATAATAATACCAATTATGCCGAAGGGGTAGGCGACGGCATAACCCAAGCCGGGCATTTTTAAGGTTTCAGTATCAATGTTAGGTATATGTGCTAATACCTCTTGTGCGGCAGCTAGTGCCGGGGTATTTGTAGTTGCCCCGGAGAATAGGCCGACGGCAACTGCAATATTAATACCACTGAAATGGATAATAACAACAGTAATAAGTGCGCCCAGTAGGACAATGCTAGCGGCCATGATATTCAGTTGTACACCGCTGTGCAAGAAAGAGTTAACGAAGCCCGGGCCGACGTGCAAACCTATGGCATAGACAAACAAAATAAGTCCAAATTCACGTAAGAAATGCATGATATGAGGGTCTATTGTGATATTGAAATGACCAAAGGCAAGACCAGAAAAAAGTACGCCAGCAATGCCTAGGCGAACTTTAAAAAAAGGAATTTGGCCGAAGGCTAAGCCTATGGAAATGACTAAGCTAATAATGAGTAATGAATGAGGGACTGAGGGTTCAGTAATCAGTTGATAGAGCCAATTCATTGTGGGTTAGGTGCCTAGGTTAGGCTGAGTGAGACTTCTACAAATTTTGCATTATCTATGAGGTAGCCGCGTATTTCTAGGATACCCTTGATATTGAGGGAAATAATTAAATAGAGTGCTTCAGGGTAATTCGCTTGTGCTAAGTCAGTATTCGAAGGAATAGCCGGTGCTGTTGGGTGTGAATGATAGATGGCGAACAATTGCTCATTATTATCACGCATCTTTGCCATGGCTTGAATTTGTTGCTGGGCATCTAAGTTAAAAAACCTTGCTGGCTCTGGCGAATTATTTTTAATAGGGTAGCTACGGCAGGGCGTATTGTCACAACTACTGACCAGTCCGCAGACTTCTTGCGCTGGCGTTTGTTGAGCGTGATGCAGTAGGTTTTGTACTATTTTTCTAGGAATCGCAATTTCTGTGATTTTTTCTGCCATGGGAATTATGTCGTTTAAAGTTGAGGTAACCATTGTGCATAGCTGACACGGGGTTGTCCCGATAAGTCGTGAACGCAATGAATATTTTGATATTGGTGCTGCTCAAGTATGTCATGTACTGCTTGTTTTTGGTCGTAACCATGCTCAAAAATAAGGAAGCCGCCATGATTTAGGTATTGATGACTTTGTTGGCTAATCTCAATAATATCTTGTAAGCCATGTTGATCTGCAATTAAAGCACTGTTTGGCTCAAAGCGTACATCACCTTGATTTAAATGTGGGTCATTTACATCTATATAAGGTGGGTTGCTGACAATAAAATCGAACTTTTCTTGGGGGACTTCAGCCAACCAATTGCTATTTAGAAAGCGAATGTTTGCGGTATGGTTTAGTTGGGCATTGCTTTGGGCGGTATCTAGTGCTTTTGCGCTACGGTCGACAGCAGTGACTGTGACTTGCGGGCACTCAGCGGCAAGTGTAATCGCGATAATGCCCGAGCCAGTGCCTAAATCAATGAGTGACGTTTCGAGTTTAGACTCAATTAATTGCAGGCAGACTTCGATTAATGTTTCCGTATCAGGACGGGGAATTAATACACTGGGGTTTACCTTGAAATCACGCGACCAAAACTCACGTGTGCCAGTAATATAGGCAATAGGTTGCCCTTGTTGGCGCAGTTCAAGTAAGTGAGAAAATTGTTCCAGTTGCTCGTTGCTAAGTAGTTTTTCTGGCCAAGTGCGTAGGTAACTACGGTTTTTTTCTAAGGTGTGGCACAGTAAGACTTCTGCATCTAAGGTTGCTGAGTCGGAAATAGCGTGCAAGGTGCTGGCGGAGCGTGCCAGCACAGATTGAATGTCTTGCATGTTATTTAGTCTTCTTCGCCTAGCTGAGTTAGTAATTCAGCTTGATGTTCGCTAATAAGCGGTTGAATAACATGATTAAGGCCGCCTTGCATAATTTCATCTAGTTTGTATAAGGTGAGGTTAATGCGGTGATCAGTGATTCTTCCTTGAGGGTAGTTATAAGTGCGAATACGCTCGGATCGGTCCCCGCTTCCTACTTGTAATCTTCTGTTTTCAGAGTTTTCTGCATGTTGTTTTTCTTGTTCGGCAGAGAGTAAGCGTGATTGTAATACCGACATCGCTTGCGCTTTATTTTTATGCTGTGAGCGTTGATCTTGGCATTCTACGATAGTGCCCGTCGGTATGTGAGTGATGCGCACCGCGGAGTCGGTTTTATTAACGTGCTGTCCGCCCGAGCCAGAGGCACGAAAAGTGTCTATGCGTAGGTCACTTGGGTTAATGTCGATATCATCAACTTCAGAGGCTTCCGGCATGATGGCGACGGTACACGCTGAAGTATGTACGCGGCCTTGCGATTCAGTTTCTGGGACGCGCTGCACGCGGTGTGTGCCTGCTTCAAATTTAAGTTGCGAATAAACATCTTGTCCGGCAATACGTAAAATAATTTCTTTATAGCCACCGTGTTCGCCGCGTGTTTCACTTGCAGTTTCTATTTGCCAGCCTTGGTTTTCTGCGTAGCGCATATACATGCGTGCCAAATCACCAGAGAAAAGCGCCGCTTCATCCCCCCCTGTTCCTGCGCGAACTTCCATAAAGATATTGCGATTATCATTAGGGTCGCGAGGTAATAGTAAAATCTGTAGATCTTGTTCAATTTGCTTTTGTTGTTGCTCTGCATCGGCAATTTCTTCTTTTGCCATATCGCGCATTTCGGCATCATCTTCGTTGAGCATTTCTTGAGCAGCATCGATCGCTTCTTCACATTCAGTGAATTTCTTATAACAGTCAACGAGCGGCGTTATTTGCGAGTATTCTTGGCTTAGCGCGCGAAATTTATTTTGATCGCTCTGTACTTCCGGTTGAGAGAGTAGAGCGGCAATTTCATCAAAACGATCCGCTAGGTTTTCTAATTTGTTTTTTATCGAGGCTTTCATTGCTGATTCTATAGTTTGAATATTTCACGAGCAGCGGCAATGAGGTCGTGACGGTCATTTTGGCTGGCTTTACGTAATTGGGTGCAGGGAGTATGCGTTAATTTATTGGTTAGCGTATGTGCTAACTGCTGCATAATTTGCTCGGGGTTTCCGCCGCCTTGTAATGCGGCTAGTGCTTTTGTTAAGCTTTCCTGTTGTAGTTTTCCTGCTTGCTCGCGGTAATCAACAATCGTTGATTGCACGGTTTGTACTTTCATCCAAGACAAAAAATGCTCGACATTGGTGTCGATGATTTCTTCGGCTTGTTCGGCAGCTTCGCGGCGCGAATTGAGGTTATCACTAATAATATTTTGTAAGTCATCAACCGTATAGAGGTACACGTCATTGAGGTTTTTAACTTCTGGTTCAATATCTCGGGGCACGGCAAGGTCGACCATAAAAATAGGTTTATGCTTGCGTTTTTTGATGGCACTTTCTACCAGCCCTTTACCTAAAATAGGTAATTGGCTTGCTGTCGAGGAGACGATAATGTCCGCTTCGGCAATATGCAGGGGCAATTCCGATAAGGCGATCGCGTAGCCATCAAATTGGGTGGCAAGCGCATGCGCTTTATCATAAGTGCGGTTGGCAATAATAATGCGGCCTATGCCATTTTGATGTAAATGTCGCGCAGTGAGCTCAATTGTTTCGCCGGCACCAATTAAGATGGCTGTTTGTTCGCTAAGGTCGTCAAAAATTTGTTTGCTCAGTTGCACGGCAGCAAAGGCAACGGAAACTGAACTGGAGCCAATAGCCGTGTCGGTACGGACTTTTTTTGCCGTAGAAAAGGTGTGCTGAAAAAGCTTATCTAAATCTTTACCTAAAGTGCCTGCCTGACTAGCTGTTTGGTAGGCTGTTTTCATTTGTCCGAGAATTTGAGGCTCACCTAAAACCATTGATTCAAGGCCGCTAGCAACACGAAACATATGACGGATAAAAGCGTTGTCAGTATGTGCGTATAAATAGGGTTGAAATTCAACTTGTTTTAATTGGCGGTTGTGGGCAATCCAATTGACTACAGGTAAAATATCGCTATCTTGAGTTGTGCAGTAAATTTCGGTGCGATTACAGGTCGATAAAATGGCTGCTTCAGATATATATTGTTGCTGCCAAAGCTCTTTAACTGCATCGCTCAATATTTCTGTGGGGAACGCAAGGCGCTCTCGGATTGAAACCGGCGCTGTTGTATAATTAATGCCTAATGCGAGAAGTGTCATTTATGCTAGTTAATTCTTAAAGTTAGCGGATAAGCTTGAAATCATAAGTGAATAGTCTATTCTAAGGAACTTTATGGGTTTAGCCAAATGGAATAAATCATTGAACCTATTAATTAACTTATAAAACGGTTGCGAACTTGAATAAAATTGGGTGTTTGTTTGGGTTTAAGCTTTAAATAAAGTTGCTTAGTTGTTCGTATAATATGTACAGTAAGCGGAAGGTTAGGTCGTTGAGCAAATTTGGTTCACGGCGGTTGTTGGGTTATGGCAATTCAAAATTAAGGAAATTTCATTGATAGTTTTAAAGGTAGTAACGATTGTTAGTGCATTAATGCTTGCTGCTTGTGCGGCTATGCAGCCAGAAAATCAACCTAGTACTGAGCAAACGACAGAGCCTGCTTTACAGGCTGAGTTGAAAAAAATGCCTGAGATAAAGACGGCAATTGATCCAGATGTCTTGTTTTTACTGATGACGGCTGAGATTGCAGGGCAGCGTGGCCAGTATGCGCTGGCGTTAGATGGGTATTTGCGTGCGGCAGATAAAGTTAAAGATGTCGAAGTTATTAAACGTGCCGCTAAAATTGCACTGTATTTGCAAGATGAGCCTAAGCTAAACCAGTCTTTGACCTTGTGGATGGAGGTCGAGCCTGAAAGTTTGGAGGCGCATTATTTGATGGCTGTTGCCGCAATAAAATCAGGCAATAAGTCGCGTGCAGTTGAAAGCTTTGATTTTATCCTAGCGAAGGATGGTGGCGATTTTGATAATAATGCTTTGGCTATGCTTAAGGGCTTGAATAAACGGTCGGAGGTAGCTTTGGCTTATCAAGTTTTCGAAGAGTTAAGTGCTAAGTATCCTGGCAATGCAAAATTATATTTTGTGCAAGCGTTAATGGATGCCCAAAACAAGCGTAATAGACTGGCGCAAGTAAATGTGACTAAAGTGCTGGAGCTTAAGCCTAATTGGGTTAAAGCCTTATTGTTGCAGGCTCAACTTTATATTGCGCAGGGTAAGTTGGTTGAAGCGACTGAATATTTGCAGCGCGCAGATAAGGAAGAGCCGCGCGTACAGATAAGAGAGCAGATAGCGCAATTATTAATGCAGCAGGAGCGCTTTGATGAAGCGCAAGAGGTTTTGCAGGAATTAATTTCGCAAGCGCCTGAAAATAATGAATTAAAGCTCAAGCTGGCTTTGGTTTATTTACAGGTAGATAAAGAGAGAAAGGCGCGTGCTATTTTAGAAGCTTTGGTTGATGAGCCAGCGTACAGAGATCGAGGAGCATTTTACTTGGGTAGAATCGAAGCTAAGGCAAGGCGTACGAGTGAGGCTTTGCAATGGTTTGGTGCTGTTGAGGCGGATCCTTATAAATATGAGGCTGGTGTCAGTTCAATTTTAATTTTAATGGACGAGCAACAATTTGACGATGGGTTGCTTAGAGTGAAGCGCATGCAATCTGAGTACCCACAGAAAAAAAGTGATTTGGTGCTGATTGAATCAGAAATTTATAGTCAAATACAATCTTATGTAAAGGCATTTGATGTGCTGACTACGGCTTTGCTAGAGGATGCTGATAATCATAAAATTCTTTATGCGCGAGCGTTGATTTCGGAGAAATTGGATAAGCTTCAGGTTCTTGAGGATGATTTGAAGTATATTTTGGAGAAAAATCCAAATGATGTCAGTGCGCTGAATGCGTTGGGATATACTTTGGTAGATAAAACTGATCGTTATGCGGAAGCTAAGGTGTACTTGGATAAGGCGATAGCACTAAAGCCAAATGATGCAATTATCATGGATAGTTATGGCTGGTTGTTATTTAAGCTTAATAAAGTGCCTGAGGCATATCAGTATTTGCAACGCGCATATGACCTAGAGCCTCAGGCTGAAATAGCCGCGCATTTAGTCGATGTGTTATGGCTTATGGGGGAGCAAGGTGATGCAAGAGATATTTTGTCGGAGGCATTGCAAAAGGACCCTAGTGACAGTCTATTGATTGAAGTTAGAGAGCGTTTGCTTGGTAATAATTAATGGTTAAAGCTCTAGTGGGGTTGTTGCTGTTTGGTTTGGCCGCCTGTTCATCAGTTGATACTCATCAGGCGAGTTCAGGTTTATTGGAAAATAGAGTCTCGGTAGACTTGCCGGTTTGGGCCATGGATGGGCGCTTATTAATTAAAGGGCAGGAAGTGATGACGGCTAATATTAATTGGCAGCATAAGCCAGCAGTCGATAAATTAAAGTTAGCGGGTACCTTGGGCTTGGGTGCTATCTATATTGAGCTTAATGAACAGGGTATATTGATAGATAAAGGTTACGGTAATAAGCAGACTTCTATGAATGTAGATGCGTTTATCGCGCAGCAAATTGGCTTTATCGTACCTATAACAGCTTTGCGCCGATGGATTGTAGGTGCGCCGCTCGTAGATGCGCCAGTCGTATGGTTTGATGATGGTTTTGAGCAATTAGGTTGGCAGGTAAGGTACGGTTCATTTATGTCTACGCAAGTTGGTGAGATGCCACATAAATTAAAAATCGCAAAAGATAGTATTAACTTGAAATTAGTTGTGGATAAGTGGGAATTTGAATGAGTAAGCGGATAGAATCAGAGTTGGGTTGGGGTATAAGATGGTCTGCTCCTGCAAAATTGAACTTAATGTTGCGAATAGTTGGTCAGCGAGAAGATGGCTATCATCTGTTGCAGACGGTATTTCAAGTTATTGATATTGATGATGGGTTGGTTTTTCATAAAACAAATGATGGACAAGTACGCTTACAAAAAGCCATTCCAGGGGTTAATGAAGAAGACGATTTGACGGTTCGTGCGGCAAATATGCTGAAAGTTGAAACTGGGTATCAAGGTGGAGTCTGTATTGATATCGAAAAAAACTTGCCAATGGGTGGAGGGTTGGGCGGCGGTAGTTCTGATGCTGCAACCGTTTTGGTTGTATTAAATCAACTTTGGCAACTAGGTTTGTCTAAGCAAAGACTGATGGAATTAGGCGTTAAATTAGGTGCTGATGTACCGGTGTTTGTTAATGGCGCAAGTGTTTGGGCTGAGGGAGTCGGCGAACAGTTAACGGAAATAAGTCTGCCCGAAGCTTGGTTTGTTATTGTTAAGCCAGAATGCCATGTGGATACCGGCAAAATATTTTCGACAAAAGGTTTGACAAGAGATAGTAAATCAATCAAAATGTCGGAATTCCAATCAGGGCAGGTCAGGAATGACTGTCAGGAAGTGGTAGAAAATATCCATAGTGAGGTAAAAGAGGCTCTAGTAGAGCTTTCTCAGTATGGTACTTCAAGGCTGACAGGGACGGGTGCTTGCGTATTTGTTCAATTTAACGATAAGTTGTCGGCAAAGGAAGTTTATAATAGACTTAATTCAAAGAGAGAAGTTTATTTAGCTAAAGGATTGGCAATTTCACCATTGCAAAAACAAATGGGTGAACTCTTTAATTTCTAAATAATGGGCTGTCGCCAAGCGGTAAGGCACGGGGTTTTGATCTCCGCATACCCAGGTTCGAATCCTGGCAGCCCAGCCATTTATCTTCCATATTAAATCAACTCCACAATAATGGAGTGTTCTGAATGAGTAATGCTTCAATGAGTGACGCTTCAATGATGATCTTTTCTGGAAATGCAAATATGGCGTTATCCAAGGATATTGCGCGCCGATTAAGTATGCGATTAGGGATGGCTACGGTAGGTCGTTTTAGTGATGGCGAAGTAACTGTTGAAATTGAAGAGAATGTTAGAGATAGAGATGTTTTTATTATTCAGCCGACATGTGCGCCGACAAATGAAAATTTGATGGAGCTATTGGTTATGATAGATGCTCTTAGAAGGGCTTCGGCATCAAGAATAACAGCGGTCATGCCTTATTATGGGTATGCGCGGCAAGATAGGCGCTCGCGTTCAGCTCGAGTGGCGATTAGTGCAAAACTAGTGGCAAAAATGGTTGGTGTTGCAGGTGCAGATAGAGTGTTAACTGTTGATTTGCATGCGGATCAGATTCAAGGTTTTTTCGATATACCTGTTGATAATGTTTATGCGTCACCACTGTTGTTGGGTGATGTTTGGCGTCAAAATTATAAAGATTTAATTGTTGTTTCTCCTGATGTGGGTGGCGTGGTTAGGGCTAGGGCTTTAGCGAAGCGTTTGGATGATGCGGATTTAGCCATTATAGATAAGCGCAGACCTAGGGCGAATGTCGCTGAGGTGATGCATATAATTGGTGATGTAAGTGGAAAGACTTGCGTCATGATTGATGATTTAGTAGATACGGCTGGGACGCTGTGTAGTGCGGCTTCGGCTTTGAAAAAGCAGGGCGCAGTTAAGGTGGTTGCATATTGTACCCATCCAGTATTGTCGGGAAAGGCGATAGAAAATTTACGTAACTCTGAATTAGATGAGTTGGTGGTGACTGATACGATTCCGTTGAATGAAGAAGCGGAATCGCTGGGGAAGATACGGCAGTTAAGTGTTGCAGATATGTTAGCTGAAACAATTAGAAGGATAGCCGTTGGTGAGTCGGTTAGTTCGCTGTATGTTGATTAATATTTTAAAGTTGTTGTAGGGTGTGGAGAAGTTAGATGTCTAACGTTTTTGAGTTTAATGCTGTAAGTCGAGCAGTTGCTGGCACAAGCGCTGCCAAAGCTAGTCGTAGAAATGGCAATATTCCTGCTGTTATTTATGGTGGTAATGGTGAGCCAGAATTAATTGAGTTAAATCACAATGAAGTAGTTAAAAGTTTGGTGAATGAAGCAGTTTATTCGCATATCTTGAAGCTAAATATTGGTGGTAAAGTTGAGAATGCAATCTTAAAGGATATGCAAAGACATCCTGCAAAAACCCAGATTATACATATGGATTTTATGCGCGTTGTTATGACTGAAAAGTTAAAGTTAAATGTGCCTCTGCATTTCGTAAATGAAGAGTTGTCGCCTGGGGTTAAAGAGGGCGGTGTGGTTATGCATTCAATGATTGATGTTGAAATTGAGTGTTTGCCTGGGAATATTCCAGAGTATATAGAAGTTGACTTAACTGGGCTGCAGATTGGTGAATCTATTCATTTGTCACAGCTTGTTTTAGTTGATGGCCTAGAGATAGTGGCTTTGACTCATGGTGAAGATCATGATTTGCCAGTGGCTCAGGTCATGAAGTCTAGAGGTGGGTCTGATGAGGTTGAAGTTGAGGCTGATGAGGCTGATGACGAGGCTGCGAGTGAGTAGTGATTAGGCTTATTGTTGGCTTGGGAAATCCCGGTCAAAAATACTCAAAAACCCGGCATAATGCCGGGTTTTTGCTGTTGGACGAGTTGGCATATTCGGAAAATTCTACTTTTTCAAGTCAGGGTCGTTTTTCTGGTGAATTAGCAGAGGTGAATAAGGGTGGGGGTAAGCTCTATTTATTAAAGCCCGCTACTTTCATGAATCGCAGTGGTCGATCGGTTTCTGCGGTCATGAAATATTATAAGATCCAGCCTGAAGAGGTTTTAGTATTTCATGATGAGTTAGATTTTGATCCTGGCATGCTTAAGCTTAAGTTGGGCGGTGGTCATGGTGGTCATAATGGGCTTAGGGATATTATTGCTGCTACAGGTTCGAAAGGATTTCTAAGGCTTAGGGTTGGTATTGGTCGGCCGCAAGGTTCGCAGGCTGTCGCTGATTATGTCTTGTCAGATTTTTCAAGGCCTGATTTAGGGGTGGTAATGTCTGAATTCACAGATTTTCTTGCGCTAGTACCTTTGTTATTGGCTGGGGATACTGAGTCTGCAATGCATAAATTGCATTCACAATAAAAAACTTTTTAAAAAAAGTTGACACAATAAGTTATTACTAGCATAATAGCGTTTCTGTATGGAGGGGTTCCCGAGCGGCCAAAGGGATCAGACTGTAAATCTGACGGCTCAGCCTTCGGAGGTTCGAATCCTCCCCCCTCCACCATTCAGAAAAAGAATTCTGCGGGTGTAGTTCAATGGTAGAACTCCAGCCTTCCAAGCTGATCACGTGGGTTCGATTCCCATCACCCGCTCCAAAAAAAACAGGCCCATATAGCTCAGGGGTAGAGCACTTCCTTGGTAAGGAAGAGGTCGCCGGTTCAATTCCAGCTATGGGCTCCAATACTGCTGATTGTTGCAAACATTAAATTTAAATAAAGGTCTTTGATAAAATGGCTAAAGAAAAATTTGAACGTAATAAACCACATGTTAACGTAGGGACAATCGGTCACGTTGATCACGGTAAAACAACACTAACTGCTGCTTTAACGAAAGTTATGGCTGAGGCGCAAGGTGGTGAGGTAAAAGCATTTGATCAAATTGATAATGCACCGGAAGAGCGTGAGCGTGGTATTACCATTGCAACATCTCATGTTGAGTATGAATCAGAGACGCGTCATTACGCGCACGTTGACTGTCCAGGTCACGCGGATTATGTGAAAAACATGATTACGGGTGCGGCGCAAATGGATGGTGCAATTTTAGTTTGTGGTGCGACTGATGGTCCAATGCCGCAAACAAGAGAGCATATCTTGTTGTCAAGACAAGTAGGTGTTCCATATATCGTAGTGTTCCTTAATAAAGCAGATATTCTAGCTGATGACTGTGGCGGTTTAGGGACTGAAGAATACAACGAAATGCTCGAGTTAGTTGAAATGGAGCTTCGTGAATTATTGGATTTGTATGAATTTCCAGGCGACGATACACCAATTATTGTTGGGTCAGCGCTAAAAGGATTGCAAGGTGATACAAGTGAAGTCGGTGTGCCGTCAATTCTTAAGTTAGTTGAAGCGCTAGACACTTATATTCCAGAGCCAGTTCGAGCGGTAGAAGGTGCTTTTTTAATGCCGATCGAAGATGTGTTCTCAATTTCAGGTCGTGGAACCGTAGTGACAGGGCGTATTGAGCGTGGTGTTGTTAAGGTTGGTGAATCAATCGAGATTGTTGGTATTAAAGATACAGTAACAACAACTTGTACAGGTGTTGAGATGTTCCGCAAGTTGCTTGACCAAGGGGAAGCTGGCGATAACGTTGGTATTCTATTGAGAGGCACAAAGCGTGAAGATGTTGAGCGTGGTCAAGTATTGGCTCATGTTGGGTCAATTAATCCGCACACAAAATTCTCATCAGAAATCTACGTACTATCAAAAGATGAAGGTGGTCGTCATACGCCATTTTTTAACGGTTATCGTCCTCAGTTCTACTTCAGAACGACTGACGTAACGGGTGCTGTTGAGTTGCCAGAAGGTACTGAAATGGTAATGCCTGGTGATAACGTTTCTGTAGAAGTGACTCTAATTGCACCAATTGCAATGCAAGATGGGTTACGTTTTGCGATTCGTGAAGGTGGTCGTACGGTTGGTGCGGGTGTTGTTGCAAAAATTATTGAGTAATTATTGAAAGTAAGTTATAATTACTCGTTCTAAAGGTTTATGCGTGTAGGTCAGTGGCTCAATTGGTAGAGTAGCGGTCTCCAAAACCGCTGGTTGTGGGTTCGAGTCCCTCCTGGCCTGCCACTCGCATAACTATCTATTTCAAAGTTTTTTCTCAAATAAAATCCAGTAAATGAATATTCAGGCAAATGAAGCTACATCTAGCATTGATGTGCTTAAATATTTCTTGTCTCTTGTGCTAATAAGTGCGGGTGTGGCTGCTTTCTATTACTTCTCTGATTACCTGCAGTTATATAGGGTGCTGGGGATGGTAGCGATAATGGTTGTTTCTTTGGCAATTATGATAACTACCTCTATCGGTCGTAATTCATTGGCATTCTCACGCGAAGCGAAGCAAGAAGTAAGGAAGGTCGTTTGGCCTTCACGATCTGAAACTACTCAAACTACATTAATGGTGTTTGCAATGGTAATCATTGTTGGATTCATTATGTGGATATTAGATACGTTTTTATTTTGGTCGATAACATCACTGACAAGTTAAAGAGGTTTAAAGAATGGCCATTCGTTGGTATGTTGTTCATGCGTATTCAAATTATGAAAAGAAAGTAAAGCTGTCACTAGAAGAGAAAATCAAAAGAGAAGGCTTAGAAGAGTTTTTTGGTAAAATTCTAGTTCCGACTGAAGAAGTAGTTGAGATGCGTATGGGGCAGCAAAGGAAAAGCGAAAGAAAGTTTTTTCCCGGTTACGTGTTGGTGCAAATGGAATTGACCGATGAGACATGGCATTTAGTTAAAGATGAGCCTAGAGTTTTAGGCTTTATTGGAGGCACTTCAGAGCGACCAGCTCCGATCTCAAATCTAGAAGCAGAAAGAATTCTAAATAGAGTGGAAGAGGGTGTTAATAAGCCTAGACCTAAAGTTTTATTTGAAGTTGGTGAGGTTGTCCGAGTTAATGATGGGCCATTTAAAGATTTTAATGGCGAAATTGAAGAAATTAACTACGAAAAAAACAAGTTAAAAATTGCAGTTTTAATTTTTGGTAGATCAACTTCAGTAGAGCTTGGGTTTAATGAAGTAGAAAAAGTTTAATAACGCATATTTAAAAATCAAAACGGTCCTCATCATAATGGTGGGGATTTTTTATCTATGGGGAGCTGAAAAGCGCAAGTACCCACACGGAGTATATAATGGCTAAAGAAGTCACGGCATATATCAAACTGCAAGTTAAAGCAGGCGAAGCAAATCCAAGCCCACCAGTAGGCCCAGCATTAGGTCAGCAAGGTGTTAATATTATGGAGTTTTGTAAGGCATTTAATGCAAAAACTTCAGATATAGAAAAGGGTTTGCCTATCCCGGTAGTTATCTCAGTTTATGGAGATAAAAGCTTTACTTTTATTACTAAAACACCTCCAGCTTCAATTTTGCTGAAAAAAGCAGCAGGTATTACTAGTGGTAGTGCGGTTCCTAATAAGACAAAAGTAGGAACGGTAACTCTTGCTCAGGTAGAAGAGATTGCAAAAACTAAAATGGAAGATTTGAATGCTACAAATCTTGAAACTGCAGTGAAAATAATTGCTGGTAGCGCCCGTAGTATGGGTCTTGTTGTGGAAGGTTTATAATGGCTAAGTTATCTAAAAAAGCAAAAATTGCTATTGAAAAGGTAGATCCTACTCGTCAATACTCATTTACCGAAGCTGTTGAATTACTAAAAGAGCTTTCTACAGCTAAATTTTCTGAGTCTATCGATCTAAGTGTTAATTTAGGTATTGATGCAAGAAAATCTGACCAAAATGTTAGAGGTGCAACTGTATTACCTAAAGGTTCGGGTAAGACAGTAAGAGTTGCAGTTTTTACACAAGGCCCTAACGCTGAAGCTGCAAAAGAAGCGGGTGCAGATATTGTTGGTATGGATGATCTTGCTGATCTAGTTAAAAAAGGTCAAATGGACTTTGATGTTGTTATTGCTTCTCCTGATGCAATGCGCGTTGTTGGTCAATTAGGCCAAGTATTAGGGCCAAGAGGTTTAATGCCTAACCCTAAAGTAGGTACTGTAACTCCAGATGTAGCTGGTGCGGTGCGTAATGCAAAATCAGGTCAAGCTCGCTACCGTACGGATAAGGCAGGCATTATTCATTGTTCAGTAGGTAAGATTGGTTTTACTGCGGACGATATCAAAACAAATCTAGAAGCAGTCGTGGCTGACTTAGTAAAAGCTAAGCCAAGTGCCGCTAAAGGTATTTATTTAAAGAAAATCAGCTTATCGACTACGATGGGCCCTGGTGTGACTTTAGATTTAAGTAGTATTGACTGCTAGAGTAAAAATTTTTGGTTACCAGCTTTGTTGGTAGCCATCAAAGACCGTAGGTGCGTAATGCTTAAATAAACGCCTACGTAGATGGGAGCTGTAACTAGGAAACTGGTGAAGAACCCGTTGGGGTGCATCTAATTAAGATGTGTTTTATAAAGCTGATGAAAATCAGTAAGAACGGAGAAAATTGTGGCCTTAGCATTAGATGGCAAAAAAGCTGTCGTAGAGGAAGTTGCTCCATACGCTGCTAAAGCGCATTCTGCTGTTGCAGCTGAATATCGCGGGCTGACTGTAGCTGAATTAACTCAGTTACGGACAGTTGCAAGAGAAACAGGTGTTTATTTGCGTGTAGTCAAAAATACATTGGCGAGACGTGCGGTTGCTGGAACTCAATTTGAATGTATGCAAGAAAAAATGGTTGGTCCATTGATTCTAGCTTTTTCAATGGAAGACCCAGGTTCAGCAGGGCGTTTAATCAATGATTTTGCAAAAACAAATAAAAATCTGATTGCAAAAATTGTGTCAATTGATGGCCAAGCATACGATGGTTCAGAATTAGCACGATTAGCCAGCCTACCAACACGTGATCAAGGTATCAGTATGATTATGGCGTTGATGTTAGCTCCTGTAGGAAAACTAGCTCGTACTTTAGTTGCTTTAAAAGAGCAGCGTGAAGTCGGTGCAGAAAGTACAGAAAGTGAAGCGGAAGCAGCAGAATAAGCTTTTATAACCAGTTTACAACTTAATATTTGAGGAATTACGAATGGCTATCTCACAAGAAGATATCTTGGAAGCAGTATCTAATATGACTGTAATGGAAATCGTTGATTTGATTTCTGCAATGGAAGAAAAGTTCGGAGTATCTGCAGCAGCTCTTGCAGCAGGTCCAGCAGCTGGCGGCGATGCTGCAGCTGCAGAAGAAAAAACTGATTTTGATGTTGTTATGACATCATTTGGTGCTAATAAAGTTTCTGTCATTAAAGCAGTTCGTGCAATTACAGGCCTTGGTTTGAAAGAAGCAAAAGGTGCAGTTGAAGGTTGCCCTACTGCAGTAAAAGAAGGTGTAAGCAAAGAAGATGCTGAAGCAGTTAAAGCTCAGTTAGAAGAAGCGGGAGCTTCTGTCGAAATTAAATAATTTTGACGAAATACTCTAAGCAGTAACTGTAATATGGGCTGGTGATTACTTTAGTAGTCACCGGCCTTTTACTGTTTTTAATGACCTGAATTAAACACTTACACTTGAAAAGGATAAGGAAGTAATATGGCTTACTCTTTTACTGAAAAAAAACGCCTTAGAAATAATTTTGGAAAAGCAAACGAGGCATTAGGCGTTCCTTATTTGCTTGAAACGCAAATCAAATCCTACGAAGGCTTTCTACAGACAGGCATAAAGCCGGCAAAAAGAAAGGATGCTGGTTTACATGCGGCATTTTCCAGTGTGTTTCCGATTGAAAGTCATTCAGGATATGCTGTTTTAGAGTATGTTAAATATAGATTAGGCGAGCCTGTATTTGATGTGCGTGAGTGTCAGCAGCGTGGTGCGACTTATGCTGCGCCGTTGCGTGTTGTTGCGCGTTTGGTTATTTATGATAAAGATGCGCCAGGCAGTACCAAGGTCGTTAAAGATATAAGAGAGCAAGAAGTTTACATGGGTGAACTGCCGTTAATGACGGATAATGGAACCTTTGTAATAAACGGCACTGAGCGAGTTATCGTTTCTCAGTTACACCGTAGTCCCGGTGTGTTTTTTGATCACGATAAAGGTAAGACGCATTCTTCAGGAAAGTTGCTACTTAATGCGCGAGTTATTCCATATCGTGGTTCATGGTTAGACTTTGAGTTTGATCATAAGGATTGTATTTTCGTTAGAATCGATCGACGTCGTAAGATTCCTGCAACAATTTTATTGCGTGCATTGGGTTATGAAAACGAAGAAATGATTAAGATGTTCTTCGAGTCCAATACTTATAGTATTGGAAGTGAAGAAATCAAATTACATTTAATTCCTGAAAGACTAAAAGGCGAGATAGCAACATTTGACCTTAAGCATGGTGGAAAGGTGCTAGTTGAAGAGGGACGAAGAATTACTGCAAAACATATTAGGCAAATGGGTAAAGCTAATATTGAGCGTTTAGATGTGCCTAGACATTATTTGGTAGGAAGCGTCCTAGCAAATAATGTTATAGATGAGTCGACTGGCGAGTTAATTGCCAAGGTAAACGACGAAATAACAGAAGAATTACTAGATAAGTTAATTGCTGAAGGCGTTGCTGAAATTAATACGCTTTATGTAAATGATTTAGATCGTGGTGCATACATGTCAGATGCTATGCGCTTAGATTCTACAACCAACCGTTTAGAGGCGTTGATTGAAATCTACCGTATGATGCGTCCTGGCGAGCCACCAACAAAAGATTCAGCAGAGAACTTGTTTAATAACTTGTTTTTTACTGAAGAAAGGTATGATTTATCGGCAGTAGGACGAATGAAGTTTAATCGTCGCTTAGGTCTTTCGGGTGATGCCGGTTCTGGTACTTTAAGTAAAGAAGATATTATCAGTGTATTGCATGAATTAATTGCAATTAGAAATGGTAATGGCATTGTTGATGATATCGATCATTTAGGTAACAGAAGAGTAAGATCTGTTGGTGAAATGATTGAAAACCAATTTAGAGTGGGTTTAGTTAGAGTTGAAAGGGCGGTAAGAGAGCGCTTGACTCTAGCAGATTCTGAAGGCTTGATGCCACAAGAAATTATTAATGCTAAGCCTGTTTCTGCAGCAGTAAAAGAATTTTTTGGTTCTAGTCAGTTGTCGCAGTTTATGGATCAAAATAATCCATTGTCTCAGGTAACTCATAAGCGACGCGTATCGGCATTAGGGCCGGGTGGTTTAGCGAGAGAGAGAGCTGGATTTGAAGTTCGAGATGTGCATACAACTCACTATGGTCGTGTGTGTCCGATTGAAACGCCTGAGGGGCCAAACATTGGTTTGATTAACTCTTTGGCTGTTTATGCACGTACCAATGAATATGGATTCTTAGAAACGCCTTATCGCAAGGTTGTTGATGGTCTAGTTACTAAGCAAGTTGACTATTTGTCAGCGATTGAAGAAGGTAATTTCGTTATTGCTCAGGCCAGTGTGCCGGTAGGCGAAAATGGTAAATTAGTTGAGGGTTTGGTGTCTTGTCGCTATAAAGATGAGTTTACTTTGTCAGCATCTGATTCTGTGCAGTATATGGACGTATCGGCAAAACAAATTGTATCAGTAGCTGCTTCGATCGTACCATTTTTAGAGCATGATGATGCGAATAGAGCCTTGATGGGTTCTAACATGCAGCGTCAAGCCGTACCGGTTCTAAGGGCAGAAAAGCCAATTGTCGGAACGGGAATGGAGCGTACTGTTGCTAAAGATTCTGGGGTAACTGTTGTTGCGAAGCGTGGTGGACTTATTGAGACTGTCGATGCGAGCCGAATTGTTGTGCGTGTAAGTGATGCAGAAACTGAGGCGGGTGAAGCAGGCGTAGATATTTATAATTTAATTAAATATGTGCGGTCAAACCAAAATACATGTATTAACCAAAAGCCACTCGTTAAGCCGGGAGATGTTGTCGCGGCCGGTGATATTATGGCGGATGGTCCTTCTACTGATATGGGCGAATTAGCATTGGGTCAAAATATGCTGATTGCCTTCATGCCTTGGAATGGTTACAACTTTGAGGATTCAATCCTTGTTTCAGAGCGTGTCGTAAAAGAAGATCGTTTTACTTCGATTCATATTGAAGAAAAAACGTGTATCGCTCGTGATACAAAGCATAGCCCAGAAGAGATTACTGCGGATATTCCTAATGTAAGCGAAGAAGCTTTATCTAAATTGGATGAGTCAGGCATTGTTTATGTAGGCGCTGAAGTAAAAGGTGGTGATATCCTCGTAGGTAAAGTGACGCCTAAGGGTGAATCGCAACTTACACCGGAAGAAAAGCTACTCAGAGCGATCTTTGGCGAAAAAGCGGCTGATGTTAAAGATACATCACTGCGAGTGCCGGGTAGTATTCGTGCCACGGTTATTGATGTACAAGTTTTTACGCGTGATGGCGTAGAAAAAGATAAACGTGCTTTAGCTAATGAAGATGCTGCGATCAAAAGTTATAAGAAAGATTTAAATGATCAGTTAGTTATTGTAGAAAAAGATATTTATCAGCGTACCGCTTCATTGATTATCGGTGAAAAAGTGCTGTCAGGACCTAATAATTTGAAGTCTGGAGCAGTCATAACTCAGGAATATTTAGATGCAGTCAAACATTCTGATTGGGCAAGCATCAAAATGGAAGGCGAAGAACTTAATGTGCAGCTTGAAGGGCTGAGTGCGCAAATCGTTAAGTTACGTAAAGAGTTTGATGAAAGGTTTGAAGTAAAACGTAAAAAAATCACTATGGGCGATGATTTGGCGCCAGGTGTATTGAAAATGGTTAAGGTTTATTTGGCTGTTAAAAAGCGTATTCAGCCAGGTGATAAAATGGCTGGACGACATGGAAATAAAGGGGTTATTTCAAGAATTAATCCTATTGAAGATATGCCGTTTACTGCCGATGGAACACCAATTGATATCGTTTTGAACCCATTAGGTGTGCCTTCGCGAATGAACGTTGGGCAGGTGTTAGAAACTCATTTGGGTTGGGCTGCTAAAGGCTTGGGTATTAAGATTGGTAAAATGCTTGAAGCGCAAGCGGCTGTCAAAGAAATAAGAAGTTACTTAGACAAAATCTATAATAGTAGTGGTCAAAGTGAAGATTTAGACTCTTTCAGTGATCAAGAAATTATCGAGATGGCAAAAAATCTTGTCGCCGGCGTACCAATGGCATCCCCTGTTTTTGACGGTGCAAGTGAAGATGAGATTCGCTATATGCTTAAACTCGCTGACTTGCCGGAAAGTGGTCAAACAACTTTGTATGATGGCTTAACGGGTGAGGCATTTGAGCGTGATGTTACGGTAGGTTATATGCATATGCTGAAATTGAATCATTTAGTTGACGATAAAATGCATGCGCGTTCAACTGGGCCATATAGCTTAGTTACTCAGCAGCCATTAGGTGGTAAAGCGCAGTTCGGTGGTCAGCGTTTTGGTGAAATGGAGGTCTGGGCACTTGAAGCTTATGGTGCTGCTTATACTTTACAAGAGATGTTAACAGTTAAGTCTGATGATGTGACGGGCCGTACTCGCATGTACAAAAATATTGTAGATGGTAATCATCAAATGGAGGCAGGTATGCCAGAATCATTTAATGTATTACTGAAGGAAATTCGCTCATTAGCTATTAATATTGAAGTGCAATAGCGCTTTTTTATTAAGTAATTAATAGTTAACGAGTTCTGGTTAGGCCAGGTAACAAACTAAGGGGATAAGCTCTTGAAAGATTTATTAAATTTCTTAAAACGCCAAAATAAATCTGCTGATTTTGATGAAATCAGCATAGGTTTAGCGTCACCAAATCAAATTAGATCGTGGTCTTATGGTGAGGTAAAGAAGCCAGAAACAATCAATTACCGTACTTTTAAGCCTGAGCGTGACGGTTTATTTTGTGCCAAAATTTTTGGTCCGGTTAGTGATTATGAGTGCTTATGCGGTAAATACAAGCGATTGAAGCATCGCGGTGTAATTTGCGAGAAATGTGGCGTGGAAGTAACTTTGTCTAAAGTGCGTCGTGAGCGCATGGGGCATATTGAGTTAGCCAGCCCTGTTGCACATATTTGGTTTTTGAAGTCGCTTCCTTCGCGTATTGCGCTTTTATTAGATATGACATTGCGCGAAATCGAGCGCGTCTTATATTTTGAGTCATTTGTAATTCTTGAGGAAGGTATGACGCCTTTGGAAAGAAAGAAACTAATGACTGACGAAGAGTTTTTAGATGCCTTTGAAGAGTATGGCGATGACTTTGTTGCAAAAATGGGTGCGGAGGCTATATTTCAGCTATTAAAGTCAATAGATATTAAAGCGGAAGTTGATCAGTTAAGAGAAGATATTAATAGCACTAACTCAGAAACTAAGATTAAGAAGTATTCTAAACGCTTAAAAGTTCTTGAGTCTTTATTGGGGTCTTCTAATCGTCCTGAATGGATGGTAATGAATGTATTGCCTGTATTGCCACCTGAATTAAGACCATTGGTTCCACTGGATGGTGGTCGTTTTGCGACGTCTGATTTAAATGACTTATACAGGCGTGTTATTAATAGAAATAATCGACTACATCGTTTATTAGATTTGAGTGCGCCTGACATCATTATTCGTAATGAAAAGAGAATGCTGCAAGAGTCTGTTGATGCACTATTGGATAATGGTCGACGTGGACGCGCGATAACGGGTACCAATAGGCGTCCGTTGAAATCACTTGCTGATATGATTAAAGGTAAGCAAGGGCGTTTCAGACAGAACTTACTAGGTAAGCGAGTTGATTACTCTGGGCGTTCAGTTATTGTTGTTGGGCCTACTTTAAGGTTGCATCAATGTGGCCTGCCTAAGAAAATGGCATTAGAGCTATTTAAACCTTTTATTTTTAGTAAGTTACAGTTGCGTGGTTTAGCTACGACAATTAAAGCTGCTAAGAAAATGGTAGAAAGTGAGACTGCTGAGGTTTGGGATATTCTTGAGGAAGTTATCCATGAGCATCCAATTATGCTTAATAGAGCGCCAACTCTTCATAGATTGGGTATTCAGGCGTTTGAGCCTACCTTAATTGAAGGTAAGGCGATTAATTTGCATCCATTGGTATGTAGCGCATTTAACGCTGATTTCGATGGTGACCAGATGGCGGTGCACGTGCCATTATCAATTGAAGCTCAGATTGAATGTCGCACCTTAATGATGGCGACTAATAATATCCTGTCTCCAGCGAATGGTGAGCCAATTATCAATCCATCTCAGGATGTTGTATTGGGCTTATATTATATTAGTCGTGAAAAATTAAAAGCTAAGGGTGATGGGTCTTATTTTAGCAATACTGCTGAAGTAGTAAGGGCGCTAGATGCTAAGGCTGTTGAACTGCAATCAAAGATTTTAGTAAGAGTTACCGAGCAAGTTAAGAATGATGCTGGTGAGTTGGAGCCTAAAATTACACGCATCGAAACTACAGTAGGGCGAGTTTTGATATGGGATGTTGTTCCTGCTGGTATGCCATTTGAGGTTGTTAACTGTGATATGACCAAGAAAAATATCTCTCGGTTATTGGATTATAGTTATCGTCATTTGGGAAATAAAAGCACTGTTGTTCTTGCTGACCAAATTATGTATCTTGGTTTTAAATATGCAACACGCTCGGGTATTTCTTTCGGTATTAATGATATGGAAATTCCTAAAGAGAAATCGCAGATCCTAACGGAAGCTGAAAAAGAAGTTATTGAAATTCAAAGTCAATATGCCTCTGGATTGGTAACGGATGGAGAGCGCTACAACAAGGTTGTTGATATTTGGTCGCATGCCAATGAGAAAGTTGCTAAGGTGATGATGGATGCCTTGGGAACTGATGAAGTAATTGATGATGATGGTGCTGTTTTAAAGCAAAAATCATTTAACTCGGTATTTATGATGGCTGAGTCTGGTGCTAGGGGTTCCGCAGCACAGATTCGTCAGCTTGCAGGTATGCGTGGTTTGATGGCAAAGCCGGATGGCTCTATTATTGAGACGCCTATTACAGCGAACTTCAGAGAAGGTTTGGATGTATTGCAGTACTTTATTTCAACACACGGTGCGCGTAAAGGCTTGGCTGATACGGCGCTAAAAACTGCGAACTCTGGATATTTGACTCGCCGTTTAGTTGATGTAGCTCAAGATTTGGTTATTAATGGCGTTGATTGCGGAACTGCTAACGGTATGTTGATGGCGCCAATCATCGAAGGTGGTGATGTTGTTGAGCCATTATCAGAGCGAGTATTGGGCCGGGTTGTTATTGGTGATGTGCTAAATGCCTCTACGGGTGAGTTAGTTGTAGCTGATGGTACCTTGCTAGACGAGCATTATGTGGCCGAGTTAGAAAGAAATAGTGTTGATGACGTATATGTGCGCTCGATCATAACTTGTGATAATCGTCATGGTGTTTGTGCTAAATGTTATGGTCGTGATTTAGGTCGCGGTCAAATGGTTAATAGTGGTGAAGCTGTCGGTGTTATTGCTGCGCAATCTATTGGTGAGCCGGGCACGCAGTTAACTATGCGTACTTTCCATATTGGTGGTGCTGCATCTCGACAAGTTGCGATTAGTAATGTCCAGGTTAAATCTAAAGGTTTAATTAAATTACATAACTTAAAAACTGTAGAGAATCGCGAAGGAAATTTAATTGCGGTTTCGAGATCAGGTGAAGTAGGGGTTATGGACGAGTATGGTCGTGAGAAAGAGAAGTACAAAATTCCATATGGTGCTGAGTTAACTTGCCGCGATGGAAGTGAAGTAAACTCAGGTGATATCGTCGTTAGTTGGGACCCTCATGTCCATCCAGTTGTATCTGAAGTTGCTGGTTTCGTGCAGTTAGTTGATTTTGAGCCAGGTTTGTCTGTTCAAGAGGTTTCTGACGAGATGACTGGTGTAAGTTCAATTACCGTATTGGACCCTAAGCAACGTGTAAGCGCAGGTAAGGACTTGCGTCCATTAGTTAAATTAGTTGCAGAAGATGGCGAAGAAATTATGTTGCCGAATACTGACTTAGCGGCGCAATATGTATTGCCGTCGGGTTCAATTGTTGCTGTAAAAAATGGTGCGGAAATTCAGGTCGGTGATGTATTGGGGAGAATTCCTCAGGCATCAAGTAAGACGCGTGATATTACTGGGGGTTTACCGCGGGTCGCAGATTTATTTGAAGCAAGAAAAACAAAGGATCCTGCAATTCTAGCTGAAGCAACGGGTGCGGTTAGTTTTGGTAAGGAAACAAAAGGTAAGCAGCGAGTAGTTATTACTGACTCTGAAGGTGAACAGTATGAGACTTTAGTGCCTAAATGGCGACACATCACAGTATTTGAGGGTGAGTTTGTTGATAAGGGTGAAACTATTGCTGAGGGAGAGCTAACGCCGCATGATATTCTGCGTTTGCGTGGTGTAACAGAGTTAACAACGTACTTAGTAAAAGAGATACAGGATGTGTATCGTTTGCAGGGTGTGAAAATTAATGATAAGCACATTGAAGCAATCATTCGCCAAATGTTGCGTAAAGTTGAAATTACTGCGGCAGGAGATAGTAATTATACCAAAGGCGATCAAGTTGAAAAGGCTGCCGTTAAGGTAGTAAACGATCAACTAGAAGCAGATGGAAAAATCCCAGTTAGTTATGACCCTATTTTATTAGGTATTACCAAGGCATCATTAGCAACGGAATCATTTGTATCTGCTGCATCTTTCCAAGAAACAACTAGGGTCTTAACTGACGCGGCTGTTCGAGGATTGAAAGATCCATTATATGGACTTAAAGAAAATGTAATTGTAGGGCGTTTAATTCCTGCAGGAACAGGGCTGGCATTTCACGATGCAAGAAGAAAGCGCCAGTTGAAGGAAGAAGTGTCCATGAATGTTTCGGAGGAAGTGAAAACCTCGGATGCGGTTGTAGATGCAGAAGAAGCATTAAAGCAAGCCTTAAATGCAGAATAGTAATATAAATCTTGACTTTACATGTGCAGGGCATATAAAATGTCCTGCTCAATAGAGTTATTGTAAATAATTGTAGTGCGCATATGTGCGTACTCGGCAGAAATACGCAAGACGGAGTAATTTAACTTATGACAACCATTAACCAGTTGGTTCGTAAGCCGCGCGCTAGAAAGGCAGAAAAAAGCAATGTGCCCGCACTTGAGGCTTGTCCTCAAAGACGTGGTGTTTGTACGCGAGTTTATACAACGACACCAAAAAAACCAAATTCAGCTTTACGTAAAGTGGCTCGTGTAAGACTAACTAGTGGTGCAGAGGTTAGTAGTTATATTGGTGGTGAAGGGCATAACCTTCAAGAGCACAGTGTTGTTCTTATTCGTGGAGGAAGGGTAAAAGATTTACCTGGTGTTCGTTATCACGTAGTTCGCGGAAGTTTAGATACTTCAGGTGTGGCTAGTCGTAAATGTGGTCGTTCTAAGTACGGCACAAAAAAACCTAAGAAATAAGTTGGTGAATTAAATGTCAAGAAGAAGAGCGGCGATAAAACGCAACGTTTTACAAGATCCAAGATATGGAAGTACTACCTTAACTAAGTTTATGAACATGGTTATGGTTGATGGTAAGAAGTCTGTTGCTGAAAAAATTGTATACGGTGCACTTGAAGCAATTGAAAGTAAAGGTCATGCTGAGCCATTGGAGGTTTTCACTAAAGCTTTAGAAAACATTCAGCCGCGTGTTGAGGTTAAATCAAGACGTGTAGGTGGAGCAACTTACCAGGTGCCTGTTGAAGTTAGGCCAACTCGTCGTGTAGCGTTAGCTATGCGTTGGTTGATTGATGCTTCGCGTAAGAGAAACGAAAAAAACATGCCACTAAAATTAGCTGGCGAAATGATGGATGCTGTTGAAGGTCGTGGTTCTGCTTCTAAAAAGCGTGAAGATACGCATAGAATGGCTGAAGCGAATAAAGCGTTCTCTCATTATCGCTGGTAAGATAGGATCTCAGGGTGGCACGTATAACGCCGATTGAAAGATATCGGAATATAGGAATTATGGCTCATATAGATGCGGGTAAAACCACAACGACAGAGCGAATTTTATATTATACAGGTGTGTCACATAAGATTGGCGAGGTTCATGATGGTTCTGCTGTTATGGACTGGATGGAGCAAGAGCAAGAGCGCGGCATTACAATTACATCGGCTGCAACAACTTGTTTTTGGTCTGGTATGGAAGGGCAGTTTGACAAGCATCGCATTAATATTATAGATACTCCGGGGCATGTTGACTTCACAATTGAAGTTGAGCGCTCATTGAGAGTTCTAGATGGTGCGTGTGCAGTGTTTTGTGCGGTTGGGGGTGTTGAGCCACAATCAGAAACAGTTTGGCGGCAGGCAAATAAATACGCTGTACCAAGAATTGTTTTTGTAAATAAAATGGACCGTACAGGGGCTGATTACTTTAGGGTAGTTGCTCAGATTACATCAAGATTGGCGGGGAATCCTGTTGTAATGCAGATTCCAGTTGGCTCTGAAGATGAGTTTTCTGGTGTTGTAGATTTGTTAAGAATGAAAGCTATATATTGGGAAACTGCTGATATGGGAATGGCTTTTAGAGAAGAAGAAATTCCCGAAAATTTGCAAGAAGCGGCAATGGAGTGGCGTGAAAAGTTAGTTGAGGCTGCGGCTGAGGCTAATGACGATTTGATGGAGAAGTATCTTGATTCAAGCGAGCTTAGTATTGTAGATGTTAAAGCTGGGTTGAGGTTGAGAACATTAGCAAATGAAATAACACCTGTTTATTGTGGTTCTGCATTTAAAAATAAAGGTGTGCAGAATGTGCTTGATGGTGTGATTGACTTTTTGCCTTCGCCCGTAGAAGTTAAGCCTATAATTGGTCATGACCAATTAGGTGGCGAGTTGGCTAGAGAGGCTAGTGATGAGGAGCCATTTTCTGCCTTGGCATTTAAAGTTGCGACTGATCCATTTGTAGGTGTGTTGACATTTTTCAGGGTCTATTCTGGTGTTTTGAAGTCTGGAGCTGTTGTCTATAACGTTCTTAAAGGTAAGCGTGAGCGAGTAGGGCGTTTATTGCAAATGCATGCAAATAGCCGTGAGGAAATTGCTGAGGTTAGGGCTGGAGATATTGCAGCAGCTGTTGGCTTTAAAGATGTGACAACTGGCGAGACTTTGTGTGATGAAAATGCAAAAATAATTTTGGAGAAAATGGATTTTCCGGAGCCGGTAATTTCGATTGCGGTTGAGCCTAGGACAAAGGCAGATCAAGACAAATTAGGTGACGCATTAAATAGATTGGCTAAGGAAGATCCGTCGTTTCGTATTGCCTCAGATGAAGAGTCTGGGCAAGTGATAATTTCAGGGATGGGTGAGTTGCACCTAGAGATTATTGTGGATCGTATGAAAAGGGAGTTTGGTGTAGGGGTAAACGTAGGCTCGCCTCAGGTTTCCTATCGTGAAAGTATAAAGGGTTCGGTTGAGCAGGAAGGTAAGTTTATCCGTCAGTCGGGTGGTAAAGGGCAGTACGGGCATGTGGTGCTTAAGCTGGAGTCGATGGAATTGGGCTCTGGTTATTCTTTTGTAAATAAGATTGTAGGTGGATCTGTTCCAAAAGAATATATACCCGCTATAGATAGGGGGATTCAAGAGCAAATGAAGAATGGTGTTCTCGGCGGGTATCCTGTTGTGGATGTTATGGTTACATTGCTTGATGGTTCCTATCATGATGTAGACTCTAATGAAATGGCATTTTCGATTGCTGGGTCTATGGCTTTTCGTGACGGCTCAAAGCAGGCTAAACCAGTGTTGCTTGAGCCTGTAATGAAAGTGGAAATCATAACTCCTGAAGATTATATGGGAGATGTAGTAGGGGATGTAAATCGGCGTAGAGGTATTGTATTAGGGATGGATGATACGCCAACAGGTAAGACAATTAACTGCGAAGTGCCGTTAGCTGAAATGTTTGGTTATGCAACTGACTTACGTTCGGCGACTCAAGGGCGTGCTACTTACAGTATGCAATTTGAAAAATATAATGAGACACCTGCAAATGTTGCAAGTGCAATTATTGATAAAACTTCATAAGAATTGATATTAAAAAAGGTATTGGCTAATGGCTAAAGAAAAATTTGAACGTAATAAACCACATGTTAACGTAGGGACAATCGGTCACGTTGATCACGGTAAAACAACACTAACTGCTGCTTTAACGAAAGTTATGGCTGAGGCGCAAGGTGGTGAGGTAAAAGCATTTGATCAAATTGATAATGCACCGGAAGAGCGTGAGCGTGGTATTACCATTGCAACATCTCATGTTGAGTATGAATCAGAGACGCGTCATTACGCGCACGTTGACTGTCCAGGTCACGCGGATTATGTGAAAAACATGATTACGGGTGCGGCGCAAATGGATGGTGCAATTTTAGTTTGTGGTGCGACTGATGGTC
Organism: uncultured Gammaproteobacteria bacterium; assembly: GCA_965365945.1. Lineage (GTDB taxonomy): Bacteria > Pseudomonadota > Gammaproteobacteria > Methylococcales > Methylomonadaceae > Methyloprofundus. The sequence goes on from CBDUDP010000006.1 coordinate 91,558, forward strand.
CAATGCCGCAAACAAGAGAGCATATCTTGTTGTCAAGACAAGTAGGTGTTCCATATATCGTAGTGTTCCTTAATAAAGCAGATATTCTAGCTGATGACTGTGGCGGTTTAGGGACTGAAGAATACAACGAAATGCTCGAGTTAGTTGAAATGGAGCTTCGTGAATTATTGGATTTGTATGAATTTCCAGGCGACGATACACCAATTATTGTTGGGTCAGCGCTAAAAGGATTGCAAGGTGATACAAGTGAAGTCGGTGTGCCGTCAATTCTTAAGTTAGTTGAAGCGCTAGACACTTATATTCCAGAGCCAGTTCGAGCGGTAGAAGGTGCTTTTTTAATGCCGATCGAAGATGTGTTCTCAATTTCAGGTCGTGGAACCGTAGTGACAGGGCGTATTGAGCGTGGTGTTGTTAAGGTTGGTGAATCAATCGAGATTGTTGGTATTAAAGATACAGTAACAACAACTTGTACAGGTGTTGAGATGTTCCGCAAGTTGCTTGACCAAGGGGAAGCTGGCGATAACGTTGGTATTCTATTGAGAGGCACAAAGCGTGAAGATGTTGAGCGTGGTCAAGTATTGGCTCATGTTGGGTCAATTAATCCGCACACAAAATTCTCATCAGAAATCTACGTACTATCAAAAGATGAAGGTGGTCGTCATACGCCATTTTTTAACGGTTATCGTCCTCAGTTCTACTTCAGAACGACTGACGTAACGGGTGCTGTTGAGTTGCCAGAAGGTACTGAAATGGTAATGCCTGGTGATAACGTTTCTGTAGAAGTGACTCTAATTGCACCAATTGCAATGCAAGATGGGTTACGTTTTGCGATTCGTGAAGGTGGTCGTACGGTTGGTGCGGGTGTTGTTGCAAAAATTATTGAGTAAGAAATATGTCTAGCCAAACCATTAGAATAAGCCTGAAAGCATTTGATCATAAGTTAATTGATCAATCTGCAGGTGAGATTGTTGAGACAGCAAAAAGAACAGGGGCACAAGTTAAGGGTCCTATTCCGCTACCAACAAAACATGAGCGTTTTACAATTCTAACATCTCCGCATGTAAATAAAGATGCGCGTGATCAGTATGAATTGAGAACATATAAACGTCTACTCGATATTATCGAGCCTACTGATAAAACAGTAGATACGCTGATGAAATTAGATCTAGCGGCAGGTGTTGACGTTAAAATAAAGCTTATTTAAGCTTTGTGTAATAAGAGGGTTTAACTATGGCATTAGGTCTAATTGGTCGTAAATGTGGAATGACTCGTGTATTTTTGGAAGATGGAACTTCAGTTCCGGTTTCAGTAATACAAATAGAGTCAAATAGAGTATCTCAAGTTAAAGGTCTTGAGGTTGATGGTTATCGCGCGGTGCAGATTGCTGCTGGCGAGAAGAAATCATCAAAAGTTAATAAGGCGATGGCTGGTCATTATGCTGCGGCAAATATGACTGCTGGTCGTGGTTTGTGGGAGTTCAGATTAGGTGACGGTGAAGGCGAAGAACTGAAGGTGGGTTCTGAGTTAACTGTTGAATTGTTCTCTAATGGTCAGGTTGTAGATGTTCAAGGCACAAGCATAGGTAAAGGTTTTCAAGGTGGGGTTAAGCGACATAACTTCCAGATGCAAGATGCAACACATGGTAACTCACTATCACATAGATCAAATGGATCTATTGGTATGTGTCAGACGCCAGGTAGAGTATTTAAAGGCAAGAAAATGTCTGGTCATATGGGTGCTGAGAAAGTTACAACTCAAAATTTAACAATTCACTCGATAGACACTGAAAGAGGCCTTGTATTAGTTAAAGGTGCAATTCCAGGAGCTAAAGGTGGGGATGTTATTTTGACTCCTGCAGCTAAGAAAAAAAATAAAGGATAAGTCATGAGTTTGAAAGTACCGGCACTAAATAGTGCAGACTCTGCCGGTGAGGTAGAGGTTAGTGAGGGTGTTTTTGGGAAAGATTACAATGAAGCCCTAATTCACCAGTTGGTTGTCAAGACCATGGCTGGTCAGCGATCTGGAACAAAAGCTCAAAAAACTAGAGCTGATGTAAGTGGTGGTGGAGCAAAGCCTTGGAAACAAAAAGGTGCGGGTCGCGCGAGATCTGGTACAATACGCAGTCCACTTTGGAAAGGCGGTGGTGCAACATTTGCTGCTCGACCAAGATCATTTGATCAAAAGTTAAACAAAAAGATGTATCGCGCAGGAATTCGTTCAATTTTGTCTGAATTGTTGCGTTCAAATCGCTTGTTGGTAAGTTCAGATATAATCCCTACGACTCCTAAAACTAAAGAGTTGGTATCGAAGTTGAAAGATTTCGGTAAAGCGCGGGTTCTTATCGTTACTGATGAGCTAGATGAAAATATATACTTGTCTTCAAGAAATATTGCACGATTAGAAGTTACTACTGCAAGTGAACTTGATGCTGTTATGTTAATTGCTGCAGAAAATGTAATTGCTACACCTGCAGCATTGAAAGCGATTGAGGCGCAGTTGTTATGAGTATAGAGTTTAATCTTTCGAATGTAATAAAGGCACCAGTAGTATCTGAAAAGAGCACTGTTGCGGCAGAAAATCAAAATAGATTCGTCTTTAAAGTGGCTAATGAAGCAACTAAGTTGCAAGTAAAAAAATCTGTTGAATTAATGTTTAATGTTGAAGTTGAAAAAGTTCAACTATTAAATGTTAAAGGTAAAACTAAAAGATTTGGACGCTTTATGGGTAAGAGATCTAACTGGAAAAAGGCTTATGTAAAGCTGAAGCCAGGTAATGATATTGATTTCTCGGCAGCATAATTGGAAAGTAAAAGAATATAATCGGTAGGGTAAATGGCTATTGTAAAATCAAAACCGACATCGCCGGGTTCTAGGTTTGTCGTAAGAGTAAAGCATGAAAACTTACATAAAGGTAAACCTTTTGGGCCTTTACTAAGTAAAAAAAGTAAGAGTGGTGGGCGTAATAATAATGGACGAATTACAACTCGTCACATCGGTGGTGGACACAAGCAATCCTACCGTATTATAGACTTTAAACGCAACAAAACTGATATTCCAGCTATTGTTGAACGTTTAGAATATGACCCAAATAGAACAGCAAATATAGCTCTAGTTTTATATAAAGATGGTGAGCGTAAATATATAATTGCACCTAAAGGTGTTGTTGCTGGTCAGGAAATTATTGCCTCAGAGAATGCTCCAGTGAAAGCTGGTAATTGCATATCTCTGCGTAATATGCCTATGGGTTCTATAGTTCATTGTATTGAGCTAAAGCCTGGTAAAGGAGCACAAATTGCTCGAAGCGCCGGTACATCAGCTCAATTAATTGCTAAAGATGGCGCTCACGTAACTTTGCGTTTACGTTCTGGCGAAATGCGTAAAGTATTAGCAGATTGTAAAGCAGTTATTGGTGAGGTTTCTAATTCAGAACATAACCTTATTTCATTAGGTAAAGCTGGTGCGTCAAGATGGCGTGGGGTTCGTCCTACTGTGCGAGGTGTTGTTATGAACCCGGTCGATCACCCTCATGGTGGTGGTGAAGGAAGAACATCTGGTGGTAGACACCCGGTTTCTCCATGGGGTATGCCAACTAAGGGCTACAAAACTAGAAAGAACAAACGTACTGACAAAATGATTGTTAGACGTCGTAACAAGCGTTAGAGAGGAATAATTAAGTGCCACGTTCAATTAAAAAAGGTCCTTTTATTGATCATCATTTGCAGAAAAAAATTGATGATGCAGTAAGTAGCAATAGCAGGAAACCAATTAAGACTTGGTCTAGACGATCAATGATAACGCCTGAAATGTTAGGCCTTACAATAGCTGTGCATAACGGTCGCCAGCACGTCCCTGTTTTAGTCTCGGAAAATATGGTAGGTCATAAGTTGGGTGAGTTTTCTCCAACTCGGACATACAGAGGCCATTTGGCTGATAAGAAATCAAGGTAAGGGGGGCATATGGAAGTTTTAGCTAAATTAAGTAATGCACCTTTATCTGCTCAAAAAGCACGATTAGTTGCAGACCAGATTAGAGGTTTGAAAGTCGAAGAAGCTTTGAATGTATTGAAATTCAGTACTAAGAAAGCTGCTGCGATTATGAAGAAAGTACTTGAGTCAGCTGTTGCGAATGCGGAGCATAATGAAAGTGCAGATATTGATGAGTTAAAGGTTTCAACTGTATTTGTAGATGAGGCGCCAACTCTAAAGAGATTTAGAGCAAGAGCTAAAGGTCGTGCAAACCACATCCTGAAGCGTACTTGTCATATCACCGTTAAAGTCGCAGAGTTCGAGTAGGGGCAGTAAAATGGGTCAAAAGGTACATCCAACAGGAATACGTCTAGGTATAGTTAAAGACTTTACTTCAAGATGGTATGCAAATAGCAAAGATTATCCGGTTTTCTTGCATCAAGATTTAACAGTTCGTGGCTATATTCAAAAGAAATTAGCTCACGCATCTGTAAGTCGGATTCAGATTAACCGTCCGGCAAATAATGCGCATATAACAATTCATACAGCACGCCCAGGTATCGTAATCGGTAAAAAAGGCGAAGATATTGATGTGTTGCGTAAAGAAATCTCTAAAATGATGGGTATTCCGGTACAAGTCAATGTTGAAGAGATTAGAAAGCCTGAGTTAGATGCTCAATTAGTTGCAGAAAGTGTAGCGCAACAATTAGAGAAAAGAATTATGTATCGTCGCGCTATGAAGCGTGCAGTTACCAACTCTATGAGATTAGGCGCTGAAGGTATCAAGATTAATCTTGGTGGTCGTTTAAATGGCGCTGAAATTGCTCGTAGTGAATGGTATAGAGAGGGACGTGTTCCTCTGCATACTTTAAGGGCTGATATTGACTATGGTGTTGCTGAGGCAAATACTACGTACGGTATCATTGGTATCAAAGTTTGGATTTTTAAAGGTGAGGTTTTTAATATAGACCCTGCTCAGCAAAATTCTGAAACTTCAAAATCTAAGAAATAGGTGAAGGGAAAATATCATGCTTCAACCTAAAAGAACGAAATTTCGTAAACAACATAAATTAAGAAATACTGGTATCGCGGTTCGTGGATCATCAGTAAGTTTTGGTGAATTTGGTCTAAAGTCAATGGACAGAGGTAGATTAACTGCCCGTCAAATTGAAGCCGCACGTAGAACAATTACAAGACATTGTAAGCGTGATGGTAAACTTTGGATTAGAGTATTTCCTGATAAGCCAATTACAAATAAGCCATTAGCGACTAGAATGGGTAAAGGTAAAGGTGGCGTGGAGTACTGGATAGCACAAATTAAACCAGGCACAATGTTATATGAGCTACAAGGTGTGCCAGAAGAGCTAGCTAGAGAAGCTTTTACATTGGCTGCGGCTAAACTGCCTATTAAAACTAAGTTTATTGTTAGGACGGTAATGTAATGAAAGTTAGTGAATTGCGTCAAAAAAGTGTGGCAGAACTAAATTCAGCATTAGTTGAATTAGGTCGTGAACAATTCAATTTACGTATGCAAAAAAATACAGGCCAATTATCTAAATCTGACCAAGTAAAAAAAGTTAGAAGAAATATTGCGCGTGTTAAAACTGTCGTGAATGAAATGGCGAGACAAGCATAATGAGTGAAAATACAGATCAAGTACGCACCATTACTGGTCGCGTAGTTAGTAACAAGATGGATAAGACAGTTACGGTACTAGTGGAGCGCCTAATTAAGCACCCTGTTTACGGTAAATATATTAGACGATCTACTAAGTTATTTGCACATGATGAAAATAACGTATGTAACGAAGGCGATGTAGTGACAATTACATCTTGTCGTCCTTATTCAAAAAATAAATCTTTTATATTAGTTGATGTGCAGTCAAAAGCACGTTAATTAAATTACTACTTTAAGTAAATTAGGTAATAAAAATGATTCAGATGCAAACTAACCTTGACGTTGCTGATAACAGCGGCGCAAAAAAGGTCATGTGTATCAAAGTTCTCGGCGGATCGCATAGAAGGTATGCTGCGATTGGGGATATTATTAAGGTTAGTATTAAAGATGCTATCCCACGCGGAAGAGTTAAGAAAGGCGAAGTATATAATGCATTGGTTGTGCGCACTAGAAAAGGTGTGCGTAGACCGGATGGTTCACTTATAAGATTTGATGGCAATGCTGCTGTAATTTTAAATGCAAATCATCAGCCACTAGGTACTCGAATATTTGGTCCAGTGACACGTGAATTACGAAATGAGAAATTTATGAAAATTATTTCTCTAGCACCAGAAGTATTGTAAGGGTCTAAAAATGCAAAAACTTAAACAAGATGACGAGGTCATCGTTCTTATCGGTAAAGATAAGGGCAAACGAGGACGAATCAGTAAATTTATGCACGAGAAAGTTTTGGTTGAGGGTGTTAATAGAGTTAAAAAACACCAAAAACCAAATCCAAATGCTGGTGTTCAAGGTGGCATAATTGAAAAAGAAATGCCAATTCACAAGTCTAATATAGCTTTATATAATTCTGCTACTAAAAAAGCAGATAAAGTAGGCTTTAAGGCTCTAGATGATGGAAGCAAAGTCCGTTATTTTAAGTCTAATAATGAAATTATTGATGTGTAGGTATAATCATGGCTAGATTACAAGAAGATTATAAAGAAAAAATATTACCTGCATTGATGGAACAGTTTAGTTACACATCAGTAATGCAAGTACCGAAAATTACTAAAATCACTCTAAACATGGGTTTGGGTGAGGCTGTTGCTGATAAGAAAATTATTCAAGCAGCTGTCAGTGATATGGAAAAAATCAGTGGTCAAAAAGCTGTTGTGACTATATCGCGTAAATCTATTGCGGGTTTCAAGATTCGTGATGATATGCCGATTGGTTGCAAAGTTACGCTTAGACAAGAAAGAATGTATGAATTTCTTGATCGTCTTATAAGTATTTCAATTCCTCGTATTCGTGATTTTAGAGGCTTAAGCCCTAAAAGTTTCGATGGACGTGGTAATTTTAGTATGGGCGTTACAGAGCAAATTATCTTTCCTGAAATAGATTATGATAAGATAGATACTTTGCGCGGCTTAGATATTTGTATCACTACTACCGCTAAAACGAATGAAGAAGGCTTAGCCTTGTTGAAGCAGTTTAATTTTCCATTTAAGAGCTAAAGTTATGGCTAAAAAATCAATGATAGCGCGCGAAGCAAAGCGAGTTAAATTAGTAAGTAAATTTGAAGTAAAAAGAGCTTCTTTAAAAGAAATTATTAGAGATCCAAATGCTTCTATTCAGGATAAGGATGAGGCACATCTTGCATTACAAAAATTGCCGCGTGATTCAAGCGCGTCAAGAGGACGTAATAGATGTAACATAACCGGTCGCCCACATGGTTTTTATCGCAAATTTGGCTTAAGTAGAAATATGCTTAGACAAGCTACGATGCGTGGAGATGTTCCAGGCTTGACTAAAGCCAGTTGGTAATCGACTAGTTAGATATTTGGAGAAAATAATATGAGCATGACAGATCCAGTAGCAGACATGCTTACGCGCATAAGAAATGGGCAGTCTGCAGGAAAAATAAACGTTAATATGCCGTCTTCTAAACTTAAAGTTGCAATAGCAAAAGTTTTGAAAGAAGAAGGGTATATTAGTAGCTATTCAACAGAAACAAATGGTGCGCATGTATCTATGTCTGTTGAGTTAAAATACTATAATGGAAAGCCAGTAATCGATAAGGTTAAACGTATAAGCAAGCCAGGTTTGCGCATATATAAATCTAAAGATGAGTTACCTAAAGTCTTGGGTGGCTTAGGTGTAGCTATTGTATCTACTTCAAAAGGTGTTATGACTGATCGTGCTGCACGCGCAATTGGTCATGGCGGTGAAGTATTATGTACAGTTTGTTAAGGATAGGGTGAATTTATGTCTAGAATCGCAAAAAACCCTATAGTTATACCTACAGGTGTTGAAGTAAAGCTTGTTGACTCTGTTGTTTTAGTTAAAGGCTCTAAAGGTCAATTGAGTATGCCTCTGCATGCTCAGGTTGAGCTTGATATGAGTGCTGAAGAAATTAAAATGAACTGGGATCAAAGTAATCAAAAAGCGACAGCTTTAGCCGGTACAATGCGTGCACTTATTGCAAACATGATTACTGGTGTTACTAGTGGCTTTGAGAAAAAATTAAATTTGGTCGGCGTAGGTTACAGAGCGCAGATTAAGGGTCGTGTACTTAATCTAAGTCTTGGTTTTTCTCATCCTGTAGATTATGCAATGCCAGAAGGAATTGATATCGAGGCGCCATCGCAAACTGAAATAGTTGTAAAAGGTATGGATAAGCAACTAGTCGGTGCGGTTTCTGCTGATATTAGAGCCTACAGGCCACCTGAGCCATATAAAGGTAAAGGTGTTAAATATGCTGATGAGCAAATAGTCAGAAAAGACGCTAAGAAAAAATAGGCTATCAAAATGAATAAAAAAGCATCTCGATTGAAGAGAGCGTTAAAGCTTAGATCAAATATTAAAAAGCTTGGCAGTAATCGTTTGACGGTACATAAAACCTCAAAACACATTTATGCTCAAGTTATTACAGAAAATGGAACTGTTACAGTTGCAAGTGCATGTACTACTCAAGCTGAAATAAAATCTGCTGTAAAGAGTACTGGAAATGTAGAGTCTGCAGTTTTAGTTGGTAAATTAGTTGCGGATAAAGCAATAGCTGCAGGAATTACTGAAGTTACTTTTGACCGTTCTGGTTTTAAATATCACGGTCGAGTTAAGGCATTAGCTGATGCTGCACGCGAAGCTGGTTTAAAGTTCTAGGGGAAATATATGGCAAATGCACATCAACAAGCGAGTACCGACGGATTACAAGAAAAACTAGTTTCTGTTAGACGAGTCGCAAAAGTTGTAAAAGGCGGTAGAGTTTTCGGTTTTACTGCATTAACTGTAGTTGGTGATGGCGATGGAAATGTAGGGTATGGCGTTAGTAAAGCTAAAGAAGTACCTATTGCAATTCAGAAATCACTTGAGCAAGCTAGAAAAAATATGCATAAAGTAGCACTTAAAGGTGATACTTTGCAGTATTCAATTATGTCCGAAGTGGGTGCTGCAAAAGTTTTTATGCAGCCAGCTACTGAAGGTACGGGAATTATTGCTGGTGCTTCAATGAGAGCTGTTTTCGAGGCTGTTGGAGTAAATAATGTGTTAGCAAAATGTATTGGTACAACTAATCCAATCAATGTAGTGCGAGCTACGATTGATGGGCTTGCTAATATGAATAATGCTGCACAAATCGCTGCTAAGCGTGGCTTATCAGTTGAAGACATTACAGGGTAATTGAAATGGCAGATAAAAAATTGCGCGTTACAATGATGAAAAGCAGTATTGGTCGTTTAAAGAGTCATAAAGCATGCTTAATTGGCTTGGGCTTGAAACGTATCAGACATACTGTTGAGGTTATTGATACTGCTGAAAATAGAGGGATGATTAACAAAGTCTCTTATATGGTTACAGTAGAGGAAGTCTAATGTATTTAAATACAATCAAACCTGCTGAAGGTTCAAAAAAAGATCGTAAAAGAGTTGGTCGCGGTATTGGGTCTACTCTTGGTAAGACTTGTGGTCGTGGACATAAAGGTCAAAAATCACGTAGTGGTGGTTTCCATAAGGTTGGTTTTGAAGGTGGTCAAATGCCTTTACAGCGTCGTTTACCTAAAGTTGGTTTTACTGCTAGAAAATCTAAATTTACTTCTGAAGTAAGACTTAATGAAATTACAAAATTAAGTTTAGATGTAGTTACATTAGATGATTTAATCAAATCTAATGTAGTTCCAGCTTTTACTAAGGTTGTAAAGGTAATAAAATCTGGTGAAATTACATCTGCAGTTACTTTGAGAGGCTTAAAAGTAACTGGTGGTGCTAAAGCTTTAATTGAAGCTGCTGGCGGAACTATAGAGGACTAATTGTGAGTAGATCAAGCACGCAAATGAAAGAGCAACTTGGGAATACTTCTGAGTTGTTTTCAAGATTAATGTTCGTTCTAGGTGCTTTTTTTGTTTACAGGGTTGGGGCTCATATACCTGTACCAGGTATTGACCCCCAGGCTTTAGCTTTAATGTTTAAGCAGCAAGAAGGTTCTATCTTAGATATGTTCAACATGTTCTCAGGTGGTGCGTTGAAAAGATTGAGTCTTTTTGCTCTTGGAATTATGCCGTACATTTCTGCTTCTATTATTATGCAGTTAATGACTATCGTAATTCCTGCATTGGAGCAGGTTAAAAAAGAAGGTGAGGCGGGTAGGCGTAAAATTTCACAGTACACAAGATATGGTACTGTATTTTTAGCTACATTCCAGGCCATTGGTGTATCTATTGCGTTACAAAATCAAACTGCAGGTGGTTTGTCTGTTGTTATTAGTCCTGGCATTCAATTTATAGTTATTACTGCTATAACTTTAGTGACGGGTACTGTTTTTCTTATGTGGTTAGGTGAGCAAATTACTGAGAGAGGTCTTGGTAATGGGATTTCATTAATCATTTTTGCTGGTATCGTTGCTGGTTTGCCTTCTGCTATTGGTGGGACGCTTGAGTTAGCTCGTACTGGTGAGTTGAATGGTGCATTTATTGTACTGTTGTTTTTATTGAGTATTGCTGTTACTGCGCTTGTGGTATTTGTTGAGCGTGGCCAACGTCGGATTGTAATTAACTATCCGAAGCGTCAGCAGGGTAAGAGAATGTATGCTGGTCAAAGTAGCTTTTTGCCGCTTAAGTTGAATATGGCGGGTGTTATTCCTCCTATCTTCGCTTCTAGTATTATTTTGTTTCCTGCTACTATTGCTGGTTGGTTTGGTAATGCTGAAGGGTTTTCTTGGTTGCAGGGTATATCTACTGCTATATCGCCTGGTCAGCCTTTATATGTAATGCTATATACTATTGCAATTGTGTTCTTTTGTTTTTTCTATACTGCATTAGTCTTCAATTCAAAAGAAACAGCTGAAAATTTAAAGAAGTCGGGTGCTTTTTTGCCAGGAATTAGACCTGGTGAGCAAACCGCGGTTTATATTGATAAAGTTATGACGCGTTTAACGTTGATCGGTGCTTTTTATATAACAGCAGTTTGTTTGTTGCCAGAGTTCTTGATTGTTTACTGGAATGTGCCTTTTTACTTTGGCGGAACATCTCTGCTTATTATTGTTGTTGTTGTTATGGATTTTGTGTCGCAGATGCAAACTCACTTAATGTCTCAAAAATATGATGGGCTGATGGATAAAGCAAATTTAAAGAAAAATAAATAAATTACAAAATTAAGGAGTAAGCTGTGAAAGTACGAGCTTCTGTAAAGAAAATATGTCGTAACTGTAAGGTTGTTAAAAGATCTGGAGTTATTAGGGTTATTTGTAAAGATGGGCGTCATAAACAACGTCAAGGGTAATTTTTTATTGCTTTGAAAGGTTTAAGTGCTATAATTGGCGGCTTAACTTTCGAGTAACGTATGGGGAGTAACTAGATGGCACGAATTGCCGGAATTAATGTACCAGATCATAAACATGCAGAGATCGCTTTAACTGCAGTTTATGGTATAGGTAAACCAACTGCAATTAATATCTGTAAAGAAGTTGGTATAGAACGGACAATTAAAATTAAAGAGTTGAATGAAGAGCAGTTAGAAGCTATTCGTGAAGCAATTGGAAAGATTGTTGTTGAAGGTGATCTACGACGCGAAGTGTCAATGAACATAAAGCGTTTAATGGACCTTGGATGCTATCGTGGTATTCGCCATAGACGTGGACTACCATTGCGCGGTCAGAGAACGAGAACAAATGCTCGTACTAGAAAAGGACCTCGTAAACCTATTAGAAAATAATAAGTAGAGTTAATAAAAATGGCTAGTTCAAATCGTACTACAAAGAAAAAAATAAAAAAGGAAGTTGCAGACGGGATAGCGCATATCCATGCAACTTTTAACAATACAATAGTAACAATTACTGATCGAAAAGGAAATGCTCTATCTTGGGCTACTTCTGGCGGTTCTGGTTTTAGAGGCTCTAGAAAAAGCACGCCTTTTGCAGCTCAAGTAGCCGCAGAACGTGCTGGTAAAGTGGCTCAAGAATACGGAATGAAAAACTTAGATGTTATGATTAAAGGACCTGGTCCTGGTCGTGAGTCTGCAGTAAGATCATTTAATAACCTAGGGTTCAAAATTGGCAATATCGTTGATGTTACGCCTATCCCCCATAATGGTTGTCGTCCGCCTAAGAAACGTAGGGTATAGATAGGAGTATAAAATGGCAAGATATTTAGGACCAACTTGTAAGTTAAGCCGTCGTGAAGGTACTGATCTTTTTCTGAAAAGCAGAGGAAAGTCCCTAGAAGGTAAATGTAAACTAGATCAGCGCCCTGGTCAGCACGGAACTAAGAGATCTCGTGACTCTAACTATGCTTCACAGCTTAGAGCTAAGCAGCGTATTAGACGTATCTATGGTGTGCTTGAAAAGCAATTTAGAAATTATTATAAAGCAGCTGAATTACAAAAAGGAGCGACAGGTTTAAATCTGTTAAACCTTTTAGAGTCTCGATTGGATAATGTTGTTTATAGAATGGGCTTCGCTGCTACAAGAGCGGAAGCAAGGCAGCTTGTTAGTCATAAATCCATTTTAGTAAACGATGGAATTTTGAATATCCCTTCTGCACAGGTGAATGTTGGTGATAAGATTTCTATAAGAGAGAAATCTAAGAAGCAAGTTCGTATTATTGATTCGCTTACAGTTGCTGATCAGTATGGCTTCCCTGCATGGCTAGAAGTAAATCCTAAGGATTTTACTGGATCTTTTAATTCTTTACCTGATCGTGCTGATCTGGGTTCTGATATTAATGAGCAGTTAGTTGTTGAGTTATATTCTAAATAATATTGTTGGGGTTTTAAATGCATAGTGCTGTTACTGGTTTATTAAGGCCTCAACTTGTTGAGGTTGTTAGTAAGTCACTCAATCATTCAAGAATAGTTATTGAGCCATTAGAGCGTGGTTTCGGGCATTCTCTCGGGAATGCGTTAAGAAGGGTTTTGTTATCTTCTGTTCCAGGCTGTGCTGTTGTCAGTGCTGAAATTGATAACGCGGAACATGAATATTCTGTTATTGATGGTGTTCAAGAAGATGTTATTGATATCTTATTGAACTTAAAGCAACTTGCTGTTGTTCTACATTCAGCGAATGAAGTTACGCTAAGTTTAAGTAAGAGTGGCGCAGGTCCTGTTACTGCAGCTGACATTCAGTTGCCTCATGATGTTGAAATTATTAATCCTGATTTAGTTATTGCGAATTTAACTGAAGAAGGCGCCTTGTCTATGAAGATTAATATTCAGCGCGGTAGAGGCTATGAGCCTTCAAATACTCGTACTGAAGGATTGGGTGTTGGAGTTGTTGGAGCTTTGCAGGTCGATGCTTCTTATACACCTATTGATAAGGTCGCTTATAAAGTAGAGTCAACCCGTGTCGAGCAGCGTACTAATCTCGATAAACTTATTATCGAATTAGAAACTAATGGTACTGTTGATCCTGAGGCCACTATTAAGTTAGCGGCAACAATCTTACATGATCAATTATCAGTGTTTGTTGACTTTGAAAAAGTGAATGATCAAGTTGATGAGATTATTGTAGAGCAAGTTGAACATATTGATCCAACGCTTCTACGTCCTGTAGATGATTTGGAGCTTACAGTTCGATCAGCTAACTGCCTTAAAGCAGAAAATATATATTACATTGGTGATCTTATTCAACGAACTGAGTTTGAATTGTTGAAAACACCTAATCTAGGTAGAAAGTCGTTAACTGAGATAAAGGATGTGTTAGCTCTGAAGGGACTTTCTTTGGGAATGCGTCTAGAGAATTGGCCACCTGAAAATTTAGCTGAGCAATCTCAAGCGATTTTATAAAATAAAAGGTTTATTTGTATGAGACATCGTAAGTCTGGTAGACAATTAAATAGAAATAGCAGTCATAGAAAAGCTATGTTTAGTAATATGACTACTTCTTTATTTAAAGAAGAATTAATTAGAACTACTTTACCTAAAGCAAAAGAATTACGTTCAATTGCTGAGCCACTTATTACTTTATCTAAAAACGATTCTGTTGCTAATCGTCGTTTAGCTTTTGCTAAATTGAGAGATCGTGATATGGTTACTAAATTATTCAATGAGCTTGGTCCTCGTTATCAAGCCCGTCCGGGTGGTTATTTACGTATCATGAAGTGCGGATTCCGTACTGGTGATAAAGCACCTATGGCATATGTTGAGTTGGTTGGTCGTCCTGAATTGGATGTAACTGAAGATTAATATTCTTTAGGTTTTAAAGTTCAAAAAAACCAGCTTCGGCTGGTTTTTTTGTGCCTGTTGTATTTTGCTCTTTTTGTAAGTTTATGCTGATTTTCTATTAATATGTCTGTGTTTTATTGCTTTCTTACTGGTTGTGGATTTTTAAGCTGCTTTTAGGGTTTATTTTGTATACAAAATCAGATAAATTTGGCCGTTTAGAGGCATAAAAAAGGTACAATATAGCTTCGACAAATTTTATTTGGGTAATGTAGTGACACAGCGAATTATTAAAATTGCAACTCGACAAAGTGCTTTAGCTTTATGGCAAGCTGAATACGTTGCAACTAGACTAAAACAAGCGTACCCCGGTATTCAAACTGAATTAGTGAAAATGCTAACTAAAGGCGATAAAATTTTAGATGCGCCATTAGCAAAGATTGGCGGAAAAGGCCTTTTTGTTAAAGAGCTAGAGCAGGGTATGCTTGAAGGGACAGCCGATATTGCTGTTCATTCTATGAAGGATGTGCCAATGGAATTTCCAGAGGGCTTACATTTGGCGGTTATTTTGCCGCGGGAAGATCCTTGTGATGCCTTTGTATCTAATAAATACAGTTGTATGGAGGATTTACCTGCTAATGCAAGGATAGGTACTTCTAGTTTGCGCAGGCAATGCCAAGTATCTGTGCGCTTTCCGGATGCACAGATTTTATCTTTACGGGGCAATGTCAATACGCGTTTAGCAAAGCTTGATGCTGGTGAATTTGATGCAATTATTCTAGCGGCTGCTGGATTGATGCGTTTAGGTTTTACTGATAGGATTACTCAAAAGCTTGATACTACTGTTAGTTTGCCTGCTGTTGGGCAAGGTGCTGTTGGTATAGAGTGCCGTGTAGACGATGTTGAATTAAACCAATTACTTGCGGTTTTACAAGATGCAGATAGTTGTATTACAGTCGGCGCTGAGCGTGCTATGAATAATCGTTTAAATGGAGGATGTCAGGTGCCTATTGCCGGTTTTGCTGAATTACAGGGTGATCAGTTGTTTATGCGCGGTTTAGTGGGCAAGCCAGACGGAACTCTTATTTATAGATCTGAAAAAACGGGCCTTGCATCTGAAGCTGAAGCGATTGGCCGGGCAGTGGCTGAGGAATTACTTGCAAGTGGTGCAGGTGATATCTTAAGCGAGTTGTATGCTTAATGCCCTCAGTACTTTATGCTAGTTGTCGCCAATGGGTAAACGTATATTAGTCACTCGACCTTATAAACAATGCGCTAATTTATGTAGCTTCATAGAGCGGCAGGGTTGGCAGGCTATCAAATTTCCTGTTATTGAGATTCAACGTAAGGCTTTATCTGAAAAGGATTCTTTGCATTTACAGCATATTGAGCAATATAGATATGTATTTTTCATTAGTGTTAATGCAGTTAATTTTGCATATGAAATATTAAATCAAGATTTTGAGCGCTTAAAACAAGTAAAGTGCATTGCTGTAGGGTTGGCTACATATAGTCAATTAATTGATTGTGGTGTTACTAATATCCTGTTACCTGATTTAGAGTTTAATTCTGAAGGCATACTGGCGATTCCTGAGTTGCTAGATTTAAGTGGTGAGTCTTGCTTAATTATTCGAGGGGCAGGCGGACGTGAATTATTAGCCAGTACTTTGCAAGCAAGAGGGGCTTCTGTTGACTATATGGAAGTTTATACTAGAGAACCGATCTCTTATTCTAGTGAAGCCGTTAATTTGACTCTAGATGCTGGTAATTTGGACGCTATCGTCATTTATAGTGCTGAAGCTTTGCAAAACCTTATGCAGATTGCTGCTGAGGTTAAGAAAAAAAATAGCTTGTTGCTAATTCCATTAGTTGTAATTAGTCGGCGAGTTTATGCTGTGGCCAAAGATATTGGTTTTACGAAAATTATCATTGCCAATGAAACTACTGATGCGGCAATGATAAATGCATTAAATAATGGGGAAAACTGTGGCGGAAGTAACTGAAAATATAAATCAGCAAGAAGCACCGCTAAATCCTGAGGTTAAAAAATCTAGGAATGGTGCTTGGTTTGGTGTAGTCATTTTATTAATTGTCATTGGCCTTGCTGGTGCTGGTTACCTTTTATTACAGCAGTTGCGTGATAAACAGCAAGATTTGGGTGGCGTACTTAGTAAAGATAGTCAGCAAATGATTGAGTTGACTAAGCAGATTTCAGGGTATCAAAGCCAGTTAGTCGCTATTCAAAATCAACTGTCTAGTTTAAACTCTGAAGTGGGTAGTAAAGAGTCTAATTTTGAAGCTAAGTTGAATGAACTTAGTGCTCTACATACTGAGCGTTTAGAGAATACATCTGGACGTATTAATGAATCTATATTACGTATTCAAAGACAATTGGGTAAAACGCGTGGTGACTGGTTGGTTGCTGATGCAGAATATTTGCTAAGTGTTGCTAATCGTCGTTTGCATTTGATGGGAGATGTAGACACAACGGTTGAGGCATTAAAAGCTGCAGACCAACGGTTGCGTGAAAGTGGTGATACAGCGGGATTTAAAGTACGTGGACAGATTGCTAAGGAAATTGCTGCCGTCAAAAAGGTTAAGTTGGCTGATGTTGTGGGCATTTATTCTACTTTAGAAATGTTAGAAGAAGATGTTGCTAAGTTAAATGTGTTTCTTCCTTACGCGGGAAAAGGATTATCTTCGGGTGACAGCGTCTCTAAAGCTAAGCCTTTAGCTGAAAATGATATTAATGCTAAGCTTGATAATGCTTTGGTTGCTATCGAAGGAATTGTTACCATAAGGCGCTTAGATAGTCCCGTGACTTCGGTTATTACGCCTGAACAGAAAGCCTTCATTACTGAGCAACTGAGCACTAAGCTTGTGATGGTTAAGTTAGCTTTAGTGCAGCAGGATGATGAGTTATATCAAGCGAGCATTAAAGATGTTCTACAATGGCTACAGAATAATTTCACAAAAAATGAAACTTATAAGCAATTTGTACTTGAATTGGAACGATTGAAATCTATCCAGATTCGTAGCAATTTTCCAGATATCAGTCAGTCACTTAAAATGCTGAGAAATATCGCTAAATTAAGGTTAGAAACAGACAAAGCATTACAAGAGCCTGATGCACAAGCTGAATAATAATAAGAGGTTGGCTAAGTGAAGAATATATTATTTTTTCTAGGGGCGTTGGTATCCGCGCTAGTGTTTGCTTTTCTTGTTCATGAATGGTTAGCTCAGTACGATGATCCTGGCTATGTATTAATTGGTGTTGGACATTGGGCCTTAGAGACATCTTTAGTCGTTTTTGCGGTGGCTTTAATTATTGGTTTTTTTGTTTTTTATGTCTTTTTTAGGTGGTTAGGTTGGTTGATACGGCTTCCTGGTAAGATCAGAATGCGTGGTAAATCGGTTAAATTCAATCGTTCGCAAGATGCTTTGATCTCTGGGTTAGTTGACTCGGCAGAAGGTAATTGGGAGCGCGCAGAAAAAACGCTCATTAGGCACGCCTCAAATAGTGGCGCTCCTTTAATTCATTATTTAACGGCTGCACGCGCCGCTCATTCTCGTGGAGCGCTAGAGAAGCGTGATGAATATTTAACTCGAGCAACGAAAGATGCGCCTGGATCTGAGGTGGCTGTCGGTTTAACTCGAGCTGAATTGCATTTATCACAAAAACAATTTGATCAGGCATTAGAGACGCTGACAAAATTACATACCTTAGACTCTTCGCATGCTAGTGTTTTACAAATGTTACACCAAACTTATCAACAGTTAGGTGATTGGCAGGCGATTCGTAAGTTATTACCTGCTTTCCATGAAAACAAAGTTTTTATGGAAGCTGAGATTAAATTACTGGAAGTTGAGACATTCAGTCTTTTATTAAAGGAAGCCGCTGAGAGCAGTAATGCAAATGAAATACAGGAGCTTTGGAATAGTATCCCTGCTTATGTTCAAGTTATGCCAGGTGTTCCTGCTATTTATTTTGCTGCGATGATCGACTCTGGTGCCGGAGCTAAAATTGAGAAGGATTTAGTTCGAGCTTTAAATGATAAGTGGGATATGACTTTATTATCCTTATTTGGTAGCGTGCAATCTATTGATTTTCGGGCGCAGCTCGAAATGGCTGAGAAGTGGTTGCTAGAGCATGGTAATGACCCTATTCTATTGCGTGTACTGGGTAAAATTTCGATTAAATGTGAGTTTGCGGATAAAGCCAAAAAATATTTAGCTAAAAGTATAGGTGTTGAGCCTACGGTTGAAGCTTATAGGGTACTGGGTAATTATCTATTAGAAGAAGATGATCAAGAGCGAGCTAGTGAATGTTTTAAGCTCGGGCTAGAGCTCGCATCGAATGAAGTTATAAATAGCGTAAGCGCCTTACGCTAAGTGATTTCCACCCTGATTTAGATGGAAGTAGTCTTTATTTTACAGTCGCAATAATCGTGGCTCGTGTTGGCGCAGGGTGGCCTTCAATCGTCAAATTTGGATTGTTCGGATCTAAAAAATCTTGAAGTGAATTGAACGTCATCCATGGTGTCGAGCGCTGTTCTTCCATGCTCGTTTGATTTATATCAACAACTCGTATATCAATAAAACCACAGCGCGTCATCCAACTTATTAAGGTTGCGCAACTGGGTAAGAACCAAACATTACGCATTCGCGCATAGCGACCTTCGGGGACTAATACTTCGCCTTTTTCTCCCTCAATTACTAGTGTTTCTAGTACTAACTCTCCACCACTGCGTAAGCGATTACGCAAATCCATTAAATGGTCAATGGGTGAGCGACGATGATATAGAACGCCCATAGAAAATACGGTATCGAAAATACTGGTTTTTTCAGGGATCTCTTCTAGCGTTAAAGGTAAAACATAGACCGGTGCTTCGGTGCCATAGAGACGGCGTACTGCTTGAAACTGTAAAACATGCAATTGCACTGGGTCAACGCCAACTACCATTCTTGCGCCGGCCCCTAAAATGCGCCAGCAATGATAGCCATTGCCACAACCTACATCTAAAACAAGCCTGTTTTTTAATGGGCTAATATGATCTTTAATGCGCTCCCACTTCCAGTCTGAGCGCCACTCTGTATCAAGGTGTAAACCAAATAAATCATACGGGCCTTTGCGCCAAGGAAACAGGCCTTTTAAACCCTGTTCCATTTGCATTCTTTCTGTTTCTAGCAATTGACCTTCTTGGCCGATGCTAAAGCCTTCATCGTCTAGCCGAACATTATGATTTTTCGGGATAGGTAATTGCTCAACGGCAGCATTCCACATGGAAAAGTTGCCATGTGCTTCAGGGTTAAGTGCCTGATGAATTTGTTCAGGTAATATCGCAGCCCAATGCTCGGCATTTGCTTCAATTAGAGTGTCGTATAAGGGTTGGTAATCAATCATTTCAAAGCAATCATAGAAGCAAAATTAAAATATTGGAACCAGACTTCAGTATTATTAAAGCCTGAGTTTAGTAGACGGTTTTTATGTTGATCGAAGGTTTCGGGAATCAGTACATTCTCTATTGATGCACGTTTTTGGCTAATCTCCATATCACTATAGCCGTTAGCCTTTTTAAAGGCGTGATGCATCTCTGTTTGTAGTTCTTGTTGTCTAGGATCAGTAAACATAAGCTTTTCAGACAAGATTAGTAAGCCTCCATGCTTTAATCCTGCATATATTTTTTTTATAAAGTCATCTCGATCAGCTACGGGTATAAACTGTAAAGTAAAGTTCAATACCACTATCGAGGCGTTGCTGATGTCCATTTCTTGTATGTCGCGACAAATAAGTTCGACCGGAATGGTCGCGGTGTCTCGGTCAATTATTTTCTGGCAGCGAGTCAGCATGGCTGGTGAATTGTCTACAGCAATAATGGAGCAATTTTTTGCGGTGATTTTATGGCGCATGGAAAGCGTTGCTGCACCCAATGAACAACCTAAATCATAGCAAGTGCTATCATCTTGAGCAAAGCGACTAGCCAGCAAGCCGATGGCAGATATAATAGCACTGTAACCTGGAACGGAACGTTGTATCATGTCGGGGAAAACATCAACTACGCTGTTATCGAATTTAAAACAGCCAACATCGCCAAGTGGGCTTGCGTATAAAGTATCTTTTTGTGAGTTCATTTGGATAAATATAAAAATAGAAGGCTAATTTTACTTAAAATTAGCTTACTTGTACGCAGAAATACTGAATTAACCTATCTTTTTAAGGAGACGAGACGGTGGCAGAAATAAGTAATATTGAAATAGGGCGAGTCAAAGCCTTTCTACTAGGCTTGCAGGATAGCATTTGCGCAGGATTGCAAAGTGAAGATGGTGGAGCTGTTTTTGTAGAAGATTCATGGGATAGAGAGGAGGGCGGTGGCGGTCGTTCTCGTGTATTAACGAATGGCAAAGTTTTTGAGCAGGCGGGGGTTAATTTTTCCCATGTTTTTGGGCGTAAATTGCCACCGTCAGCAACAGCTAAGCGGCCCGAATTAGAAGGTCGAGATTTTCAGGCTATGGGCGTGTCATTAGTTATTCATTCAAATAACCCATATGTGCCTACATCGCATGCTAATGTACGTTTTTTTATTGCGGAAAAAGAAGGCGAAGAGCCGATCTGGTGGTTTGGCGGTGGCTTTGATCTAACGCCTTTTTACCCTTTTAAAGAAGACGTTATTAGCTGGCATCAAGTATCAAAAGCGGCCTGTGACCCTTTTGGTGATGATGTCTATGCAAAATACAAAAAATGGTGTGATGAGTATTTTTATTTAAAGCATAGAGATGAAACGCGCGGTGTTGGGGGCTTATTTTTTGATGATTTAAATGAGTGGGGCTTTGAAAAAAGTTTCGCTTTTATGCAAAGTGTTGGTGAGAGTTATTTGCAAGCCTATTTGCCGATTGTTAGTAAACGTAAAGCGATGAAGTTTGGTGAGCGGGAACGCGACTTTCAGTTGTATCGTCGTGGTCGTTATGTTGAGTTTAATTTAGTTTTCGATCGAGGGACTTTGTTTGGTTTGCAAACGGGTGGGCGTACTGAATCGATTTTAATGTCTATGCCGCCCATTGTGCATTGGAAGTATGATTGGCATCCGGAGCCAGGAAGTCCTGAAGCAGTTTTATATGATGATTATTTGCAGCCACACGATTGGTTGGTAGGGTAGCGGGTAATAATTGCGGTGAGTGGAAGTCTCCACTCACCCAAATAAAGCTAAAGGCTATTTTTTTCTTCTAGTTTGGCAATAACAGCATCTAATGAACCTTGATCCTTCATCATTTGGTTAAAGGTATCGCGGTTGCTGATAATGAGGCTGATGCCTTCAACTTTAAGATCATAGATTAACCACTTACCTTTGCGCAGTGTCATGGAATAATCAATTTTTGCATTAGGTTTACCCGATTGGTGAACGGTTGTTTTCACAGTGGTTTTTTTATCATTAGCTGTGATGTTTAGCGGTAAGTATTCAATACTCCAGTTTTGAAACTGTTCGCTGAAGGTCGAAGAGTAGGTGTTAACTAGAAGGCTCTTAAATGCGTGAATAAATTGTACTTTTTGTTCTTTGCTTGCTTTACGCCAATGCTTCCCTAAAACTAAGGCTGACATGCGCACAGTATCTATGTGAGGGAATATTTCTTTATTCACAAAGTCGCGGACTTCAGTTTTATTTTTAGCAAAAGCAGGGTTTTTTAACTTTTCTTGCAGTGCGTGCGAAGTATTTTCAATAACTAATTGCGGGGCTTGTAAGCTACTTGTTGCTGCGCAGGTAAGAGTACTTATAAATAAACAAAATGTAAGTAACAGAGTGTGCGTAAATAGTCGAATTGTCATGAGTAGGCTGTCTTAGTAAAGGGGTTTATTTTCTGTACAATGCAAGTTTACAGTGCTTATAAAATAGATAAGCAAACATTAACATATTATAAATAAACGGTATGAATAATAGTATTAATTTCCCTAAAACACGTATGCGCCGTATGCGTGCACATGAGTTCTCTAGGCGCTTGATGTCAGAAAACCAGTTAAGCTGCGCTGATTTAATTTATCCTTTATTTGTCATCGAAGGGGAAAATAAACGTGAGTCTGTGGCATCTATGCCGGGTGTGGAGCGCTTAACAATTGATTTATTAGTGCAAGAGGCGCAGGCGAGTTATGACCTAGGTATACCTATGATTGCCTTGTTTCCTGTTACGCCTGAGAGCGCTAAGTCGGATGATGCGGCTGAAGCTTATAATCCCGATGGTTTGGCGCAGCGTGCCGTGCGGGCAATAAAAGCTGCTTGCCCTGAATTAGGTGTGATGACCGATGTGGCCTTGGACCCATTTACCTCGCATGGACAAGATGGCTTAATTAATGCGAAAGGCTATGTGATTAATGATGAGACGGTGGAAGTTTTAGTTAAGCAAGCAGTGTCACATGCTCAAGCTGGCGCAAATGTCGTTGCTCCATCAGATATGATGGATGGGCGTATTGGTGAAATTCGTGAGGCTTTAGAATATGCGGGATATGTGAATACTTTAGTCTTAGCGTATTCTGCTAAATATGCCTCTAGCTTTTATGGGCCTTTTAGGGATGCCGTTGGTTCGGCTGGTAATTTAGGTAAAGGCAATAAATATAGCTATCAAATGGATCCTGCTAACTCAGATGAAGCCTTGCGTGAAGTGCAGTTGGATTTGCAAGAAGGTGCGGATATGGTCATGGTTAAGCCGGGTATGCCTTATTTAGATATTATTCGCCGTGTCAAAGATGAGTTTGCCGTGCCTGTCTTTGCTTATCAAGTTAGTGGTGAGTATGCCATGCTTAAAGCCGCTAGTCAGAATGGATGGTTAGATGAGCGACAAGTGGTGTTAGAGTCTTTATTGTCATTTAAGCGCGCTGGCAGCGATGCTATTTTGACTTATTATGCTAAATCGGCAGCACAGTGGTTAAAGGAGCTGGAAAAATGAGTGATAAAGATCAGTATGCTGTGTTTGGTTCACCGATAAAGCATAGTAAATCGCCTCGTATTCATCAATTTTTTGCTAAGCAAACACATCAAGATCTAGAGTATCGTGCGGTATTGGTGCCAGCTGAGCCATTTGAGCAGGCGGTTAATGATTTTTTTGCCCAAGGTGGACGAGGTCTTAATTGTACCGTGCCACTTAAAGAGCTAGCTTGGGCGTATGCGGATAAAAAAACGGAGCGAGCTGAATTAAGTAAGGCTGTTAATACGCTTGCTTTGCAAGGTGATGGTAGTATCTTAGGTGATAATACTGACGGTATAGGGTTAGTGACTGATTTAAAAAAGAATAATGCGATACAATTAAAAGGTAAAAGGGTTCTTATTTTAGGGGCTGGCGGTGCTAGTCGTGGCATTATTGGGCCTATTCAAGATGAATTACCAGAATCGATTACTGTTGTGAATCGTACCATAGATAAAGCACTGAATTTAGCGACTGAATTTGCCCATAAAGGGGCTATTAGCGCTTGTGGCTATGCTGACTTGGCTGGATTATCATTTGATTTAATTATTAATGCGACCTCTGCGAGTTTAAGTGATGATTTACCGCCCTTAGTCGAGGGATTACTAAAGGAGCAGGGTAGTTGTTATGATTTGGCTTATGCTAATGAGCCAACAGCCTTTGTGCGTTGGGCGCATGAACAAGGCGCACTTAAAAGCTTGGATGGGCTTGGTATGTTAATAGAGCAAGCGGCGGAGGCTTTTTATCTCTGGCGTGGCGTGCGGCCAACAAGCGCAGAGCTTATTGGGGTATTGGACGCTGAGCGAGTAAGCTAAGCATTTTATAGGTTAAAAATACTGATTAGGAAAAATATAACGATTACAGATAGTTTGAATACACAGGGGGTAAGATGAT
The DNA here is from genome assembly GCA_965365945.1 of uncultured Gammaproteobacteria bacterium. Classification (GTDB taxonomy): domain Bacteria; phylum Pseudomonadota; class Gammaproteobacteria; order Methylococcales; family Methylomonadaceae; genus Methyloprofundus. The sequence continues at coordinate 115,666 of CBDUDP010000006.1, forward strand.
TATATTCTTGAGAGATATTCCAGAAAACACAAGGCATAGCGATATTATTGCATTTGTTGAACCCGCTCTTAAAAAAAGATGGTTTCAAAAAAAAGCCGAAATTGTAGGTCTGAAAGTCAGACAATTAAAAGATCCATGTGCTGAAGACTCTGAATTTCATGGAGTAGTCGCTATAGAGCCTGATAAAGCAGGGTCAAAAGCTATACAGGTGCTGAATAGAAAGAAATTTTTAGACAAGTATATAGCTGTACATGAATACCATCGCCGAGACTGGCATAATGACCCGCGTTTAGAACGTATATCGAGTGCTCGTGAGCGCCGTAAGGCTGATCGTAGACGTAAAGGATTGGAAGAGATAATGGACATTACTAAGCAATTTAGTAGTCATAAGACTTTTTCTCGGCAGCACTTATAAAGCATGTTTCGGTTTGTAATTAAGTAGACTATATTTAATATTAGGGAATATTAGAATTGTTGCGGGAATAGGTGCATTTTATCAAAAAAATTTATTTAAATAGTCTGATTGCCTTGGCTTATTTTCTGGGCGGATTTATTGGTTCTTTGCTTGCGGTTGAGCCAAGTAATTCTTCGCCTGTTTGGCCTGCGGCTGGGGTTGCTTTGGCCGTAGTGTTAATTTATGGCCGACAAATATTACCTGGGTTGTTTGTTGGGATATTTTGTACGCAAATATATATTAGTTTTGGTGCGGATATTGTTGCTTTCATTGAAACTGCCTTTATTCTGACGCTCATTAAAGCTAGTGCCTCATGCTTGCAAGCTATATTAGGTGCGCTGTTAATTCGACATTTTGTTGCTAAGCAAGATATGTTGTTGGATTTGCCAGAAATTTTACGTTTCTTTTTTTATGGTGCATTACTAAGTTGTTTGATTGCTCCCACAATTTGTATCACTACTTTTTATCTACAAAATATTTTAAGTGCTAGCGATTTTTTCTTTGCTTGGTTGATATGGTGGGTAGGTGATGTGGTTGGAGTGATTATTTTTGCTCCTATAGTTCTCGCATTTTTTGCTCAACCAGAGTCTATTTGGCGCCCTCGCAGGGTCACTATTGCAACGCCGCTGGTTTTATTATTGTCACTCTTAGTGCTTGTGTTTTTTTATAGTCAGCAACAAGAGCAAGAACGAATCAATAGCTTATTTGAACACCGTGTAGAGCGTGTGCAAAATATGTTAGAAGGTGAGATTATTGCGCATAAAAATATAGCTGAAAATGTGGTGGGGGTGTTTAATGCAAGTGAGGAAATTACGGCGAATGAATTCCATATTTTCACTCAACCTAGTTTGCAGCAACATCCAGATATTATTGCTATAGAGTGGATTCCGCGCATTATAGAATATTCTGAGTTGGGTGAAAAAAAAGTACGCTTTCCAATAAAATATGTAGAACCTTATGAATCTAATGAGAAGGCATTAGGTTTTGATGTTACGCAGAGTGCTACAGCTTTAAAAACACTTAATGAAGTGCTTAGTACGGGAAAAGTTTTATCTACAGGGTTAATTCGTTTAGTTCAAGATGATCAGAAGTATCGTGTAGCTTCTGTTATTTATGCGCCTGTTTATCAGAGGAATATGCCTATTGAAGTAGCGCTGGATAAGGCTGCTTATGTCTCGGGCGTTGTCGCGGTTGTTTTTAGTATCGAGGACCAGCGTACCGATGCTTTATCAGCCCTAGTTGATAATCAATTGCGTATTAAAATTACCAGTAATGATGAGTTGTTTTATAGTAACTTTGGTGATGAGAGCTTAGCACCTATTTCTTTTGTTTCCTTGCAAGCGATTAAAAAGATACATGCGGCTGGAAATGACTGGCAAGTTACTTACCGCCCCTCTGAAAAGTTTTTATCGAGTCAAGTCACTTGGCATGTTTGGTGGACTTTATTGGGTGGTTTGGTTTTAACTAGTTTTGTTGGCGTAGGCTTATTAGCGTTGACAGGTAGAACAGCCCATATAGCTAAGCAAGTTAAACTTAAAACTCGAGATTTAGTTAGTGTTAATAAGCAGCTAAAGGCAGAAAGTATATTGCGTCAGCAATTAGAGCTGGAGCAGTTGACGCGTAACCGTGTTTTAGAGGGGCTAGCTAAAGGTGAAGCATCTACTGATATTTTGGCTAAAGTTATTGAGGGGGCTGAAAAACTAAATCCTAAGAGTCTTTGTTCTATTTTGTTGCTTGATGAAACAGGCGAACATTTAATCCAAGGTGCCACAAATCATTTGCCGGACTTTTATAATGAAGCTGTTAATGGTTTGGCAATTGGGCGTGGCGTTGGCTCTTGTGGTACTGCTGCCTATACTGGGCAGCGAGTGATCGTAGAAGATATTATGATGCACCCGTATTGGGAGTCTTTTACGGAAATTACTCAGGAGGCAGACTTATATGCTTGTTGGTCTGAGCCTATTTTGTCCTCTAAAGGAAAAGTGCTCGGTACATTTGCTATTTACTACCGAGAAGTTAAGGTGCCTAACAAGCAAGATTTGGGTTTTATTACGCGCATGGCAGATTTAACGGCTATTACTATAGAGCGTAAACAAGCTGCAGATGAGTTACGCATTGCTGCAACCACTTTTCAATCGCACGATGCGGTGGTTATTACAGATGTTAATGGAACCATTGAGCGAGTAAATCAAGCGTATACGGATATTACAGGCTATTCCGCTGAAGACGTTTTAGGTAAGAACTCCAGTGTATTAAGTTCGGGTAGGCATGGTAAGGATTTTTTTGTAGCTATGTTTGCTAGTTTGGCAGAAAAAGGTAAATGGGAAGGGGAAATCTGGAACCGGCGTAAAAGTGGTGAGAGTTATCCAGAGCGAATGATTATTACTGCTGTGTATGATGGCCCTAAAATCACTCATTATGTGGGGATCTTTTCAGATATTAGTGATAAAAAGGCTAACGAAGAGGAAATTCAAAAGCTTGCATTTTATGACCCATTAACGGGGCTGCCTAATCGAAGGTTGCTGCTTGATCGCTTGGAGCAAGCGGTTATGAGTGCCAAACGACATAATAACTTTGGCGCTCTGATTTATATGGATTTAGATCGCTTTAAATCCTTAAACGATACTTTGGGACATCAGGTTGGTGATGAGTTGTTAATTCAGGTGGCGCAGCGTATTGAGGGTGTTATAAGAACAGAAGATACCGCGTGCCGGTTAGGTGGGGATGAGTTCGTTGTGCTGATTTCTAGAGCAGAAACTGTACTAAATGATGTTATAGAGCAATCCGCGTTTATTGCTGAAAAAATACGCGATAAGATCAATCAGCCTTTTGAACTCTCTGGAGGTAAGCAGAATTTTACAACAAGTATTGGAGTTTCGGTCTTTCCTGATTTAGTCGCACTGCCTGAGGAGATTTTAGAGCAAGCTGATACAGCTATGTATCGTTCTAAAAAAATGGGTCGTAATAGGGTGAGCTTTTTTAGTGTGCAAATGCAGGATGAGCATAACAGAAAATCTAGTTTAGAGCGTATGCTGCATGTAGCCTTGGATAAGCAACAATTTGTTGTCTATTATCAGGGGCAAACGAACTTAGAAGGAGAGACGTTAAGTGCCGAAGCTTTGTTGCGCTGGGTTCATCCTGAGCAAGGCATGGTTTCACCGGCTGAGTTTATTCCTGTGGCTGAAGACAGTCACCTTATTGTAGATATAGGCAGTTGGGTTTTAAATGACGTTTGTCGACAAATTAAAGCATGGCAGCAAACGGGGTTTTATCTTGAGCATGTGGCTGTCAATATTAGCCCGCGTCAGTTTAGGCAGGACGATTTTGTGCAACAGGTAGAATCGGCTATTACTAGCTCAGGCATTGAAGCTAAGTATTTGATGATTGAGATAACTGAAGGTATCGTAATTGAAGATATTCAAGCTACAATTGATACGATGCTGCAGATACAGGCGATGGGTATTGCCATTTCTATTGATGATTTCGGAACAGGCTATTCTTCCTTGGCTTACTTAAAAAAAATGCCATTAAGGCAGCTGAAAATAGATCAAAGTTTTGTACGCGATATTAATGTTGATACCTCTGATGAGGTCATTGTTGAAGCTATTATTGCACTCGCACATAAATTAGACTTAGAGGTTATTGCTGAAGGCGTGGAAACCAAAGAGCAGTTGAGTTTTTTACATGAGAAAGGCTGTGAGAAGTATCAGGGTTATTATTTTTGTCGTCCTGTGCCTGCTGAGGAGTTAACTATTAAAATTGAGAATAGTAGGTAATATTTGATGGTTATTTTGTGCGCCAATCCATAGTCTTATGAAATCAGAGTGTTATATGATTAAACTGAAGTATGGGATTGGGGAGTGAAATGCTATACTGTTACGGATTGCTGTGATATTAGTCATTAAATGAAGTGGTAATCTACGTTGTCAGTACGCGAAGACGATCAAATTTAAGTGGTATAAATCAAATGTCAAAAAATATAACACGCCGCAGCTTTTTACGCTGTGCAATGGGAGCAGCTACAGTTGGTTGTTTACCGCAAACAATTTATGCAGGCGTAAGAAGGCCTGTCGTGTCAGTGAAAGATCTAAGTCTGCATAATTTACATACTGAAGAAAAAATAGCGCTGAGTTATTTTGAAAATGGTGAGTATGTCACTGAAGCTTTGCGTGATATTAGTTATTTGTTGCGTGATTTTAGAACGGGTGATGTTTTGGCGATGGATCCTCGCTTGATTGATTTACTCTATGATTTAAAGGGCACTTTAGGTACTGAACGGCCTTTTCAAATTATTTCCGGTTATCGCTCCCCCAAAACAAATGCTTCTTTGCGTAAGGGCGGTAACGGGGTAGCTAAGAAAAGTCTGCATATGCAGGGTAAGGCGATTGATATTCGTGTTGAGGGTATTGACTCTAGGGTGATTCGATCTGCTGCGATGAGTTTAGGTCGTGGCGGGGTAGGGCATTATCCTAATTCTAATTTTGTGCATATCGATACTGGTCGTGTTAGGAGTTGGTAATGAATATTTAGTGTGCTGCAAGGCCCTGGCTGCGCTCGGCTATGGCTATGCTTAGTGTGCTATCGTGATCATAGATATCGGGATAAAAAGAAATTCTCGATTGAGTTGCTAATGCTGTGCTATAAAAAATAAGTACAGGAATTTTTTGTTCTAAATCAACAATGCTAGGTGCGTCAGAGTACATAGCGTCAGCTATTTTTTGTTCCGTCCAGCCTGAGTTATTACGTAAGGTAAATAAGGCCAGTGCACTAGGGTTCTCAACTCGAATACAGCCGTGACTAAAGTCTCTTTTGGTGCGGCTGAATAGCGAGGTTCCAGGCGTGTCGTGTAGATAAATATTATAGTTATTGGGGAACATAAACTTAATATGACCCAAGGCATTTTTACGTCCTGGGCGTTGGCGCAAATGCAATTTTTTGCTATACAGTTGTTTTATATTTCCTGGGGTACTGGGCAATGGTGCTGCTTGGTGCGAGAAGTTCGCGACGATTTCTAGGTCGTTACGCTCTAAGTAAATTGGGTCACGCTCAAGTAAAGGAAGGATTTCTTCTGTTAGGATGCTGTAAGGAATATTCCAGTAAGGTCTAAATACTAGGTAGCTTATATTGCCAGAGAAAATGGGTGTTTGTAAGCTTGATTTTTTATCTTCATCTTTGTCGTCAGCATAGGATTTTCCGACTATAACTTTCATGTGTAAGCTGTCATTTTTCGCCTTGTCGGTGTTATAGGCCCATAATTGAAAGGCAGGTATATTCACTAGAATAAAAGGGCCTGATGGCTGATCAGGTAGCCAGCGTAGGCGCTCCATAGATAATTCTATTTGTTCTATGCGTTTGCTCAGAGGTGTATTTAATAGCTCAAGGGTTTGTTTGCCAATAACACCATCACTTTTTAAGTTGTAATCAGCTTGTAAATTACGCACTTTAGTAACAACTGAGCCGGTATAAGTATTGTTTGTTTTAGTGTTTTGGTTGGTTTCGATTTTAGGTGTTAGGCTGGGGCTGTTAAGTGAGTTTAAATAATTCTGTAGTTTCCCAACTTGAGTAGACCAGTCGCCAGGGCGCAAAGTGCGGTCAAAGTTGAAGTGTACCGGCTCTTTGAATTGTGCGTTTAAGTGGCGGTATTTCTTTAGAGCTATTTTAAGTTGTTGGTAGGGATGTAATTTCGGCTCCATATTTTGCGCTAGCTCGAATACTGATCCTGTCTTTATTGCGGTATAAATTTTGCTGACCAAGTCGATAGCGCTTTTAGGTTTTAAGTAAAAGTTTTGCCGCTCAGGCGGTACGCGGCCATCATGTAAATCATTTAAATAGCGTAAAAAAGTGAGGCTAAGCGCCGTATCAAAGGCTAAGAATTGAGCCAGTGAGGGCTTGCTTTTTTGTAGGGTGTGCCACTGTTTTTCTAGTTTAATATAAGCGTAATCTGCAGCAATAAGCCCTTGCGTAGGCGCATTAGCATAGAGATTTAGTAGTTGATTGATTGTTTGGACGGGGTGTTTGACGCTAAACCAGAGTAATTGGTATTCATTTAGTTGATAAAGTGACTGCAGTGTCTCTCGCTCTTTAAGGCTGTAAGCATTAATGAAATAAGGGTGGCTGTTCGCCTGCAGCAAGGATTGTGTAGTTGCTATTGTATGCTTGTTGCCGGCATTCGCACCGAGAGGGCACAATAATAGTGCCCACAGCAGTAGGTGGCTTGCGTTAAGCCTCGCTTTCTTCGTCGTTGTCTTCATCATCTTTGTCGTGTCCTAAATCTGAAATTTCTTTTAATCTAGAAATGACTTTAAAGTTTAAGCTGCTTTCTGGGTATTCACCATTGCTGTCTTTGTTGCCGATGGTTTCGCCTGTTAATAGCTCTAGGGCTTCATTAACACTGGAGACAGTGTAAATGGCAAACATATCTTGGGCAACGGCATCAATGATTTCTTGTTTGAGCATTAAATTGCGGCTATTGGCTTTGGGGATAATGCAACCTTGTTCGCCTGTTAGTCCACGGCCTTTACACAGGTTGAAGAAGCCTTCGATTTTTTCGTTAACGCCACCGATAGCTTGTACTTCGCCGTATTGGTTAATTGACCCAGTAACGGCAAAGCTTTGTTTGATCGGTGTTAGCGTTAGCGCAGAGATTAGGCAGCATAGTTCAGCAAGTGAGGCGCTATCGCCATCAATATGGCCGTAGGATTGTTCCATGGCAATGCTTGCTGAGATCGCTAGCGGAAATTCTTGAGCATAACAGTTGCCTAAATATCCAGTTAAGATCATTACGCCTTTTGAGTGAATAGCAAGGCCTAGCTCGGCTTCACGCTCAATGTCGACGATGCCGCGTGAGCCGGGATAAACGGTAACGGTAATGCGTGATGGCGCACCAAAGCTAGTGCCTCCCACTTCCAGTACAGTTAAACCATTAATCTTGCCTATTGCGGTGTTAGATGTATTAATGAGAATAGTGCCATTGAGCATTTCTTCTAAAATGCTTTGTGCGAGCCTGCCGTGTCGATATTCGCGAGCACATAGGGCCTGTTCTATATGGCTTTTCTCGATTTCTTCAGTGGTGGATAGGAAATTTGCTTCGCCTATAATTTCTAAAGCATCGTTAATATGTGCTGATAAACGGTTTTGGTGTTCTGCAAGGCGGCAGCTATGCTCCATTAAGCTAGTAATGGCTGAATCTGTTAGCTGTTTTGCGCCAGAGTCGCGTGCTTGTTGTCTCATTAATTGAGAGAAGCTTTGCATATTAGGGGGCGTGCGTGGAATGTCGTAATCGAAGTCCGCGAGGATGCGAAACATTTCATTAAACTCTTCATCTAAATCTTGTAGTAGATAGTAGATATCACGAGAGCCAACTAGAATGATTTTAATATTCAGTGGAATCACTTCAGGTTTTAAAGTGACAGTATTAATGCCTAGCTCTGAATAAGGAGATTCAATTTCAATGCGTCCTGCTTTTAAGGCGCGTTTGAGCCCTTCCCAAACCAGCGGGTAGGTCAATAGCTTATCTGCATCAAGGATTAAATAGCCACCATTTGCCTTATGCAAGGAGCCGGGGCAGATAAGTTGATAGTTGGTTGTTAGTGCGCCTTGATCGCTGTTATATTCAATGCGCCCAAAAAGGTTTTGAAACGTTGGGTTGGGTTCATAAATGACGGGAGCGCCAGTTTTTTCTTTGTAATCAATCAGTACGTTCGGTTGATACTGGTTTTTTAGCAATTGCCTTTTGGTGCTGTCGCTAATATCTTCTAAGGTTCGTGTCGGGACAAAAAGGTCTTTAATGGTTTCACTTAAATCTTTTTTGATTTCACTGAGATAAGTGATGACATTATCAATATTCTGGTAACGCCCAGTGAGCTCTTTAAATAGCGGCGATATGGCCATGCGGATGGTGGCATTATCTAGTTGGCGGTTTTTGTCTACTAAAGTGCGACGCCATTGAGGAAGTTCAATTAAAGCGTCGGCTAAGGCATCTTCTAAAAGTTCGGTTTCTTTGTGGAAAGTTTCGCGTTCGTCTTGAGCTAGTTGGTTGAACTGTTCTTCATCCAGAACTTTTTGTTCGCGTATGGGAGCGAAGTTGATTGAATCGGTGTCGCGGAATAGGGCGATATTTTTTTCTTTGGCGGCTTTTTCTATGACATCAATTGCACTGTTGTAGAGCTGGGTGAAGTTGCGGTCAATGGCTGTTCTTTTTTGTTGATAACTGGGGCTTTCAAATGCAGCGGGGAAAGTGGCAATTAAATTATCAATTAAGGTAGAGATGTCTTTGCAAAATATTTGAGCTTGACCTGCGGGAAGCTCAATAGCAACCGGTTCTCTGTTATTTTCAAAATTTTCTACGTAGGCGTAGGACGGTGGCGTATCGTGTTTGTGTGATAGGGGGGTAAGATGATTGGTGATCATTGATAAGCGCCCAGTACCGGGCTCGCCCATAACATAAATGTTGTAGCCTGGGTTTTGCATGGCTACGCCGAAACTTAATGCTGACTGCGCGCGCTCTTGGCCTAGAATGTTGCTAGCTTGAGAGTCCTTGGGGTTAATCGGCGAATTGTAATCGTGTGGATTAACTTGAAATTTGAGTGCTGCTGCTGGAAGTTTTAACAAGTCGCTCATATCTTAAGAGGGGCAATAAAGTGAAGGGGTAAGTAGTTTTGGCTTTGATACTTTGCTTCTAAGTAAAGAGCGGCTATTCGTGCTGGTGGGTAGCTAGGCTTTTAAGGTGCTCAGCCTAGCATTTTTTGAGGCAATTAGTAATTGCGCTGTACAGAAAAGCGCGCGAGTAATTCTAATGCATTTTTGTATTCAGAGTCAGGTAAGGTGCTTATTGCATCTATAGCTTTTTGAGCCTCTTCTTCTGCGCGCAATTCAGTGTAGCTGATTGCATTGGTTGCTTTTACTATCTCATAGACAGCGTTAAATGAATCGCGGCTGCCTGTTTTGATTGCTTCTATTACGACAGTAGCTTGTTCTTTAGTGCCTTTTTCTATTGCATAAATTAGCGGCAAGGTCGGCTTTCCTTCGGCGAGGTCGTCGCCAAGGTTTTTTCCCAATTCATCTTTGCTCGAAGTATAGTCAAGAGCGTCATCAATTAACTGGAAGGCCATGCCAAGGTGCTGCCCGTAATCAGCAAGGCTTTGTTCAATCTCTGGCGTAGCGCCGGAAATAACTGCCCCTAGTCGAGTGGCTGCACTAAATAGGATGGCGGTTTTACGTGAAATGACCTCAAGATATTTTTCTTCAGTAGTTGCTGGGTTGTTACAGTTTAATAGCTGTAGAACTTCGCCTTCTGCAATAGCAGTTGTGGTTTTTGATAAAATCTCCATAACGCGCATATTGTTGGTGCGTACCATCATTTCAAAAGCGCTGGAGTAGAGGTAGTCGCCCACTAAAACGCTGGCAGCGTTACCCCATACGGCATTAGCCGATTCTTTGCCTCGGCGTAGGTCTGATTCATCGACGACATCATCGTGCAGTAATGTTGCTGTGTGGATAAATTCAATAACCGCTGCGAGTAATAAATGCTTGTCCTCATCATAATCGAGTGCTTTTGCTGTTAATAGCAGTAGCATCGGGCGTAGGCGCTTGCCGCCGCTATTGATGATGTAGTGGCCTAATTGATTAATTAGTATTACATCAGAGCTGAGCTCCTCTAGAATTAACTGATCAATCGCTTGGGCTTCGCTTTCTGTTAAGCTTTGAATCGATGAAAAATCAATAGGTTCGTGTGCTTTGTTGTCAGTGTTTTTCGAAGCTGTCATTGACTCGTTCTTTTATTGTAATTAATGATGGAATAGTAAAAACTTGTAAAAAATGCGTTGTAAGCAGATTATTTAGCAAGCTATATTAACAGAACATAGAATTTAAAAATACAAATCTGGTGATATTTGTTTAATTGTGTTAATTTATAGCAAGTTATTCATTCCGTTTATTTGTGAGTTGACGGCAATGAGTTTTATAAATATAATATTCTGTTCACTTTTAACAGAATTTTGCTTGATGGAGCTGACGCACATGTATGCGGTAATTCAAACTGGCGGTAAACAATACCGTGTTGAAGAAGGTACTACCTTAAAAATAGAAAAACTTGAGCTTGGTATGGGCGACAGTATTGAATTCGATAACGTACTTATGGTGCAATCAGACGATGCTGTTAAAATAGGACAGCCTTATGTTGATGGCAGTAAAGTCACAGCAACAGTTGTTGCTCAAGGTCGACATAAGAAAGTTAAGATCATTAAATTTAGAAGACGTAAGCACCACATGAAACAAATGGGCCATCGTCAATATTACACAGAAATCCAGATTACTGGTATTTCTGCTTAACACGAGGATTTAGAATGGCTCATAAAAAAGCGGGTGGTAGTACTAGGAACGGTCGTGATTCTAATGCGAACCGATTAGGTGTTAAACGTTTTGGTGGCGAAACTGTTACTTCAGGTAGCATTATTGTTCGTCAGCGTGGAACACGTTTTCACCCAGGAACAAACGTAGGTTGTGGTAAAGATCATACTTTATTTGCAACAACAGATGGACAAGTTGTTTTTGAGGTTAAAGGTCCTAAAAAACGTAAATTTGTTAGCATCGTTGCAGCATAATTATTTTACACCATTGGTAGTCTAACTAAGGTTGGGCTTTTAAAGGTAATAAAATAAAAAAAACCTCGCCCATAATGGCGAGGTTTTTTTTTGCCTATTTTTTGCAAAAGTTATTCGTATGGGGATTTAGGGTTATGAAATTTGTTGATGAAGCGGAGATTCGTGTCGAAGCTGGTGATGGGGGAAGCGGTTGTATCGGTTTTCGTCGAGAAAAATATATCCCTAAAGGTGGGCCTGATGGTGGTGACGGTGGTGATGGCGGCAGTGTTTACTTAGTGGCGACTGAAAATGTTAATACCTTAGTGGATTTTCAGTTTCATTCTGTGCATAGGGCGCAGCGAGGCCAAAATGGTATGGGGCGTCAATGTACGGGAGCTAAGGGAGAGGATATTTATATTCCTGTTCCACCTGGCACTGAGGTGCATGATAAGCGAGCGAATGAAAAATTAGGTGAATTAACGATTGTAGGTGAGAAATTACTGGTTGCTCATGGTGGTTTTCATGGCTTAGGAAATACGCGTTATAAAAGTAGTATTAATCGAGCCCCGCAAAAAGCATCGCTAGGTACTAAGGGGGAGCACCGTATATTGCAGTTAGCGTTAACTTTAATTGCGGATGTTGGCTTGTTGGGTATGCCAAATGCAGGGAAATCAAGTTTAATTCGCGCAGTATCATCAGCAAAGCCACGTGTTGCAGATTATCCTTTTACGACTTTAGTGCCTAATTTGGGTGTGGTCAGCGTAGATGAGCGTCGTAGTTTTGTTATCGCTGATATTCCTGGGGTTATTGAGGGTGCGGCAGAAGGCGCGGGCTTAGGTTTGCAGTTTTTAAAGCATTTGGCGCGTACTAAGTTATTGATGCATTTGGTTGATGTTGCACCTTATGAAGAGATGGATTCACCGGTTGAAGCGGCTAGAAAGATTATTGCAGAAGTTGAGAAATGGAGTGAAGATTTAGCAGGTAAGCCGCGCTGGCTTATTTTAAATAAAATAGATAAATTAGATGAGGCCGAGCAGGAAGCTTGTTGTCAGGCGATCGTTGATGAACTGCAGTGGCAGGGTCCGGTATATCAGATTTCTGCATTGAAATCAGAAGGAACGCGGGCGTTAATGTTTGATATTATGGCATTTTTAGAAGAGCAGGCGGCACTGGCAAAGTTGGAAGCAAAAGATGAGCCGGAGTGAGTTCGCAACAGCAAAGCGTGTTGTTATTAAAATTGGCAGCGCTTTATTGACGGATGGGGGTAAAGGTCTGAATCAGGCCGCTATTGCTGTCTGGGTAGAACAAATGGCATTGCTTAGGCAGCAAGGAATTGAGGTCGTATTGGTTTCTTCCGGTTCTGTTGCAGAAGGAATGGCGCGTTTAGGTTTAAAAGTTCGCCCTAAGGCGCTACATGAGTTACAAGCTGCAGCATCGGTGGGTCAAATGGGGCTGGTCAGAACGTTTGAAAGTAATTTTCAGTTACATGGCCTGCATGCTGCGCAAGTATTGCTAACGCATGATGATTTGTCTGATCGTAAGCGTTACTTAAATGCGCGTAGTACTTTATTAACTTTGCTGAGCTATGGTGTTGTGCCAGTCATAAATGAAAATGATGCAGTGGCAACGGAAGAAATTCGCTTTGGTGATAATGATACCCTAGGTGCATTAGTTGCGAATTTGGTGGAAGCAGATTTATTAATTATTTTGACTGATCAATTGGGGTTGTTTGAGTCTGATCCAAGTGTTAATCCAAGTGCGCAGTTCATTAGTGAAATTGGTGCCGATGATTCTCGCATAGCGGCAATGGCTGGTGGTAGTCGCAGTGGGCTGGGGCGTGGAGGCATGGCGACCAAGGTGAGTGCGGCTAAACTGGCTTCACGCTCAGGCGCGGCGACAGTGATTGCTTCGGGAGCTTTAGATGATGTTATTTCTAAAGTAATCGCAGGCGAGCAAGTGGGCACTTATTTATATGCGAATATTGAACCAATTGTGGCGCGTAAGCGTTGGCTTGCTGCTCAGCTACAAGTAAAAGGTCATGTAGTATTAGATTCAGGGGCTGTGGATGTACTTAAAAAATCAGGTAAAAGTTTATTAGCAGTAGGTATTAAATTAGTGGCTGGTAGCTTTAGTCGTGGTGAGTTGGTTTCTTGTTTGGATGAGCAGGGGGTCGAGATTGCGCGAGGCTTGGTTAATTATAAGGCAGCAGAAGTAGAGTTGATTAAAGGTTGCTCTAGCAGTCAGTTTGAAAGTATTCTCGGTTATGCTGATGATGAAGAGCTGATTCATCGGGATAATTTGGTTTTGATTTAAAGGCGCTTTGGTCGTCAAGTGCGGGACGTCGATCTTTGGTCGTTTAGGTGCGAATTAATTTTTAGGTAAGGTATGAGTAAGCAAATAAAAGCGGTTTCGTTAATTTCTGGTGGTCTGGATTCTATGTTGGCAACTAAAGCCATTATGGAGCAAGGCATTCATGTGGAAGGTATTAATTTTTTTACCGGCTTTTGTGTGGAGGGGCATACCCATGCGATTAGACAAAAAGATAAAGAAAAGCCTAAGCGTAATAATTCTTTATGGGTGGCTGAAACCTTAGGTATTAAATTACATATTATAGACATCATTGAAGAGTATAAGGATGTTTTGATTAACCCTAAGCATGGCTATGGCGCGAATATGAATCCTTGCCTGGACTGTAAGGTTTTTATGGTGAAAAAAGCTAAGCAGTGGATGGAAGAAAATGATTTTGATTTTATTATTACCGGTGAAGTGATGGGGCAGCGGCCAATGTCGCAACGCCGTGAGACCATGCCGATTATTTCTGCAGAATCTGGTGCGGATGACCGTTTGGTGCGGCCTTTGTGTGGCCAGAATTTGCCAGCAACCCTGCCTGAGCGTGAAGGTTGGATTAAGCGTGAAGAATTGTTTGGTTTTAGTGGGCGTGGGCGTAAGCCGCAAATGGCATTGGCAGAGCAGTATGGCTTAAGTGATTACTCGCAACCGGCAGGTGGGTGTTGCTTTTTGACGGATGAAAGTTATTCGGCTAAGTTAGTGGATTTATGGAAGGCGCGGGGCACTAAAGATTATGAGTTGGATGATGTTATGTTGCTAAAGGTTGGGCGGCATATACGTCCGAACCAGAATTTTAAAGTGATCGTTGCGCGTGAGGATGGTGAAGGGCGGTTTTTGCAAGGCTATAAAAATAACTATATTAATATGAACTGCGCTAGCCATAGAGGGCCTTTGGCGCTAATTGATGGTGATCCAAGTGCAGAAGATTTGTATTTGGCTGCACAAATTGTGGCTCGTTATGGTCAGGGAAGGGATGCTGAGCAAGTGGATGTTTTGGTGAGAGATTTAGCGGGTAATGAATCGACTTTACAAGTTAAGCCATTAGCTAAAGATAAGTTACCTAAAGAGTGGTTTGTATGAGTCAGTATGAACTAGATGCGCGCCGCTTGTTGTGTCCTATGCCGGTTATTCGTACTCAAGATAGAGTGAAGCAACTACAAAAAGGTGATGTATTAAGTGTGACTTGTACGGATCCTGGAGTGATGCAGGATATTCCGGCTTGGTGTCGAATTAATGGGCATAAGGTGTTAGAAACTCAATCTGATGACTATGAATATATTATTATTTTAGAGGTGGGTGAGTAATGACCGAAATTTATGATGCGCAGCAAATTGCTAAGTTAAAAAATAGAGTCACGCTAGTTGGTGCGCTTGTTAATGTTTTTTTGACCATCATAAAAATTGGCTTTGGTATAGTGGGTCAGTCGGCCGCACTAATTGCCGACGGTGTGCATTCGTTATCTGATTTAGCTAGTGACATGTTGGTCTTGGTCGCTGTTAAATTAGGTGCGCGCGAGGCAGATCATGATCACCCTTATGGGCATCGTCGCTTTGAGACAATAGCTACGGTTATATTGGGTTTGGGATTGGTTGCAATTGCGGTCGGGATTGCTTGGGATGTATTTGAGCGAGTGTTAAACCCAGAGCGGATGCTGATTCCTCAAGCAAGTGCGCTAGGTATTGCGGCTATTTCTATTTTGGCTAACGAATGGCTGTATCAATATACAAAGCGTGTTGCAGTCGTGACGCGCTCAAAATTATTGATGGCGAATGCTTGGCATCATCGTAGCGATGCTATTTCATCAATTGTGGTATTGATTGGTGTGGCTGGTTCTTTGCTGGGTTATGTATGGGCAGATGCGGCAGCGGCAGTCCTAGTTGCTATCATGGTTGCAAAAATCGGTATTAACCTAGTCTCAGATAGTATTAAAGAGTTAGTTGATACGGGCTTGCCGGAAGTGTTGGTTGAGGAAATTCGCTCTGAAATTGTTGCTATTGAAGGTGTTAAAAATATACATTTGTTACGCACTCGATTGATGGGGGAAGATGCTTTGGTCGATGCGCATATTGTGGTTAACTCGCGTATTACGGTTTCAGAAGGGCATATGATTGCAGATGTCGTCAGGGATGTGTTAATTGAGAAATTTGATGATGTGCAAGATGTGTTGGTGCATGTGGACCCCGAAAGTGATGAATATAAACAAGATCATGCAGGTAGATTACTACGGCATGATGTCGATAATTATTTAAAAGAATATTTGGCGGAAAATTACCCATTAATTGATAGCTTTAGAATTCATTATTTGAAAGGCAGGGTTGAGCTGGAAGTGGTTTTGCCACATACAATGTTTAGCTTGTCGCAACAAGTGGGAACTATTAAGAAGCGCTGTATGGTTTTAGAGCAAGAGGTTGATGAAATTAGCAGTGTTGTTGTGTTTTTTAAGGCATAGTTGATTGTGTTGAAATAAATTAATAGGCGAGAAAATATGGCAGTTGGTAAAGTAGATTTTCCACAAATGCATGCGGTATCAGGCATTAAGTTAGGTACGACTTGTGCCAGTATCAAGCAGTCGGTACGCGATGATTTGCTATTAATAGAAATAATAGAAGGCGCGACTTGTGCAGCTGTTTTTACTCAAAATGCTTTTTGTGCTGCACCTGTTGTTGTTGCGCGGACGAATTTACAAAAGGAACCTAGATGGCTATTGGTTAATTCGGGAAATGCTAATGCTGGAACGGGTGAGCAAGGAATGCTTGACGCGCAAGCAAGTTGTGTCGCAGTTGCTGAGTTAAATGGCGGGACTGAAGAGCAAGTATTGCCTTTTTCAACGGGTGTTATTGGTCAGCCTTTGCCTGTTGCAAAGGTGGTTAAGGGGCTTCCTGCTGCTCAAGAAAGTTTAATCGAAGATAATTGGAGTAAAGCGGCGCACGCTATTATGACAACGGATACTTTTGCCAAAGGGTATTCAAAAATAGTTGAAATAAATGGCCGGAAAATTACCGTAACCGGAATATCCAAAGGTGCTGGGATGATTCAGCCTAATATGGCAACAATGCTAGGCTTTATCGCGACGGATGCGAAGATTTCGCAGGGCTTGTTGCAGAAATGTTTGTCGACTGCTGTTGAGCAATCCTTTAATAGAATTACAGTTGATGGTGATACTTCAACTAATGATGCCTGTGTGCTGATGGCAAGCGGTCAGTCCGCATTGCCTGAAATTATTGAAGGTAGTGATGCAATGGTCGCTTTTCAGACGGCTATTGACGAGGCTTGTATGCGTTTGGCGGAATTAATTATCAGGGATGGTGAGGGTGCAACTAAGCTGATTAAAATTAATGTGCAACAAGCAGGAAATGAAGCAGAAGCAGTGCAAGTTGCTAAAACTATTGCTCATTCACCGCTAGTTAAGACAGCTTTTTTTGCCGGCGACCCAAATTGGGGGCGTATTTTGGCTGCTGTTGGGCGTGCGGGAGTAGAGCGCTTGGATGTTGAGCGCATAAAAATTTATCTTGGTGACGTGTGTATTGTCGAAAATGGTGGCTGTGCTACGGCATATACGGAAGAGGCGGGGCAGGAAGTCATGAACCAGGAAGAAATTACAGTTACTGTAGTGCTGGGGCGCGGCGATTCAGAGCAGCGAGTGCTGACCTGTGACTTTTCCTATGATTATGTGCGCATCAATGCAGAATATAGGACCTAAACCCAGCCTTTCTAGGGTTAATGTTGCAGCTGGTGTAATTAAAGATACTCAAGGCCGAATTCTTATTGCGCAGCGTAAAGCGGATGCACATTTAGGTGGTTTGTGGGAGTTTCCTGGTGGTAAATTTGAAGTGGGCGAGAATGCAGAGTCGGCTTTGAGGCGGGAATTATTTGAAGAATTAAATATAAAGCCAATAAAAGCGACCCCATTAATAGAGTTAAGTTTTGATTATCCAGAAGTTAGTGTCCGCTTGCATGTTTATGAGGTAAGCCATTTTTCTGGAGAGGTTATTGCTAGGGAAGGGCAGGATTTTAGGTGGATTATCAAGGCTGAGCTAGATCAATACCAATTTCCGGAAGCCAATAAAGCAATATTGTCAGCTATTAAATTGGGGCGGCAGTATGCCATTATAAATGGCGACAATATAAAACAAGTTTTGAGGGATTTGCATGATGTGGCAGCGCAAGGTGTTAATTTGGTGCAGGTCAGGGTAAAGAATTTAAATCGGCAGGATGCTGAGCAACTAATAAGAGTGGTAAAGGTTGAGTGCGATGTACTGCAATTGGGGTACTTATTAAATTCACAAATTATTGGTGCAAAGGCAAGCGGTGCAGGCGTGCATCTAACGTCGTCAGATTTGATGTTGTTAAAGCGGCGCCCAGCGAGTGCAGGGTTTGTTGCTGCGTCCTGCCATAGTTTGCAGGAGTTACGCCAAGCGGAGCGCTTGGGTTTGGATTTTGTGGTCTTGTCTCCAGTAAAAAAAACAGTTTCGCATTCTGAGGCGGATCCTCTGGGGTGGCAGCAATTTTCGCAATGGGTTGCGCAAATTAATCTGCCAGTATTTGCCTTGGGAGGAATTGATAAACAAGATTATGATCTTGCTCTGTCATGTGGAGCGCAGGGAATATCAGGGATAAGTCTGTTTAAATCGCATAAACAGCAGAAAGATAAAATAAAGTCTTGACCTAGATTGATAAAGCGGTAAAATAGCTAGCTCTTCAGCGCTCCGGTGCTGGAGGGCAGGGTTCGGAATTGAGGCTGATGATTCAGTCCTTATTTTTGATGCCTGGGAAATGAAAGTTTCCTGAAAATAAAAG
>CBDUDP010000007.1:0-130307 GCA_965365945.1 uncultured Gammaproteobacteria bacterium
GTTAGGTGTTCACGTTCGATAAGAATCCGTGTTCACGATGCTTGCGAATGGGTGTTCATGATGGGTGCGAATATGCAGAAGCCTTTGAACAGTTTTTTGATGCACCAGAATCCGAAATTAAAGGAAAAACAGACTATGATTTCGTGCCTCCAGAGATGGCAGAGTTTTTCCGCACTAAAGACCAAGCCATGCTAAAAAAGAATGTACCCCAGGTTAACGAAGAGACTGTAATGTTTCCTGATGGCAATGAAAGGCTGCTAGAAACATTAAAAACGCCCTTAAAAAATGCCTCTGGTTATACATTAGGTGTATTAGGAGTTAGCCGCGATATCACCCAACAACGTCAATCTGAAGATAAACTAAAAATTGCAGGTCAAGTCTTTGATTCCAGTAATGAAGGGATTTTTGTAACTGACTTAGGCAACAATATTATTGAAGTTAACAGTGCTTTTAGCACAATAACTGGGTATAGCAAAAATGAAGTTCTTGGAAAGAACCCGAAGGTCTTAAGCTCAGGACTTCAAAGCACTGATTTTTATAAAAAATTATGGCAAGCAGTCAATACAAATGGCTCATGGTCAGGTGAGGTATTAAATCGTCGTAAAAATGGCGAAACCTATCATCAATCATTATCTATCAATACCATTAAAAACGAGCAAGGTGAGGTTCAAAAACATATTGCTGTCATGGCCGACATTAATGAATCGAAAAAAGCACAAGAACATATTCAATTCCTCGCTCAACATGATGTATTGACGGGCCTACCTAATCGAGCATTACTTACAGACCGCCTTCAACAAGCCGTCCTAACAGCTGAACGAAACTCACTGCATGTCGCAATTTTATACCTTGATTTAGATCGGTTTAAATTTGTCAATGATAGCTTAGGGCACAATAGTGGCGATGAATTATTAGTCGAGGTGGCTCAGCGCCTGACAAGTAAGGTTCGAGAGGAAGATACTGTAGCTCGTACAGGCGGGGATGAATTCACAGTATTACTGCTTAGCACGGATGCTCAAGGTGCTGCATATGTTGCTAAGAGCTTGATTGATTCAATTTCAGAACCATTCAAAATCAACGACCATGAACTATACGTCACATTATCTGTGGGAATCAGTTTATACCCTGAAAATGGCGATAATGGGCAAACTCTGAGGCAAAAAGCAGATACGGCTATGTACCGCGCCAAAAATAGTGGTCGCGGCCAGTATCAATTTTTTACTGAAGAAATGCAGACTGAGATGCTGCGTAGAATTGAAATTGAAAATGACCTTCGTTTTGCCTTGGAGCGTCATGAATTTGCGCTAGTTTATCAACCTCAAGTTGATATCAGCACATCTAAGGTTATTGGTTGTGAGGCTCTTATACGTTGGAAGCACCCAGAAAAGGGATATATTTCTCCTGCGGACTTTATTCCTATTGCAGAAGAAACAGGCTTAATAAACACGATTGGTGACTGGGTTTTGAGCACTGCTACACAACAGTTAAAACAATGGTTATCTCGAGGTTACCCTGATTTTGTTATGGCAGTGAATATCTCTGGAGTACAGTTTAGTGACCTTAGCTTAATCACTAAGGTTAATAACTTGTTACAACGAAATAACATCCCTGCACATAATCTAGAAATTGAAATTACAGAATCTATTGCGATGAAAGATATAGAGTTAACACTAAAACAACTCAATGAAATATCAACGTTAGGCGTGCTTATTTCATTAGATGACTTTGGTACAGGCTATTCATCACTGAGTTATTTAAAGAAATTCCCCATTAACAAACTCAAAATAGATCAAAGTTTCATCTTTGATATGCTAAAAGATAAAGAAAGTGAATCAATTGTTGATACAGTTATTTCTCTCGCCAGATCATTAGGCCTAGAATCGATTGCTGAAGGCGTTGAAACCAAAGAACATATGGATAGCTTGAGGTTAAAAGGCTGTAATCAAATTCAAGGTTATTATTTTAGTAAGCCCATTCCAGCTGAACAATTTGCCCAGCTATTGGAAAGTTAGCTTCGTAAGCTGAGTGAGCAACACCACAGCTAAGCATCCTAATTTTAATCACTAGAATTTAGTGTTTATGCATTAAGTCTTGATGCTTTTTAGCAATTTCTTCATGCTTTCTAACAAAGTAAAAACAAGCAAAAATAAGAGCGATAACCCCTAGAATAAAAGAGCTCAGCTCGTTATTTTCACTCGGTATGAAATCTTTATTACTCTCTGCAATAGCATGAACTGCTCCAAAACTTTCAGCATCTACAGCTTGCAGGCCATTTATAAAAAGAAAGCTACTTACTATCATTATGACTAAAATTACTATTTCTTTCATTGCTTACTCCATCCATTTAGAAAATGTAAAACTCTTCTGAATAGATATAGCAGTAATTACGCCAAATCTAAAAATACTTTTAAGCGTTGCCATAATCACAGGCATAAAAAATACAAGCCTTTGAAGTAACTATAAAAACATCCACACCATAAATACTTTTCTTTTCTCTACTGAACTTCCCTGTACCTTTAATAACTGCCATTTTTGGCAGATTGTCATGACAAAAATGACAGGACCTGCCAGCAACTCTCTCATATTTAATAAAGATTGTAGCCGCATAGGCAGGGTCAATGCTGTTGACTTAAGCCCTCTCGTATTGGGGTTGGGTGCGGAGAATAAAATCATGCATTTATAACGCCCTTATCAACCTTTTCCCTTTGGAGTATAAGTATCTACATAAATTTTTCTGGTTACGTATAACTGTCGGCTTAAAACTAAAGTCTCTTGTAGTCCGATATGGAGCTTGCGGAATACGGGAGGTTTGGAGCGGCTATTCCCGCACTCCGTAAACTACATGCGGGCTACAGTTGAAGAGAACAAAAATTTATCTATTTCCTCTCATCCAACCTTCTCCCGCTGGAGAAGGCTTTTAGACCTGTATAGATACCTAAGCCCTGAGCCTAGCCTTAATTCAACAGCATTGATAGGCCCAGTTAGCTTCACTACTGCTACCCCATCATTTATCGTGCAATGCGTTAAATTACGAAAAGATGTAACCTATCTTTTCAAATTATCACTAAAATGCGGTTCAATTAGTTGATAAATTAACTGATGCATTTTCGGGTTAGCGGCAATAATATTGCCTGACTCTAAGTAATTGTCATTAAAAGCAAAATCGGTCACAACACCGCCTGCTTCTTTAACAATTAAAGCGCCGGCAGCAATATCCCACGATTTCAGATCAACTTCCCAGAAACCATCTAGTCGACCCATTGCTAAATAAGCCAAATCAATCGCTGCAGACCCAGTACGACGAATACCTGAAGTATTAGTACATACCGCTCTAAACATGTCTAAATAAGCATCTAAATACTTTTGCTGCGAGGCCTTAAAAGGAAAGCCAGTACCAATTAGCGCGCCCTGAAGGCTTGCTTGTTTGGTGACACGAATACGACGGTTATTGAGCATAGCGCCCCCACCTCTCGTTGCGGTAAATAGATCATTGCGCGATGGATCATAAATCACACCCACTTCAAGACGGTTTTTATGCTTTAAGGCAATAGAAACAGCATAATGCGGAAATCCATGCAAAAAATTTGTCGTGCCATCTAAAGGGTCAATAATCCAGGTATATTCATTATCTTCACTACCTTCATGTTGGCCGCTTTCTTCACCAAGAATGGCATGATCAGGAAAAGCACCTCTAATGACTTTGATAATTTCATTCTCGGCTTGGCGATCAACTTCGGTAACGAAATCATGCTGCTCTTTGTTATCAATTTGGATCTGACTGACATGTTCTGACGCACGAAGAATTATGTCGCCCGCGTTTCTCGCAGCGCGGGTAGCGATAGTGAGCATTGGATGCATAGCTGAATTTATAATGAGCGGTTAGAAAACAGTATAGGATAGCAAAAATTTTGCTAAAATTAACGATTTTTATTCTTGGGATAAGACTTTGCTATCAAATATCCGGATTGTATTGGTTGAAACAAGCCATCCAGGCAATATTGGTGCCGTTGCTCGGGCCATGAAAAATATGTGTATGAGTGAGCTATACTTGGTTTCACCAAAAATATTCCCCAGTGCGGATGCGACTTCAAGAGCATCGGGTGCGGATGATATTTTAGCTTCTGCAGTGGTCTGTGATACTTTACAAGAGGCCATTGCTGACTGTCACATGGTCGTTGGTGCCAGCGCTAGATCACGAACAATTACTGTCCCTGATGAGTCGCCTAGAGACTGCGCGGAAAGACTAGCTGTAGAAGCGCAAGATAAAAAAATTGCAATTTTGTTTGGCCGTGAAAACTCAGGACTGAAAAATCATGAACTGGATCTATGCCAAACCTTATTATCAATCCCCAGCAATCCAAAATATAGTTCATTAAACTTAGGTGCAGCCGTACAAGTAGTCTGTTATGAATTAATGGTTGCCGCCCAACTAAACGCTCCTGAGCCAAAAGCCTTGGAAACTCCGTTAGCGACCTCAGAGCAAATGGAATCGTTTTACGATCATTTATATCAAGCCTTAGAAGAAATAGGCTTTATTAACCCTGAGAAATCAACCTCGATTATGCGCCGTTTACGCCGCGTCTATCATCGTGCGGCTTTAGATACTAAAGAAATAGATATTTTGCGTGGTATTTTGAAGAAATCTACCGCCCTATTACATCAAAAACATGATTGATTTAATCAAAGAAGATATTGCCTGCGTTTTTGAACGCGACCCTGCCGCACAAACGACTTGGGAAGTAATCTTTGTTTATCCTGGTTTTCATGCTGTGACCCTACACAGGCTAAGCCACTTGCTATGGAACAAAGATTTTAAGTTTATCGCGCGTGTTATTGCGCATGCGGCACGCTGGTTCACTGGCATAGAAATTCATCCGGGAGCCGTGGTCGGGCGACGATTTTTTATCGATCATGGCATGGGTGTCGTGATTGGCGAAACTACTATTATTGGCGATGATTGCACTTTATATCATGGCGTGACTTTAGGCGGCACTAGCTGGAATAAAGGCAAACGCCACCCTACTTTAAAAAATGGCGTGGTCGTGGGGGCTGGAGCTAAAATATTAGGCCCAATAGAAGTAGGTGAAAATGCACGCGTTGGCTCTAATTCTGTGGTTTTAAAAGCAGTCCCTGATGGCGCGACAGTGGTTGGGATACCCGGTCATGTCGTCGGCGCCAAAGATAAGAAGGTGACTGAAATTGCCAATAAAATGGGCTTTGATGCCTATGGCACAACGGTTGACTCACCTGATCCTGTGGCTTATTCAATTAACCATATGCTGGAACACATGCAAGCAATGGATAAGCAGATGTGTGCGATGAAGCAAGCCATGAAACAGGCAGGGATAGAGTATAAGAGTGAAGCGCTATCTAAGCTAGATGACTGTGAGCTTGATAAATAAACACGCTAACAATAAAGGCACATTAAAAATAAGCAAGCAAAATAGAGGCTTTTCAGACACCTAGAATACTTGACTATTTTACTAGGTTTTTGTATTATAATCGCCAATTCACTTATTTTTTATAGGACAATATTGTGCGATTAACTACTAAAGGACGTTATGCAGTAACAGCTATGTTAGATTTGGCTTTCCATAGCCAAATTAAACCCGTGACATTAACGGATATTGCGACTCGCCAAACAATTTCTCTATCTTATCTTGAGCAATTATTTTCACGCTTACGTCGTGCTGGTATGGTAACAGGCGTTAGAGGTCCTGGAGGCGGTTATAAACTAAGCAAGGAATCCAGCGAGATCAGTATTTCTGATATTATCCTAGCAGTTGATGAGCAGGTTGATTTAACCAACTGTGAAAGCAAAGCAAACTGCCAAAATGAACAACCCTGCTTAACCCACGACTTATGGACAGGCTTGAGCCATACCGTACGTAGTTATTTAGATGGCATTACTTTGGGTGAGTTATTAGCCCAAGAAGATGTACGTGCTGTTGCTCAGCGCCAAGATAGTGATGTTGCACAAGTCATGCATTTTAAAGATGCTGCAACTATCGGTATGGCACTTAAGTAAAGCAGCACAGAATAATGATCTACTTTGATCATAATGCTACAACCCCCTTAGATGAGCGAGTATTGCAGGCGATGTTGCCGTTTTTAACGCACTTTTACGGCAACCCTTCGAGCTTGTATAAATTAGCACGCCTTTCACGTAGCGCAATTGATACTGCGCGCGAGCAAGTTGCTCAGTTAGTACACGCACGACCTGAGCAAGTGATTTTTACTAGCGGCGGGACAGAAGCGAATAATTTAGCGCTTAAGGGTATGCAGAAAAACACTAAATTACTGACCTCAGCTTTTGAACACCCTTCTATATTAGAATCAGGGAATACTGAGCTAGTTAGCGTTAATAGCCAAGGCTATATTGATCAACTTGATCTAAAAAATAAGCTGCACCAAAATTTTGATTTAGCTTCTTTTATGTTGGTTAATAATGAAACTGGTGTGATTCAGGATATTGCCAGTTTAAGTTCATTACTTAAAGGCAAAGCCACACTAATTCATACCGATGCAGTGCAAGCCGCCGGTAAGATTCCAGTGAATTTTCAGGCCTTAGGTGTCGATTTTATGTCTATTTCTAGTCATAAAATTTACGGGCCTAAAGGTTGTGGTGCGTTAATTGGTTCGCTAGAACATATTACCAAGCCTTTGTTAACAGGCGGAGGCCAAGAGTTAGGCTTACGCTCAGGTACGGAAAATGTCGCGGCTATTGTTGGCTTTGGTAAAGCAGCAGAATTAGCTTATGCAGAATTAGAGCAACGACAAGCACATTGCTTGCAATTACGGCAGTATTTAGAACAGCAGTTATTAGCCTTACCTAGCGTGTGCATATTTGCTCAGGCTAGCCAACGCATCGCTAATACCGTACAGTTTGGCATAGAGCACTGTATCGGCGAAATGGTCTTGATGCAGTTAGACAGAAAGAATATTGCGGTTTCCAGTGGCTCGGCCTGCGCTAGCAATGAACCATTCACTAGCCATGTTTTATCCACTATGGGCATAGAAAAATCTATCGCTCAATCAGCGATTAGAGTTAGTTTAGGCAAAGACAACACACAACAAGAGATAGATTCTTTTGTACAAACATTAAAACAAATTATAGAGCAAGCAAGGTAGACAAATGGCAGTTGTATTAACAGAAAGCGCAGCAAAACAAATTCAGAAACAAATTGAAAAACGCGGAAAAGGCTTAGGCTTGAAGTTAGGCGTTAAGACCTCTGGCTGTTCTGGTTTCGCCTATACGATTGACTATGCCGACGAGTTACAAAACGGCGAGTCAATTTTTGAAACTTTTGGCGTTAAAGTCGTCGTGGCAGATGAAAACCTGACAGCACTAGATGGTTTAGTACTCGATTACGCAAAAGAAGGGATTAATGAAGCATTTAAATTTAATAACCCTAATGTAAAAGGTACTTGTGGTTGTGGCGAAAGCTTTTCTGTTTAGAGTAAATAATATCCAAATATTACTTTTTGTGGGAGTGGCTTTAGCCACGAATCTTGTGACTTGAAGTCGCTCCTAGAAAATAAGTAATTAAATCGTATTGCCTTTCCGCCTGCAATACTCCTTGACAATAGTCGCTTCGTTTAGCGACACTGAGCATTAACATTAATAATGCTCATTTTGTATATGGATATTAAACCCAAAATTCTTATTGTTGACGATGAACGATTTTATATCAATGTGCTGGTCGAGTTACTTCAAAATGACTATAAATTATATATAGCAAAAAGTGGCGAGCAAGCTTTAAAAAGGATTGCGGATAACCCACCGGATCTAATTTTGCTGGATATTATGATGCCAGACATAGACGGCTATCAAACCTGTCAAAAAATCAAACAACAGCCTCTTTGGGGAAACATTCCCATAATCTTCCTGACTGGAAAAACAGACTCTGAGTCTGAAGCGCAAGCTTTTGACTATGGTGCTGTCGATTTCATTAGTAAACCCATTGCTTCTTCGACAGTAAAAGCTCGTATCAAAACCCATTTATCTCTTTTGCAGGCTAGACAAGCGTTAGAAAAACAAAACCTGTTACTTGAAGAAAAAGTGCGCGAACGCACGCACGAAATTGAATTAACTCAAGATGCCGCTATTTATAGTTTAAGCATGCTGGCAGAAGCAAGGGACGAAGAAACGGGAGAGCATATTCAACGCACTCAATTATTCGTGCAAAACTTGGCTAAAAAACTGCAGTCTCACCCTAAATTTTCGGCCATCCTTGATGATAAAACCATTGAACTACTCTATAAATCTGCCCCTTTACATGACATAGGTAAAATTGCTGTCCCTGACTATATCCTTAAAAAACCTGACAAATTGACGGCAGAAGAACAGGTAGAAATGCAAAAACACACCATTTACGGGGGGGATGCTCTAAAAATTGCAGAAAAGCGCTCTGGAAGTTCCTCCTTTCTAAAGTTCGCTCGAGAAATTGCTTATTCACATCAAGAAAAATGGGATGGAAGTGGTTACCCAAAAGGCTTAAAGGGCAATCAAATTCCTGTTAGTGCTCGATTGATGGCTATTGCCGATGTATATGATGCACTCGTTAATAAACGTGTTTATAAGCCAGCTTTTAGTCATCAAGAAGCCGTTGATTATATTACGCAAGAGAAAGGCAAGCATTTTGACCCTGATATGGTGGATGCCTTTGTTCAGATTGAAGCAGAGTTTTCACATATTACACAGCGGTGTAATAAAGGATTAACAGATTAGCCATGCTGTTATTCGTAATTAAAAGATGGATTATATTTCCTTTTGTTTTTTTATTCTCTAACCTTTTATGGGCTGCGCCACAGCCAACATTAAATCTAACGAATGAAGAGCAAGCGTGGTTAACTAAGCACCCAATAATCAAAGTAGGTGCTGATCAAAATTGGCCACCTTTTGATTACGTTAATAGCGCTAAAAAACACCAGGGCATTGCATCTGATTATCTGAAGATTATGTCAGGCATACTCGGAGTTCAGTTTAAAGTAACAGCTGATATTTGGGCCAATGTTTTGAATGGTGTGAAAACTCATGAACTGGATATGTTGGCGTGCGCTTCTAATACGCAAGAACGACAAAAATACCTTAACTTTACTGAGCCCTATATTGAGATTGATACTGTATTCGTCAGCCGCAAAAATGAACCTGTAATTAATTCCTTAGCTGAACTGGAGGGAAAAACAGTTGCCTTACCTAAAGGAACGTATATTCATGAGTTACTGAAAAATCAAGCGCAGGACGTTAACTTTAACTTTGTTAAATCGAATGAAGAAGCGTTACAGGCGCTTTCACTCGGTAAGGCAGATGTCTATGTAGGCAACCTTGCTGTGGTTAGTTATTTTATTGAACAAGATTTATTGACCAATCTTAGAATAGATAACCTCCTTCCTGCTGAAAAATCTAAATTAGCTTTTGCAATTCGTCAAGACTGGGAACTACTGCACTCTATAATGAATAAAGTGTTGCATAGTTTAGCAAAAGAAACCCATGCTGAAATTAATAGGAAGTGGATTCATTTCAATGGCCAAGAAGATAAGGCGCGACCATTAGAACTAAGTGCGCAAGATAAAGATTGGTTAAACGCACACCCTACTCTCCGCATTGGCATAGATCCCGCTTGGGCACCTATTGAATATATAGACCCTCAGTCTAAAAAGTACCAAGGGATTGCTTCTGAATACGTTGCTTATATTGAGCAGGCTTTATCCGTAAAAATGCCTTATCACTCTGATTTAAAGTGGGCACAAGCTATTGAAAAAATCAAACAAGGGGAAATTGATGTCTTGCCTGCGGTATCAAAAACACCCGAACGTGAGAAATATCTAAATTTTACGCGCCCTTATTTAATCTTTCCCTATGTGATTTTTACCCGGGATGATGCTGAGCTTATTACTAGCTTAGATGAATTAATAGATAAAACTGTTGTAGTTGAAAGAAATTATGCGAACCATGAGCTGTTAAAAAATAATTATCCAGAAATAGCGTTAATGCTTGTTGATAGTACTCAGCAGGCTTTATCAACTTTGTCTTTAGGTCAGGCGGATGCTTATGTAGGTAACTTAGCCGCAACCAGTCATATTCTGCTACAAACGGGAACTACTAATATAAAAGTTGCTGCACCGACGCCTTTTAGTAATAACTTAGCTTTTGCCGTGCGTAAAGACTGGCCTGAATTGATCGGAGTGATACAGCAAGTTTTAGATGTAATTAGCCCACGAGAAACCAATGCATTTAAAAAAAAATGGTTTTCTATTCGCTACGAGCATTCAGTAGATTACACCTTGGTCTGGTGGATTATTGCCGTTACATTATTGGTGATGGCAATATTCAGTCTTTGGCTATGGCAGCTTGGCAAGCAAAAAGAAGCACTCCGAATAAGTGAAGAGCGCTTTCAATTGGCTATGAATGCTTCTAACGAGGGTATATGGGACTGGAATAAAGAGAAAGGTGAAACCTATTTTAGTCCTGCTTATGCTGAAATGTTGGGCTATGAGCCGAATGAACTTGATCAAACACAATTAAAATTTAAAAATTTCTTACACCCAAAAGATGAGTTACCACTTGGTGTATTAGAAAAAGCAATGACTAACAGGACCAAAAAATATGAGCACGAATTTAGATTAAAACATAAGCTAGGTCATTATATTGATATTCATTTCATTGGCTCGGTTGTAGCGACTAATGAGCAGGGCAAGCCGGCACGAGTTGTTGGCACATTACAAAATATTACTGACCGTAAAAAAATCCAAATGGCTCTGGAGCAACAAAAATTTGCTTTGGATGCAGCATCTCTTGTAACTATGTGTGATCTTCGGGGGAAAATCACTTATGTGAATGATAGTTTTTGCCGTATATCAGGCTATAGCCGCGAAGAAGTATTAGGCGAGAACCATCGAATTATAAATTCAGGCTTACATCCAAAATCTTTTTGGACAGATATCTTCAAGCAAGCATCTAAAGGAAAGCCTTGGCGCGGTGAGATATGCAATAGAGCT
The DNA here is from genome assembly GCA_965365945.1 of uncultured Gammaproteobacteria bacterium. GTDB lineage: Bacteria > Pseudomonadota > Gammaproteobacteria > Methylococcales > Methylomonadaceae > Methyloprofundus. Next base: position 11,002 of record CBDUDP010000007.1, read on the forward strand.
AAAAATGGCTCGCTCTATTGGGTAGACAGTACCATTATTGGGCTACTGAATAGTCAAGGCGAACTAGAGCAATATATTGCGATTCGCTCAGATATTACTGAACGCAAAAAGGCGGAACATGAACTACAAGAAAGTGAGCAGCGTTTCAGTTCCTTAGTGCACAATATTCCTGGGACGTTTTATCAATATGTATTTGAAAAAGAATGGTCGCTTTCTTTTATTACCGATATTATCGAGTCTATTACCGGATACTCTGCACTAGAATTTACCAATCACAAGTGTAGTTTTTTTAAAATCACTCATCCTGATGACATGCCAGCGGTCCTACATTCCATAATGGGTGCAATTAAGCAGCATAAGCCTTATACAATCGATTATCGCATTATCCATAAAGATCAGTCGATTCGATGGATTCATGAACAAGGCATGCCTATTTATGATGATCAAAACCAAGCACTTTATCTACAAGGCGCTATTTTTGATATTACTGAAAATAAACAGGCAGAAATTGAATTAGAAAAAGCAAAGCAGCTTGCTGAGCAAGCAAACCAATTTAAAAGTGACTTTTTATCTAATATGAGTCATGAAATCCGAACACCAATGAACGCCATTATTGGCTTGGGCTACTTGGCTTTAAAAACAGATTTGAATACCCAGCAACACGACTATGTGAGTAAAATTCAAAATGCTAGCCATTCATTATTAAGCATAATTAATGATATCTTGGATTTTTCTAAAATTGAAGCCGGTAAATTGCACCTAGAATCAGTTGGTTTCCAGCTAGATACTGTCTTTGAGAATTTGGCTGATTTATTCCGTTTTTCTAGTGAAGAAAAAAACCTGGAATTGATTTTTGATATAAGCCCTAAAATACCGGCTACATTGATAGGAGACCCCACTCGATTAGGCCAGATTTTAATTAATCTATGCAGTAATGCCATTAAATTTACTGATCAAGGAGAAATTGCCGTGGCAGTTACTCCAGTTAACCTTTCTGAACATAAAGCAGTTTTAAAGTTTTCGGTAACGGATACTGGCTGCGGCATTCCCGCCCATCAGAAAAACCAGCTATTTGAGTCCTTTTTTCAAGCGGATGCTTCAACTACACGCCTACATGGTGGCACTGGATTAGGACTGAGCATCTGTAAAAAATTGGTCACAATGATGAACGGCAAAATCGGTGTTGATAGCGAGCCAGGCAAAGGTAGCCATTTTTTCTTTTTTGCAGAGTTTGGGCTTGATCCATTGCACAACAAAGCTTATCAACTACCTCAGCCTGATTTACGAGGTCTACGCGTGCTAGTGGTTGATGATAACGCAACAGCACGCAATATACTGCGCGATCAACTCGCTTCTTTATCTTTTAAAGTGACGAGTGTTGCCTGTGCAAAACAGGCTTATAGTACCTTAAGAGAATCTGAAAAACCTTTTGACCTTATTTTGATGGATTGGTCTATGCCAGAAATTAATGGTTTAGAGGCGATCAAGTATATTAAAAACCAAATACAACTGAGTAAAATTCCAGCAATTATTATGGTGACGGCTTATGCGCAAGAAGAAGTAATCAATGAATCACAAGAAATTGGTTTAGAAGGGTTTATCGTTAAACCAGTAGCACCCTCTACTTTGTTTGATACGATTATCAAAGCACTAAAACCTAGCCTAATGCCAGTTAAGCCTAATAGTCGAGTGGAAAATAAAAGTTTAAGTGGCTCTGTATTACTCGTTGAAGATAATAGAATTAACCAGCAAGTAGCAGAAGAGTTACTTAAATCATTCGGGTTAAGTGTTGATATTGCAGTAAATGGTTTGGAGGCAATTAATAAAGTATCACAGTGCCCTATAGCTTATGACGTTGTGCTAATGGATATCCAAATGCCTGAAATGGATGGCATACAGGCGACTAAGGAAATTAGGAAAAGCCTTCAATTTAAAGATTTACCTATTATTGCGATGACGGCTCATGCAATGATTGGCGATAAAGAAAAATCATTACAGGCAGGTATGAATGAACATATTACCAAGCCAATAAATCCTGAGGAACTGCATAGGGTTTTAGCTCACTGGCTCGTACACGACATTGAAAATAAGATGATACCCACTATTACATCACAGGATAGTTATATCCTTTTACCGGATTACTCTGAAAACCTTGATGTTGAATGGGGATTAAAGCGCGTAGGTGGTAATCGAGCACTGTTTAGTAAATTACTTAAAGAATTTTACCAAGATCATCAATCAGATATTACTCTGTTAGAGCTGGCGACTGCTGAAAAGCGAAATCAAGATGTTAGCCGTATTATTCATACAATCAAAGGTGTGGCAGGAAATATAGGAGCAAGAAAACTACAGAAAAGTAGCCTTGAACTTGAATCTGTCACGGCTAAGGGTGAAGATAATACGGTTACGTTGGCATGCTTTTATCAAGACTTTACCCGTTTGCTGGACGAATTAGAGCAATTTAGTAAGCAAGGCGAATCAGAACAAAAACATGAACATGTACCGGCCGAACAACTCAGTAAAGAAATTAAGCAGCTATCTTTATTACTAGCAAACGGTGATGCTGAAGCCTCAGGCTATTTAGAAAAGATAGGAAATCACTTACCTACGCACACCAGTCATCAAGTTCAGTTACTTGAGCAGGCTATTGAAAATTATGATTTTGACTTAGCTATTGAGCTATTAGAAGAAATAAGTAGGTAAGCCTATCTAAATATTTTTACTACAGAGAACGAAAGCGACTGAGGTTTGTTGCGATGCAAGTATTGTTTTTCTCCACCCTAAACCATTATATCTTGAGAGTCACCTGAATGTTAGCCGCTGATGCTATATGCTATTGTTAAGCAGTCAATATCAGTGTACCTTACAACTTACAGGGATGAATTGATTGTTAAATCTAAACAGTCTTCATAAACCATAATTATTCAACCGGTTAGAGTTTTATCTATGTACAAACCTAATATTTTGGTGGTCGATGATGAGCGTTTCTTTACTAGCTTAATTGCAGATATTCTTAAAGAGAGTTATCACATTAGTGTTGCAAGTAGCGGCCTTGAGGCGCTAGATATAGTAAAAAAAGGCAACACTGATCTCATTTTATTGGATATTTTAATGCCTGATATGGATGGCTATGAAGTATGCAGACAACTAAAATTATCAGAAAGAGGGCACGATGTCCCAGTGATATTTTTAACGGTTAAAAATGAAATAGAGGATGAGCTTCATGGTTTTGAGCTAGGAGCCATTGATTATATTACCAAGCCTATTAGCCCTCCCATAGTTAAAGTTCGAGTTGCCACACATATTGCCTTAGCTAAAGCGAATGAACAATTGAGGCTGCATACGCTTGAATTAGAACTATTAGTTGCGGAAAGAACAGTAGAGCTAAGCCGAGAAATTGCCGAGAAACAAAAAGCGTATGAAAAACTGCATTATTTGGCAAATTATGACCCATTAACCCAATTACCCAATAGAAATTTATTCAATGAGAGATTGGCGTATGCCTATAAATTAGCCAAACGAAATAGTAGTTCATTTTCCTTATTATTGATTGATTTAGATCGCTTTAAACGAGTAAATGACACTTTAGGTCATCATATAGGCGATTTATTACTAGAGAAAGTAGGGGTACGACTGACGGCTTGTTTGCGTGGTGTAGATACTATCGCTCGATTAGGTGGTGATGAATTCACAGTTATTTTGAGTGCTGTCAAAAATAAAGAAAATACGGCGATTGTTGCAGAAAAAATAATTACATCTTTGGCGCGCCCTTTTGATATTCATGGTCACTTAATCCATATTGGCTCAAGTATTGGCATCACTTCGTATCCTGAAGATGGCGATGATTTCGATGCTATGTTTAAGCATGCTGATATGGCGATGTATGAAGTAAAGGAAAAAGGGAGAAACTCGTATGCTTTCTTCTCTTCAAACTTGACAACCTATGTGAATCACCGCATGGAGTTGGAAAAAGATTTGCGTATAGCCTTGGATAATAGCCAGCTATATTTAAATTATCAACCTATTATCAGCCTGAAAAACCGTACTATTTGCGGTGTTGAAGCGCTTTTGAGGTGGCGACACCCAACTTTAGGCCAGATCTCTCCAGAAAAAATCATTTCTATTGCCGAAGAAAGTGATTTGATATTAGCGCTAGGCGAGTGGGTTTTACGCACAGCGTGTGAGCAGTTTAGTATCTGGAAGAAGCAAGGCATAGATAAACTTCATATAGCTATTAATATGTCTACGCGCCAGTTTTGTGAGAAAGTTGATAGTTATTATTTAGTAGAGCAGTTATTGCGTGAATTTGAACTTTCAGGTGCTGATTTGCAACTAGAAATTACTGAAAATTTAATGTTGGAAGATTCCAACTTGGTCATGGAAATGCTATCTAAGCTTAGAGCTTTAGGCGTACAGCTTTCTGTTGATGATTTTGGCACTGGCTATTCTTCTTTAAGTTATTTGCGCCGCTTTCCAGTCGATATATTGAAAATTGACAGGTCTTTTATTCAAGACCTTAATCTGGGCTCTGGCGATGATGCTTTAGTAAAGGCCATTATTGCGATGGGGCAAAGTTTGGGCTTAAAAGTGATTGCCGAGGGTGTGGAAACCAAAGGGCAGCTTCAATTTTTACAGGCGCATGAGTGCGACATGGTGCAAGGGTATTATTTTAACAAACCAGTCGATGCTGGAGAAATTGAGAGATTGATTGCTGGACCTTTGTCTGATTAGGAATTACCAAGTTTTATGGGAGCAATGTTAGCTAGTCGCATAGAAAAGCTAAAGCTACTCCCACAAAATGCGCTTTTTTAATAAGGCCTACTTAATACAACGGCTCTTGATAAAAAATTAAAATCATACCAATCTGAAAAAAAGCAAATACTGAAACAAACCCCGCAATACTTTTTCCGGGCTGATCTAACTTAAGCTCTAGCCAGCGACCAATTGCCATAACCAGAGCAAACAAGCCCATAAAGGTATGCCCGATTTGAATTAAAAAAGCACTCTTTGCTTGAAACCCTATATGTGAATGAGTTAGCAACATCAAACCACCGACTGCACACAGCAGAGGAAAAACATAAGGCAATTTACTGTCTGGATTGTTTGTCATTCTGGCACGCAGCTCCATTGTGCCCAATAAGAAAACTAATAAAGTCGCAATACGGTGCTGTAATATTTCTCCGTTTTCCAGCATGCTTTCCCAAAAACCCATGGTGCCATTTGGCCAAGTTTCTGCATCAGAGCGTAATAAAATAAAGACACCTAAACCGATAAAGCCAATCGGCCAATACCTTGCCCATACCAACGATTTTTTATAAGAAAGCATCGCCAGTAAGCTCATCGCAGTAACAAAAACACCCGCGATATTATGATTATAATCAGACCACTCAGTCGATGCGACAGACGGCATTTGATTAAGAATAGCCGTGCGCCCCGCTTCTCCTGCCAGTAAAGCCTCATGACTTGGTGAGCTAAGGCGCGGTATACGCGGTGCAAAAGCATTTAACGCCTCCATCCACGTAGCCGTTAAGCCAGGGATATCAATGGCAGGTGGCTGCGAAGCAAGGCTTGCTGCAGTAAACAGTAAGGTAATTAAAACAAAGGTTTCTGCTTCAATATAATAAGGAACGCGATTGAATAAGGCATGAGAATTAGCAGATATTTTATACTCTAAAACAGCACGGCGATTTAACCAAGCAAAACCTAAAGCAATAGTCAATAATAGTATTTTTACCAATAAAATATTGCCATAACCCGTACCAAAAAAACCATTTAAAGTCGTAATATAGCCAATAGCCATCGGTACACCTGAGATTAGGACTCCTGCAACAGCAACCATGCCGACTTTAGAAAACCGGTATAGGTACTCAACCCATAAACCCTCGGCAATTTGTTTTTCTCGGGTTAATTTCCAAATTAAAAGTATTTGAAAAACACCACCCACCCAAACAGCCGCAGCCAACTGATGCCCCGTCGTTAATGCCATTAATAGGATACGGTCTTCAAAACGACCAGCCGCATGCACTAACCAAGCGCCAGAAATAATAAATAACAGCGCAAGAGAAGCCGCATTAACCCAATGCGTGCGTGAACTATTATTCTTGCGCAAATAAACATAACAATAAGCCGCAAATAACAACACCAAGCCCATGCGCGTGATACCACCGATAAATTGAGTCGTATCGGCAAACTCAGGAAACGGCCAACGATCTAAAACCGTAGCCATTAACCACACTTTCAAAACAATTTTAATTAATTGCACTAACGCTAAAGCAAATGCGCCCTTATAAATTAAAACAACACTTCGCTCTGTTAATAATTTATTTTGGCTTACCCCCTGCCCCCACGGCTGCGCAACAAACAAACCCCATACGATCCCGCCAACAGCGAGCGCATAACAAATAAGGTCAATCCCTCCAATAATGGAGTCTAAAAAATCAGCAATACCTTCCATTTCAACTCCTTAAGGCTGAACAGTAAAATGGATAATATCATCAGTCAAATGTCCATCTGCCGCAAAAATCCGATAATGTAAGGCATATTTACCCGCATCTAATGCAGGCATATCAACTAGCACAATGCCATGCGTATTATCTGACTTTAATGGCAAAGCCTCTTCAATATCTCCAGTACGCACCAGAAAAATTTGCGACAAGCCCACTTCCACACTGGAGTTAAAATTCAATTTAACCTGGCTCGTTTGATGTGCATTGACCACGCCCACGCTCAATGAATGCTCAGTAACAACGGCATGCGCCCTCAATTGAGTAGAATGAAACGAAAGTAAAAACAACAAGGAGCATAGGAAGCGGTTAAATAAATTCATAATAATTGATCGATAAAATGCTAAATATCAGCAATAACTAAAGCCGTTTATTTTATAACTGAATCTACACTGAATAAAGCTCCCATTTTATTTCAGATACATTTACTGGGAAACCACCCCAATAAATAATCAATTAGTATTAATCCAAGCTCATTATTAAGCCGACATATTTATGGTGATTGGCAAGATATGAGTGAAGGGGATCAAGAATGCAACCGTGAAGCCGTAAACCAAAAAGAGCGAATTTTTTCCGCTTATGTTTTTGGCGAGGTGAAATTTTGGGTAATTACTGAAGCGGATAGATCCAGTACAACGATTCTTTTGCCGGAAGAGTATTAAGCTAAATAGCCTCTCGATAGGGTTTACTTTATTGGGAGGCTTTTCTTACTCTAGCGTCTTATTTATATAAGGACGTTATAGGAATCAATAATAAGGCATAAATAAGGACGTATCGAGGCCGCATTCTACCGTTATGGAAAACAGTCCCGTAATGTATACTTTATGGGATAAACGAATTTGGCAGCGAAGGTCAGCTAGCAGCCAAAAGCGGTCATCAGTTTTGGTATCCGCGACCATCAAAAGAAACTGTAAATATATTTTATTTGTCAATTATATTTGTAAATCATAATCTTCTAATTCTTGATAAAAATACTCGGTTGAAATGCTAGTTAAATAAGCGTATATATTTTAATGAAATAATAACTAAAAGCTAAATCTACTGGGAAGTAGATGCAGATAACGGTGACATAGCCTAATTATTTCGGTGTTACCTGTGACTAATGAGAAGTTACGATTTTGCGCCCTGCTAATACGCAAATTACTCCCTTCTTACTTAGAAAGCGAATAGTTTTGAACTAACTGACCCCCTTATTAATCAAGGGCTATCTAATAGTGAACTGAAGTTTCCCAATTTTTTACGCAAAGAAATATTAGTGACTGACCCCTTGATGTTTTACGATCCGTGCATCAATTAGAGTGGCATATCTTCATATAAGCCTCCGCCGCTGGTACACTTCTTGCAACGGTTTTCACATCACCCACATCAATATAGGAGTAAGTTATGACATTCAAACATAGTGCGCGAGGGTACACAGAGGTGGTTATTCGGTTGATTTCGATGACTGCCCTATCAGCGATAACGTCTGGCGCGTTCGCTGCGACGTACGACTGGTCGTACGTGTATAGCTCCGGTTTCGTCATATCGGGCACGGTCGAGGGCGTCATGAACAACGGCGGTATCACCGTCGCTGACGGTTCCACTGTCAATTTCAACGGTCGTACGGAACTGGGTATGTTCTCCAGTTCATCGAACAATTTCACGTGGTCCACGGCAGATGGGTTCATGTCGTTCGACGGGGCCGCGAACAACTTCGCCCTGTCGGACGCTGATTACCCAGAGGATCAGAACTGGAGTATATTCGTCCTAAACACCCCCGAACGTACCCGCTTCTCATCGAGTTTCGAATCGGAGACATACAGCGCAGACCGATGGAGCCTCGCGGCAGCAGGGGCCGTCCCCGAGCCGTCAACATTCGCGCTTATCGGGTTAGGTCTATTTGGTATGTTACGCTCGAAACATAGGATGAATTCATAAGAGACCAAATACCGGCTGTGCACTAACACTGCCAACGTTTAATATACTCACCCAGAACCAAAGCTATCTCTTGTGAGGTAGCTTTCTTCTTTTTCTGTTGCTCATAAAGCCGGCGTGTACGTTCTACGTGTTTTTTGACGGTGATAACAGATAGTTTTAGTTGTTCTCTGGCAATCGATACCCCAAGAAATCAAATCCTATTTCAATTCGCCCGATAAACGTCTTATCAGGGTGCTGTTTTATTTTTAGCTTCTCAAAGTAATGATTTAACTGCTTAATGGCCCCCCTGTTTTGCCATCTTGTTTTAGTCATAATCAATATATCGTCCATATACCTGACATAATAAACCCCCAGTTTATCTTCAAACGAATCATATAATGCCTTTAAATACAGGGCTCCCAAGATAGGACTCAGTGGACAGCCTCGTGATATCCCTTTGCTAATCTCCCGATAATTACCGCCATATTCCACCGTTCCATGCACCACCTGATACAGGTAACGACGCAGTATCTTGTTTTCAATTTGTTGATGAATTTGCTCAATGAGCAGGTGCTGGTCTATAGTTTCGTAATAATGCAGAACATCAGTTTTACACACAAACTGGTAGTCCTCCAGGTTCACCTGAACGCTCGCGACACATTGCTTTAGCCCCCTTAACATGCATACACGATTTTGGTAGATCAAGTTCGGTCGAAACAAGCTGTGTCAGTATCTTCAGCACGAGAGCATCTTGTGAAGACCATAGATGAATCACTTGTGCATCTTGCTTGTAAATGCTTTTTAAAGGCGAAAATACATAGTTACCGACGTTTATTGATTCCAGCAGTTGCGCCTTATAAACATCCCAGCCACGCCTAATCTAAATCTTTATCAACACACATAATAGCCTGTAACATCCCTCCCTTCCCAGAGTGAAAGCGCTCCTTATCTTCATCTTTATGATCATCAGGTAATGATACTTGCAAAAAAACAAATAGAAACCGCTGAGGTTCACTCTGTTGTTTCCCAACAGCTAATAAGCTTTTATAGTCAGTTATTTCGGTCATAATTTATTTTAGTTTTACTTAATTAATGGACTACTAATCAACCACCTGCTAAAGCAGAGGTGGATTAGAGCGTTTGACTGCTGCATGCCATGATACAGGGGTCAACAAAGAATATAGAGCAGAACGCAGGAATAATTACAAAGCTGACAGGTGGAAAGCGCTAATTATTACTATTAAGCACTAATTTTTCTCTGGATAACTGCCTTAAACTCACACACCAAAGCATCCTAGACACAAAACAAACCTGTGTAATTCCTTGGCGTTATTTGGGGATAAATCAGACTTAAATAGCGTTAAGCACAGGTACTTATTGCAGCTAAATGACAGTTACTCACATTTTCTGTGGATAACTTTGTGCGTTGTTTTTGCGTAACTCTCTCAACCCTTTGCAAACAAAGGCTGAACATTAGATTGTACAAACTTTATACAGCTACAATACAAATGCATCCATTGCCGTTGGAAAAATAGAATTTTAAATTTTATTGTCGTTCAAGCCACTGAAAATAAGGCATATAACTTATTTTCTATGGAATACGACATAAAAAACACTATGTTTTAAAAAGCACGCTACTTTGTCACATTTTTATAATTTACTATTCTGCTATGCTCTTGTGATGAATGGCAATAATTGCGGTCACAGCCCTAATACTCCTCGCTGGTTTGAACCACTAGAGAAGCACACACGCCCGCACATAATTAAATCGTTGGTTGACTCTATAAAAGGTTATTACAAAGAGCCTGCGGCGTTATTACCATTGCTTAATTTATCTAACGGATCAGATCGACAGCAACGTAGTGAACGACGCGAGGCTTGTGTTTCAGTTCTCGGTTGTTTGGTGCATTACCTGGACTTAGCAACGCTACGCGTAGGAATACCGCAAGCGGATCAATCTTTTAAAGGTATTACCATGCCGTTTATTGCTGAGAAGTGCAGCCTATCGCTCAGGCGCACAGAAAGGGCGGTAGCTGATTTAGTCGCATCGGGATTACTTACCGTTTATCCCTTATGCGAAAAGATAGAGGATGCAACCTATAAAGGATATGCCGCCATTAGAACTATTAATCAAAAGATATTCACAATTTTTGGCTTAGGTGGCCGGCTTAGATTGAGCGTGATAAAGCCACAGCGAGAACAAGAAAAAAGGAACGCAAGTCACTCAGCAGCGCAAAAGCTAAAATTGACCTAGTTATTGATTCATTCATTGTCAAAGCGAAAAAAGGAGGTACGGCATCAGAAGCAATAAGCAACATCAAAGCAATTCTAAATTCCAGCTAAACCATTCAACATCGATGTTTTGCACGATGATCTTAGCTGATTAGAATCTGCTACACCCTATCAACCCAGCATGGCTTTTAAGCACTACCGCAATGGTGCTTAAAAGCCATTTTTCGTTTATACCCATGTAAAAATAAATCGAATCACAGCACGTAGAGTGGAATAGCGTTAGCGTTTTCCACTACCGGAAGCAATCCATGACATCAGTGGCAAACAATACGCCGGAAAGCGCGTAGGCTATTCCAGCCTACGCATCTGGCTTACGAGGTTTCTATTGTAAAGAATATTGTGCAACCCTACAGTGGTGAATTAACGCTATCAAAAAGTTATTTAGGCGGGGCTAAAGTGTGCATTATTTTTAGAGATTGAGTGATATTGTTGCGTGTATTGACTCAAACTTGATTCGATAAAGTAGTAATTTCTGGAAGCAAAGGGTTAATTGAGCGTCTCAAAACAGCCAAGAGCGGATGCTCAAATACAATGCAAAAGAGACTGATAATTAGTTTTACTTCTACCTCAATTATTTATAAATTAAAGTCCCTATTCTTGACAAAAATACTCAGTTGTTATCTTGTTTTAATAAGCGTATACCTTAAGTATAGAAAGAACGAAATGCAAAACCTACTGTAAAGTAGAGACTGAAAGTAACGAACCCTAAATGGGAAGTCGAGCTGCCGAAAGCGATCTATGAAGGAAGTAATTGAAGTGTATTGTAATGTTATACCTATATAGTACACATTGACTTGCTAAGACTTACTAATCAAAAGTGTTAAATATCTTTTGAGTACATTAATAATAACAATTAGGGTTTTAAAAATGACAATAGAAAAAAAAGATAACAAAACATTCTTTCTTATAGTTGGCGTATGCTCATTTCTTGTGATTGGGCTTGTTTCAATATTAAAAGCAAGAGAAACAGAACATTTAAATTACGGTGAAAATACATCTGTTCAACAAGAAGCAGAATTGTATAACAACGCGAAAGATTACAATAATGTAGTGGTGCCAGTATCTACTACTGCTCCAGTAACAGTTGCGCCTATAAAGCATACGATGAAAAATACTCAGCCAGTTGCAAAACAAAATACGTATGTAGCTCCTGAGCATACTATGCAAAATACTCAGCCGACTAAGCCGACTAAGCCGACTACACCAGCCCCTGAGCATGCAATGAAGAATACTCACTAGAAGTGAAGTATTTATATCCTGCGTTTATAACACTATAAATAGAGCTTAGTTAACGAAGCGGAAAACCGACTTTAATGCCTCTAAAGAAGACATATTTTGGTTATGTGCTTTGAATTGTAAGTTTTTATAGGTCATAACTAAGGTTATTTGTGTTCATCAATCTCTGTCAGGATAAGTCAGTACTAACTGACGGAGCCCCTGTAGATTATTAAATTGCAAAAAATAATCGCAATGCTAAGACAAAAATAATCTATCTCATCTTGGACTAGTAAGGCATTTGAACAGAAACTTACGGTTTCTGAATCAATTTAATTGTCTTAACTGTAAAATTGTGTGCAATAAAATCAACCCGCTAAATGCGGGTTATTTTTGCGTTGTGACATACTCAGGCATCACAGTCCACATTTCAATAATGCAATAAAGGCAAGCATACTAGGTATTCTGCTTGCCTTTAATTTGTAATAATATCCATTGTTAAGGAAATTAAACATCATGAAAAAAAACGAAGCGATCTCAAAAATCATGTCCTCAGAGGTTGTTACTGTTCATCAGAACCAAAAACTAAGTGATGTGCGCCATATTATTTGCGAATCAAATATCCACCATGTTCCCGTAGTTGATGGGAGCACATTGGTCGGGCTAATAAGCTACACCGACCTGATGAAGCTGAATATTGTGATTAGTGGTGCTGACGAACGTACGATTGATGCAATCGTTGATCAGCAATTTACCATTCAAGAGGTCATGGTCACCGAGTTGACGGCACTTACTGATACCGATACTATCAGACAGGCAACTAAAATACTTGCCGAGGGTACTTTTCATTCCCTTCCTGTGATAGACAAGCAAAAACAGCTTGTTGGTATCGTCACAATGACTGATTTAATACAATATCTTAACGATCAATATTAAGAATTGATGATTGTTGAGCATCCGTTTATTGTGATACAAGAAGTTTGATTTTTTCAATAGTCTTAATGAATGAATAACTGGGAGTGCAATACCAGAAACTTAATAATACTGTTGTGTTTAAATAAATCATAATTAGAAAATTGAGATGAATAAAATTTTCATTGGTCGAAAAATGCCAATGAAAATTTCACCGCTCACCTAGGTTTTACTCTATGCTTCAAAAAAAGACCTTACTGCCTAGCTTGAGTCAAGAGCAGCCTTCAAATGTAAGATTAATTGTTAGTCATGTTTAAATATGTCTAGGCAAAAAAGCTACTAGTTGTTGTATTTAAATGGGACTAAACGAGTCATCCTTTAGTTTAGCCCCTGAATAGCTTTAAACCTCTGCCAAATTACCTTTACTTTCTAGCCAGAACTTACGATCTTGTGAGCGTTTTTTTGCTAGCAATAAATCCATTTTTTCATTGGTATCATCATCCTCTTCGATCGTTAATTGTACTAATCGGCGGGTATCTGGATTCATTGTGGTCACGCGTAATTGCGCAGGGTTCATCTCACCTAGCCCTTTAAAGCGCTGAATATTAATTTTTCCTTTCAATTTTTCAGCTTTAATGCGATCTAGCACGCCTTGGCGCTCATATTCATCTAAAGCATAAAATATTTGTTTACCGACATCAATACGGTACAAAGGCGGCATAGCGACAAATACATGACCGGCTTGCACTAGTTTAGGGAAATGCTTAAAGAATAAGGCGCAAATCAAAGTGGCAATATGCAGCCCGTCAGAATCGGCATCCGCGAGTATGCAGATTTTACCGTAACGTAAGCCTGTTAAATTATCTGAGTCGGGCTCTATGCCAAGAGCAACAGCAATATCGTGAACCTCTTGAGAAGCCATCACTTGCGCTGATTCCACTTCCCAAGTATTGAGGATTTTCCCTCGTAGCGGCATAATCGCTTGAAATTCACGTTCGCGCGCTTGTTTGGCTGAACCGCCCGCTGAGTCACCTTCCACTAAAAATAATTCACTGCGACTAATATCTTGAGAGGCACAATCGGCTAATTTTCCTGGGAGTTGAGGGCCTGCTGAAATCTTTTTACGGATAGCCTTTTTGCTGGATTTTAATCGCTTTTGCGCGCTTAAAATGATTACTTCGGCAATTTTTTCGCCAGCTGCGGGGTGTTGATTGAGCCATAAACTAAAGCTATCTTTAGCAACGCCAGAAACAAAAGCCACACATTCGCGTGAGCTTAAACGCTCTTTGGTTTGCCCTGAGAATTGTGGGTCTTCTAATTTAACCGACAGAATATAATGGCACAGCTCCCAAACATCTTCGGGAGTGATTTTTACGCCGCGCGGTAATAAGTTACGAATCTCGCAAAATTCACGCATGGCTTCAGTTAAGCCCGTGCGTAAGCCGTTAACATGCGTTCCACCTTGAGAAGTTGGGACTAAATTGACATAACTTTCAGTGATATTTTCTGGTAAAGATTCCGCAGTCCAGACGATACCCCATTCAACGGACTCATGGTCCGATGACATTTTACCCATAAACGGCTCGACGGGATAAAACTCAACATTACCGACACGATCTAGCAAATATTCTTCTAGGCCATTTTGATAATGCCATTCCCAAGATTCTTCGCTTTGTTCGACTGTTAAACGAATTTTTAAACCAGGGCAAAGTACTGCTTTGGCTCGCAAAACATGTTTAAGTTTGAGTACCGAAATTTTATTGGAATCAAAATAGCTGGCATCTGGCCAAAAATGCACCATAGTACCGGTATTGGCTTTGCCGACTGTGCCGGTTTCGCTTAATTCGGTTTGCTTCTCGCCGCCGGAAAATTGCATCTGATAGACTTTGCCGTTGCGCTTTATTTCAACGTCTAAGCGCTCAGATAGAGCGTTAACAACAGAGATACCCACGCCATGTAAGCCGCCAGAAAACTGGTAATTTTTATTGGAAAATTTCCCGCCCGCATGCAACTGAGTCAAAATAACTTCAACTCCAGGCATTTTTTGTTCAGGATGCATATCGACCGGCATGCCGCGACCATCATCTTGCACTTTGACGCTACCATCTTTAAATAAAGTCACTTCTATGCTGGATGCATGCCCTGCGACAGCTTCATCAACACTGTTATCAAGCACCTCCTGCACCAAATGGTTAGGTCGAGTGGTGTCGGTATACATGCCGGGTCGCTTACGAACTGGGTCTAAACCACTTAAAACTTCAATAGCCGCTGCGTTATAGGTATTACTCATTTTTCTAGTTAATTACTCTGACGATTTTCATATATAATAGTTCGATCAATACATCGTATCATTAAATTATTTTTATCGACATGGCTAGAAAGAAAAGCGCGACATTATTTGAAGATTCCTTGAAAAATTTAGAAGGGATTGTTGAACAATTAGAGCAAGGCGATATTTCTTTGGAAGAGTCATTAAAATCATTTGAAGAGGGTGTGAAATTAACGCGTATTTGCCAAACCGCTTTACAAGAAGCTGAGCGGAAAGTGCAGATATTATTAGATAAAAACGGTCAACAAACTTTGGAGCCATTTACAGATGAGTAACGCCTTAAAAGAATATTTAGTCGCTAGCCAAGAGCGTGTCGAGAAGGCTTTAGATTTACGCTTACCTACCAATAGTATTTTACCTAAAAGACTGCATGACGCGATGCGTTACAGCGCTTTAGATGGCGGCAAACGTATGCGCCCTATGTTGACTTATAGCGTTGGTAAAGCTTTAGGCATAGCTCCAGAAGTTTTAGATGGTCCGGCTTGTGCAGTTGAATTTATCCATGTGTACTCTTTGATACATGATGATTTACCTGCAATGGATGATGATGATTTGCGCCGTGGTAAAGCGACATCGCATGTGCAATATGACGAAGCGACTGCAATTTTGGCGGGTGATGGCTTGCAAACGTTAGCCTTTCAAGTTTTGGCAAATGATGACAGCATGCAGGCTAGTGCTGAAACGCGTATAAAAATGATTCAGGCTTTAGCAAAAGCCAGTGGCTCGCAAGGAATGGTAGGTGGTCAGGCAATTGATTTAGAATCAGTGGGTAAAAAGCTTACTTTGCCTGAATTAGAAAATATGCACATCCATAAAACTGGTGCCTTAATTCGCGTGGCTGTGCAATTAGCGACTTTATCTAAGCCAGATTTAGACCCAGCTGTGGCCGCTAAATTAGATCATTATGCGAAGTGTATCGGCCTTTCATTTCAGGTGAAAGATGATATTTTAGATGAAGAAAGTGATACAGCGACTTTAGGTAAAACTCAAGGTAAAGATCAAGATAACGATAAACCAACTTACCCTGCTTTATTGGGTTTAGAGGGTGCTAAAGAGAAAGCTCAGAACCTACATGAGCAAGCTTTAGAAAGTTTGGCTGATTTTGGCCCAGAAGCTGATGTATTACGTGATCTTTCTTTGTATATTATTCAGCGCGACCATTAATCATTTGTTACGTTTCCAGTATTGACTGGGGATTTTTTAATTAGGTGATAGCTTGTTTAAAAAATATCAATAAATACCTGTGTAAGCATATTTAACATTTCAGTGTAAGCATTCCAGTTACGACTAAAGAAAAAAGGGACGTTTAAAATGTCCCTTTTTGTATTAGGTGTTGGGTGTTTTTGTAGATACCTATTCTTACTGCTAGTGTCGGCTTACCTTGACAGTTAGGTGGCTTCAATGTTTCGCTGTTTTAGTATGAAGGGTGTGCTATTGAAACCTCAAATTATAATGTCGTTTGAGGGGTAGGTTTTGTAATTTTTAAGATAACTTAAAAGGAGGTAGTATGAGCTTAAATAACCCTATTAGTGATAGTGAGTGGGTTGAAATACCCGCTGGTGAGTTTGTAATGGGATCACCTGAGAGCGAACCGGAGCATGAAGAAGATGAAGTTGAGCACAGTGTGGAGCTTAAAGCTTTTTCTATGATGCAATATACGGTTACGTTTGCGCAATATGATGCGTATTGTGCTTTGCAAGGGGTAGAGAGAAAAAAGGATGATGGTTGGGGGCGCGGGCAACGGCCAGTATTATTTGTTGCATGGCTGGAAGCTAAGGCTTTTGCAAAATGGCTGACAGATATTACTGGCTGCGTTCATCGTTTGCCGACTGAGGCTGAATGGGAGTATGCTTGTCGTGCCGGTACTGACGGTCCCTTTAGTTTTGGGTGTGAAGTTGGGGTAGGCGATGCTAACTATGATGGTCGAGAAGCATATGATGAGGGTGAAACTGGACAGTTACGAGGTAAGACCTTAGAGGTTGGTCAGTTTGCTCCTAACCCTTGGGGGCTATATGATATGCATGGTAATGTTTGGGAATGGACAGCTTCGCTTTATGATCGTGATTATGAAGGGCAGGAGCAAGAAAGTGCCAATGAACATGTTTTTGGGCCGCGTGTAGTTCGCGGAGGATCATGGTTTCATTTTGTAAATAATATTCGCTCGGCCTACCGTGGTCGTGGTTATCCTGAGACGAGTATTCATTCGTTTGGATTTAGGTTAGTTCGCGAAGTTAAAGCTAATTAAGGATCTTATGATAAGTGCGCAGTCTCTATTTATAGTAGATAGCATTACAGTTAGGCTTAAATAAAAAAGGGGCACTTATAGTGCCCCTTTTTTGGTCTGTTTATTTATATTTTTACTCTTCCCAGGCTCTACCATCTCTCGCGAGTAGCGCAACTGAAGCAACCGGTCCCCAGGTTCCAGCCGGATAGCCTTTGGTTTCTTCATTAGATTTCTCCCAGGCTTCTGAAATGGAGTCAATCCACGTCCAAGCTTGTTCGATTTCTGCACGACTGATAAATAAGGTTGGGTTGCCGCGCATGGCTTCTAAGACTAATTTTTCATAACCGCCAAATAATTTGCTGTTTTTGAAGGTTTCAGAAAAACTTAAATCCAGTTTAGTGCGTTGTAGTTTGATATTTTCATCAATTCCTGGGATTTTATTTAGCATTTGAATTTCGATGCCTTCATTAGGTTGTAGATGAATAATTAACTTGTTTTCTGGTAAATCACGATAACTTTCTTTAAAAATATTGTGTGGTAATTGTTTGAAGTTAATCACAATCTCTGTGCGCTTGTTCATCAAGCACTTACCAGTGCGCAGGTAGAATGGTACGCCAGCCCAACGCCAGTTATCAATGTCGACGCGTAAAGCGACAAAGCTTTCCGTGGTACTACTAGTGTTTGCGCCTTCTTCATTGAGATAGCCGAGTACGGATTTGCCTTTGATAAAGCCATCGGTGTATTGGCCGCGTACAGTTTTTTCATGGACATTTTCTACGGTAATAGGGCGCAACGCATCTAATACTTTGATCTTTTCGTTATGAATGCTTTGTGCTTCTAAATTAACCGGCGGCTCCATGGCGACAAAGGTTAAAATTTGTAACAAATGGTTTTGTACCATGTCACGCAATTGACCCGTGTGGTCAAAGTAATCCCAGCGCCCTTCAATGCCCACTTCTTCCGCAACAGTGATTTGCACGGAATCAATGGTGTTATGATCCCAGTTCGTGGTGAAAATAGAGTTGGCAAAACGTAGCGCCAATAAATTAAGTACCGTTTCTTTACCTAAGTAATGATCGATACGGAAAACTTGATCATCGTTAAATACGCTAGCAACGACATCATTAATTTCTTTTGAGGATTCAAGGTCATGACCAATCGGTTTTTCCATGACCATGCGTGATTGATCAGTTAGCACGCCAGAGTGCTTTAGCCCTTTGCAGATATGTTGGAATAAAAATGGTGCCACGGCAAAATAATTGACCATAACGCGCTTACTAGAGTCAGTAAGCTGGTTGAATATTTTATATTCTTCAGGCTGGGTTAAATCCATTTTTTGATAGGATAAACGCGCTGAGTATTTTTCCCAGATCGCTTCATCAAGTGGCTCGCCTAAGAAGTCTTGTAAACTTTTGTAGGCAATTTTAATAAAGCTAGCGCTGTCTTCTTCTAGTCTGTCGACGGCAATAATGCGCGTATCCGGCTCTAAAAAATCACCTTTTTCTAAACGGTATAGGGAAATAATGAGTTTACGGCGCGATAAATCGCCTAGTCCACCATAAATAACTAAGTCGCAAGGCGGGAATATTTTTTGTGTTGTTGTCATTTTTTGTTGTTTTTTTGATTAAATAGAGACCTAGCTTTATAACGCGAGAGCTTAAAGGCTATAAAACTGGGGATTTATGCTATAAAACGCCAGTAATGTCTGCGGCAATGATTTAGAGTATATTACCCCCATAGATAAAAGTAAATATTGTACTCGGAGGTGGAAAATGAAATTTAACCCTTGTAAAGGTGGCGCGTGGTGTGAAGATGCCGGTACGCATTGTAACGGTTGCGGTCGATCACATGAAGAAATTGCGCAAACGAAAGTGTTAATGAAAGGCTTGGTCGAACTTGCGCAAAAACAAGAGTATGAAAATCCTGATGACTTTGCGCAATTTATTGGCGAGACTTTAGCAAGAAAACTACAGAAGTAGCTTCTCATTATTAAAGGGTACAAGCAGTTTTTTCAGCTCGTCATCCTGCATGCTGTTAGCAGGAGTCTATGTTTAACGTGGATTCCCGATAAAAGACTTCGGGAATGACGGTGTTTTTATATGTATTTGCCCGTGAATAATGAGAAGTTACCTACAGAAGCCTTAAGTGTTATATAGGAGTGAACACCATGGAAATAAGCCCAGATATTTTGCCCGAATTGATTCAAGCAGTAAATAATGCGGTAACAGAACATGCGGATGAACTTACTGAGTTAGATAAGGCAATTGGTGACGGGGATCATGTTATTAATTTACGGCGCGGCCTAGATGCTTTGTTAGCGCAGCAAGATGAAGTTGCTCAGTTAGATTGGGCAAGTGCTTGGCAAAAAATGGGCATGACCTGTATGAGCAAAATTGGTGGCGCTTCAGGTTCTTTATTTGGCACGTTGTTTGTTAGCATGGCAAAATCAGCTAAAGACCAGTCGGTTGATGTGGTTGTATTTGCTCAGGCGTTTACAGCAGGTGTTGAATCTATGAAACTGCGTGGCAAGGCTGATGAGGGTGAAAAAACGATGCTGGATGTCTTGATTCCAGTAGCGCGTGTTTTGCAAGAGAATGCGAGTGGTGTTGAATTAGCTGATTTATTAGTGCAAGTTAAAGAGGTCGCGCAGGTCGGAATGAAATCAACGCGAGATATGTTAGCGACTAAAGGTCGCGCTTCTTTTTTAGGCGAGCGCAGTATAGGGCATATTGATGCAGGAGCAAAAAGTAGTCAGTTAATGATTGATGCGATTGTTGCTGCTTTACAAAGCAAATAAAAAGGTATTTATGGCAAGTTTTTTTAATACAGAATTAAGTCAACAGCAATTTTTAGATCAATACTGGCAAAAAAAACCATTATTGATACGTCAGGCCTTTACTGGTTTCGTATCGCCAATTAGTCCAGAAGAGTTGGCGGGTTTAGCTTGTGAAGAGGAAATTGAATCACGCCTGATCGAAGAGCAGGGTCAAGATGGTAAATCTTGGCAAGTGACTTGCGGGCCATTGAGTGAGGATGATTTTGCACGTTTACCAGAAACGCATTGGACAGTGCTCGTGCAAGATGTCGACAAACATTTGCCGGAACTGCAGTCTTTACTTGAGCCCTTTCGTTTTATTCCCGATTGGCGACGTGATGACTTAATGATTAGTTACGCGCCAGAATTTGGGACGGTAGGGCCGCATACGGATGGCTATGATGTCTTTTTATTGCAAGCCATGGGCGAGCGTCGCTGGCAAATTGGTGAACAGCCTATTCATGAAGCTAAACTAGTTGATGGTTTAGGTTTGCAAATATTAGCCGAATTTACACCTGATCAAACTTGGGATTTGCAGCTAGGTGATATGTTATATCTACCGCCGCATTTTGCGCATCATGGTGTTGCACTCAACGATTGCATGACTTTTTCTTTTGGCTTTCGTGCCCCAACTCAAGTTGAGGTGCTAGATGCGGTGGTTAATAATTTACTTGAGCAGCAATTAGGTAAAGCTGAATATAGCGATCCTGATTTATTATTAAATAAGCAGAGTAGCGAGATTGATGCTCAATCAACTGCACGTTTGAAGCGAATGTTACATCAGGCAATCGATGATGCTGAGCCTATTTTGACGCGCGTATTAGGTAAAATAGTTACCGAGACAAAACCTAGTTTGGCTGCCTTAGCGACAGAAGCAGCGATTGAGCTAGAGGGAATTGATGAGGTGACTACACTGTTTGAGCAAGGTGAGATATTACAGAGGAATCCGTATTTTCGTTTTGCATGGTCTGTAGATGCAACAAGTGGCCAGCTGTATATGGCAGGTGAGGTATATGAGGTTGATTTGCAAGGTGTTAAGTATTTGTCAGTATTGACTGAACAGGCCATTTTAACTAGCAGTGACTGGCAAGAGATACTTAAAAATCAATCGTCTGCTTTGTTATTGTGTCAGCTGATTGCCGAGGGCGGCTGGTTTTGGTCTGAGGATTAACACCCGCTTAGAATTCGATTTTTAATAAGCTCCGAAACTATAGCGAAATACAGGGAAGTAAATAATACCAATCCCAATAAATAATAACTGCAATAGTCGTCATTCCCGAAATCTTTAATCGGGAATCCATTGTCACACATAGATTCCTGCTAAGAGCTTGCAGGAATGACGATTTCTCAGCTCAAGTATAAATAATTGGGATTGGTATAAGGTGCTTCCCTATGCTCTGCAAGCTGCACAAGACAGCATTTCTTAGTCATATATTTGCGAAACATAATGCATGATTTCTTGCGCAGTAACGGGTTTAGAAAACCAGTAGCCTTGGGCAAAATCGCAGTTGTTCTCAACTAAAAATTGTAGTTGTTCTTGTGTTTCTACGCCTTGGGCGATCACTTTTTGCCCTAAATCATGAGACATTGAAATGATGGCGCGTACAACAGCTTGATCTTTTTGGTTGTTAGTGATGTGACGAATAAATGAAGGATCGATTTTTATATGGGTCGCAGGCAAGTTTTTTAGCTCAGACAGTGATGAGTGGCCTGCACCAAAATTATCAATGGCGATGAGCACTTCAGAATCAACCAGCCGTTGCATAATTTTAGTCGCCATCTCCGGCTTTTTCATAAAAGCGCTTTCATTAATTTCAAGCTCTATCCATTCGCGTCGTGCGCCAGTAGCATCAATCTTTTTAAGAATATTGTCCGCAAAGGCCATATCGAGCAGTTCTATAGGGGAAATATTGACGGATATTTTACCGAAATCAAAGTCTTCTTTTGACCAACAAACCGCTTGTAAACACACGCGAGTGATAGCCCAATTATTTAGCTTAGTGATTAAGCCGATCTTTTTTGCCAGTGCTATAAATTCTCCAGGTTCAATTAAGCCCAAGTCTGGGTGTTGCCAGCGGATTAAAGCTTCATAGTTATGTATTTTGTTGTTTGCTACATAATGTTTGGATTGGTAAACAATTTGTAATTCAAAGTTATCGTCATAACAGTTTTTAGCAAGTGCTTTGCGTAAAGCTTGTTCCAGTACGAGCTGTCGGTTACTGGCTTGGTGTAATTCCGTAGTGCAAAATGCGTAGCCCTTTTTTTCTTTCTTTGCTGAGTACATTGCATTTTCAGCTTGTTGCAGTAATGTTTCGCCATCAATACCGTCTTGTGGGTAGTTGGCAATACCAATGCTCGAACTGAGAATAAATTTATTTGTATTTAAAGTTATAGGGGTGCGTAAGTTCTGCAATATTTGTTTTACAGTTTTTTCAGCCGTATTAGCTGGTGTATTTAATAAAATAAGTGCAAATTCATCTCCTCCGATACGCGCTGCTATGTCGGTACCTTGGCAGTGTGCTTGTAACCTTAAAGCGGTCTCTTTGAGTGCTGCATCACCCGCAGCATGACCTAGACTATTGTTGATGATTTTAAAGCGGTCAATGCCTATGACTAACAGGACAAAGTTTTTTTGCTGTTGCTCTAGATGCGTCATTTCCTTTAATTTTTCAATAAAGCAAGTCCTGTTCATTAGCATTGTTAATTTATCGGAATAGGCGAGCTTGCTTAGTTGCTCCTGAGTTTGATTTGTGTGTGTAATGTCGAGGGCAATACCTGCAAGTCCAATGCATTGTTGAGCGCTGTCGTATAGCGGTGTTTCTAATATTTCTAAACAATGCTTGTTTCCTGTTTTGTCGAGTATTTCAATGTTATATTTTGGAGCTTGCTCTCCTTTTAAACTCTGATTTCTATGGGTAACGAGATGTTTATTATCCGGATGCTCAGTTAGGTAACGGGGGTAATGCTTGGTAAAGTCGCTAGTGCTATAACCTAAAATTGTAGAGATTGATGGGCTGACATAGCTAAGATTGCCTGCTAGATTATATTGATAAAAGAAGTAATTATCTTGCAGGGCGGCAACAAGGTGATTGTACTTTTGTTGCGTCATATCTAGTTGCTTATTGCTTATTAGAGCTTGGCTGCTAATGTTTTCTTTTAAGTTTGTTAGTTCGATATTTTTTGTTTTCTGTTTGTTTTGGATTGTTTTTAGCAGCCGGTTCTGGCGTTTAATCCATCCAATCCAAAGTAATAGCGCTAATGTAACCAAGGAAAAACTAATGATCATTTTTTTATTTATTTCGGCCTCAGGGACTAATTCGATAGGCGAATACCAGCGTTGATTAATGGTTTGTTTTTCCGTTTCTGTGATGGCATTTAGGCCTTTTTGAAAAATGCTAGCTAATATGGGCCAATCGCTACGCACAGCAATGCTTTCATTACTACTGTTACGTTCATAAAAAGCAGAAAACTTGATGTTATTTAAGAGGAATTTATTTTGGGCAAAGTAACTGGTGGCAAAAAAGCTGATCGCTGCATCGGCCTGCTGACTGTCTACAGCAAGTAAGGCATCTGAAGCATTTTCTACGTAATAAGGTGTGATACCTTTCAAGTTCTTGAGAATGTCTTGCGTATACTGATAATCTTTTACCAGAGCCACGGTTTTTCCCGAAAGGCTGTTGTGGTTTTTAATTACCTGATTGGATTTGTGGCTCACAATGACCAGAGATTTAAAAATATAAGGCTGGGTAAAGGTAAAGTGGTTCTTGCGGTCCGGCCTATTGACCATGGTAGCGATAACATCAATTTCTTTATTAAGAGCGCCTAGATAGACGTCTTTCCAGAGTGTGCGTTTATCAATTGCTATTTGAATATGCAGTTTTTGGCTAATTAACTGGATGGTGTCATAGGCGATGCCAGTGAGTTGCCCAGCGTCATTAATAAAGCTGTAAGGCGGGAAATTTCCGTCAAATGCAATGCGAATGGGCTGATGTGCTGCTAGCCATAATTGCTCTTCAGTTGTCAATAAAACCGGCTGTTCGGTGGGTAGCTGTGCTATTTGTGGAAGTTTATTCCAGTAGGAGAAAGTGCTACTAGAGATGAATGGCAGAGCCATTAGACAAAAAAGGAAAAGAAGTTTAAATATTTTTGCCACGAACGATCCTTGGATTAAGCTTAATTATGGCTAAGTATAGACTAAGGAGTGAGAATTCAATAATCCCAGAGTCTGACTTGCCTTTTGACTCCACGACTGCGCTAGAAAAACAGTTGCGTAGCTCGCTATGCGCCAGTTTTCCTAACACAGTCGTGAAGCCAAAATTCTGCGCCATACTTTCGGGTATTATTAAGCTCTCGCTCCTAAAATGTATATCGAGGGCTTTGCGAATATAATTTCTGGGTGGCTTAATCAAGATAAGAGAGCGCAGTAATATAGGGTGCGAATTGAAATAGGAGGCGCAAGGACGCCAGAGCTATTTGTTTATGAACCTTCTCAGCAGCGCATTAATTACAAACTTAGGGTTAACAACCCCAACGTAAATTAGAGGTATGTACGGGGGCATCCCATAATTGTGTCATTTCATCATCTAATAAAGTTAAAGTAATCGATACACCGGCCATATCTAGTGAAGTAGTATAGCTGCCAACTAAAGAGCGGGTGATATCGATACCGCGTTCCTGCCAGTATTTTTCTGCTAAATCATAAATTAAATATTGCTCCATTAAGGGCGTAGCACCTAAGCCATTAATATGAAGTAGGGCTGATTGGCCTTTTTCGGGTTTTAAGTCAGCTTCAATAGCTTCGGCAATGATCTTGACGATTTCTGTTGCT
The DNA here is from genome assembly GCA_965365945.1 of uncultured Gammaproteobacteria bacterium. Classification (GTDB taxonomy): domain Bacteria; phylum Pseudomonadota; class Gammaproteobacteria; order Methylococcales; family Methylomonadaceae; genus Methyloprofundus. Next base: position 36,016 of record CBDUDP010000007.1, read on the forward strand.
GTGGCGAGCGGCATTGTTTCATGACCGCGTTCGCCATGAATGCCCACGCCCATTTCCATTTCTTGTTCGCTAATATCAAAAGTCGGTTGCCCTAAAGCAGGCACTGTACAACTAGTGAGTGCAACGCCCATTGATGCGGTATTGGTATTGATGCGCTCAGCCAAGGCTTTGCAGGCAGCTAAATCCGAGCCATTTTCAGCGGCAGCTCCCACTATTTTTTCGACAATTAAAGTGCCGGCAACGCCGCGACGTCCAGTGCTATGCGTTTTGGGTAAGGAAACATCATCGTCAACTAGTACTGATGCATTAGGACATTCAAGCATCTCAGCGGCAATTTCAAAGTTCATGACATCACCAGCGTAATTTTTGACGATAAATAACACGCCAGCATCAGTAGCAACTTCTTGCGCGGCGGCAAGCATTTGGTCGGGAGTAGGGGAAGTGAATATTTGTCCAGGGCAAGCTGCATCTAACATGCCTTTGCCGACAAAACCGGAGTGTAAGGGCTCATGTCCAGAGCCGCCGCCGGAAATAATGGCGACTTTGTCTTTGCGCGTGCTTGGCGTACGGCTAATAAAGTAGGGATCAGTATTCAGCTTAATAATATCGGCGTGGGCTTTGGCGAACCCTTCTAGGCTTTCTGAGTAAAGGGTATCGATTTCATTGATAAATTTTTTCATAGTCTGTTTCCGCAAATGATAAATAGAGAGTATAGCTGTTGTGTAAGTTCTTAAGGCTAGAGGTGAAACTTTTAAGATAATGGGCTATTCGGTTTATAATGCTTCGTTTCGCTATTCTTTGATTCTTAGCTTTATTATGGCCTCACCTTTTTCTTTTTTGCAACAAGCTGCGCATGCAATCGATGTGCTTAATGAGTCTGTTGGACGTTTGGTTTCTTGGCTGACGCTCGCTATGGTTCTAATTACTTTTAGTATAGTTGTTTTGCGTTATTTGTTTGATTTAAGCTGGGTGTCGTTGCAAGAATCGATTATTTATTTGCACAGTTTAGTGTTTATGTTGGGCGCTGCATACACCTTGAAGCATGATGGCCATGTGCGTGTGGATATTGTTTATCAGCGGTGTACGCCGATTGTTAAAGCATGGATCGATTTTTTTGGCACGTTATTGCTTTTGTTGCCGGTAGCAGGTTTTATATTATGGAGTAGTTGGGAATATGTCGCCGATTCTTGGGCTATTACCGAAGGCTCGCGTAATTCAGGTGGATTGCCTTTGGTTTATTTATTAAAAAGCTGTTTATTATTGATGTCTGGTTTATTAGTTTTGCAAGGTGTATCGCTACTTATCTCTAAGCTGAATATTATTGTCACGGCAGGAGCTAAGCATGGATAGTTATATGGCTTTATGGATGTTTCTCGCTGTGTTTGTGGTTTTATTATCCGGTTATCCGGTTGCTTTCGTGCTTAGTGGAACGGCTTTATTGTTTGCGCTACTGGGTTTACAAATGGATACCTTTGATCCCGACTTTTTAGCGGCATTACCCAATCGGTTGTTCGGTATTATGAATAACGAAACGTTGATTGCCGTGCCCTTATTTGTCTTTATGGGAGTAATGCTGGAACGCGCTAAAATTGCCGAATCCTTGCTCGAAGCGATGTCGGAATTATTTAGTTCTTTGCATGGTGGTTTAGGCTTAGCCGTGACGATTGTTGGTATGCTGATGGCGGCTAGTACTGGGATTGTTGGCGCAACGGTTGTGACTATGGGCTTATTGTCTTTGCCGACTATGTTAAAGCGTGGCTATGATCCGTCTATTTCTTGTGGCATTATTTGTGCATCGGGAACGCTAGGTCAGATTATTCCGCCTTCGATTGTTTTGGTTTTGCTCGGAGATGTAATTTCTACAGCTTATCAGCAAGCGCAATTAGATATGGGGGTGTTTGCACCGGAAACCATTTCAGTGGGTGATTTATTCGCTGGGGCATTGGTGCCAGGTTTATTGTTAGTACTCATGTACTTAATTTATATCGCTGTGACAGCGTGGGTAAGGCCTGATGCTTTGCCTAAGCCGGAAAAGACTCGAAACCATGAGCAGGGCTTTTATTTTCGGGTATTAAAAAGCCTTTTGCCGCCGCTTATGTTAATTTTGGCGGTGTTAGGTTCGATTATTGGTGGCTTGGCAACACCGACTGAAGCGGCTTCTGTTGGCGCGGTAGGGGCGCTTTTTCTAGCTTTGATCAGCGGTCAGTTAAACAAGGAAATTTTACAAGATGTCACGCGTAATACCACGCAGATTACGAGCATGGTATTTATGATTCTTATCGGTGCTGCTTTGTTTTCTTTGGTATTTCGAGGCTTTGAAGGCGATGAAATCATTATTGAGTTATTGTCTGATTTACCGGGTGGGAAATTTGGTGCCCTGTTTATCGTTATGCTGGTGATGTTTTTATTAGGTTTTGTACTCGATTTTATTGAAATTACCTTTGTTATTGTACCTATCGTCGGTCCTGTTTTATTAGCAATGGGCTTGGATCCTGTCTGGCTGGGTATAATGATTGCCTTAAATTTGCAAACCTCTTTTTTAACGCCACCTTTTGGTTTTGCTTTATTTTATTTGCGTGGCGTGGCGCCTTCAGAAGTAACAACCGGACAAATTTATAAAGGGGTATTTCCGTTTATACTTATCCAGTTGTTCTTGCTTGGGGTGTTGGCTTACTTTCCTGAATTGGCAACTTGGCTGCCGTCACTTATTTATGCTTGATAACATATGATATTTCTTAGATTATTAACAGCTTTGCTATTTAGCTTGCTGACTGCTTGCGGTCAACAGGGCCCTTTATTTATGCCGATAGAAGATACTAAAACTCAACACGGAGACGCACTTTAATGGATTATTTTAATTATCATGACAATGCCCTGTATGCTGAAGATGTCGCGATTAGTAAAATTGTCGAGCAGCATGGTTCACCTTGCTATATCTATTCAAAAGCAACATTAGAGCGCCATTGGCATGCTTTTGATGGTGCTTTTGGTGAGCAGGCGCATTTGATTTGTTACGCGGTAAAAGCAAATTCTAATTTGGCAATATTAAATACTTTGGCGAGATTAGGGTCTGGGTTTGATATTGTTTCTTTGGGTGAGTTAGAGCGTGTTTTAGCGGCTCAAGGTGATCCTAAGAAAATTGTTTTTTCTGGCGTTGGTAAGCGGGAGGATGAAATTAAACGCGCTTTAGAAGTCGGTATTCGTTGTTTTAATATCGAAGTGAAGGGCGAGTTGGACAGAATTAATCAACTTGCGGGCGAATTAGGAGTTAAAGCGCCTGTTTCATTTCGTGTGAATCCAGATGTTGATGCAAAGACACATCCGTATATTTCTACCGGCTTAAAAGAAAATAAATTTGGTATTGATATTGATTCTGCTATTGAAGAATATCGCCGTGCAGCGAGCATGGAAAATATTCAGATTGTCGGTATTGACTGTCATATAGGCTCACAGTTGACTGAAACGCGGCCTTTTTTAGATGCTTTAGAGCGTGTATTAAAAATAGTCGAGACTTTAAAGTCAGAAGGTATTGTTTTGCATCATTTAGATTTGGGGGGCGGTTTAGGTATTTGTTATAACGATGAAACGCCACCAGAACCTGCTGAATATGTGACAGCTATTTTGCAGCGTTTGGGTAAAAATGATCTAGAGATTTTACTTGAACCAGGACGTGCAATCGCGGGTAATGCCGGAGTTTTAGTGACTAAAGTAGAGTATTTAAAGCCTACTGAGCATAAGAATTTTGCCATTGTTGATGCCGCGATGAACGATTTAGTGCGTCCGTCTTTATATAGTTCATGGCAGGCAATTATTCCGGTGCAATTAGCTAGTGCCGAAGCAGAAAAAGAGTGGGATATTGTTGGCCCTGTCTGTGAAACTGGTGATTTCTTAGGTAAAAATCGTTCGCTAGCTTTAGCGCAAGGCGATTTATTGGCGATTCGTTCTTCTGGGGCTTATGGTTTTACGATGAGTTCTAATTATAATTCGCGCCCTAAAGTGGCGGAAGTAATGGTCGATAAACAAGATATGTACCTTATACGTGAGCGTGAAACAATTGCTCAATTATGGCTTGGCGAGCATTTACTACCTTAAAGCAACGGCTTAATTATGATTGTTGAATTTACAAAAATGCATGGGCTAGGTAATGACTTTGTTGTTATTGATGCGATTCGTCAGGAAATTTCTTTAACGCCTGAGCAGATTCGATTTATTGCGACACGACATTTTGGTGTCGGGTGTGATCAGTTGTTATTGGTCGAACTGGCCGCGAAGCATTCCGATGCAGATTTCCGGTATCGAATTTTTAATGCGGATGGCAGCGAAGTTGCGCAATGTGGCAATGGTGCGCGCTGTTTTGCGCGTTTTGTTAGAGATAAAAAGCTGTCTTATAAAGATAATATTCTGGTTGATACGCATGGAGGGCAGCTGCTCTTAAGCTTTGATGATGATGGCTTGATTACGGTTAATATGGGTATTCCACGCCATAACCCAGCGATCATTCCATTACGTGCTGAGCAAGAAGAGAAATTTTATACGGTCGATGTTAATGGAGTAGAAAAGGCTTTTGGCGCAGTTTCTATGGGTAATCCACATGCCGTATTAAAGGTTAGTGATGTGCAGCTTGCGCAAGTTAGTGATGTCGGTGAAGCGCTGGAAAGTCATCCTTTTTTTCCTGAAAGAGCGAATATAGGTTTTATGCAGGTTATTGATCGTAAAAATATCAAATTGCGTGTTTATGAGCGCGGAGCGGCGGAAACTTTAGCTTGTGGTAGTGGTGCTTGTGCTGCTGTGGTGATTGGTATTGAGCAAAAATTATTAGATCAAGATGTTGTTGTCGAGTTGCCCGGTGGCACGCTTAAAATTCATTGGGAAGGTCGAGAGAGTCCTGTTTTTATGACGGGGCCAGCGGTAAGTGTATTTGAGGGACGGATAGAAATATGAGTGAAATTGATTCAAACGCTGTAGAGGGGTACTTAAAGCAGCACCCAGAATTTTTTAATGAGCATTTAGAGTTGCTGGAACATATTACTGTTCCACATCCGAGTGGGAATGCCGTGTCATTAATTTCTAAGCAGTTAGAGTTATTTCGGCAGCGGCATCATGATATGGAAGTGCAGTTAAATGGCTTGATTGAAATAGCGCGTGATAATGATCATTCTGCTAATCAAATGCACGAGTTAACGTTGGCTGTTATTGAAGTAGATACTTTGGATGCAGCCATCGAAAACCTAAATGTAGTTTTAGCAGAATGTTTTTTAACGGATTTTTTCTCGGTAAGAATAATTTCTGCTGGAGAACATGACTCTGCATTAGCTGATTTATTTGTTGCGCCTGATTGTGAGGAATTGACACATTTTGTTAAAGAGCTGGGCAGTAATCAAGCTAGTTGTGGCAAGCCCACTTTAGCGCAAGCTCAATTTCTCTTTGGCGATAATGCTTTAGATGTTCAATCTTGCGCGATTATACCCATGTCATTTACAGAAATAGAGGGCTTGCTGGCTATTGGTAGCCGAGACGACAGCCGGTTTCATTATAGTATGGGGCATTTATTTTTAACTCAGATGAGTGAAATCATAGGAACACGTTTTGCTTCATTATTAAAGACGGCTTAACTATGCAAGCCCTTGCGCAGCAGCAGTTATTAGATTTTTTACAGCAGCTAAAAATTGAAAAGCGTGCTTCTGAGCATACGGTGAAAAGCTATCAAAGGGATTTGCAGCGTTTAGTGGCTTATTGTGAGCAGCATAATGTTGATTGTTGGGCTGATTTAAGTTCGACGGATGTGCTTAAGCATATCGCAGAACGGCATCGATTAGGTTTAAGTAGTACGAGCTTGCAGCGCGAGCTTTCGGCGAGTAGGAGTTTTTACTTGTTTTTAATGAAGACCGGGCAGGCTGATATTAACCCAGCACTGCATGTAAAGGCACCGAAACAAGCGCGAAAATTACCCAAAACCTTAGATGTTGATCAGGTGAGTGCTTTATTGGATGCCGATGCAAATTCCATTTTAGAGGTACGTGATGTCGCGATGTTTGAACTGTTTTATTCTTCTGGTTTGCGTTTGAGTGAACTGCATGAGCTTAACGTGGAAGATATAGATTTGCATGATAAGCAATTAAAAGTAGTCAAAGGCAAGGGTGGGAAGTCTCGGCTTTTGCCCGTAGGTGCCAAAGCTATTAGTGCGCTGCAAGCATGGCTGAAAGTCCGACCGCCTGCAATAGAGATGCAAGATAATGCGGTGTTTACCAGCGCCAAGGGTAAGCGCTTAGGTAATCGTAGTATTCAGTTACGCTTAAAGCAGTGGTGCATCAAAAAAGGAGTGGCTGAATCAGTGCATCCACATATGTTACGTCATTCCTTTGCTAGCCATTTATTGGAAGCAAGTCAGGATTTGAGGGGAGTTCAAGAGTTGTTAGGTCATGAAAATATTAGTACTACGCAGATTTATACGCACTTAGACTTTCAGCATTTAGCTGAAGTTTATGATCAAGCGCATCCGCGGGCAAAAAAAACTAGCTAATGATCTGCTTTATCAAGAAAAAATGTTACTATAAATAAAATTTATTAGCGGGAATGTAATAGATTGTACTTCGCAAAACGCATTAGTGTGGATTTAGAAGTGTATGGTTATTTAATTGAATAGGGTTATAAAATGGCAGCAAGCGACTTTTCGCAGGAAGCAGAAACAAAGGGATTGACATGGTTTCTAGGGATCATAGGGGCAATTGCGGTAATAGTTGTGATTGCGCTAGGTGGCTACTGGAGTATTGAGCCTGATTCTTTTGATGTGGTCGAAGAAGCAAAAATTCGCCAGCAAGAAGATGATATTGAAGACTTGCCGGTAGGCTATGTGTATGCTAATACGTTAGCTCATATTGCAGATACCTTGTTGTATAAGCCGGGCGGCTATATTACTAATGATGTAGGTGTTCCTGGGGTTTATTTAGATAATATTACCAGCTGGGAGTATGGGGTTTTGGTGATGTTACGTGATGCAACCTCTGCGTTACGAAATCATTTGGCGCGTTCACAGTCTCAGTCTGCAGAGGATCCTGATTTAGCTAATGCTGAGCCTTATTTCTATTATGAGCATAATTCATGGGCTTTACCTTCTTCTGAATCTGAGTACCAGAAAGGAGTTGATTCGCTACATAAGTATATGGTGCGTTTAGCAGATACTAATAATAAAAATCCAGGTCACTTTTACTCTCGAGCAGATAACTTATGGCAGTATGTTGAAATTATTATCAAGCGCTTAGGAGGGCTTTCGACGCAATTAAGTGCGAGTACTGATCGTTATGAAGCCTACGATATTAAATTAGAAAAATCAGCTGCTATTTCTCAGACTAGCTGGTTGATGCTGGATAATGTTTTCTGGCAGGCGCGAGGTTCTTGTTGGGCGTTATTGCACATCTTGAAAGCTATTAAGCATGATTTTAGGTTAATTTTAGAAGATAAAAGAGCTATGGAAACGGTGAATATTATGATTCACGAAATGGAGAATGCCTTAGCTCCAATTACTAGTCCTGTCATTCTTAATGGTAATGGTTACGGTATTTTTGCCAACTACTCTTTAGCAATGGCTAGTTATGTATCACGCGCAAATGCGGCAGCGCTTGATTTACGTGATGTGATGAACAGAGGTTAATAGCTAATGGATGAGGAATTAAATAACAATCTTAAGCAAGTGGGTACTTGGAAGCGTATTGCATTTATCCTTATTTTTGCCATTATTATTGGCGTGGTGCGTACTTTGTTATGGGTGGTTGTGTTATTGCAAATAGCTTCTGCCTTGTTGACGGGGAATGCTAATCAGAATATTTTAAGTTTTGGTCAAAAATTAGCGGCTTATACTTACCATATTTTATTGTTTCTTACTTTTAATACTGATGAAATTCCTTTTCCTTTTTCGGATTGGGGTTTAACAGAAGAAATTACTGCACAGAAGGATTTAGTTCCTAAAAAATAATGCTATGTCGACATCGCCGCGTAAAATCATTCACGTTGATATGGATGCTTTTTTCGCAGCGGTAGAGCAGCGAGATAACCCTAGCTATCAAAATAAACCGATCATTGTTGGTGGTCCGCCAGATGGTCGAGGTGTTGTTGCAACCTGTAGTTATGAAGCCAGAAAGTATGGTATTCATTCGGCTATGCCTTCTTCCAGAGCTTTTCGGCTCTGTCCTCATGCAATTTTTATTAAGCCGCGCTTCGCGCAGTACAAAGAAGCTTCGCAGCAGATACAGCGTATCTTTTATCAATATACTTCGCAGGTTGAGCCGTTGTCCTTGGATGAGGCCTATTTAGATGTGACTGATAGCTTTCTGTGTCAAGGTTCAGCGTCGCGTTTAGCGGAACAAATCAGGCGGCAGATTTTAGATGAAACCGGTTTAGTTGCTTCTGCTGGTATATCATACAATAAATTTTTGGCAAAATTAGCTTCTGATATAAACAAGCCTAATGGTCAGTGTTTGATAACGCCAAAACAAGGCGTTGATTTTATTGCTCAATTGCCAATTGGTAGGTTTCATGGAGTAGGTAAAGCCACTGAGAAGAAAATGCATGCTTTAGGTATTCATAAGGGCGCGGATTTATTGCGCTTTTCTTTACCTGAACTGCAGCGACATTTTGGAAAGTCGGCAGTGTTTTTTTATCACATAGCGCAAGGAATTGATGAGCGGCCTGTAAGGGTGCGTGGAGAAAGTAAATCGATAGGTGTTGAAGTTACTTATGCGCATGACCTTGAAGATAGCCCTGAAATATATCAGCAGTTAATAGAATTGATGGATAAAGCCTTAGATAAAGTTTTTGCTAAGGCCTTGTATGCGCATACGCTAACAGTGAAGATTAAATATCATGATTTTCAGCAGATTACGCGTAGCTTAAGCTTTAATAAGCCAATTAAAAAGCAGATGATAATGCTTCCCGTGTTTCAACAATTATTGAAAAGTGAGGGCATAGGGCAAACTAAAGTGCGTTTGTTAGGTGTTACCTTGTCATCATTAGAAAAACGGAGCTTATATTATCAGCAGGTGGATTTATTTGATTAAGCTATGCTGTTCGCTTAGGAATCAAAGTTCAATAATATCCGAAAGCACTGCCAGTCCTTCGAGGACTGGCAGTGCTTCATAACCTAAAGTCTCAGGTTTTATTTAATGTGCACTCCTTAATTGGATTTGAACAGGAATAGAGTAAGTGCGTAAAAATATTTTGATCACAGGTGGAGCAAGGCGAGTTGGAGCAAAGTGTGTGCGTTATTTTCATGCGCAAGGACATAATGTTTTGCTGCATTATCGCTCGTCCGGATTGGAGGCTAAGGATTTGGCTACTGAGTTAAATGAGCAAAGAGCTGATTCTGTGCGTTTAGTGCAGGCGGATTTGATTGATTCTGAGTCTTTAAAGGTTCTGGCGGATGTGGCTAGCCATGCTTGGAGCGGTGCTGATGTGCTTATTAATAATGCTTCTGCTTTTTATGCGACAGAATTTGGGTCGGTAAGCGAAGAGCAGTGGGACGAGTTGTTGGCGAGTAATTTAAAGGCGCCTTATTTTTTGGTGCAGGCGTTGGCTCCAGCATTGAAGAAAAAAAATGGCTGCGTGGTTAATATAGTTGATATTCATGCTGAACGGGGATTGCCGGGCTTTTCAGTTTATAGTATAGCTAAGGCGGGCTTGGTCGCTTTAACTAAGATTCTTGCTAAAGAGTTGGCTCCAGAAATAAGAGTTAATGCGGTGGCGCCAGGTGCGATTTTATGGCCTGAGCAAGGCGAGATGAGTGAGGAGCAGAAACAGGAAATAGAGGCTAAAGTTGCATTGCAGCGGGTGGGTTCTCCCGAAGATATTGCTCGGGCAATTGCTTTTTTAATTAACGATGCAAATTATGTGACGGGGCAGGTGATAGCCGTAGATGGAGGGCGTACCTTATTTACTTAGGGGCTGTTTTATTCGTCGTTGTTGATGTTTGCTTTTGTCAAAGTCTTGCCAAAGTTGTGCGTAACTTAGTTTGTTTATCGGGTGTTGGTGATTTGGTGCGATTTCGGCTAGAGGTTCGAGCACGAAAGCGTAATTTAAAATATCATGATGCGGGAGTTTTAGATTTTCAGTGTTAATAATCTGTTGGTCATATAAAAGTAAATCTAAGTCTAGGGTGCGCGATGAAAATTTCTCTTTGCTGCGTATGCGTCCGTGATCCGCTTCTATTTGCTTGAGCTGTGAGGCAATTTGGTTTGCTTCTTGGTTGCAATTAAAGGCGCTGACTAGATTATAAAAAGCATCACCAGCAAAGCCAACGGCAGTGGATTCATATATGCTGGAGTGTTGGAATTGGCCAAATTGCTGCTGCAATGCACCGAGAGCTGAGTTGATATTGTGCTCTCGGTTGATATTGCTGCCTATGCTGATGAAGCAAAGAGGCATGTTTATTTTGTTCCGCGCTCAATGATAATGCCAACGTCGCTTGCGCCACTGATAGCGCCTTTTTTGTTGAGTGTTAGTTTGACCCAAGGTACATTAAATTCTTCGCGGATTAGACGGTTAATTTCTTCGGCAAGTTTTTCCACTAGGAAAAATTCACTTTGTTCGACAAAGCTAATAACTTGTTGTGAAACGGCTTTATAATCGAGCGTATCTTCTATGTCATCTGTTGCAGCGGCTTTTTTTATGTCGTGCGCCATTTCGATATCTAAGATAACGGTTTGTTTGGTTTCTCGTTCCCAATCATAAATGCCGATAATTGTCTCGATTTGTAAGCCGCCTAAAAAAATAATGTCCATTAACGCTCCAGTTATTATAATAATTACAGATTCAGGTAAGTATCAGGGAAATATCTCTGTCATACAAGTAATGAGCTTATATTTTTAAAAAATAGGATAAAAAAATGGTTGAATGGTTGTTAGTCCCGGCTGCATATTTATTGGGCTCTATTTCTAGTGCGATTCTTGTGTGTCGGGTGATGGGGTTGCCTGATCCGCGAGGTCAAGGCTCTGGAAATCCGGGAGCTACTAATGTGATGCGTATTGGCGGAAAGAAAGCAGCGGGAATTACGTTGTTAGGCGATATGTTAAAGGGCTTGGTTCCGGTTTTGCTTGCGCAAGCGCTCAATGTGGAGCCGTTAATTTTATCTGCTGTGGTTTTTGCTGCTTTTATCGGGCATTTATATCCGGTTTTCTTTGGCTTCAAGGGGGGGAAGGGGGTGGCAACTTCATTTGGCGTGTTTTTGGGCGCTCACTGGATGCTTGGTGTTGCGGTCGCGATAACTTGGTATGTGGTTTATAAGTTGTCCAAAATTTCCTCCTTATCTGCTCTTGTTGCTTCGGTATTGGCGCCTATTTACGTCTATTTTATTATGGGTATGCAGCCACTCATTTATGTGGCTGTGCTTATTTCAGTGATTTTGATTTGGCGTCATAAAGGAAATATTCAGCGACTTTTGGCGGGTGAGGAAAAGTAGTCTTATGCCTTGTAGAGTTCGTTGATAGGCCAGCGAGGTTTTGCTTGAATAGCTAGAGATTCAGATTGCTGTGCTTTTAAGTGTTGACTACCTGCGTAGGCAATCATTGCGCCGTTATCGGTACAGAATTCGGGTCTGGGAAAAAAGATTTCTGCTCTTTCTTTGTTAGTCATGCTAGTTAATGTTTGGCGGATGTGTGTGTTGGCGCTGACACCGCCAGCAACAACTAGGCGTTTCAGTCCAGTTTGTTTTAGCGCTCGTTTGCACTTTATGGCGAGGGTTTCTGCGGTAGCCTTTTGGAAGGCAAGAGCAACATCGGCTTTATCTTGATCTGTTTTTTCTGTGTTGTTTAGGGTGTTCATGGTGAAGGTTTTAAGTCCGCTAAAGCTAAAATCCAAGCCCGGGCGATCGGTCATTGGGCGTGGGAATTTAAAGCGATCAGGGTTGCCTTGCTCTGCCATTTTTGCTAATAAAGGGCCGCCGGGATAGGCAAGTCCTAGCATTTTTGCTGCTTTGTCAAAGGCTTCGCCCGCAGCATCATCTAGTGATTCGCCAAGTAATTCATACTGACCAATGTCGGCAACTTTGACTAGTAAGGTGTGCCCGCCTGAAATAAGTAGTGCGATAAAGGGAAATTCCGGCGGGTTATCTTCTAGCATGGGGGCTAATAAATGGCCTTCCATATGATGTACCGCAATGGCTGGAATGCCCCATGTCCAAGCTAGGCTCTTTGCTGTTGCCGCGCCTACTAATAGCGCGCCGACTAAGCCAGGGCCGGCAGTATAGGCAATGCCACCTATATCTGCTTTAGTTAGCTGGCTGCGCTTTAGGCATTCGTCGATCAGTGGAATAAGTTTGCGAATATGATCGCGCGAAGCGAGCTCGGGAACGATTCCGCCATACAGGTTATGCATGGCTATTTGGCTATATAAGCAGTGATGAATTAGCCCTTTTTCGCTATGATAAATGGCAACGCCAGTTTCATCGCAAGATGTCTCTATACCTAAAATGTGCATTGGTTTGATTTTAAAAAAATTGCTGCTATAATCGAGGGTTTCGCTGGCTGACATATATTTGTTTTGGCTGGCCCAATAAATCTTAAACCCTTTAGAATTCAAGAACTGAATTTTAGCAAACTGGAAAAATTTATGCCTGCAATTAAAATTAAAGAAAACGAACCATTTGATATCGCTCTGCGCCGCTTTAAGCGTTCTTGTGAAAAAGCGGGTGTTTTGTCGGAAGTACGTCGTCGTGAGTTTTATGAAAAGCCAACGGCAGAGCGTAAGCGCAAAGCAGCAGCAGCGGTAAAGCGTCACCTTAAAAAATTATCTCGTGAGCGTTATGCGTTGAAAAACTTACGTCGTGGTCGCCCTCAACTGTAAGCTATGACTACTATGCAAAGTCGTCTTAAAGACGAAATGAAGCAGGCAATGAGAAACAAAGAAAAATCTCGCTTAGGGACTATTCGGTTAATCATGGCTGCGATTAAGCAGATAGAAGTTGATCAGCGTATTGTTTTGGATGATGGGCAGGTTATTGCGACACTAGATAAAATGCTTAAGCAACGCAGAGAGTCGATAAGGCAATACCGCGATGCAGGTCGTGAGGACTTGGCTGAAGTTGAAGAGTCTGAGATAGTCGTCATTCAAGACTTTTTGCCTCAAGCGTTGACTGAAGATGAGATTGTGGAAATGGTTAAAGCAGCTATTGCAGACTGTTCGGCAAGCTCAATTAAGGATATGGGTAAGGTGATGGCTTTATTAAAGCCAGCTATGCTGGGTCGAGCAGATATGTCTGTAGTCGGTGTAAAAATAAAGGCAGCACTAGGTATTTGATTTTTAGCTGATTATGGCAAGTAAGATCCCACGATCATTTATTGATGATTTATTGGTCAGGGTTGATATTGTTGATCTTGTTGATAGTTATGTTCCATTAAAAAAAACGGGAAGCAGCTATGTAGCGCGCTGCCCTTTTCATACTGAAAAAACGCCTAGCTTTGCCGTAACTCGCAATAAGCAGCTGTATCATTGCTTCGGTTGTGGTGCGGGTGGCAATGCTATTAGTTTTTTGATGGATTATAGTCATCTTAACTTTGTTGAAGCGGTAGAGGATTTAGCTGATTTTGTTGGTGTAGAAGTACCAAGAGAAGCTAGTTTAGGTCCAGTAAAAAAGAATAATACTGCAGAGATTTTGCAGGTGCTCGAGCAGGTGACGGGCTTCTATATAGATCAATTACGCGATAATGTAAGTGCTAAAGTTGCCGTCGATTATTTTAAATCGCGCGGCTTAAGTGGTGAAGTGGCACGTGAGTTTCAGTTAGGTTATGCGCCTGCAGGCTGGGATGCTCTAAGTAAGCGTTTTAAGCCGCAGCAGTTGATTGAGGCAGGCTTGGTGGTCACTAAGGATAATGGTTCAGTTTATGACCGTTTTCGTGATCGAGTTATTTTTCCTATTCGTGATCGTCGTGGTAGGGTGCTGGGTTTTGGTGGGCGAGTTTTAGATGACTCCTTGCCCAAATACTTGAACTCTCCTGAGACAGCTGTATTTCATAAAGGCCGAGAGGTTTATGGGCTGTATGAGTTATTGGCCAAAAATGCCAAGCCTGAACGAATTCTTGTTGTTGAGGGGTATATGGATGTAATTGCATTGTCTCAGTTTGATTTGGGCTATGCTGTAGCAACCTTAGGCACGGCAACTTCTAAAGAGCATTTGGAGCTACTGTTTCGATTTAGTTCAGAGATTGTCTTGTGCTTTGATGGTGATAAGGCGGGAAGGGCTGCCTCTTGGCGGGCTGTTGAAGCTGCTTTGCCTAGTCTCAAAGATGGACGGCAAGTAAAGATCATGCAGTTGCCAGCGGGGGATGACCCTGATGTGTTGGTTAGGCAGGAGGGGCTTGCTGCTTTTGAGCAACGCATAGCATCAGCAACTAGCCTATCAGCTTTCTTTTTTGATCGGCTAAATCAAGGTTTAAATCTTAATGATTTGGAAGGTCGTGCAAGTTTAGCGAGCAAGGCAAAAGGATATTTGGAAAAGATACCGAGCGGTGTTTTTCAAGATCTAATGCTTGAAAAGTTAAAAGAGCTATCTAAGGTAGACCAGTTGGACTTTTTTGAAAAGCCGACTACGCTTAAGTCACTAAGGCATAAGCAAAATCAAGCAGATGTAAAGTTGTCACCAGTAAGGATAGCAATCTCTTTATTGTTGCAGAACCCTAGCTTAATTGGTGTGCTCGAAGAAAAAAATATAAATTGGCAAGGTTTGGGTTTTCCAGGCATAAGCTTATTGAAAACAATAGTTGAAATTATTGTTGAGAACCCTAATATTAATTTACCTAGCTTGCTGGAGTATTTTAGGGGGAAAGAGGAAGAAGGTTATATAGGTGTAATGATGAATCATGACTTTTTTATCTCTGGAGATGAGTTAAAAGAGGAGTTTTCAGGAGCAATTGACAGGTTAATTAATCAGGGCCAGGAGAGTCGCCTTGACCAATTAATTGCAAAGGAAAGGGCGAGTGGTTTGAGCGAGCATGAACGAAAGGAATTGTTAAGTATGTTGGCGAACCGTAAGTAAAGCAATTTTTCTATATCAGAAATTTTTGATGTAGTGTCTTTAAGGTAAATAATGAATCAAGAACAGCAGCAGTCCCAGCTTAAGCAATTAATTGCAAAAGGTAAGTCGCAAGGTTATTTAACTTATGCGGAGGTCAATGACCACTTGCCAAATGATATTGTCGATCCTGAGCAAATTGAAGATATTATCGGCATGATTAATGACCTTGGTATCAAGGTTCATGAAAGTGCGCCAGAAGATAATGAGGATCTTTCTAATGATGAGGTGACTGCTGATGATGATGATGCAGAAGAGGTTGCCGCACTTGCATCGGTCGATAGTGAATTTGGTCGTACTACTGATCCAGTCAGAATGTATATGCGTGAAATGGGTTCGGTTGGGCTATTGACGCGGCCTGAAGAATTAAAAATTGCACGCCGAATCGAAGAAGGGCAGCGTCAAATTGTGCGTGCAATTGCTCGGTCTGGTTTGGTTGTTGAATCTTTGTTTGCAGATTTTGCGACAGTCGGTGAAGAGGGCGGTTTGCGCTTGACAGATATCCTTATCGATTTTATCGATCTTAACGAGCCTGACTATGATGATTCGAAAGTCGCGGTTGTCGCAGGATCTGATGACGATGATGACGATGATGATGAGGTAGTTGAGCCTACAGGCATTACCTATGAAGAGGCCGAAGCGAAAATTGAGGAAATTAGGGTAGCTTATAAGCTGGTTAATGCTTCAGTGAAAAAAAATGGCTACAAGCATGAAAAAACAGAGAAGGCAATGGATGGGTTGTCTGTGCGTTTTCTTGAGGTAAAGTGGACCCCGCAATATTTTAAAAAGAAAGTCGCGTTACTGGGTGTAGTTACGCAGAATATTCGTGAGCAAGAAAGAATCGTTTTAGGCATTTGCGTTAAGCAGGCAAAAATAAATCGTAAAGAATTTATTGATAGATTTATTGCTAATGAAGCTGATTTAACGTGGTTGTCCGAGTATGCGGATAAGGACGAGGCTGTTGCGGCAGTGCTGGCGGCTAATAAAAAGGAAATTAAAAGAGCTCAGGCTCAATTTAGTGCGATGGAAGAAGCGCATGGTTTGGCTATTGTTGAAATAAAAGATATTAGTCGTCGTGTGTCGATCGGAGAGGCGAAGTCAAGGCGCGCGAAAAAAGATATGATCGAGGCTAATTTGCGGCTGGTTATTTCGATTGCAAAGAAATACACTAATCGCGGACTGCAGTTCTTGGATTTAATTCAGGAAGGCAATATCGGCTTAATGAAAGCAGTTGATAAGTTTGAGTATCGTCGAGGCTATAAGTTTTCGACTTATGCGACATGGTGGATACGCCAAGCGATTACGCGATCTATTGCTGATCAGGCGAGAACAATTCGTATTCCTGTGCATATGATTGAGACGATTAATAAGTTGAATCGTATTTCACGCCAAATTATGCAAGAAAAAGGCCGCGAAGCAACACCTGAAGAATTAGCTGTGCATATGGAGATGCCAGAAGATAAGGTGCGTAAAGTTCTTAAGATTGCCAAAGAGCCGATTTCTATGGAGACGCCGATAGGTGACGATGAAGATTCGCATTTAGGTGATTTTATTGAAGATTCAAAGATGCTTTCTCCTGTAGACTCTGCTACAATTGCCGGTCTGAAAGAGTCGACACAAAGTGTGTTGGCGGGATTGACGGCAAGAGAATCGAAAGTCTTACGTATGCGTTTTGGTATTAATATGAATACTGACCATACCCTAGAAGAAGTTGGAAAACAGTTTGATGTGACGCGCGAACGTATCCGTCAAATTGAAGCAAAGGCATTACGTAAATTGCGGCACCCATCTCGGTCTGACCAGCTTAAATGCTTTTTGGATGCAGAGTAGGAGCGAAGTAAGTCTTTGTAGATAGTTTTAGGGCCCTTAGCTCAGTTGGTTAGAGCATCCGACTCATAATCGGCAGGTCCCCAGTTCGAGTCTGGGAGGGCCCACCATATATTAAAGGTTGCTGATGCAGCCTTTTTTTTTATCTGAAATTCAAGCTCTAGCTGTTTTCAGTCTTTATATCTATCCCTTGTATAAAAAAGGACCATATTTATGAGCAATAACTATATTTTTACCTCTGAATCCGTTTCAGAAGGGCATCCGGATAAGGTTGCCGATCAGATTTCTGATGCTATTTTAGATGCGCTACTAGCACAAGATCCTAAGTCCAGAGTTGCTTGCGAGACTTTAGTTAAAACTGGCATGGTGATTATTGCCGGTGAAATTACTACTGATGCTTGGGTTGATACAGAAGAGGTCGTTAGAAAAGTTGTTCATGATATAGGCTATAACAGTTCGGAGATAGGTTTTGATGCGGCAAGTTGTGCGGTATTAAATGCGATTGGTAAGCAATCGGCTGATATTGCTCAAGGTGTGGACGATAGCGAAGATCATGAGCAGGGCGCAGGTGATCAGGGTTTAATGTTCGGTTATGCGAGCAATGAAACGGATGTGTTAATGCCAGCTCCGATTACTTATTCGCACCTGTTAATGAAGCGTCAAGCAGAAGTACGTAAAAATGGTACTTTACCTTGGTTGCGTCCTGATGCGAAAAGTCAGATTACTTTCCGCTATGAAAATAACAAGCCGGTTGCCATTGATGCTGTCGTTTTATCTACGCAGCATTCTCCTGAAATGGGTGGTAAGCAGCTGGAAGAGGCGGTGATGGATGAAATTATCCTGCCGACGTTACCTAAAGAATGGTTGCATGCGGGCACTCAATATTTTATTAACCCAACAGGTCAGTTTATTATTGGTGGCCCTGTTGGTGATTGTGGCCTAACAGGACGTAAAATAATTGTTGATACATACGGCGGTATGGCTAGACACGGCGGTGGTGCTTTTTCTGGTAAAGATCCTTCAAAAGTAGATCGTTCCGCGGCGTATATGTGTCGTTATGTAGCTAAGAATATTGTTGCTGCAGAGCTGGCTGAGCGTTGTGAAATTCAAGTATCTTATGCGATTGGTGTTGCTGAGCCAACTTCTATCAGTGTAGAAACCTTTGGTACAGGAAAAATTAGTGAAGACCGTTTAGTGCAAATCATTAGAGATGTGTTTGATTTGAGACCAAAAGGCTTAATTGCCATGCTCGATTTATTAAAACCTATCTATTTACCGACTGCCGCTTACGGTCACTTTGGTCGTACGGAAGACACCTTTAGCTGGGAAAAAACTGATAAAGTTGATGCTTTAAAAAGCGCAGCTGGCCTTTAACAAATTAAATATACGGGACAATAAAATGAGCGAACAAGATTATAAAGTTGCAGATATGTCTTTGGCCGAATGGGGTCGTAAAGAAACATTAATTGCCGAAACTGAAATGCCAGGTTTAATGGCTTTACGTGAAGAATTCGGTGCCGCACAGCCTTTAAAAGGTGCGCGTATTGCGGGTTGTTTGCATATGACGATTCAAACGGCTGTTTTAATTGAAACTTTAACAGCTTTGGGTGCTGAAGTACGTTGGTCTTCATGTAATATTTTTTCTACACAAGATCAAGCGGCGGCAGCAATGGCGGCAGCGGGTATTCCTGTTTTTGCTTGGAAAGGCGAAACGGAAGAAGAAGCAGAGTGGTGTATTGAGCAAACTATTGTCGGCCCTAACGGCTGGCGTCCAAATATGATTTTGGATGATGGTGGTGATTTAACTGTGCTAATGCATGAAAAATACCCAGAATTGATGGCGGATGTAAAAGGCCTTTCTGAAGAAACTACAACGGGTGTATTGCGTTTATACGAGATGGTTACAGCTGGAACTTTGAAAGTACCAGCATTTAACGTTAATGATTCTGTCACTAAATCAAAATTCGATAACCTTTACGGCTGTCGTGAGTCTTTAGTCGATGGTATTAAGCGTGCAACTGACGTAATGATCGCAGGTAAAATCGCGGTTGTTTGTGGTTATGGTGATGTAGGTAAAGGTTGTGCGCAATCGCTACGTGGCTTAGGTGCTACAGTTTGGGTCACAGAAATTGATCCAATTTGTGCGCTGCAAGCATCAATGGAAGGTTTTCGTGTTGTCACTATGGAAGAGGCTGCTCCACAAGGGAATATCTTTGTGACGGCAACAGGTAACTATCACATTATCAATCATGACCATATGAAAGCAATGCGTAATAACGCTATCGTATGTAATATTGGTCACTTTGATTCAGAAATCGAAATTGCAGCTTTACGTCAATACACTTGGGATAATATTAAGCCACAAGTGGATCATGTTATTTTTCCTGATGGTAAAAAACTGATTATCTTGGCGGAAGGTCGTTTAGTAAACTTAGGTTGTGGAACAGGGCATCCTAGCTTTGTAATGTCTAACTCTTTCTGTAACCAAGTGCTAGCGCAAATGGAATTATGGGAAAGTGCGGCTGATTATGAAAATAAAGTGTATATCTTGCCTAAGAAATTAGATGAAAAAGTGGCTCGTTCACATTTGGCGCAGTTAGGTGTGCAATTAACACAACTAACAGCTGAGCAAGCTAAATACATTAGTGTGCCAGTTGAAGGTCCATACAAAGCGGATCATTACCGTTACTAAGCGACTTCGCTAACGGGTTTGCTGTGAAAAGGGCTTTAGCTGCACATATTTATGTTGTGTCTATAAGCCCTTTTTGCTTTTTATTATTCCTCTGATGCTGAAAATATTATGACCAAAGAAAACAAAGCAGACTTATTTAGTTTTGAATTTTATCCGCCCAAGACGGTAGAAGGGGCGAAAAACTTAGAGAAAGTTCACCAAGAATTGGCCCAGTTAAATCCTGACTTTTTCTCGGTTACGTTTGGTGCGGGTGGTTCAACGCGCGATAACACCTACGATACGGTGGTTAAGATTCAGAAAAATGGCGTTTCTGCCGCGCCGCATTTATCTTGTGTCGCTTCGACGAAAGAAAATATTCTAGAAATTCTACAAAATTACCGCGAGCATGGCGTTTCTAAAATTGTCGCTTTGCGCGGTGATTTGCCATCGGGAATGATGTCTGCTGGTGAGTTTCGTTATGCAAATGAATTAGTTGAATTTATCCGTAAAGAAACGGGCGATCATTTTCAGGTTCATGTTGCTGGCTACCCTGAAGTGCATCCGCAGGCAAGTAGTGCGCAGGACGATTTTGATAATTTTAAGCGTAAAGTGGATGCTGGAGCTAACGCAGTTATTACCCAGTACTTCTATAATGCTGAGGCTTATTTCTACTTTTTAGATAAATGTGAGAAAAGCGGTATTGATATTCCTATCGTGCCAGGCATTATGCCAATTACTAACTATTCTCAATTATTCCGTTTTTCTGATATGTGTGGTGCTGATATTCCACGCTGGATGCGTAAAACATTGGAAGGCTTTGGTGATGATCGAGATTCGATTATTGCTTTTGGTGAAGAAGTGGTTTCTAAGTTATGCCAAGAATTGCTAGATAATGGCGCGCCAGGACTGCATTTTTATACCATGAATCAAGCAAAACCCACTTTGGCGGTTTGGAATAATTTAAAATTCTAAAAGCGTTTTGAGTGGATTATAAAGGCAGGCAAGGCAGCTTATGTTTTGTCTGCCTTTTTTGTTGGTGCGGGAGAGTAAATGAGAGTATCAAGACTATATGTAGGCATGCTTTTGGCTGTGCAGGAAACGATAGCATTAGATGAAGGCTGCGCGCATTATGTGCGTACTGTTTTACGACTAAAAAAAGAGTATTTAGTTGTGTTGTTTAATGGGCAGGGCGGTGAATATCAAGCCGAAATCGTCGAAGTGTCACGTAAACAAGTTTTAGTGAAAGTACTAAATTTTGTTGAACGTGATGTTGAGTCGTCTTTGCAAGTGGTGTTAGGTTTAGGTATATCGCGTGGTGAACGCATGGATTTTGCAGTGCAGAAGTCAGTGGAGTTAGGTGTTGCACAGGTTGTACCGTTAATCACGGATCATTGCGTAGTGCAGCTAAAAGGCGACAAAGAAAGCAATAAAATTCGTCATTGGCAGAAGATTTCACAGCATGCAAGCGAGCAAAGTGGGCGAACAGTTATGCCAGCTATTGAAGCTGTTGAGTCTTTAGCTAACTGGGTGGAGCAGCAATCTGGGCTTAAAGTTTTTTTGGATCCTTTTGCTACGCACGTGTTGCAAGATTTAAAGCCGGAAGATAATACAGTGACTTTATTGGCGGGGCCTGAAGGTGGGTTTTCTGAGCAAGAACGAGAAATAGCGAAGCAAGCAGGTTTTATTCCGGTGCGATTAGGGCCAAGGGTATTACGTACAGAAACGGCGGCGTTGTCAGCTTTAACCGCAGTTCAGGTTTTATGGGGTGATTTAGGAGTTGGTGATGCTTAAAAAAACTGGTATTAGCTTAGTGCCTTTTGGCATGCTGTTGATCTATACCTGCATTGCTTGTGTCATTGGTTATGGTGTTTTTATACTTATTAATGGTGCGGCAGAGTTACATCGGGTTATTAGTAGGGTGACTCAAGCGCTATTAATATTGAGTATTTATCCAACTATGCGTTATTTGAATATTAGCGCAAAGCAACTGGGGTTTGTGTCATTTAAGCGGTTTCTTAAGCAAATGTCAGGTGGCATTATCTTGGGCTTGTGTACTTTGCTGCCTGTTTTATTATTAAGTTATGCTTTAGATATTACGATTTTTGATGAAACTAGGGTCTGGACGTTAGAAAAAGTGTTGGTTAAATTATTGGTGGCCTTTTTGTTGGCCTTGCTGATTTCTCTCTTAGAGGAGCCGATGTTTCGAGGGATTTTAATCTCGGCATACGTAAAGCGTATAGGCGTCGCGGCGACGATATTTATTAGCTCTTTTTATTATGCCATATTGCATTTCATTAAAGCACGCACCTCTATCTCTGTTGAAGATGCACGATTGAGTGATGGTGTTTATCTTGCAATAGAGGCTTTTCAAAATTTATTAAAACCAGAGCATTTAGGTGCTTTGTGGGCTTTATTGATGGTGGGTGTTTTTTTGGCGGTTATGCGTGCACGCCTGCAATTGAGTCTGGCTTGGTGTATAGGTTGCCATGCGGCATGGGTGTGGCAGATTAAAATGGCGCATCACTTGATGAATGTTAACCCCCATTCAGATTTAACTTATTTAGTTAGCCCTTATGATGGCGTGATTGGGCCTATGGTCGCGATGTGGTTGTCTTTTGTTCTCGTTGTTTATTTTCTTTATGAAAAAATGAGGGTTCGTAAGTAATATACACCTCTACTTGGGCTAAGGGAGGTGCAGAATATCTTAGTCTCTAAAATTATTAAACTGTAGCGGCTGCTCTAAATCTTGTTTGCGTAATAATTGCATAGCGGCTTGTAGGTCATCTCTTTTTTTGCCGTTTATCCGAATTTTTTCGCCTTCAATGGCTGTTTGCACTTTGATCTTGCTATCTTTAATAGCTTTAACGATCTTCTTTGCTAAAGGCTTGTCGATGCCTTCTTTCAGTGAGATGGGTTGTTGTGCAGTTTTTACGCCTTCTTTTGCGTCGCCTGTTTCTAGGCAACTAATATCAATGCCGCGCTTAGTCATTTTAGAAAATAAAATGGGCAGCATTTGTTGTAGCTGGAATATCGATGCGGCTTTCATCACGATGGCGTCATCTTTCAGTTCAAACTCTGCATTAGAGCCTTTAAAATCAAAGCGAGCGCCTACTTCTTTGTTGGCTTGGTCAAGGGCATTTTGTGCTTCGTGCATATCTAATTCTGAAACAATATCAAAAGAGGGCATATTAAATCCTATGGTCTTAATTTTGAGTGTATTGGGTTTTTATTTTACTGATTTCAGCCGTGCGTAGTCTATTAATTGCTATGCCGATTTCTTTGCCTTGTAAATTTCCGTTTAAAGCAGTTGAGCTGTCTATATCAGACCCTGCTTTTTGCGCAGCTAAAATATAATTGGCTTGAGGGTAAGCTGAGTTTTCAAAACCCAAGCGCCCCTTGGCATCAGCTTCACAAGCGAGTAAAAAATCGTTGAGGTGGTTGTCTGCTTTAAAGGCATTCAGGCTGGCTAGTGTTGCGCAGAGTGTTGATGCTTTTAATTCAAAGGCGCGATGGCAGTGAGTATGGTATTGCATGACTTGCTGCGCTAGTTTCTGATAATTATTGGGTACACGCAGCCGAGTACAGAGTGCAGTTAATGCACTTAAGCCTAATGTTTCATGACCATGATGGCTAGGCCAATTAGCTGCAGGAGTGAGTGCTTTTCCTAGGTCGTGCATTAAGGCGGCAAAACGAACCGTGGTTTTATCACTTAATAAAACGGCCTGATCTAAAACCATTAGAGTATGTATGCCGGTATCGATTTCAGGGTGATAGACGGCAGTTTGCGGTACGCCAAATAAGGCGTCAATTTCTGGAAAAATTCGCGCTAAGGCGCCACAATCACGCAAGGCTTGAAAGTATGCGGAAGGTGATTGTTCGCTAAGCGCTTTAGCTGTTTCTGCCCAAACACGGTCGGGAACGAGATGATCAATTTCACCTTGCGTAACCATGGTTTTCATTAGTTTCTGTGTTTCTGGTGCAATATGAAAGCCAAGGTGTTGGTAGCGCGCGCAAAAACGGGCAATACGTAAGACGCGCACAGGATCTTCACAAAAAGCAGGGGATATATGCCGGAACACTCTATTTTTGAGGTCTTCTTGGCCGCCATAAGGGTCGATAATCTCGCCGTTATCTAGCATGGCCATGGCATTGATAGTTAAATCGCGGCGTAGTAGGTCTTCTTCTAAGCTGACTTCAGGTGTTGCGCAAACAGCAAAGCCTTTATAGCCGTGTGTGGTTTTTCTTTCAGTGCGCGCAAGTGCGTATTCGTCTTTTGTTTTTGGGTGTAGAAAAACAGGAAAGTCTTTACCTACTTCGGTGAAGCCTTTTTGCAGCATGGCTTCTGGTGTTTCTTCTAGAACCACCCAGTCGCGCTCGCGTACGGGTAGATTGAGAAGTGTGTCACGTACAGCGCCGCCAACTAAATAGGCTTTCATCATGTTAAGTTTATTATCTTTTTAATATTAAGATGCATGATAAAGGATTCAGTGCTAATTTGGCAATGAGTTGTCGTGTTGATATTTGATGTTTATTAAAGGGTTGAATGTAATGATGAAAGTTTTTTCATGTTAGATGTTATATTGATTTGCTTAGCTTTTGGTTGTTTTTCAGGTATTTTAGCGGGGCTTTTTGGCCTTGGTGGTGGTTTGGTTTTAGTGCCTTTTTTTGTGCTTTTATTTGAGCAGCAAGGTATTGCTAATGAATTGGTTATGTTAATGGCTGTTGCAACTTCATTGGCAACGATTATTATTACTTCCATAGCGACGGTGTTCGCGCACCAGCGATTAGGGGCGGTTATTTGGCCTTATGTCTGGCAACTTTCCGGTGGCATTGTGTTTGGTGTTGTCGCAGGTGCTTATGCAGCGGATTATCTTCTGTCGGTAAACTTACGTTTTATCTTTGCCTTGTATATGTTATATGTGGCAGTACAGATGGCAATGCAATTAAGGCCAAAAGTAGCTGTGCAGAAAAAAAGTTTGGCTAGCCCGATTTTAAATATAGCAGGGCTGTCGATAGGCTTTATTTCTGCTGTTTTGGGTATAGGGGGAGGGACCCTAACGGTTCCTTTGTTAGCTAAGTATCGAGTCCCTATGCGTAATGCTGTGGCTGTTTCTAGTGCTTGCGGTTTGCCGATTGCGCTTGCAGGCAGTATCAGTTATGCATTGTTGGGTTGGCAAAAAGTTGGCTTGCCAGAAGGAAGTTTTGGTTATGTTTATTTGCCGGCATTTTCAGGCGTAGTACTGAGTAGTATGTTGATTGCTCCTATTGGCGCTAAATGGGCCAATAGCTTGCCAACCCAGAAGCTAAAGCAGTATTTTTCTATCTTGTTGTTTATCGTGGCCGGAAAATTATTATGGCCTTTTATTAATTGATTGGGAGAACGTCATGGCAGAATTTAAAAAATACCGGTGTTTAGAGTGTGAGCATGTTTATGATGAAGCGAAGGGCGACCCAGATAGTGGCCTTGCTCCAGGTACAGTATGGGCTGATATTCCAGATGATTGGGCCTGCCCTATTTGCGGTGCGCCGAAAAGTTTTTATGAGTTGATTGTGTAGCTTTGGTAAGTCGGTATTGGCCATGCTAATAAACAACTATTAACAAGTTGTCTACTTATAGTATAATCATGGGTTAATTTTTATTTCTTGAACGGAAAATATCATGCAAATTATCCAGGAAGCCTTAACTTTTGATGATGTGCTATTAGTGCCGGCTCACTCAACTGTGATGCCGCGTGAAGTGTCAATGGTTACCAAGTTGACACGTAATATTTCATTGAACATTCCGCTAGTTTCAGCGGCAATGGATACTGTTACCGAGTCAAGATTGGCTATCGCGATAGCTCAAGAAGGCGGTATCGGTATTATTCATAAGAATATGACCGTAGAGCAACAAGCGTATGAAGTGCGTCTCGTTAAAAAATACGAGAGTGGTGTTATCAGAGAGCCAATTACAGTCGCTTCAACAGCAACTGTGCGTGACGTTATGGCGCTGACTAAGCGGAAGAATATTTCCGGCGTGCCTGTTGTTGATGGTAATGAGCTGGTCGGTATTGTTACCAGTCGTGATTTACGCTTTGAAACGCGGCTTGACGAATCCATTGCTACTGTCATGACGCCTAAAGCGCGCTTGGTCACAGTAAAAGAAGATTTTACTAAACAAGAAGCTTTAACTCTGCTGCATGAACACCGTATCGAAAAAGTACTTATTGTGAATGATGATTTTCATTTGCGCGGTATGGTTACGGTAAAAGACATACAAAAAGCTAAAGATTATCCCAATGCTTGTAAAGACGAGCTAGAGCGTTTACGTGTAGGTGCTGCTGTCGGTACTGGCGAAGGCACAGAAGAGCGTATTGCGGCATTAGTTGCAGCGGGTGTTGATGTTATTGTGGTTGATACTGCACACGGACATTCGCAAGGCGTATTAAATCGCGTGCGTTGGGCTAAACAAAACTACCCAGAAGTACAAGTAATTGGTGGCAATATTGCTACTGCTGCGGCGGCTCTTGCTTTAGTAGAAGCCGGTGCTGATGGCGTTAAAGTAGGTATTGGTCCGGGATCTATTTGTACCACCCGTATTGTTGCCGGTGTTGGTGTGCCGCAAATTTCTGCGGTTGATAATGTTGCTCAAGCCTTAAAAGGTACGGGTGTTCCTTTGATTGCTGATGGCGGTATTCGTTATTCAGGTGATATGGCGAAAGCCTTAGCTGCTGGCGCGCATTCTGTGATGCTCGGTGGTCTTTTTGCTGGAACAGAAGAAGCTCCGGGTGAAATTGAACTATACCAAGGTCGTTCTTATAAATCGTATCGTGGCATGGGCTCAATTGGTGCGATGGCGCAACAACAAGGCTCAAGTGATCGCTATTTTCAAGAAGATGCCGATTCTTCAGATAAATTAGTCCCTGAAGGTATTGAAGGCCGTGTTCCTTATAAAGGTACTTTGTTAGCCATTATTCATCAATCCATTGGTGGTATTCGTGCCAGCATGGGCTACACGGGTAGTGCGACAATTGAAATCTTGCATGACAAAGCAGAATTTGTCCGCGTAACTAGCGCCGGAATGCGTGAAAGCCATGTGCATGATGTCACCATTACTAAAGAAGCACCGAATTATCGGGCTTAGTTTTAATAAAGCATTATTGTTACAAAACGAGGCTCCTAGTGAGCCTCGTTTTGTTTATAGAACTAGATATATTAAACATTAAAGAGATTTACCGTGAATCAACATTCAACTACAGATATTCATGCCCACAAAATCCTTATTTTAGATTTTGGCTCGCAGTACACACAGCTTATTGCCCGTCGTATTCGTGAAATTGGCGTTTATTGTGAAATTTACGCCTGTGATTGTTCCGATGATGAAGTGCGTAATTTTGGCGCTAAAGGTATTATTTTATCGGGTGGTCCAGAGTCAGTGACTTTAGGCAATACACCGAGAGCTCCACAAGCTGTGTTTGAGGCTGGCGTGCCTGTGTTAGGTATTTGTTATGGTATGCAAACCATGACTGAGCAACTCAATGGAAAAGTGGAATCGTCAAATCATCGTGAGTTTGGTTATGCGCAAGTCCGTGCGCGCGGCCATTCTAAATTATTAAAAGACATAGAAGATGCTGTCACGGCAGAAGGTTTTGGCTTATTAGATGTGTGGATGAGTCATGGTGATCGCGTAATTGAATTACCAGAAGGCTTTAAGCTGATTGCCAGTTCTGATGGTGCACCGATTGCTGGGATTGCCAATGAAGAAAAAGATTTTTATGGTGTGCAGTTCCACCCTGAAGTGACTCACACAAAACAAGGCGGCCGCATGTTAAGTCGTTTTGTCTTGGATATTTGCGGCTGTGATGCCTTATGGGATTCTGCACATATTATTGATGAAAATATTCAAATTATTAAAGAAAAAGTCGGTACCGATCAGGTTATTTTAGGCTTGTCAGGAGGGGTTGATTCCTCTGTTGTAGCGGCTTTATTGCATAAATCTATTGGCGAACAATTAACTTGTGTGTTTGTCGATACGGGCTTATTGCGGTTAAACGAAGGCGATCAAGTGATGGCCATGTTTGCTGAAAGCATGGGCGTCAATGTAATTCGTGTTAATGCGGAACAGCGTTATCTGGATGCTTTAGCAGGTAAAAGTGACCCTGAGCAAAAACGCAAAATCATCGGTAACTTATTTATTGAAATTTTTGATGAAGAAGCGGCCAAACTAACTGATGCGAAATGGCTCGCACAAGGTACGATTTATCCTGATGTGATTGAATCAGCAGGCGCGGCAAACGGTAAAGCGCATTTGATTAAATCGCATCATAATGTCGGTGGATTACCGGAGAATATGAAGCTGAAATTACTCGAGCCATTACGTGAATTGTTTAAAGATGAAGTGCGTAAACTAGGTTTGGAATTAGGCTTGCCCGCCAATATGATTCAGCGTCATCCATTTCCAGGGCCGGGTTTAGGTGTACGTATTTTGGGTGAAGTGAAAAAAGAATACGCGGATTTATTGCGCAAAGCGGATGCTATTTTTATTGAAGAATTATACAGACATGATTTGTATCATACCGTTAGCCAAGCCTTTGCCGTGTTCTTACCGGTTAAATCGGTGGGTGTGATGGGTGATGGTCGACGTTATGATTATGTGGTTGCGATTCGCGCGGTAGAAACGGTTGATTTTATGACCGCACGCTGGGCGCATTTACCGTATGACTTTTTAGGCTTAATTTCTAACCGTATTATCAATGAAGTCGATGGTATTTCCCGTGTGACTTACGATATCTCAGGTAAGCCACCCGCAACAATTGAATGGGAATAACACCAGAAGACGAAGCGTGGATGCGTCATGCCATTAGGCTGGCGCAGCGTGCTGAAGAGCAGGGTGAAGTGCCCGTTGGTGCGGTCGTGGTGTTGGATGGACAGTGCATTGCAGAAGGTTGGAATGTACCGATTACTACCCATGACCCATCGGCACATGCAGAAATGGTCGCATTACGACTCGCAGGCAAGACTTTAGAGAACTACCGTTTAATTAACAGCACCTTATATGTCACGCTAGAGCCTTGCGTTATGTGTATGGGCGCAATCGCTCATGCGCGAGTTAAGCGAGTGGTGTTTGGCGCGTTAGATGAAAAACGCGGCGCGATCTGCAGCGCCCTAGAGTTAGCTAATGCTGACTTTTTAAATCATCAGATTGATTGGCAAGGCGAAGTGTTAGCAGAAACTTGTGCTAATTTATTGCGCGATTTTTTTAGAGCAAAGCGGAGAAAGTCTAAAGTGCAATAGCTGTTATCGCGGCTCTAGGACGTATCCTACTCTTTCGTGAGAGCACGAAGATTCAAGATTCCTTCTAAACTCGGAATGGCCACGTACTTCATCAGCTCGACGAAGGATAGACCTTAATTTCTGAGGTGATACGAAGATTTAAGGATTTATGTTCCTTTTGGTTATAAAATAATTAGCTAACATCAGTAACTAAATAGTGAGAAATATTCAAAAGGAGCACTTAAATGCAAGAAAATAGCAAAGCTAATGTCTTCATACTCGGTTTTTTTATATTTTTAGGTTTATCCTCATTAGGCTATTTATTGGCTAATGCGGCGGTTAAAGTTAAAGAATATGAGCGATCAGTAACAGCAAAAGGCTTATCCGAACGTGAATATACTGCAGATATTATTATTTGGCCGATTCAATTTACTGCAGCCAATAATGATTTAAGTCAGCTTTATAAGTTAGTTGATGCAAGCAGTCTAAAAATTAAGCAATTTTTGCTGAAAAAAGGCATTAAAGAAAAGGAAATCTCCTTTTCTTCCCCAGTCATTACCGATAAATCAGCGCAGCAATATGGTAATGCTAAAGCAGAATTCCGCTACGCAGCCATGCAAACAGTTACCGTTTATTCGGAAGATATTAAACGCGTACGTGAGATGATGAATTCTTTATCTGAGCTAGGTAGAAGCGGCATTGCTTTTACCGGTAATAATTACCAGTCGCAAACAAAATACATTTTTACAAGACTTAATGAAGTTAAGCCGGAAATGATTGAAGAGGCCACTAAGCAAGCTAGAGTAGTGGCACAAAAGTTCGCGGCAGACTCACAAAGCAAGCTGGGTAAAATTAGAAAAGCATCGCAAGGGCAATTTAGTATCAGTGCCCGAGATCAAAATAACCCGCATATTAAAAAGGTTAGAGTGGTTTCGACAGTTGAGTATTATTTGTCGGATTGAGTATTCTGTAGGGAGAAGCGTTAGAGCCCACCCCCCTTTGGTTTTTTATTTATTTACGCTGAGTAGCTACATAAAAAATCAACAAAAGCTACAATAACCCCTGACTACTCCATATAGCATCAGGCCTTTGAGTAAGAATCTCACTTAGGTTAACGACAGGTAATTGATTAATTGAATGGGACACTCGCACATTATCCCCTAAGATAGCCGAACTCTTGAAATCATCAACTATTCGAGTGATATTACCGTTAGCATTAAATGTTATGGCAGTAAACGTAACCGTCCGTAGATAATAATAACTATCATCTTGTGAATACCTTGTGATAGGAAGGTTTTCTTCGCCTAATATAACACCACCCGAACCAACAAAAATAATATGATCATCGGATGAAAGCTTATCCCAAGCATGCCAAACACCCCAAGAAGCAGGCTCCTCATTTGAGGTATTCAATGTTTGCCTTTCCGAATCAACTTGAATGTATATGTTGTAGCTAACGCTTGAATCAAATTCACGTTCAGAATGATTAGAACTAACGCCTCTTAGTAAATCAAACACAACAGCTGTTCGTTCAATTTCAGAGTTTTCTGAGATAGGTAATGTGACGGCTTGCTCGCTAGAGTTATTAGCCGCATCAGTCGCAACAACAGTAAAATGATAATTATCCTTTACTTCATGCTCTGGATTAGCAGTTAATACAACCTCACCTGTAACATTGTTAATACTAAACAAATTGGCATCATCACCTGCTTTAAGCTCATATTTAGTGGTGCCTGTTGAAATATCAAGGGTATCTGTCGAAGTCACTTTGTAAATTATTTGCCCAGAACCACTTTTATCTTCAATAGCCTGCGCTACATTACTCGATGTAATAACTGGCGCCATCTCATCTATATTATTTATAGCCAAACTGACTGTTCTTTCTTGGAAATTATTTTCAGCATCCGTAGCTACAACTGTAAAACTATAACTCTCTTTCGTTTCATAATCAGCATCCGTAGTTAATGTAACGGCTCCAGTATTACTATTAATACTAAACAAATTAGAGTCACCAGCATTCTCTTTAAGACTATAACCCACGTTGCTATTACTCTGCACCGTCGCCATATAAATAACTTGTGCAGCGCCACTATTTTCATTTATGGCATTTGCTGTCGCACTAGAAGTAATTCGAAATGCTGCCGTAGCTAATATCGTCTGTATATCAACATTTACATTCGCCGCACCTAAAATTATTTCTTGTTGGGCCGCCGTATTTAATACAGCCCCCGTCCCCGTTACTGTAATACCTGCCGCAATTTTGTCGATAACAGTTTGTGTCTCACCTTGGTTATTTTTATCGGCTCCCGAAAGAGCAGCGAGTACTGCCCCATATGTTTCACCTTCAGTTAACCCATCCAGTGCATTATATCCACTCTCACCATTCGTCGTAATAACACCTGTTGTTTGCAAGCTATCTAGACCAAAAGCCTCTGCTATCGCTATATTAGTATCAATGACAATACCTGTATTTAAACTGCCGTTACCTGCTTGCTCTATTGCTTTTTGGTAAGCGATAGTGGTCAACACATTAATGTTTAAATCAGTCTTACTATTTGCATCTACTATCACACCTACACTAAAGAGTTCTGCATTCAAATCTTTCCCTATTCCGGTCGCTTCATCAAGGTAATCAGCACCAGAGCCATTATCCTTAACTTTTGCAATCACTACCCCAGTATAATCTCCAACATTAATTGAAAAGCTGCCATCAGCAGTAACATCAACTTCACCTAATAATGTTTTCCCATCAGCTTTATACACTAAAACCGTTAACTCATTAGCCTCTAAAACAGGGCCAGCAACCACCAGTCCTTGAACTATATTATTGGTATTCGTCATTACCTCTGTATCAGCATTGCTAGCACTACTGCTAGAACCACTAACACCGACACCAATTCCAGCGGCAACGGCAATTCCCGCTAAGCCTCCAAGTCCCATGTACATCCATTCACTGCTTGTAAAACCATCACTTTCTACACTGTCATCATGTAACTGCCAAACAATATTACTATTTTCAACAGGCTGAGAGTCACTCGTAATCAAACTTGAAGCTCCTTCTTTTGTAGCAACACCCACATCAAATGTAGCCTGAGAGGTCTCACTATAAAACTGCTTTAATTCAACAGTCACTCCATTAGCTAACTCAACAAGTAATGAATCAGCTTGTTTTTTTAAAATAATATCCGTCACAAACTTATTAGTTTCAGCATCAATTAGTGAATAACTTGCTCCTTGCTCTACAGCTAAGGAAAATTTATTGTTAATGACTATTGTTTGAACCGTTTGTTGAGCTGAGATAATTCTTAACTTTAATGCGCGCATATATTAGTCCTTTAGAATGCAGAGATATTTTTTATACAAATTGAATAAAGCCAATTAAATCATAATTATTAAATACAGGAGTAAATATTAACCATTGCCTACAAAATATTCCAAGTTAATTCTTAGCGCTCTCCAAATGATTCCATTATTGTTTTTCGTATCGGCTTAAGTAAAAAATCCATCACCGTGCGCTTTCCCGTCCGAATATCAACATGTGCCGTCATACCTGGCAGTATTTTTAACGGTTTACCAATTGTAGTGGTCACAGGATTCGATAACGATGAAACATGTACGCGATAATAAATTTCCTCTCCCCGAGAGGATTCCTCTTTTAAAGTATCAGCACTAACATAAATTACTTCAGCTTTCACAGCACCAAAGATTGTGTAGTCAAAAGGATCAAAGCGTATGCTAGCTATCAGCCCTTTATGAACTCGCGCAATATCTGCTGGGCTGACTTTTGCTTCGATGATAAGGTCATCATTAATCGGTACAATTTGCATAATTTCCTCCCCTGCACGCAGCACTCCCCCCAAAGTAGTGACTCGAATATTTTTTACAATACCTTCTACCTGCGCAGTAAAAATACTGTCACTTTGCGCCTGTAGATGTCGCGTTAAAACTTGATTATTTTGTGCAATGCCATCTTCTGCTCGAGATAACTCGACTCGAGCCTCTTCCATAAATTTATTTTTTCGATTCACAATACGCGCATCAGCCTCATTTACAGCTCGCTGAACCCTAAGCAACTCAAACCCACTAACATCCCCCGAAGCTTGTAGTTTCCTTATAAGCATTAGCTCATCATTAGCAAGATCAACGGCTACTTGAAGAGTTCTGATTTCTTCATTTAAGCCACGGCGGCGCTGTTTAAAAAGCGCTCGTTCCACACGTACAATATCCTGAAACTCTTTACGTACGATTTCAGGAAATATCAGCTGCCGTGACTTTGTCACTTCAGACCGAAGGCGAATAGTTTTAGCTTTTAAAGCAAATAACCTTGCTTCCACCTCTCCCACTGTTGCCCCAACACGCGTTTGGTCTAAACGTGCTAATAGCTGACCTACTTCAACACGGTCTCCTTCTTTAACTAATAGCTTAGACATCACACCACCATCAACTGCTTGTATGATTTGTACTCGACTGCTTGCAATAACTTCTCCGCTTGCACGCGCTACTTCATTAATGTTAAAAGTCATTGCCCAAACAACAAAAGCTATTAATGCGCAAAGTAGAATGCCTAACAACCACGCATGACTACGACGATGAAAATTCTCTAACCTTTCTATTTTGGCTAGCATAGCAAAATTTTCTTGTTCATTTATTTGATCAAATAACATCAAGCACACCACTTTTACGATTAGATACCGACATGGAAGGCTTTGTTTTTTTCATAGATATTTGATTAAACAGTTGCGGTATAACGCTTTCGGGACTACCATCTTTCATGACCTCACCTTGCTGCATAACGATTACTCGTGTTGCTAGTTTCATAGCTTGCATAGGGCGGTGAGTAGCTACAATTAAAATATCATCTGGTGCTACATTTTCTTCTAGGACTTGCCACACTTTAGCTTCACTTTCACTGTCTAAAGAGGATGTAGGTTCATCTAGCAACCAAACACGCGGCTGATCAATCACTACTCGCGCAAGTGCAACAAGTTGGCGTTGCCCACCTGATAAGCCTTCACCACCTTCGTTAATAACAAGGTCCATCCCCAATGGATTGCTACTGGCAATTTTATCAACACCTAAATCATGGGTTATTTTTAATAATCGAGAATCACCAGATGTACCCGATAAGGCCAAATTACTGCGTAAAGTTCCTTTAAATAAATGTACCACTTGCGGTAAATAGCCTAGTTGACTGGCAACGATTTGAGGATCAATCTCCCAAAGGTCTGCATTACCTAAACGAATACGCCCATCAATCGGACGGTACATACCTGCCATTACTTTTAATAAAGTTGATTTACCACATCCCACTGGACCTACCAGTACAACACGCTCTCCCACTTTAAAAGACAGCTGAGAAATATTAATTTGCTGTACAGGCGATTCAGGATAAGCAAAGCGAACCTTTTCTAGCTCAATAGACTCAGGGGGTTCATCGGGTAATAGTAAATTCTGATCAGTACGACGCTCCAAATCTAAACTTAACACTTGGTCAACCATACGCAGCGACTGGCGTACATTTTGCCACTGCGTTAAGTACTGTACACCTTGTGCTACAGGGGCAATAACTCGGCCTCCTAAAATACTACAGGCAATCATTCCTCCCATAGTTAATAAACCCGCTTCTATTTGCCAAACACCCACAACAACAGCCATTACATAAGCTAAACTAGATAAGCTACCCGTCGTGATTGCTGAAAAGCTATTAATTGCTTTTTGCTGAATGTGATAACCATCAATAGAGGTTGTTATTGCCTGCCATTGCTCTGAAAATCGCCATGCCGCATTATTAGCACGAATGGACTCAGCACCGCGAATAGCGTCAACTAATACTCCCTGCCTTTCATTGCTACGCATAATTTGTTGACGCAATAAATGCCGTAAACGCATTTGTGTAATCAAACCTAAACTTAACGCAACGGGTAACAAGCCTGCATATACCCAGCCTACTTTGCCTCCGATTACACCAATAAAGCTGATAAACATGAGTGCAAACGGCAAATCAACCAAACTAAATACAACACCCGATGAAAAAAACTGGCGCACTGAATCAAGACCGCTCACTTGAGCTGCCAGTGTACCTAAACTTTTAGGTTGTATATCTAAACGTAAATGTAATAAATGATCAAAGACATATTGAGAAACACGTTTATCCACGGCAATAGATACACTGTCTAAAATACGAGCTCGCAAGGTTTTGAGTAACCAATCAAGACTAATAATAATGCCCATAGCAACCACTAAAGTGGTAAATGTGGCATAAGCTAAAGTTGGAACGACTCGATCATAAACCTGCATAGCAAACAACGAGGTTCCAATCGCTAAAACATTAATAATTAAAGTCGCAATAATAACTTTAACAATCCAACCCGGTTCACGTAGCAATTCCCGCATTACTAACCGTGCAGCTAAATTATCCTTTAATGGACTATCTTCCGCTTGCGCTCGATTTTTTGACGCCCGTAGCCATAAAACTAAGCCATGATGTAAATCACTTTCATCCACCTCGAGTTTTGTATTAGCTGCACCTGTTAAAACAATCGCTTCTTGCTCTCCTCGCTCAGCGATAAACCACCCCCCCTGATGCGACACTAATGCAGGAAGTTGCCGTAAATCAAAACGCCGCCATAACAACTGCACTGGCTGTACACCTTTTAATTGTGCTTGAGTCAATATATATCGTAACTGCTCCCCTGCAGGAACATCGACTAAGTTATTTTCTGCCTTTAAGCACGCTTCCTGTAATGTGGATAATTCAGTTGAAATATTCAATCTTTCTAATAACTGGTGCAATAAATTTGCAGGTAAACAAGCTTGTTTCTGTGAGTTATTTGGGTTTATTGTATCCATTTCAATTTCAGACATTTTATTCAGCCACCTTTTTACCTACTAAGGCATCTAGCCCACCTGTTAATGCAGAAAGTTTTAACGTATACAATAACCAGTCATTTTTTGATTGGACCAGTTGATACCGTTGCTCAGTCAGTTCACGTTGCATATTAAGAACTTCCAACCAAGGTTTTTGCCCCGCATTATATTGACGTTGATACGACAATAAAATTTCCGATAGTTCAGTTACTGAATCCGTTTGTGAAAGAGCAATTTCTTCTTGAGCTTGCCTATTAGTATATAGACTGTTAACTTCACGTTTAATTTCATTGCGTGTGGTATTAAGTTCCGCCCTCACTGCTTGTAACTGTGCACCTGCAGCATTATTACGTCCATAGGCCGCAAACCCCATACCTTCTAAATTAGCTTCTACCGTAACGCCCACACGAATATCACTATTCCCTGTTTCTTGATGGTTATAAAAATAATCCATTTGCAGATAAACAGTAGGCATCGGTAATGACTTTTCTCGCTCAACGCCTGCTTGTGCTAAATGAATTTTTTCTTCTTTAAACCGTACCTCAGCACTCGTTGATTGCGCTAATATAGCCATCTCTTCAGCACTGGAAAGCAGTGTAACCTGCTTAGGTATGTCTTGTGTTGAATTAACATAGGATTGCGTTAGTGAAATTAACTCATTTTCCGCAATACCTAACTCACTAAGCATCCGCTCCTTTCTAGATTGTGCCTGTAGGTATCGAGCACGAGCTAAGCGCACATCAGCTCTTGATGCTATGAGCCCTTCCTCTCTTCGTTTAATTTGTTGATACAAAACATCTAAAGATGTTTCATTATCATCCGCTACGTTTAAACGCTCGCGTATTCCTAAAATACGCACATAAGCAACAGCTGTTTTTTCTAAAAAATCACGTTTAACACGCAATAAGTCTGCTGTCTGTACTTGCACATCGGTATCTGCATAAGCTATACCATTATCAATTCGACCAAATGCCCATAAGGGCTGCCGCGCTCGTATTCCCACTGGATAATTATTGGTATGTTGTGCCGATATTTGACCGCTTAGGCTTGGGTAGCGCTGCGCTCGCGCACTATCACCCATAAATTTTTTTTCATCAATTTCTGCGCGCTTACCACCTAAGGCTGGGTGCTGACTTAAGGTTGCACGTAAAGCAGCGGCAAGACCTATTTCCTCTTGTGCAAAGAGTGGTACTACTCCCCAGATATTCAACAATAAAACGACGCTCCCTTTAATTGCTAACTTTTTGTATAAATTCCCTTTTATCGATGTCATTATTTATGCCTTATTCTGCCACAGCAAAGAAGATTCTAACTGTTCAAAGTACCTATTCATCTATATTCTCTTCACTCTTAAATTTACTTTTAGCAGTCTCTTTCATTTTAGCCCTCAAAATTTCTGCTTTATCTATTTCACCTATCGCATCATAAGCTCGACATAAATCTTTACGCCAATCAGCATTCCAAGGACAGGCTTTATGACCAATTTCCATGTGCTCTATCGCTTCTTTAAAGTAATTTTTACGTGCATAGATAACCCCCAGCATAAAATTTGCTGCAGCATGCTTTGGAATGTAATGTAACAATTTTTTAAATTCATATTCTGCTTCGTCAAGCTTTTCAGACCGGTAAAGACTAATGCCGTTAGTCAGCATCCCGGGTTCAGGTAAGCTGACCATTTTGATTGTTTCCCATTTTATCCTCTTATTCGTCCCCTTAATTAATGGAGCTAAATACTGTTGATAGTAGCGCCACTTTTCTTTAGACGTTTTATAAATGGGTTGTCGAACTTGCCACACACTTGCTGTTTTTACAGGACGCTTTAAATCATTAAAACCAAGCACCTGTGGCTGCCATTCTACACCAATATAATCCAACATTTTACGCGCCATACCTTCCGTATTTTCTAGAACATCCTCATAATTAACTTCTAAAATTTCACTAGGAAATAGTTCATTCCAGTGATGCATTAATAAATTATGTTCTGCCAATTGCTCGCCCATCCATTCCAAATCATAAGCAAACCCCATGCCGCCATGCTTCGCTTGGTAATCAGTAAAATAATTAGAAATAGCAATATCGCGTGGATCACGCCGTACAGAAATAATCTTTGCATTAGGAAATAAAAACTTAATCAAACCAATATTCTCAAAGTTATGTGGTAGTTTATCCACCACATGCTTTGTCTTTTTATCAAATGCCTGTAACTCTTCTAAGATACCCTTCGCAACCCCTTCAACCACAACAGGATTTAGATCATCTACACAATCTGGGTATTGCCGTCCTGACCCCGTATGGCGTTCCCAGCGATTTAAACCCTGAATGCGCGAAGGAATAATACCAAGCTCACCCGCCCCGTAAATCTCACTGTGTCCCGCTAGTATCTGCTCTACTAAAGTCGTACCAGAACGTGGCATACCTAAAACATAAACAGGTAAAGAAGATTCAACACCACAATCTTTTCTGTTTTTATACAGCTCCTTACAAAATGCATAACGTATTCGTGCGCATTTTTGGCGATGCTCCTTCGCATCATATTTGAGGTGTATTTTTTGGGTGTTATTAGCCTCCAAAGCTAAAGCAAAGGCCTGATCATATTGTTTGTTTTTTTCTCGTGCACTGGCAATTTGTAACAACAACCCAGAACGAACCCCCCCTTCCAAACTAGGCTGGCGGGCTATTTTTTCTATATGTTTTAAACTAGTTTCTCCGCTGGGAAATTG
The DNA here is from genome assembly GCA_965365945.1 of uncultured Gammaproteobacteria bacterium. Lineage (GTDB taxonomy): Bacteria > Pseudomonadota > Gammaproteobacteria > Methylococcales > Methylomonadaceae > Methyloprofundus. The sequence continues at coordinate 74,405 of CBDUDP010000007.1, forward strand.
CCTTACATTAACCAAAGAAGAATAACCCTTTGCTGGGTCAATTTGTTTAACACGCTTAAACAAAGACGTCGCCGCCTCTATATTGCCACATTGCATTTGTTGCTGGCCCAAACCTTGTAAGGCGGGTAGAAAAAAAGGACTATCAGCCAAAATTTCCATAAATAAAGTTTCAGCAAACTCATAATTCTGCTCTTCACTTTCTACTAGCGCTAAAGCGTTTTTGGCTTGTAACTTTAAAATATCAATCATAGACTGTGGCATAGCATCAATCTCTTGCATCGAAGCCACTAAAGCAACCGCTTTTTCAGCTGCATAACGTGCTTTGACTCGTTGCTGGTGTAAATACAAATTCGAAAGTCGCACCCAGTACAACACTTCCGGTTTCCCTTGAATTTTCGCTAGATGAATTAAGCGCTTAATTAATTGAACCGACTGCATGGTGCGACCTTGCACATGAGCTAATTCTGCAAACTGAGAAGTTAAAGCTAAGTTATCAGGGTGTTTCTTTAAAGCCTCGCGTAATGCATCCTCTGCTTCGCTATGTTGGTTATGACCCGCTAACAAATTGACATAAATTAAAATTAAAGCTACCCAGTCCCCCTCTTCTAAAAGCTGGAACCGCTCCTCCAACCAATATTCCGCCTGGGTCATTTGTTGAGAAATAACCCAAATTTCTAACTGTAAACTTCGAAACTGAGTGGTAAATTGAGCCGTCACCGATTCAGGAAAATCTATATATAAAATTTGTAATTTAGCAATGCCACTATCGAGTGCTTTTTGAGCTTGAGCAATATTATTCAGCTCTAAATATAAACGCACTAACGCACTCCAAACCGGTAAGCGATCAGGCATTAAATTTGTCGATTTCTGGTATAAGTCTCGAGCCTCCTCTAATTCCCCTTGTTGCATACGGCACCACGCCAAACGCGCTAATGCAATGGAGTTATCAGGTGAGTTATCAAGCACAACATGCAGTAAAGAGCATGCCTCATCAACGCGGTGTAATAAACAATAAACAGCAGCTAAATCAACTTGCGCGTCACTTCCCAGAAAATTTAACTGTACTTCTATTTCACTAAGCACCGAAAATACTTCAGCTCGTTGCCCTAAATGTGCAGCGGCTAAGGCTTTAAGTGGTAAGGCCTGAATATCACTAGATTCGTCTAAATAATGCTGAACATTATTTAGTAAACTCTCAAATTGTTGTTGATCAACTAAACTATGAAGAATTTTAAAATAAGACAAATGCATTCCAAAACAGTGAGGTTACAAAAATAAAATACGAACAACTCATAATTTACAGCTTCAAAAATACCCAAGCAATTGTCAAAAGAGCCCAATTTTATATTAATTATTTTTTCAAAAAAGCAAGTTCTTTGTTTTACCTAATAAAGCGCCATTTTCTCACCACAAGAGCGCGCCCAAGCATCAATCCTGCCTGTCAAATCAAAACAAGTGGTACCTTGCTCGTCTAAAAAGTAAGCTATTTGTGCACTACGTACGCCATGATGACAAATGACCAATATTTTTTATCTTGGGGTAACTCTGCCAAACGATTCACTATTTTATTCATAGGGATTAAAGTACTTGCTTCTAATTTCGCTATGTCATATTCAAATGGCTCACGCACATCTAATGAAAAGTAGCCCCCCGCACTCTCTAGCAGTTGCTGTTGTAAGTAGGCACAACCCAGCTCATGGGCTAAGCAGAGAGGAACGTTTTATTTATGGATATTGATAAACTCACTCTTTTCTATATTAATTGCTTCTAGGCATTCGCCTGGTGTTGTTGAAAATTTGACTAAATCTTTACCAACACTGCAATGGTCGCTGCCATGAACTAATATGTGGCGAATGTTTTTACAAGGAGTGTTGAAGGTTGCTTCTCGGTACTGATATTTAGTGGGCTTTATGCCATAGAAGCCAATAATGAGAGTTTCAAAGCTGAGGTCATTTTCTACGTAAGCCGTCAGCTCTAGTCCTAAGTTGCGAATAAATTTTGCTTTTCTGTTGGTTAAAGACAGGCCTACTCTGCAGGATGTTCCCGCACTCCACACTCCCATCACTTTTAAGTCGACTTTAGTTTTATCATCTTTATTTTCTTCTTGGCTTTCACTGCTTTTTTTATCAATGTATGCCCAGCTTGAATCACCTTTCAGTACGATTCTTTGGCCGCTATCAGTAGATCCATAAATAGACGGGGCTAATAAGTTATTTTGTGAGCAAGCGGGCAATAATAATATGAGGCTTAAAATATAAACAATACGCACAAAAAGCTTTTTTAATGTAGGGCTGTCAATCATATAGAATTAATTTTAACAGTAAGGGCGGGGTAGTCTTGGCGTTTTTCATCAGCACTAAGAAAATGCCGGAAAACGCTACGCTATTCCAGCTTACGTACCTTATTTCTTCAATGCCTTAGCAAAGGCATCAGCCATAGAACCTTGAGCCTTTTCGACTGGTAGTTTGGGCTTATGCGCTGCTTTTGGTGGTGCCTTATCGGTTTTTATGCTGATTTGCTCGCCAACTGGCGCATCTTTTTTCATCGATAAAGCAATCCGTTTGCGTGCTATATCGACTTCAATGACTTTCACTTTAACCATATCCCCGGTTTTGACCACTTCACGTGGGTCTTTCACAAAGACATCGGCTAAATTCGAGATATGTACTAAACCATCCTGATGTACGCCTATATCAACAAACGCCCCAAAATTAGCTACGTTGGTTACTACACCTTCTAAAGTCATGCCTTCTTTTAAGTCGGTTATTTTCTCGATACCTGCTTTGAAAGTGACGCTTTTAAACTCTGGGCGAGGATCGCGACCGGGCTTTTCCAGTTCTTGCAGAATATCGGTGACGGTGGGTAAGCCAAAATTTTCATTTGTGTAATCTGCGGGTTTTAAACTGCGTAAGAAACTACTTTTGCCGACCAGCTCATTCATTGGCGTTCCAGTTTTTTTGACAATATCTTCAATCACTGGGTAGGCTTCGGGGTGAACTGATGAGGCATCTAGTGGATTATTACCGTCCATAATACGTAAAAATCCAGCGGCTTGTTCATAGGCTTTATCGCCTAAACGCGGCACTTTTTTGAGCTGTTTACGATTTTTGAAAGCACCTTGCTCATCTCTAAAGGCAACAATATTATGGCTAATGGTCTTGGATAAACCAGAGACTTGTTTGAGTAGGGCTGCAGAAGCGGTATTTACATCAACGCCGACGGCATTTACACAATCTTCGACGACGGCATCGAGTCCGCGGGCTAATTGAACTTGGTTAACATCATGCTGGTATTGACCTACACCAATAGATTTAGGTTCGATTTTAACCAGTTCCGCGAGTGGGTCTTGTAAACGACGCGCAATAGAGACAGCACCGCGCAGTGATACATCAATATCAGGGAATTCTTGCGAGGCAAGCTCTGAGGCAGAATACACTGATGCGCCAGCCTCCGAAACAGTGATTTTGCTAAATTTTAGGTCTTTGTGTTGCTTCATTAAATCGGCAACCAGTTGATCGGTTTCGCGTGAGCCTGTGCCATTGCCGATACTGACTAGCTCAACTTGGTACTGTTTAATAAGCTTGGCAATAGTAGCGATAGAGGCATCCCACTGATTTCTTGGTGGATGGGGGTAAATAGTTTCTGTAGCAAGCAATTTCCCCGTGGTATCGACAACAGCAACTTTTACGCCGGTACGAATGCCAGGGTCTAGGCCTAAGGTGGCTTTAGGGCCTGCAGGCGCGGCGAGTAATAAATCTTTTAAATTGTTGGCGAAGACTTTAATCGCTTCCAATTCGGCGGCTTCACGTAATTGCTGCTTTAAATCTAAATCAATGCGCGTAAATAGTTTAACTTTCCAAGCAAAGCGGGCGGTTTCGGCTAGCCAAGCATCCGCAGCTTTTCTGGTGTCGGTGACGTGAATATGGCGTGCGACAATTTGTGCGCAGAGTTGGTGATCGGCTTTTTCATCGTTACCGGGTAGTAAGTTAACATTTAATAAGCTCTCGTTACGGCCGCGAAATAAAGCTAGAGCACGATGCGAGGGGATTTTATTGATGGCTTCTTGGTAATCAAAATAATCTTTGAATTTCGCCGCTTCGACTTCTTTGTCTTTGGTGACCGTGGCATGAATAAGCCCTTTTTGCCAAATACGTTCACGTAGCGTGCTGACCAGTTCGGCATCTTCTGAAATATGCTCCATAATAATCTGGCGCGCGCCATCTAAAGCAGCGCTGGCATCATTAATGTTATTGTCGGCATTAATATAGCTGGCGGCAAGCTGCTCTGGGTTACAGTTTCTATCGTCTAAAATCGCATCGGCTAATGGCTCTAAACCTGCTTCGCGTGCGATCTGTGCTTTGGTGCGGCGCTTGGGCTTGTAGGGTAAATATAAATCTTCTAGTCGAGTTTTGGTGTCCGCTTCTTTAATAGCCAGCTCTAAAGCAGGGGTAAGCTTGTCTTGAGAAGCGATGCTCTCTAATATCGTTTCGCGTCGCGCATTCAGCTCGCGTAAATAAATTAAGCGTTCAGCTAAGAGTCGCAGCTGAATATCATCTAGCCCGCCAGTGACTTCTTTACGATAACGGGCGATAAAAGGCACGGTCGCGCCTTCATCTAAAAGTGCAACTGCAGCTTTAACTTGATGCTGAGTAACGGCTAATTCGTCGGCAATTTTTTTGATAAGGTCCATTTCTTAAGGGGCTTAGTAGTGACGGAAAGAGTGGCATTGTATCAATATGTACAGCAGGCATAAACAGGCGCTTTGAGTCACTTAGCAATTGACGTTATCATAGTCTATTTATCGGGCGTGTAGAGGAACATGAAAGCAGCTCTTTTAGCAGGTACGCAATCAGGTTGTGGGAAAACCACAATGATGTTGGCTTTGTTGCAATACTTAAAAGCACAGCAGCATCGCGTTGTGTCTTTTAAAGCGGGGCCTGACTTTTTAGACCCTTTATGGCATCAGGCGATTACCGGCAAGTGTTCTTATAATCTGGATACGCGCATGATTGGCGCAGCGAACAGTCAACAGTTATTAGCTAAGCAAGCACTGATTGCGGATGTGGCTGTGATTGAAGGGGTAATGGGATTATTTGATGGGCGTTCAGGCGTGGGTGAAAGTGGTTCTAGTGCAGAATTAGCACAAGCTTTGCAAGTACCTGTTTTTTTAGTGGTTGACGCTAAAGGCATGAGTGGTTCGATTGTACCGTTAGTCAGTGGTTTTTGCGCTTATGCTGAAAAGATGGGGGTTAAGATTGCCGGCATTATCGCTAACCGAGTGGGTAGTGCGCATCATGCCAGTTTACTAAAAACTGTTTTACAGGAACATCAGCAGCCGCCTTTAATTGCTTGGATGGCGAAAGACGCGCCGGTATTACCTGAACGGCATTTGGGTTTGGTACAGCCTTCTGAAGTGGCTTTGCCTAATTTTTTACCCTTTTTTCATGTGGAGGTAGAGAGCTTAGTTGCTTTGTTTTCTGAGGCAGATAGTCATTTAGCAATACAAAAATCAACCCCATTATTAAAGGGCAAAAAAATCGCTATTGCGCAAGATGCTGCTTGTTGTTTTATTTACCCAGCTAATCTGGAATTTTTACGAGAGCAGGGTGCGGAGCTTTTATTTTTCTCACCTGTCGCGGGTGATGTGATTCCTGAAGAGGCTGATACACTATGGTTGCCGGGTGGTTATCCTGAATTGTTTGCAGAGGCTTTGTCCCTCTCAAATACTTGGCCTTCCTTGCGTACGTTTATTGCAGCCGGTAAGCCTGTATTGGCAGAATGTGGGGGCGCGATGCTCTTGGGTGAAGCTTTAATTGATCATGAGGATAAGTCTTGGGCGATGGCGAATATTTTACCTTTTCGCTCGAAAATGCAAACCAGATTGGCTTCTTTAGGTTATCGGGAAGATGCGACAGGTATCAAAGGCCATGAGTTTCATCATTCCGTGCGTGAGTCTGAGCAAAAATTAGAGCCCTATTTGCAAACGGGCCGGGGCGATCAGGGTGTGCGTTATAAAAATTGTCGTGCTTCTTATGTGCATTGGTATTTTGCTAGTGCGCCAGAAGTTATAAGTAAATGGTTGAGTGGGAATTAAATGAAAGAAAGAGATCGCCGTCAGGGTATCGTATTAGTCAATACCGGCGAAGGTAAAGGTAAATCATCGAGTGCTTTGGGTATGGTGTTTCGTGCCGCTGGCTGGGATATGAAGGTTTGCGTTATTCAGTATATTAAAGGTAAATGGCAAACGGGTGAGCAAAAAGCTGCGGAGCGCTTTGATAATATCGAATGGCATGTGTTGGGTGATGGCTTTACTTGGGACACTAAAAACCCCGAGCAGGACATTAAAACCAGTCGTGAAATTTGGGAATTCAGTAAACAGAAGATTTTGTCGGAAGAATATGATTTTGTTTTATTAGATGAAATTAACTATTGCTGTGGCTATAACTGGATTTCTGGGCAGGAAATTGCTGATTTTATTACTAATGAAAAGCCGCCTTGGATGCATTTGGTTTTGACTGGTCGTAATGCCGCAGCTGAAGTAATTGAAGCGGCGCATACGGTGACAGAAATGACTAAGATTAAACATGCCTATGGACAGGGAATTAAAGCTGCGCAAGGTGTGGAGTTTTAGGGTTTTTTCATGTGGGAGGGACTTTAGTCGCGATTTATCGCCAGTCAGGCAAGATAAATACTTTGCTTTGGTAGGGCGCGGCTTTAGCCCGCCTTTAGAGTGGGCGCGCAGCATTGACGGACTAAAGCCGCACCCTACCGAAAATAAAATAAAAATAGAATAAGTTAAAAATGAAGTCACTTTACCCAGAAATAGAACCTTTCCATACCTTCTTTCTTGAAACAGGCAGTCAGCATAAAGTTTATGTAGAGCAGTCAGGCAATCCTGAGGGTATTCCTGTGGTGTTTTTGCATGGTGGGCCGTGCTCAGGCACTAAGCCGCAACACCGCTGCTTTTTTAACCCCGAGTTGTATCATATTATTTTATTTGATCAGCGTGGCTGTGGTTTATCTCAGCCTTTTGGCGAGTTAGAGGGAAATAATACACAGAATCTAATTGCCGATATGGAGTGCATTCGTCAGCAATTAAAAATAGAGCAATGGTTATTATTTAGTGGCTCGTGGGGCAGTACTTTAGCTTTGTTGTACGCGCAACAGTTTAAGGAATATGTTTCGGGAATTATTGTGCGTGGTGTTTTTCTCGCGCGGCAACAAGATTTAGAATGGTTTGCCGGTAAGGGTGCAAATCGACTCTACCCAGAGCAATGGCAGGTATTGCTCGATAGTTTGCCTGTAGATGCCGATAAAGAACAGCCAATGCACTCAGTTTTCACTACGCTATGGGGGGGTGATGAAATGGCGGTGCGACGGGTGACGCGTGCGTGGATGCAATGGAGCAGTCAAGTGGCTTTGGGTGCGTTTTATGATCAAAGCCGGCAAGCAGAACATATTACCCAAACTATGGTTGATCAGGTAAAAATGGAGCTGCATTATGCTCGTAATCGATATTTTATTAATGAAAATCAAGTATTAGATGGCTGTGTTGAGCTACAAGATATTCCAATGACTATTGTTCATGGTGCTTATGATTTTGTGTGTCCTATGGAAGCAGGATTTAAATTGTCTCAGACTTTACCTCATGCAGATTATAAGGTTTTACCAAACGCAGGGCATATTGCTCAGGGTTCTGAAATGATAGCGGCTTTAGTTGAGGCAACTGATGAAATGGCGGAGAAGTCAAAATGAGCCAACAGAAAAAACGGCTAGTCATTGCCATGACAGGGGCAACGGGTGCAATTTACGGTGTACGTATGTTGCAAGTATTACAGCAGCAAGACGAATGGGAGTCGCATTTAGTGATTTCATCGGCTGGATTGGTCAACCTAAAATATGAACTAGAAATGAGCCGCTCTGAGTTGTATGCGTTAGCCGATGTGACTCATGGCATTGATGATATTGCTTCAACCATTGCCAGTGGTTCATTTAAAACCGAAGGCGTGATTGTTGCGCCGTGTTCGATGAAAACCTTAGCTGCGATTGCGCATGGATTTGGCGATAATTTAATTTCTCGATCTGCCGATGTTGCATTAAAGGAGCGTAGACGTGTGATTATTATGCCGAGAGAAACGCCGTTAAATTTAGCACATATTCGTAATATGGCGAGTGCTACTGAAATGGGCGCGATTATCTTTCCACCTATGCCCGCGTTTTATAATAAATCCAATTCGATTGCCGCTATGGTGGATGAGGGCGTAGGGCGAGTATTGGATATGTTTGGTGTTAATGTCGAGGGCTTGTTTACGCCTTGGGAGGGATTGTAGGGAGTTATCCACCGTAATGTGTTTTGGCCCCGACCTTTTATGGTCCTTATTTTTAGGATAAACCCCATCCACTTTGGAATGTGTAGTTTTTAGTTAATGCTCTTTTCGTATTCGTCATTCCTGTATGCTTTTAGCAGGAATCTATTGATGATGTTTAGATTCCCGATAAAAACTTCGGGATGACGAGAGTTTTCATAAACTACGATTTTCAATATAGACTGGGTTTAGATATGATTAAAGGAGGTCTTGTGAAATGTGTTTAGGCATTTTTAAAACAGCTTCTTAGGCGTTGATTAAAATAACCTCCGATACTCTTTCGGAGAAACTCCCGTCCAACGCTGAAAGGCTCGTGTAAAATTTGAGGCATCGCTATAGCCAAGAGAAAGGGCAATATCAATTAGCTTCAAGTTACTTTCCTTTAAAAGATAAGAGGCTTGAAACACTCTCGCCTTATCAACAATATCTGAAAAATTACTATTCTGGTCTTTTAGACGTCGTTGAAATGTACGAACACTGGTTCCAGCTAACTCTGCTGCTGTCGTGATATTTAAATGGTTACCTGAAAGGTAGGGGGTAATCATATGCTGCACCTTAGAAATAAACTCATCAGGAATAGCAGTATATAGAATGCGCTCAGAGTGTTTTATCTGTAGTGGGGCCGCTAGCAAGGCCCGCGGGATTGTAATAGCAGGGTAGGGTTGATTAAAAAGGACTCGACTAAACCCAAGCAGTTCGGAGTCCTCAATCTTATGATCTGGGTTAAAAGTGAGGTGTATTTCAGCTGGGTGCCATTGATAGTCAATGGCAAGATTAACTAACTGGATCATTCCTGCAATTTCGAACAGTTGAACTTGCGTGTCATCATTTAGTAATCGGTCACCTTTTTGTTTAAACACTACATTGTCTTGGTTAGCTTCAATAATATAGCCGGCAGTGTCACATAACGTTGGAGCAACTAAACAAAAGCGTTTTAATAAATCGAAAAGGTTTTCGCAATTGACTAGTAGTGGAGCGAGAGCTGTCATTTCATTATGGGCGACAGCTTCCGTAGCTAACCTACCAAAATTTGAAATACCTTCAAGTTGAGTCACTTCACGAATAAATTCCCAGCATGCACGTTCAGGAATTAATATATCCTGATTTTCTAGTAGCTGCAGGGGGAGATTTACTTTGTTTAGTATTTTTTCAACAGGTGTGCCAACCTGAGTTGATGCAATAATGAAAGGTTCAAAAATGGAGTTATGTACCAAGTGGATTTTATGGTGAACGTTCATTATTAAATAATTTACCGTATTTCTTTTGATGGCATGAAATGACAAGAATCATGATTCTAGCATGAATATAATACCTTTCACTTTAATGGCTACTCAATAAGTTAAAAATTTATGTTTAGTTTAGAGTGACAATGTCTAGTCATTTATATTTTACTAAGGAATTAATGAATGAAAATTAAAAAAATTATACTACTATCGCTCTCATTATCTGTTTTAACAGGCTGTATGGGGCAAATGGGACTAAGTAAGGATCTTAATAAATGGAATATGGAAGTAACTAAAGACCGCTGGGGTAGAGAGGGTATTTTCTTAGGCTTACATCTACTCGGTGTTTCACCGATTGTAACAATGGTCGATCTACTTGGTTTTAACGCAGTAGAGTTTTGGACAGGTACAAACCCATACACAAAAAAGAGCCCTGCTGTTGTTGATATGGCTGCAGCCGACATTGAAAAGGCTGGATTAAAAAATGTTGCTCAAGCTACCATTCGTTACAATGGAAAAGATACAGTTAAATTAGAAGTTACCTTTAAAGATGGTCACGAAGAAGTTATTAGTGCTATCAGAAAAGAAAGTACTTTTGATTTCTATCAAGATGACAAGCTAATCACTACCGTTACTCAAGAAGAACTCATCGCACATAGCCAACAAAAGAGCTAACCTATCTGACTAAAGCTAAGCAGTTTATATGCTTAGCTTTAGCTGGTTGAGCCTTGATTTTTAAAATCCTATTCCTTAGGTTCTGTCGCAAATACTCCCAAAACCTGAATTAATCTATTCTACAGGCAATACTATGCTGCTAAGTACTGAAGCATATGTACAGTTTCAACCCCCCTTCTAGTAGTCGCTAGAGCAGAATGAAAGCTTCTTAAACCCCACCATTTAAGTCTTTGAGTGCGGGAAATGTAAAAATAAAGTAACCAATACTTGATTGATTTTATCCTTTTTTCTTGGAGGGTTATAAGTGTTAAAGTGGGATATGAAATTTCACAAAAAAACGGTCTTAAGGCTAGGGGAAAGAAATGAATACAAAAACTGAATCTACAAAGGTTGAGCGACTCATAAATTATCCTGAGTGGTTTATGCTTCGAGGGCTAGTAATGCTGGTATTAGGGGTATTACTGTTAATATTCTCAATGTTGGTACCGAATGTTGAGATGTTAGGCGTGCAATCATCTTGGTTGCTTTTTTGTTCAATTTTAATATTAATAGCGGGTATTTTAAGAGCTATCGATGCTTATATCTCTGATAGAGTGGCGTTGAAGGTGATGAACATGCAAAGCAGTATTATTGACTTGGTTTGTGGCTTTGTTGTTTTGACTAATATCGGTGAAACTGCGCTTACTTTGAGTTTAATTGTTGCTGCTTACCTTATGATACAAGGCCTATTTCGGCTGGGGTTTATTTATTTATCTGAAATTCCCAACCCCCATTCAGCGAGAATTGGTGGGATTGTATCTGTGCTGTTAGGTGTGATGGTTTGGCTTCAGTGGCCATTTAATGGGTTATGGTTTTTATCTTTTGCGCTAAGCACTGAAATAGCTAATCGCGGCTGGGCATTGATTTTTTATGCAAGATCAGTCCGTAACAGTCAAATTGACTAGGCCTTGGACTAATGGTAGCGCTGCATAGGCTAAGGTTTTTAAGTAGTCGTTCAAAACTATGTCAACCTGAATTCAGGTTGTTTCTTTTTATAGTAAAAAATTAAAATAAGGAGTGAGTTCAGTTCTCGCCTATTTTGTCTTGTGCGGATTGTACGATCACTTTATTAGCTTTAATGATTTCTCGAAAGGTAGCAGACGTCGCTGCCCAGTCCACGATATCTACTTTAAAGGGTAAGTCTGATTCATCAAAGGCTTCCTTGAGAATGGCATATTCATTCAAGGATAACGGCTGTTGAGTGATAATGGCTAAATCCAGATCAGAAAACTGTTTGGCTTTTCCTGTAACACGCGAGCCAAATGCCCATACTTCATATAGAGGGACGTAAGTTTTAATAATCTGATTTGTTTTTTTCCATTCTTCTGGCTTTACATTAAGTTTTGCTAAAGCCATGCTATCTGTCATTCTGTGTTACTTCTTGCTATCAGTTGTTGGTAGAGGTGTTTAGCTTCGAGCAAAAAATCAGGGGCTATTTGATACACTTGTTCTGCTTTATCTGCATCATAAGTATGGCTGCTGTTATTTCTCGCTTGGCGATAAATACGCCAAACGAGCCAGTCAGAGCGCAGTAAGCCTTTTTCGTTGCCAGTACGAATTAGGTCTTGAAAAGAGCTGGTGTTAACGTCTTCGGTGCTTGCGGCCGTTTCTTCCATAAAGCGTTTTAGCATTTTATGGCTAAGTTCGTAAGTAAACTCAAAGCATTGAATAACAGAATTTCGTAACTGCTCAAATAAGCCTGGATCATTCTTGGCTAATGGTGAAGCCGCGTAGTCTAAGCTTTTTTCTAGCTGACTGATTGCATTGGCAAGGGGTGAAAAATCAAGGCTCATACGATTTAATAAGCTTTCGAGTTCTTGCTATTACGGAAAATCAACGGCTTTTCATCTTTAGCTAAAGCTGATTGTCGCGCAGACTCTATCGCTTCCGTGATGATATGTTTGTCGGGTGACTTGCTGCACACAGGGTCGGTTTTATACATATCGCCGGTGAGTAAATAGGCTTGGCAACGGCAGCCGCCAAAGTCTTTGTCTTTTTCATCGCAGCTTCTGCACGGCTCTTGCATCCATTCTGTGCCACGGAAAAAGTTAAACGCTTTAGATTCATGCCAGATTTCTGAGATACTCGCATCATTAACATTCGGACAGTCTAATCCGGGCAATTCACGCGCGGAATGACAGGGCAGAGCAACACCATCGGGTGCAATCGTTAAAAATGTGGTTCCCCAGCCATTCATGCAGGCTTTTGGGCGGTCTTCATGAAAATCAGGTACGACATAATAGATTTTCATTTTTCCGGCGACTTTTTCTTTAAATGCTTGGGCAATTTCCTCTGCTTCTAGGTATTGCTCTTGGGTGGGCATTAATAAGTCACGGTTGGCATGCGCCCAGCCGTAATATTGGGTGTTGGCGAGTTCGACATAATCAGCGCCAAGCTCTTCTGTCATGGCTAAAATGTCGGCCATCTGGTGAATATTTTCACGATGAATAACCACGCATAACACCATCGGGTAGCCGTGTTTTTTAACTAGGCGTGCGACTTCTTGTTTGCTGTGAAACGATGCGGTGCCAGCAATATGGTCGTTTAAATCTTGGGTGCTGGCTTGGATGCTGACTTGGATATGATCTAAGCCTGCTTCTTTTAGCTGAATGATTTTTTCTTCCGTTAGACCGTAGCCTGAGGTGATTAGATTAGAATAGTAGCCGAGTTGCCGTGCATGCTGGACTAATTCAGGTAAATCTTGGCGCGTTAGAGGTTCGCCGCCAGAAAAGCCGAGCTGTACTGCACCCATTTTGCGCGCTTCAGAAAGTACACGCTTCCAGTCTTCAGTGCTGATTTCATCGCTATGTTTTGCGTAATCGAGCGGGTTGGAGCAGTAGGGGCATTGCAGAGGACATTTGTAAGTAAGTTCTGCTAATAACCAGCGGGGAGGGGTGATGTTAGTTTTGTTGGATCCAGCCATTGCCTAGTGCTACCTCTAAAAAGCCCGAAATATCGTTTTTTAAGCCTGTGGTGGCGAATTTTTCTTCTAAGTCGGCAACGAGTTGATCTAGGTTACGTGTGCCATCGCAGAGTTTTAATATTTCTGCGGAACTTTGGTTTAATTCCACCATGCCTTCGGGGTAGAGTATAACATCTTTTTGTTGAGCTTCTTCCCACTGTAGGCGGTGCATAGGGGAGAATTGGATTTTTTGTTCTGGGTTAAGGCTCATGTTATTTTGCTTTGGTGTTTTGATTTAAAAGTAGAGCAGCTTGTAGGGCGGACTTTAGTCCGCAATTTATGTGATATTTTTATGGAATATAGACTCAATAAAGCCCGAAACTTTAGATCATGCAATATTGCCTGCCCTAGAGGGGCTGGCAGTGTTTTAGGGTATTATTGAATTTTGATTCCTATCTGCGGACTGAAGTCCGCCCTACGGATTATTTATTCTTCAACATTAAAATACGGAGGCATATCATTGATATAGGCCATATACATGGCATCAGCCATGCTCCATAAAACATTTAATTTGAATTTTAAAATTTCCAGCATGCGTTCTTGTTCTTTACGTGTCTTGTAGTAGTCCAGTGTAATTTCTAGACCATGCTCTACATCACGGCGTGCTTCAGATAAACGTTTACGGAAATAAATATACCCTTCCTCTTCTACCCATGGGTAAAGCTCTGGCCAATTACTTAGGCGTTGTTGATGAATTTTTGGCGCGAATAATTCAGTTAATGAAGAGCTAGCTGCTTCATGCCATTCTGAATTGCGGGCAAAATTCACATAAGCTTCAACGGCAAACTTTACGCCGGGTAAGACATGCTCTAAAGAAATGATTTCCTCGCGTGTCATGCCGACGGCTATGCCTAATTGTATCCAAGCTTCGATACCGCCTGGATCGCCAGGGTGACCGTCGTGATCCAAGATACGCTGTGTCCATAGAGCGCGTGTCTCGCGATCTGGGCAATTAGCTAAAATATTAGCATCTTTAATTGGAATCATGATTTGATAATAAAATCGATTCGCTACCCAGCCTTGCAGTTGTTTTTTAGTTAGTTTGCCTTCATTCATCAAGGTGTGCATAGGATGATGAATGTGATAAAACTTTTCCATACCGCGCAATTTAGCTTCAAACTCTTCGCGTGTCCAAGGTGTTTGCTCAGTCATAGTTATAGCTCGATATTCATGTTGTCGAATGATACCTCTATACCGTGTTGGCTCAGTATAGCGCGTTCTTCTGATTCATCATTGAGAATCGGATTGGTGTTATTAATATGGATTAGCACTTTGCGTGGTTTTTCGAGAGTATCTAAAAATTCGATCATGCCACCTTCACCCGATTGCGGTAAATGACCAATTTTTCTGGCCAATAAGGGGCGGCCAACGCTGGCAAGCTCATCATCAGTCCAGAAGGTGCCGTCTACCATGACGCAGTCCGCTTCAGCCATTGCTTTTTCTACATGCGGTTCTATTAAGCCTAAACCTGGTGCGTAGAAAGTAGTTTTTCCGGTCGAGATTTGGCGAATCACCATGCCAATATTATCACCTTCGTGCGGGTCGTTTCTATGTGGTGAATAAGGAGGTGCTTTACTTTTTAGGGCTAAGGCGGTGAACTCAAGGTCGTCAATATTGGGTATCGTAAAGGCATCGCCATTTAAGGGAATGGAATGTTCGTTAACACCACAAAAGTGTTCCAAAATATTAAAAATAGGAAATCCAGTGGTCAAATCTTGTTTAACCATCTCAGTGCAATAAATATTCAGCGGATCGCCTTCACGCAGAATAAGTAGGCCAGTAGCATGGTCGATTTGAGAGTCAATGATGACAATGGCTTCTATGCCTGTGCCACGCACTTTATTTTTAGGGTGAATCTCTGGGAAATTTTCTAATTGTGCACGGACATCTGGGGAGGCATTAAATAACACCCAGTGCTCACCGTCGGATGAAACAGCAATAGAGGATTGATTGCGCGTGCTGGCTTTGATAGTACCTGCTCTCACGGCTTTACAATTTGGGCAACTGCAGTTCCATTGTGGGAAACCACCGCCAGCACCTGATCCGAGAACTCTTATCTTCATGATTATTTAGTTTTTTTAGAAATAGTAGACAAAAAAAAGGGCTCAATAAAGAGCCCTTTCATTTCTGAACCGAAAGATTAACGGTTGTAGATGTACATAGTGACTTCAAAACCAAAACGTAAATCAGTATAAGCTGGTGTTTCCCATTTCATAAATTTCTCCGGATTAATATTTAATTTTTATTATGCTAGCTTGATCAAGTAAGCTACTTGGCAGTATACGATGAAGTTTTTTGTTTGGCAAATCAACAATCAGCTAAATGCACATAATATACTTGTGAGAATAGTCAGGGCGCGTTATATTTGGCTTTCTCGTATTGAGTAAACATAATAAAATTTTCGGAGGGGTAGGTTATGACTGGTGACGTTATTTGGATGACTATTGTGATGTGGATTGCTGCGACAGCGGCTTTTGCGCCATTAGGTTATTTTATTTGGAAATATGTTCAGAAGAATGAAGAGGCTAGAGCTGAGGCTGATAGTGAGTAAGCAGCGGCTTTAAATACTTGTGGGTGGGTTATTCCACCCTTTTGTTGTTTTGAATTCATAGCTTTATTTAAGGCGGGCTACTAAAAAGCGGACTGAAGTCCGCCCTACAAATATGATTGACATCTCGCTTTAGCTTGGTTCCCCTTATTTCTTGGAGCCGCAGGTAGGGCAGTGACTGTTTTTACGTAGTTTCATTTCATTCCATTGCATAGATAGTCCATCTAGCAATAATAAACGCCCCGTCAAATCTTCTCCAATATTCATAATTAGTTTTAAGGCCTCCATAGCCTGAATGCTGCCAATAATGCCGGTAATCGGTGCTATAACGCCATTAGTGGCGCAATTCTGTAATTCCTCACCACTTTCTGCATATAAACAGTTATAGCAAGGGCTATTGTTATGCCCCGGCGTAAATACGCTCACTTGTCCTTCAAAGCGAATGGCTGCACCTGAGACTAGAGGTATTTTATGCTTTACGCAAGCGCTATTGATAGCAAAACGCGTGCTGAAATTATCTGAACAATCTAATACTACATCAGCATCGCTGACGGCATTTTCTAAGACTTCGTCAGCTAAGCGCTGCTTGATAGCAGTCACTTTTATATCAGGATTTATATTATTTAATGTGTGCTGGGTTGAAATGACTTTATCTGTCCCAATATCGTTTGTGTAATGAGCTATCTGTCGTTGTAAATTGGATAGATCAACTTGGTCATCATCATAAATAGTGATGCTGCCTACTCCTGCTGCAGCAAGATACATGGAGGCAGGTGAGCCTAAGCCTCCAGCACCAATGATCAGGATACGGGCATTAAGTAGTTTTTCTTGCCCTTCAATGTCCACTTGCGGGAGCATGATTTGACGGCTGTAGCGTAAGAGTTGATCGTCGTTCATTTTTGGTTGTCGTTTTTCGGTAAGTAGAAGATGAATGATGCCACAAACTTGACAGACTGCGAAAGTGGATTATTATTAGCACTCGTATTGAGTGAGTGCTAATCGGTTTTAGTTTTTTTAATTTTTTTTAATTTTTTATTATTTTTAGGAGATATTTGAATGAATATACGCCCTTTACACGACCGTGTGATCGTTAAACGTGTTGCTGCAGAAGAAACAACAGCAAGTGGTATCGTACTTCCTGGTTCAGCAACTGAAAAACCAAGTGAAGGCGAAGTATTAGCTGTAGGTACTGGTAAAGTTTTAGATAACGGTCAAGTACATGAGTTACACGTAAAAGTTGGCGATAGAGTGTTGTTTGGTAAATACTCAGGTAGCGAAGTTAAAATCGACGGTGAAGAAGTTATCGTGATGCGTGAAGACGATATTATGGGTGTTTTAGGTTAAGCCTAGAGACAGATAGAATTCATACCAACATTCAACAAATAATTAGGTAATAAAAACATGGCAGCAAAAGAAGTAAAATTCGGTGATGACGCTCGTTCGTTAATGGCAAATGGCGTTAACATTTTAGCAAACGCAGTAAAAGCAACGTTAGGGCCTAAAGGTCGTAACGCAGTTTTAGACAAAAGTTTTGGCGCGCCAACAATCACTAAAGATGGTGTATCTGTTGCGAAAGAAATCGAATTAGAAAACAAATTCGAAAATATGGGCGCGCAAATGGTTAAAGAAGTGGCTTCACAAACTTCTGATGTTGCGGGTGATGGAACAACAACGGCGACTGTTTTAGCACAAGCGATTGTTAACGAAGGTTTGAAGTCAGTAGCAGCGGGCATGAATCCTATGGATTTAAAGCGCGGTATTGATTTAGCGGTAACTAAGGCTGTTGAAGCAATTAGTGCTTCTGCAACACCTTGTACTGATAACAACGCGATTGCTCAAGTAGGTACAATTTCTGCAAACTCTGATGAGTCTGTAGGCCAAATCATTGCTGAAGCAATGGAAAAGGTAGGTAAAGAAGGTGTTATCACTGTTGAAGAAGGTACTGGTTTAGACAACGAATTAGATGTTGTTGAAGGTATGCAGTTTGACCGTGGTTATTTATCGCCTTATTTCATCAATAACCAAGAAAGCATGAGCATCGAATTAGATGACCCGTTTATCTTGTTATTTGATAAGAAAATCTCTAATATCCGCGATATGCTACCAACATTAGAAGGCGTTGCGAAAGCAGGTCGTCCTTTATTGATTATTGCTGAAGATGTTGATGGTGAAGCTTTAGCGACACTTGTTGTTAATAATATGCGTGGTATCGTTAAAGTAGCTGCTGTTAAAGCGCCTGGTTTTGGTGATCGTCGTAAAGCAATGCTAGAAGACATCGCTGTATTGACTAACGCAACGGTTATCTCTGAAGAAATTGGTTTATCTTTAGAAAAAGTTGAAATTGATCAACTAGGTACGGCTAAGAAAATCCAAATCACTAAAGAAAATACAGTGATTGTTGACGGTGCTGGTTCTGAAGAAGCTATTAAAGGTCGTGTTACACAAATTCGTGCACAAGCTGATGAAGCGACTTCTGACTATGACAAAGAAAAACTACAGGAGCGTCTTGCTAAATTAGCTGGCGGTGTTGCGGTTATCAAAGTTGGCGCTGCGACTGAAGTTGAAATGAAAGAGAAAAAAGCTCGCGTAGAAGATGCATTGCATTCAACTCGCGCTGCGGTTGAAGAAGGTGTTGTTGCTGGTGGTGGGACTGCGCTAGTTCGTGCTATTTCAGCACTTGAGGGTGTTGAAGGTATTAATCACGATCAAAAAGTCGGTGTTGATATTTTACGTCGTGCGATGTCTTCGCCTTTACGTCAAATTGTGGCTAATGCAGGTGATGAAGCCTCTGTTGTTTGTAACGAAGTGGCTAATGGCTCAGGTAACTACGGTTACAATGCGGCAACTGGTGAATACGGCGATATGATCAGCATGGGTATTTTAGATCCAGCTAAAGTAACACGTACTGCATTACAGAATGCAGCGTCTGTTGCGGGTCTAATGATTACCACTGAAGTTATGGTTGCTGATGCACCTGCTACTGAAGGTGCTGCACCTGCAATGCCTGATATGGGCGGCATGGGCGGTATGGGTGGAATGGGCGGCATGATGTAAGCTCACGCTTATTGTTCATTAGCTTGAAAAGCTCCGCTATCTGCAAAGGTAGCGGGGCTTTTTTATGTCTTAATTTTTTGTAAGGTCTGATTTGCAGCCATTACGTTAAGGGATTGGCCCGTTGGGGCGCAGTGCTATAGTCTGCTATTTTCGGCTATGAAAGCTACGCTCTATGTAAAGAGTGCGGTTCAGTTGCTGTTGACTTAAGCCCTATCTTGCTGGAGAGGGGTGGGTGAGGAGAATAAAATCATGCAGTTATAAGTACCGAGGCATAATTACAAAATGTTTTTTGTAGGTTCGAATTTATTCGTACCTTGTGTTTAATGGGCTTTTTCGGTACGAATAAATTTGAACCTACGGGCATACCATTCAGCTATGCATATTATTAAAGTGTTAGTTTAATTTTACGTAGGTACTTCCCCACATCCCAGTCTTCTCTCTCTGGAGGAGCTTATTCTGATGATTGGCAGAGGATAGAATAGTAAGAAGTATAAAGGTAATAGTTGGTTTGTAGGGCAGGCGACTGAATGCGAAGCCTAGCTAGCTTTTATTTTCTTATGTAGGCGGCGCACCCCGAAAGCCACTAGCATTAATACGATAGGAATAGCGGCTCCTGAAACTAGTTCTGGTTTAATGTCGATTAATTCCGCGCTGTTTAGGGCTTTAGCAGCCGAATTCAATAGGCTGACAATATAACTGGTGATGGCAACTATGGATAAACCTTCTACTGTTTCCTGAAAGCGTAATTGCATTTTTACGCGTAAATCCATCGAAGTTAGCAAGGCTTGGTTTTGTCGTTCTATGGAAATATCGACCCGAGTACGCAGTAATTGACTGGCATTGCTAATTCTTTCTGAAAGCAAGCTAAAGCGTTTTGAGGTGGATTGACAGGCCGTAATTGCAGGCTGCAAGCGTTTACCTAGAAATTCACCAATGGTTTGTACGCCTTGAATTTTTACTTCTCGAATATCGGTGATACGTTGGTTGACGATTTTATTATAAGCGTGTGCAGCTCCAAAGCGGAATTGGCTGTGTGATATATGGCTTTCAACCTCAGCTGCGAGCCGGGTGAGTTGGTCTAATAATAAGCCGTCATCACAGTCATGTTGAGCCATATCGGTAGTAATTTCGGATAAGCGCTGTTCTGCCTTGCTGACTAATGGCGCAAGTTCTTGTGCGACCGGAAAGGCAAGTAAGGACATGACTCGATACACTTCAATTTCAAACAGGCGTTGTAATAAACGACCTGCTTGTTGCGAGAGTAATTGCTTATCAAAGATAAGAAAGCGACTAAAGCCGTCATTATGAATGCGAAAGTCTGTGAAGGCGGTAGCATCTCCGCCAGTCATTTCGGAGCCAACAAAAGCATTACCTTCAAAGTGGCGACTAACTTCAGTTGTGCTCGGTACTTGCCCGTTAGCTGGTATAATAACCGCATGTGCGGCAACAATGGATCTACCGACCAGTTTATCTAGCCAATCTATAGGCGCATAAGCTAAGGCAGATTTAGCAAAAGGCTTATTGATATCTACTGAGTTGACATAAAAACAATAGGTACTAAATTCGCCGTGTTGTTCCCAATGAAATAAAAAAGTATCAAAGGTCGCAGTGAAATGGCTTGCTTCTTTGGGTGGGGGATTGACGGCAAATCGGCTACATAAAATTTTTAAATGCTCATACTCTTGCACTTTTTCCTCTTCGGTCAGCGTTAAAGCAAGGTGGCTTGCGCTAACGGGGAGCTTTAATGAGACCGGTGGGCGCGCATGTATCTCATTATGTAAGCTAAAGCGTAGAGCGTGATTTTCGGGAATATGTAGAAGCTTAGTCACGTTATTATTTTTGCTGGGTTTGTTGTGAGAGACAGCTTAAGGTGGGGTGTAAGTCCTAGGTGTAGGGCGGACTTCAGTCCGCTTTTTAGTAATGATAGACTAAAGTCCGCCCTAACTTTATATGTCTCGTATTGAGTCAGTATCCCTTATTTCAACGCTTTAAAGCCAATATCAGTACGGTAATAAACCTTATCCCAGCTGATTTTATTGGTTAATTCATACGCTTTTTCTTGTGCTTCTTTAATTGTGTCGCCTAAAGCACAAGCGCATAAAACACGCCCGCCAGAAGTAACGACTTGCCCGTCATTCAACTGTGTTCCTGCGTGAAAGACTTTGCTATCTGCATTTTCAGTGGTTGGTAAGCCACTAATGACTATGCCTTTTGCATAACTATCAGGATAACCGCCAGCAGCTAAAACGACACCTAAAGCACTGCGCTCATCCCACTCAGTAGTAATGCTAGCTAGATTCTGGCTTAATGCAGCGTCGCATAACTCTACTAGGTCACTTTTTAAACGCATCATAATTGGCTGTGTTTCAGGATCACCAAAACGACAGTTATATTCCAAGACTTTGATTTCGCCAACAGGAGAGATCATTAAGCCGGCATATAAAAAGCCCGTGTAAGGAATGCCATCATCAGCCATGCCTTTTAATGTTGGGTTAATGACTTCATCCATAACGCGTTGATGAATTTCATCGGTCACGATTGGGGCTGGGGAGTAAGCGCCCATGCCGCCAGTATTAGGGCCTAAGTCGCCATTATCGCGCGCTTTGTGATCTTGCGAGCTGGCCATAGGCAGTGCTTGTATACCGTCAGCAATAACGATAAAGCTAGCTTCTTCACCCGTTAAAAATTCTTCGATAACCACGCGGCTACCAGCTTCACCAAAACTATTGCCTGAAAGCATATCTTCAACGGCAGCAATCGCTTCAGCTTCAGTTTGTGCGACGATCACGCCTTTACCAGCCGCTAAACCATCGGCTTTAACCACAATAGGCGCGCCTTTGGCTTTAATGTAATCAGTGGCAGCTTGGACTTCGGTAAATGTTTCATATTCCGCAGTAGAAATTTTATGGCGCGCCATAAAGTCTTTACAGAATTTCTTCGAGCCTTCTAATTGCGCCGCTTTAGCACTAGGACCGAAACATTTTAAACCGGCAGCTTGGAAGGCGTCAACGATACCCAAGACCAATGGAACTTCAGGGCCAATAATAGTTAAATCGATGGCTTCTGTTTGTGCGAAAGCTAATAAACCCGCTATATCTTCAACTGCAAAGTCGATATTAGTAAGTTTATCTTCTAAAGCGGTACCGGCATTACCGGGAGCAACAAAAACATTGCTTACTTTAGGAGATTGGCTCGCTTTCCAAGCAAGTGCATGTTCACGTCCGCCGCTACCGACAATAAGAATTTTCATAATGTAAACCAGAGAGGGTTAAATAATAGGTTTTTATAAAACAGTATGGCACTTTGTGGGAGCGACTTTAGTCGCGATTTCGTGGCTAAAGCCATTCCCACAAAGGCAACTGTTATTTTTAATGTCTGAAATGACGCATGCCAGTAAACACCATAGCGATATTATGCTCATCTGCTGCGGCAATGACTTCTGCATCACGCATAGAGCCACCAGGTTGAATAACAGCGGTAATGCCTGCTTCGGCTGCAGCATCTAAGCCGTCTCTAAATGGGAAGAAAGCATCGGAGGCCATAACTGATCCAGGAACAGTCAAACCTTCATCGGTGGCTTTAATGCCAGCAACTTTAGCGGAATAAACGCGGCTCATTTGTCCCGCGCCAACACCAATCGTGCGACCGCCTTTGCAATAAACGATAGCATTTGATTTAACAAATTTAGCTACTTTCCAAGTAAATAATAAATCGGCCATTTCTTGTTCTGTTGGTGCGCGTTTGCTAACGACTTTTACTTCTGCTGCGCTAATGGTGCCGAAGTCTTTGTCTTGAACTAATAAGCCACCAGAAACACGTTTAAAATCAAAGCAAGGTTCGTTGCCACTGTTCCAAATGCCGCACTCTAAAACGCGAATATTTTTCTTTTCAGCTAAAACGGCTTGAGCGGCAGCACTAACAGTTGGCGCGATAATCACTTCAACAAACTGGCGTTTAATAATTTCTGCAGCAGTTACTTCATCTAGTTCGCGGTTAAAAGCAATGATGCCACCAAAAGAAGAGGTAGGATCGGTTGCATAAGCTAAATCGTAAGCTTCTAATAATGAATCAGCTTGAGCCACACCACAAGGGTTTGCATGCTTAACGATAACGCAAGTCGGCTTTTCTTCGAATGATTTAACACATTCTAAAGCAGAGTCAGTATCGGCGATATTGTTGTATGAAAGCTCTTTACCTTGTAGTTGTTTAGCAGCTGAAATAGTACCTGATGCCGGTGATTTTTCTTGGTAGAAAGCCGCATTTTGATGTGGGTTCTCACCGTAACGCATGCTTTGCAATTTGTGGAATTGTAAGTTCAGCGTTTCTGGGAATTGTTGCTTATTAATGTTGCTTAAATAAATGGAAATAGCCGTATCGTATTTCGCCGTGTGCTCGAAACTTTTTAAGGCAAGGTTAAAGCGTGTTTGGTGTGCAAGCTGATTTTCGTTATTAACTAATTCAGTAAGAACGGAGGAATAGTCAGCAGGATCAACTACAATAGCAACATCATTATGATTTTTAGCAGCGGCGCGAATCATGGTTGGGCCGCCGATATCGATATTTTCAATCGCTGTTTCTAAATCGCAATTTGGAGTGGCAACAGTTTCTTCAAAAGGGTAGAGATTAACCACCACCATATCAATCGCATTAATGCCATTAGCCGCCATGATTTCATCGTCAATGCCGCGGCGACCTAAGATGCCGCCATGTACTTTCGGGTGTAAGGTTTTAACGCGGCCGTCCATCATTTCAGGGAAGCCTGTGTAATCAGAAACTTCGGTGACGTTAATGTCATTTTCGGCTAGTAATTTTGCTGTGCCGCCAGTGGATAATAGTTCTATGCCTAGCTGGTCTAATTCACGGCAAAAATCAAGAACACCAGTTTTATTGGAAACACTGATTAAGGCGCGGGTAACTTTTTTTTTCATGGAAATCTCTAAGGCTGAGAATAATTAGGATAGGTCGTATTGCTCTATTTTTTTACGTAAAGTACTGCGACTTATGCCAAGGATTTGTGCGGTTTTGGTTTGATTGTAGCCCGAATACTCTAGTGTGGCTGCAAATAAAGGCTTCTCAACTTCAGCAAGCACCATGGCATGTAAACCAGTGGCATCATAGCCATCAAGTTGCTTGAGGTAGTTGTCAACTGCTTGTTTTACCTGTGCAGATAAAGGAATAGGGGGCGTGTTATTGCTAGTGCTCATTTTATAAATACTTGCATGCGTTATTTTTAGGTTGCAGCGACATCGATGGATCGAAAAGATCAAACGCCGAATTAACGAGAGATAGCTGAATCTCTGGGGAGTCGGTTTGGTATATTTTGCTTTTAACAGCTGGTGGCAAAGTGCCTACGTGATCGAAGTACCAGCCGATATGTTTACGGCCTATTCTAACACCATTAAGAGACCCATAAAATAGATAAAGCTCTGTTAAATGTTGTTGTAAGGTGCTTCTGATTTGCTCCAAATCTGCGTGGGCCGCGTGTTCTCCAGTTTGTAAATAATGTTGGATTTCTTGAAAAAACCAGGGTCGACCTTGAGCGCCACGGCCGATCATGATTGCATCGGCTCCCGTATGTTGTAAGACATATTGAGCCTTTTCAACTGAATTAATATCGCCATTGGCAATGACCGGAATGCTCACGGCTTGTTTGACGGTTTTAATCGTGTCGTATTCTGCTTTGCCTTTAAAGGCACAGGCACGGGTGCGACCATGTACGGTCAAGGCAGCAACTCCTGATTGTTGGGCTATTTGTGCAATAGTCACCGCATTGCGGTTGTCACTATCCCAGCCCGTACGAATTTTTAAAGTAACGGGAATGCTTACGGCTTGTACGACCGCATCTAAAATGCGTTTTACTAAGTCCTCATCACGCATCAAGGCTGATCCTGCGGCGACAGAGCATACTTTTTTAGCAGGGCAGCCCATATTGATGTCTATGATTTGTGCGCCGCGTTGTGCATTAATTTGTGCAGCTTGGGCCATTTGTTCTGGGTTTGTGCCTAATATTTGTACTGAGCGCAAACCAATTTCACCGCTATGATCGGCTTTTAGTAAAGTGCGTTTATTCTTGCGTAAGGCAGGGTTTGAGGCGACCATTTCTGAGACTGCAAGCCCCGCACCATATTGTTTACATAGGTTACGAAATGGGCGGTCTGTGATGCCGGCCATAGGCGCTAAAATGAGATTATTCTCTAATTGATAAGGACCTATCTGCATTTTTCCTAGAGGCAAAATCTGTGAGGGGTGGCTATGATACTACAAAACAAGAAATTAGTTTTGTCGTGCAACCCATTTTTGATAATTTAATTTAACTAACTCGGGGGTATATTTACGCTCAAGGTGGCGTAAAGCAAAGTGTGCATGCGCTAAGCCTTGAAAGTAACGAATAAACATAAGGTTAATGCTTGCTCCGCCAATGGCACCAATAACAGGTATGCTTTGTGCGGCAATTTTTTCCGTAATAGGGATGCTGAAGCGTGCGGCAATTTGATTGATCGCTTTACTGATTAAAGGCGCAGTTTCTTTGCTGAGGGATGGTGTTGCAAGCTGTGTTGCCGCATCCGATAAGGATTTGGCGAGTAAAGAACGAATCGCATAATACCCTGTTTCTGATCCATGTTTGGCGCTATCGCTGAGGGCGAAGACTTCTAGACAAGCCATTTTTGTATTGGCATGGCTAACATTTTCGCCGTGATAACGGGCAATCTCGGCAATTGAACGTAGCATAATGGTAGTTGATACGGGGAGTTCAGCGGTAATTGCAGCAAAACCAAAAGTACCACCGATAGCACCACTTAAACCCGCTAACAGCTGATGTGTTTTGCTATAGGGCTTGCTGCTTTTGCGTGAGCTTAAAGTGAAAATTGCGCCTTCTAGTGACTTCTCTAAAGCTGTACGGGTAATGTCATTAAGGGAGAGTGAAACTTGCGTCGGCAAGATGGCAATGGTTTTTTCAATGGTACTGCCGACGGTTTTGGTAATTTTAGAGCTAAAGCTAGGGTTTTCTAATAGATCCGCCGCTGCATGTAAAATAAGAATGTCGTGAGGGGCGAGTTTCATAAGCTAACTAAGTTTTATGGCATATTGTGGGTAGAGTGATCCATTTGCATAATTTCCATGGAGTGCATATCGTGCATCATATCCTTAAATCCTGCATCTGAAGCAAGAAATTTAACGCCCATATACATGGTATTTGCGCCCATCACAATCATAAGAACTGCTGCTGTTTTGAGCATAAGGCCGCGTGCCTTAGTGCCGAGCTTACCAAAAGCAAAGGTAACGACAAGCATAGTTGGTAAAGTACCTAAGCCTAAGGCCAGCATCATTAATCCGCCTTCTATAGGAGAAGGGGCTGAGGTTGCGTTAACAGCCATGGCAAAAGTCAAAGGGCAAGGCATTAGGCCATTCAGCATGCCGCCCATTGCCGCGCCAAGTGATGAGCCGCGTCGAGCAGCAGCCATGAAAATTTTATTTAGGACTTTGGTTGGCATGTATTTCATGGAAAACTGCCAAGGCGAAAGACCTGCAATACCTAAGGCCAAGATAATAACAAAAAAGCCAATGAATACCTGTAAAAATCCCTGTATATGACCGAGCATGCCCGTAGAAACCAAAGCAACGCCAATCATCGCGGCTGTTATGCCGACAATGGTATACATGGTAATTCGAGCAAAATGGTAAGTTAGATAAGGCCAAGCGCTTTTTTTCTCGCTCTTCATAAAGAAGCCGGCGACTAAGGCGCCACACATCCCCGCGCAATGTCCACTACCCAAGAAGCCGGTCATAAAGGCTAGGGTATAAACGGTGTAATCTAAGTTTGCCAAAAAGGCAGGTAAGTTAGCCAAAAAATCGGTCACGTTATTTTCCGTTGATACGTAGAGAATTTACAATTACTGAAACGGAGCTTAATGCCATAGCGGCAGAAGCAATCATAGGGTTGAGTCTGCCGATTGCGGCAACTGGAATAGCGATAGTATTGTAACCAAAAGCCCAAAACAGGTTCTGCTTAATTATTTTCATGGTTAAAGTGCTGAGTTCAACGGTTTCCGCGACTTTAGCAATGTCGCCATTAACCAAGGTTAAATCAGCAGATTCAATAGCAATATCAGTTCCATGGCCAATAGCAAAGCCGACATTAGCCGCTGCTAAGGCAGGCGCGTCATTAATGCCGTCGCCAATCATGCCGACTGAGCCGCCTTCATTTTGTAGGCGGTGGATTTCTTGTAGTTTTTGTTCGGGTGATGCATGAGCGATGACCGTTTTAATGCCCACTAAATCAGCAACATGATGTGCCGTTGCACTAGTGTCGCCAGTTACTATTAAGGTTTCGATATTCAGTTTATTAAGTGCCGCTATTGCTGCTTTAGCTGATTCACGAGGTTGATCTGCAATACCAAACAAGGCTGTTGCTCTGCCGTTAAATGCAGTAAATACTGGTGTTTTTCCAGACCCCCCTAAAGTGTCTGCATGAGGCATTAATTCAGAAATATCGATATTTTGTTCTTCTAGCCAAGCTTGATTGCCAATCAGTATTTGATAATGCCCGACTTTAGCTTTTAAGCCACGACCTGGGATAACATTGAAATCTTTAACAGCCTTAAATTCAAAGTCATGCTCCGCTTGCGCGTAATTAACAATGGCTTGCGCTAAGAAATGTTCGGAATTATGTTCAGCAGAAGCAATATGCGATAACAATGTTTCTTCGCTATGATCACTGATATTAATAAAGTCAGTGACTTGCGGTTTACCTTCAGTGATTGTGCCTGTTTTATCGAAAATAATTGCGGTTAAATGCGTCGCAGTTTCTAAACTTTCGCCATTACGGATGTACACACCGCGTTTAGCTGATTGCCCGGTACCAACCATAATCGCTGTCGGCGTTGCTAAGCCAAGTGCGCAAGGGCAGGCGATGAGTAATACTGTAATCGCATTGCTAAAAGCAAAACTAAAAGGTGCGCCCGCGGCCGTCCAAGAAACGAAGGTTAGTGCAGAAACAGCCATAACGCTGGGTACAAATACCGCAGAGATTTTATCAACTAATTTTTGTACCGGTAATTTAGAGGCTTGTGCATGATCGACCATGTGGATAATGCCGGCTAATACAGTATCCATGCCGATAGCGGTGGCTTTAATCGTTAATACGCCAGTGCCATTCACACAGCCGCCGATGACTTTATGTCCAGTCTCTTTAACTGTGGGCATACTTTCTCCCGTTACCATGGCTTCGTCAACAGTAGATAGGCCTGAAACTACCTCGCCGTCAGTTGGTATTTTTTCGCCGGGACGAACCAGTAATAGGTCATCTAATTCTATGTCATCAATGCTGATGGTAAATTCTTGACCGTCTTTCAATAAGGTCGCTGTTTGAGGCTGTAGGTCGATTAATTTTCTAATCGCTTCGCCTGCTTTTCCTTTAGCGCTTTCTTCCATATAACGCCCTAGTAAGACGAATGAAATAATGCTCGCGGCAGCTTCAAAATATAGGTGACCTCGACCTCTTAATAAGGAGGGTAAGCTATAACCATAAGCAGAGCCAACACCGATAGCAATTAAGCTATCCATATTCGCATTGCCCATTTTGGCTAGTTTCCATGCTTTAGTGAAAAATGTAGCACCGGCAACAAACACAACCGGCGTGGTCAGTGCGAATTGAAACCAATGGTAAAAACGACCTGCAGGCATTGCCATGCCAACGGCAATGACAGGAGCACTAAGGACGCTGGCCCAAATAAATCTTTTTTTAGCGCTGGCCAGGCGCAGGCGCTCCTTTTCTATCAACCCCTGACGCTGAGATAGCGTATCCATTAAATTAGCTCTATAGCCAACTTTCTCAATAATAGCGGACATTTCTTGGCGTGATAAACGGCCTTGAGCTGTCGCGATGGCTGATGCAAAGTTGACCGTAGCGCTGTGTATGCGTGGATCACGATTTAAGGACATTTCTAATAGCAAGGCGCAAGAGGCGCAACTCATTCCTTCAATCGCTAAGCTGATATCTTGCAAAGGAATGCTGAGGTCTTCAATGACGCTGCTTTTAGGCAGGCTGATCTTTTTCTTACCAATATTACCTAAAACCGTATCCAAAAGGATTAACAGATTTTGTTTAGGTAATGCTTGGTGATCAAAATAAAGCGTGACTGAGCCAATTTCAGGGACAGATTTGATGGCCTTTATTTCGGGGCGTTTTTTTAAAATAATTTCAAAAATGTAGGTACGCTCAGGATCTTTCTCTAGTATAGGAACAAGAATCCTTATACGGTTTTTCAGTTCATGAGCGAGTTCAAAATTTTTTGGCTGAAATGATTGCGTCATATTTAGCGTCAATTTTATTTGTTTTTGTTTTTAGAGCGAATGAATAAATACATCAGATAAAAAACGGTCAGCCACTGGTAGCGATATTTAAGCGGTTCTAGTAACCATTTTTTAGTAATTAATTTCCAGTGAGTTTTGACCAGAAATAGAATCAAAACATCATTAAAAAAATTAATTAGTGTTTTTTCAGGATTGGCGAGAATTTCAGGTTTTTTTTTCAAACCTAATTTTGTCAAAATGCCGATAGCTTGCGCTGTCTCTTTGGTTTCTGTGTATTTGTCTTTTGCCCAGCGCGTTCCTTTCCAGTCAGAAAAGGTACTTTTTATTAGTGAGGTTTTGGCTGGTTTTGCTTTGGGTATAAAAAAACCTTTATTTTCTAGGTCTGTGAGCAAAGCTAAGAGTTGTTTCACTAAGGCTTGAAAGGGGAGTGCCTCATCGACAAAGCGGATTGCGAGCTTTTTTTTGTTGCGATAGAGATTGACTTGATAAACGCCATCAATGTGATGAATAGCATCAGAAATGAAAGTGGCTATTTCAGGGCTGCATAAGCGTTCCGGGATTTGGAACCTTACATGGCCTGAAGATTTATAACGTAAAATAATTTCTTTTTGTATAGACATGTAAGTGATTGAGGGTATAGCTGAAAAGAATGCGAAAAATGGCTAATTTAGATATTTTAGGCTGTCTAAATAGCTGCGTGAACTACGAGTATATGGTTGCAATAAACCATAATATGCGTAGTTACGCTGCTAAGGTTTTCATGCAATACTATTTACTCTTGATCTTCTTTTGATTCTGCGACTAAATCTTCTAGATTTTCTTTTTGCTGTAGTACAAAATCTTTGCCTTTGCCGGTTACTGAGTTCACAGAGCCAATAATGTCTTTTCTGTGTTTATGTGCGTAGTAGCCTGCAACCATGCCGATACCAACTAAAAGAAGAGGGTGTTTTACTATTTTACTCATGATAGATTTTCCTGTTTGCGCGCCTGCTGACATGACAGCGCCTTTGATTAAAGTAGATGAGACTTCGTGTTTATCAAGACCTAGGTGGGCAATGTTTTTAGCGTGCTGGACAGTTGCAACCTGTTTACTATGATTATGAGCCATGTTAATAGTCCAATTAAAGAGGGTAGAAAGGGTTATTTTTTAGATTCATCAGGAAGTAGGTTGTCTTCATTGAGCATTTCATAAATACCCTGACAGCCTTCGCAACAAAAATCCTTTTTGCCTTCTTTCGTTAACAGTGTAAAGCCTTCGATTTCTACAGGGAGTCCGCACAAATCACATGGTTTTTTTTCATCAGCCATAGATATAAGTAATAATTTTGAGGGTTTAAAGCTAGAAACAAAACGAAATTCACTGGCTAAAGCGCAAGCCTAAGCTGGAAAGAGGACGTTTTAGACCTACATAAATATCGATAAAACGAATAGCTGCATTCTATCAGAAAATAAAGGCCGAATGACAGGGAATGTTAGCGTTTTCTATTATTGATGGCAATCAGCATCGGGAGGACAGGTTTTTTCTGCGGATAGACTAGTCGTCTGGCTTGGGTTGCAGACTTTTGTTGAGGCTTTCATGAGCGCGATGCGCATTGCACCTGTTAGGCTTGAGCCTATGCCTAAACGAGCAGCAAGGGCAGGAAGAACAATAAATGAGGCTAAAGCAAGCCCCGCGCCAACTAGTAGTGCGCCATTTGAAATTTGAGATTCTTGTTGTACTGATTGTTGGCTGCTCATGTTTTTATTCTTCTAGTGTTAGCAATGATTTATAAAGTAATGCAAGAGCAGTGCCATTTTTTAACTTATTGTTTTAATTTGTATATTATTTTTTTTATTGAAAAGGCTCTATAAAAGTATGGGATATAAAGTCATATAAATGGGTTATATGACATAGTTTAATTATTTTACAGTTATGGCTTATTCTCTGTCGCGGTTGGGTTACATCTTTTAGATGTAATGTTGGGTTGGAAAAGCACCAGCTCAACCTACGCGGCTTGTTATAAAAGGCGAACTTCAGTCCACTTAATATATAAATAATACTTTACATAAGTGGGCTAAAGTTATTTTTACAATTGCGGCTTATTCTCAGTGTTTATAGGGTCTCAGACACTGCGCAAACGAAAGTTTTTAAATATTCAGTTTCTGGAATAGAGAGGTGAATCGGGTGATCCGGTGCTTGCCCGCCAGTTGCTAAAACGGTGATATTTCTATCGATATGACGCGCGGATGAGCGTAAAATTTCATGTAGATTTGCTTTGCTCAGGTGGTAAGAGCAAGAAGCAGAAACTAAGATCCCATCTTTGGCTAATACTTGTAAAGCAAGATGGTTAAGGCGGCGATAGGCTTCGTAGCCTGCTTTGAAATCTTTCTTGCGTTTTACTAAGGCAGGTGGATCTAAGACGATAATGTCGAAACGTAAATTATCTAAGCGTGCTTGTTTTAAATATTCAAAAACATCACTTTGTACAAACTGCATTTTATCGCTGACTTGGTTAAGTTGCGCATTTTGCTCGGCTAAAGCAATGGCTCCAGCTGAAGCATCGACACAAGTTACTTGTTCAGCGCCATTCATTGCTGCCGGAATGCCCCAGCCACCAGCATAAGAAAATAGATCTAAAACTGTTTTTCCGGGTGCTATTTTAGCTAAATCGGCACGACTACTGCGATGATCATAAAACCAGCCAGTTTTTTGCCCACCAACAATATCAATTTTAAATTGCGCGTTATTTTCTTCGATAATGAGTTGTTCAGGTAACTCACCGTAGGCTAATTCGGTTTCCATTGATAAGCCTTCTAGTTCTCTTTGGGGGTTATCATTTTTCAACAAAATAGCGCGTGGTTGCAATAATTCGACCAATACTTCAATCAATGGCTCTTTTTGGCGCTCCATGCCAGCTGTAGTGATTTGCACGGATAAGACATCACCAAAGCGGTCAATCACTAAGCCCGGTAAACCATCGCTTTCACTAAATATTAGGCGATAAAAAGGTTTGTCATAAAAAAGTTCACGTAAGGATAGTGCCTTGGCTATGCGTGCGGTAAATATTTTCTCACCTAATTTTGCGCTCGGTTTGCGCGATAGCATGCGTGCACAAATCAGAGTGTTCGGGTTTAGGTAGGCCGATCCTAAAATTTTGCCATCGCTTGCCGTGACGCTAACTAAATCACCCGCTGTAAATTGTGTTAGTGGGCTGCGTTTAGTATCAACTTCATTACTGAATACCCAGAGATGACCTTGGCGTAAGCGTTTGTCTTCATTTTTTCTTAGAAATAATTGAGGGTGAGCCATATTGAGGTATCCGTGAGGTAAATTTGGCTATTATAGCGAACTACGGAGAATCTCGTATGAGCTTGTTACTGCAATGCGATTTGATAGCCGCCAATATTTTTATCGGGTACAGCAATTAATAGATCTATATCGAATGTGCTGTTACTGGCTAATTGCGGTGAAGAGTTGTTATTGTCGATGTAATCTTTCGGAGTGAATATGCGTTGCGCAATAATGCCTCCATGTAAATTTTGTAGATTTAAGTTTAGGTTGGGTAGGGTTTGACTGAAATTGGCGTGATTTATAAAACTGACTTGCAGTCGGTAATTCCCATTTTCTATCGGAGTGAATGAGCTGCCAATGGTAGTAAATTCTGAGATATTTTTATAATGTGGAAGAGGGTGGTTTATGGCGACACTCATTGTTTGTAGCCAGGGCCTTATTTGTGCTGACTGTGCCAAGCAGTAGCCCTTGAAATAATAAACCTGATAAGCCAGTAAAAGTGCGCCTAAAAGGCAGCCGGTGAGCCACAATTTAGAATGAGAGTTTACTGGTTTTTGCCAGGCGTAAGGTTCTATTTTTCTGTCATCAACTGTATCAATAGTTTTGGGTGGATTATCAGTTAATGAGGTGCGTGGATTGAATGGATTTTTACATTGCGAGCAAATGACTTTGCCACGTTTTTTTTGCAGTTGCTTGGCGCTAATTTCCTGGTAGTTTTGACACTTAGGGCAAACTGCGTACATAGCCTTATTTTTTAACACCGTCTAAGCGGCACCAGTCATCTTGAATACTTGGCGTATTCATTGTGAAATTTTCTTGATAGACGCTACTGACAGAGTCCGCCTGTTCTTTTAAAATACCAGATAACACCAACTCACCTTGAGGGCGGACTAAGGTGCTAATAGAGGGCGATAATTCGATTAAAGGCTTGGCTAAAATATTAGCTAAAACAAGGTCAGCTGCAAATGCCGTAAAGTCTTCTGGTAAATAAGTTTTTATTTTTGAGCTGACTTCATTTTTTTCAGCATTATCCACAGTAGCGATTAGAGCTTGCGGATCTATATCAATGGCGTGAGCTTCTTTTGCGCCGAGTAAAACAGCGGCTACAGCTAAGATACCTGAGCCACAACCAAAATCAACCACTGTTTTTCCGGTAACATCATGGCTAGCTAACCATTCTAAGCAAAGTGCGGTCGTGGGGTGTGTGCCTGTGCCAAAAGCAAGGCCAGGGTCGAGAATTAAGCTAACGGTATTAGGGCTAAATTGTTCTTGACCCGTAGGGTAGACCCAGAGACGATCGCCAAATTTCATTGGCTTGTAATGTTCCATCCAGGCACGTTCCCATACTTGATCTTCTAACACTTCTGCATGCCAATTTTGCATGATTCCGTCTGGAAATTGCTCGAATAGTAGGGTTTTAATTGATTCGGGCGATGCGTCGAGCTCAAATAAAGCGATGGTTTGAGTATGCTCCCAAATCCTAGTTTCACCGATATTGGGCTCATAAACGGGCTGAGATTCAGCGCTCATATAGGTAACGGAGACAGCACCTAGTTCGCTAAAAAAATCAGAAATATCGGATGCTGACGCTTCGTTACTTACGACAGAGATTTGATGCCAAGCCATAATGAATTGTGTAGAGTGGGTTTAAGTCAATTGCTGTGGGTAGGGGCGTTTAGGTTAAATTTAGTAGCTTTCGTTTGTAGGGCGTGCCTTTGGTTCGCTAATGGGATTTGAGCAAATGGCGGACTGAAGTCCGCCCTACGGGGGAAGCATTTCTTTTTAACTCATGCCTAGTTTCTTTTCTAAATAATGGATATTTTGACTGCCTAGAGCGAATGCATTGTCGGCCATAATATCTTGCTGTAATGGGATATTAGTTTTAATGCCGTCAATCACCATTTCGCTTAATGCCGTTTTCATGCGCGCAATAGAGCTAGCTCTATCTTCGCCATGTGCAATGAGTTTACCAATCATGGAGTCATAATAAGGCGGTACTTTATAGCCGTTATAAATATGCGTTTCACAGCGAATACCTGGGCCGCCCGGCATATGGAAAACGTCAATTGTTCCAGGGCAAGGCATAAAAGTAACAGGGTCTTCAGCATTAAGGCGACATTCAATCGCATGGCCGCGTAAAACCACTTGATCTTGCGTGTAAGACAAGGGCTCGCCAGCAGCAATACGTAATTGCTCTTTAACAATATCAATACCTGTAACCATTTCGGTAACGGGGTGTTCAACTTGAACACGTGTATTCATTTCGATAAAGAAAAATTCGCCTTTTTCGTATAAAAACTCAAAAGTCCCTGCACCTAGATAGCCCATATCAACACAAGCTTGCGCACAACGCTCGCCGATGAATTTACGTTGCTCTTCAGTAATGCCTGGTGCTGGTGCTTCTTCAACGACTTTTTGGTGGCGACGTTGCATAGAGCAATCGCGCTCACCTAAATGAATGGCATTACCATGAGAGTCAGAAAGGATTTGAATTTCAATATGGCGCGGGTCTTCAAGGAATTTTTCCATGTAGACCGTAGAATTACCAAAAAATGAACCAGCTTCTGATTTGGTTAAGGCAATTGAACTGATTAATGCACCTTCAGTATGTACAGTCCGCATACCACGACCACCACCACCGCCTGCGGCTTTGATGATAATAGGATAGCCAATTTCGTGAGCCATTTTTAGGTTGGTTGCATTATCATCGCCTAAAGGCTCACCGTTTCCTGGAACACAAGGAATGCCTGATGCGATCATTGCTTTTTTGGCTTCGATTTTATCGCCCATTTTGCGAATAGTATCCGCTTCTGGGCCAACAAAAATAAAACCGCTTTGTTTTACTTTTTCAGAAAATTCAGCACTTTCTGCTAAAAAACCATAACCGGGGTGAATGGCTTCGGCATCAGTAACTTCGGCTGCACTAATAATTGCGGGAATATTTAAGTAGCTGTCTACAGAGGCTGCAGGCCCTATACAAATGGCTTCATCTGCTAGGCGAACATGTTTTAAATCACGGTCAGCACTGGAATAAACAGCAACGGTTTTAACGCCTAATTCACGGCATGCACGTAAAATACGTAAAGCAATTTCTCCGCGATTGGCAATAACTAGTTTATCGAACATGGTTATACCTCGCTGTTATTCAATGATGAAAAGAGGTTGGTCATATTCAACTGGTTGTGCATTTTCGATCAAGATCTGTTTGATCGTTCCGCTCTTATCAGCTTCAATTTGATTTAGAATTTTCATTGCTTCGATAATGCAGAGCGTGTCACCTTCTTTAACTGAGTGACCTACTTCAACAAATGCAGCAGAGCCAGGTGAAGCAGAACGGTAAAAAGTACCTACCATTGGAGATTTAACCGCATGACCAGAAGTTTCTGGTGCAGCAGCTGGGGCGCTAGCAATTGCTGGTGCGCTGGCTGCAGCAGCTATTGCAACAGGTGCGGCGGTCATAACGGGTGCAGCAGTTTGTGAGTAACGGTTAATGCGCACTGACTCTTCGCCTTCGGTGATTTCAATTTCAGCGATGTCAGATGCTTCAATAAGTTCGATCAGTTTTTTTATTTTTCTAATATCCACGATTTATTTTCTCTCGAGTAGTGTCTGATGTGCAGCCTGTAAGGCCAATTCGTATCCTAATGCGCCAAGTCCACAAATAACTCCCTGAGCAATATCAGAGAAATAGGAGTGCTTACGAAATGGCTCCCGTGCGTGGACATTGGATAGATGGACTTCTATAAAAGGAATTTTTGTTGCTAACAAGGCGTCACGAATGGCGACGCTAGTATGGGTAAACGCAGCAGGGTTGATAATGATAAAGTCAACTTGATCTGCAAACGCTTGATGAATCAGTTCGATAATTTCATGTTCAGCATTGTTTTGCTCAAAGTTGAGCGAGTGGTCAAGTTTTGCAGCAAGCTCTTCGGTGCTGTGCTGTATATCACTGAGGGTTTTATTGCCATAAAGTCCCGGCTCGCGAACACCGAGTAAATTAAGATTAGGGCCGTTAAGAATAGTGATTTTTGCCATGAGGAACAGGGGATTTTATTGTTATTATTATTGTTGTTTTTATAAAAGCAGTCTAATTTTGCCTAATTTGCGTGATTTTGTCCAGATATATGTTATTTAACAACAGTTAGCGACAAAATAGCTCGTTTCTTTATGACTTTCTTAACATATTGCAGGGCTGGGAATGACTTACTTTTTGTCAGTGAGTACTGGTGACTAAAAGAATAATGATTAAAAATACCGCACTCCTAAAGGCGAACTACTCATTGCGTTAAGATTGAAATTATTTAATTTTCAATCGTTATGGGCTTTGTCGGTTCTTGCTGTACAAGCGGGTCGATAATCTGACGAATTTTAGTTTTAGATAAGTCACCGGGATGACGAAAAATAATCTCGTTATTGGCGTTTACAATAAGGGTAAAAGGAACCGCATTGACCACATTTCCTAACTGTTTAGCAAGTTGTTGGCCCTCTACTTCAGCCATAAGAATAGGGTAGTTGATGTCGATAAAAGCGAGGTAATCAGCGACTAATTCAGGGGTGTCAATGGCTATACCAATAAACTGTACATTTTTATCTGCATATTCGTTTTGTAGAGCAATGAAATCAGGTATTTCTTTCAGGCAAGGCGGGCACCAAGTTGCCCAAAAGTTAATAATCAGAATTTTGCCGCGCCATTTTGAGATAGGCGTTAGTTCGCCTGCTAAATCTGCCAAGGAAAAATCTATTAAAGGCATAGGAGCTAATACTTGTTGCTCTTTTTGGCTTTGGTGGTTGGCGAATAAAACGCTAATTAATATCAGGAATATAAAAATAAAGGCAAGTAAGGGTTTAGGCATTATGACAGGGTTACATATTCATTGAGTAAAGTGGCATTTGTATGGTCGTCTTTATAGGTGTCTTTGATTTTTATGATTTCAGGCAGAAACTCATTAAACAGCTCAACTAAGGATGGGTCAAAATGCTTACCCGATTCCATGTTAATTAATTCCACAGCACTTTCAATGGTCCAAGCTTTTTTATAGGGGCGTTGCATAGTGAGTGCGTCAAAAACATCGACAATAGCAACAATTCGCCCGTAAAGGTGAATGTCGGTTCCAGATAGTCCATTAGGATAACCGCTACCATCCCATTTTTCATGATGCGACAATGCGATAATAGCGGCTTGTTGCAATAATTTATTTTTCGAGCGATTTAAAATGCGCTCACCAATCAAGGTATGTTGTTTCATGAACTCCCATTCCTTGCCTTCTAAACGAGCTGGTTTAAGTAAAATAGCATCAGGAATGCCAATTTTACCGACATCATGCATAGGCGCGGAATAAAGTAGTTTTTCTGCTTCTCTGTCATTCATGCCCATGGCTTTCGCTAAAGAGGCCGAGTAATGGCCGACACGAATCGTATGCATGCCAGTTTCAGAGTCACGAAACTCAGCGGCATAGCCCAAGCATTCAATAATTTCTAGTTGAGATTCTTGTAATTCTTCATTTCGTTGCTGGACTGTCTCTAGTATGGTTTTTGTATAACTGGCCGACTCTTGGCTACTCAGTTCATTGATAATCAGATGATGCAGACGATATAAAAATTCCGCAGGGTCAACGGGTGAATTAATAAAGTCTTTTGCTCCAGCATTAATGGGTGGGATATGTGCCTGCTCATTGTTAATTAGAAAGATTGGCGGTAATGCTGTGGTCGGGTCTAAGACTTGTAGGTGTGTGTTTAATTTTTCTAAAGTACAGTCATGCGCTGGACCAAAAATAATAAGATCAGGCCGAGTCGATTGATAAAGTGCTAATGCTGTTTTTGCATCCGTTGCTTTTTGTGTTTTGTAGTAGTTGTTGCTATGTAGCAAATTACTAATGCTGCTGAGCTGATCGTCACCGATAATCAGTAAAATATTGGCATCGGTAACATCTAACAAATCACTGATCATATT
The DNA here is from genome assembly GCA_965365945.1 of uncultured Gammaproteobacteria bacterium. GTDB lineage: Bacteria > Pseudomonadota > Gammaproteobacteria > Methylococcales > Methylomonadaceae > Methyloprofundus. Next base: position 112,807 of record CBDUDP010000007.1, read on the forward strand.
TGATTCCTTTCGCTACTTATTCAGTTTTGTAATGGATAACTTAAAATTTGTAGCCTATACGGAGTAAATTGCATATGAGCTATATCGTACCGTTCAGCCCCCCCCCTAGAAAACATCAAAACATCTTGTCATTCCTGCATGCTTTTAGCAGGAATCTATATCAACAAACAGATTCCCGATTAAACACTTCGGGATGACGATGTTTTTATGAGGGTTTGTGAACAGTTACGCTACATCATTTTCAGGAATACACATTCAATAAAACCCGAAACTGTAGGTTATGTAGCACCGTCAGTCCTCAACGGACTGCGGTGCTTGCTGATATTATTAAATTTCGATTCCTACGGAAATATAGTTGTCTTAAACCTTAGGTAAATGGCCCAGAAACGCCTCAGCATCTTGATAACCAATAATGCGTAAATCACCTTGTTCTTGCCCATCTAAACTAAAAAACAATATAGCAGGTGGTCCCACTAAATTAAAGGCTTTTAATAAGGCTTTATCTGCAAGCGTATTTTTAGTGACATCGGCTTGTAATAGAACAAAGTTAGACAGTGCTTGTTTAACTTCTGGTTTACTCAAGGTATAAGCTTCCATTTCTTTGCAGCTGATACACCAGTCTGCATAAAAATCTAACATCACCCATTGCCCTTTAGCTTTGGCGCGTTGGATTTCTTGTTTTAATTCAGATAGTGATGCTACTTTTTTAAAGACAGGAGGCGTTTCGGCTTGTGCCCCTGCCGCGCCCATAGATAAACCTTTTAACGGTTGCAAGGGGTTACTATTGCCTGCGCTAAGGCCAACTAAAATCAGTAATCCATAAGCGAGCAAGATAACGCCAAAGCCTTTCCATAGCTTATGCCAGCCACTATCAACGCTAGGTAATGGATCTAAAGCGCGCAGATAAATAGCTGGAATGATGAATAGGATTGCCCAGAAAAACATAATGATTTCAGCCGCAAGCACTCGTTCCAGCATCCAAACGGCAACAGCTAGCATAATGACGCCAAACACGGATTTGCTAGCATTTAGCCAATGTCCTGCCCTAGGTAATAAGCTGCCAGCAGAAGCGCCAATAATTAATAGTGGCACGCCCATGCCAAAGCCCATGACAAATAAAGCCGAGCCACCTAAAATCACATCGCCGGACTGGCCTATATACATAAGTGCAGCAGCTAGTGGTGCGGCGACACAAGGGCCGACGATTAACGAAGAAAAAACGCCCATTAATCCGGCACCTAAATAAGAGCCATCACGATGTTTATCACTTGCATTATGTAAGCGCGATTGTAGAGACTTGGGTAGCTCTAAATGATAAAAATCAAACATCGCCAGTGACAGCAGAATAAAAATTCCACTAAACAGATAAATAATCCAAGGCGCTTGAAACGTTGCTTGAAGATTACTTCCAAATAATGCCGCTAGAATACCAAAAACGGTATAAGTAATAGCGGATGCTAATACAAAACTTAGTGAAAGCATAAAGGCTTTGCGGCTACTGATATCTTTACCTTGACCCACAATAATCCCCGATAAGATAGGAATCATTGGAAAGACGCAAGGCGTAAAAGCTAGTAATAAGCCGAAACCAAAAAAGCTTAATAACGTGAGCAAAAAGGAATCTTGCTGTAAAGATTGAATAATCAGGTCTTGTTCTGAGCTAGCTTTTTTTTTTGCCTGAACGACTGGGGCAGAAGAATTGTTTGCGACTATTTCAGGTAACAATAACGTAACGGTCTTATCCATTGGTGGATAACAAACGCCACGCTCAGCACAGCCTTGAAATTTTGCGCGCAAGATAATGCTATGTTGGGCAGTATTCAAACGCTCAAGAGGAACAGTAAAAGCTAAGTTATTATGCAGGATTTCGACATCACCAAATGCCTCATCAAATTTTGGCGTGCCATGAGGAATCTCATAATCAAGTAATTTACTATTATCAGAACCGAGTAATTGCAGGTCTATTTTTTCTCTATAAAGGTAATAACCTTCTGCTATTTGCCAATTAACGCTTAGGTTTTGACCATCCTTGACCAAAGCTGAAAATTGAAATGCTTCTTCAGCAGGTAATAATTCAGCTTCTTGTTTAAAAAGATTTAACCCTAACTTAAAACTATTGCTTAGTTGTTGTAACGGATTTGAACTACTTTCTGCCGCTGGTGTTTTTTTTTCTGGCAGTTGGATTGTTAGTATTGTTCGTTGTGGAGGGTAACAAATCCCCAAATCAGCACAGCCTTGATATTTTACCAATAAAGAAAAGGAAGTTGCTTCTTCAGGGCATTGTAGAGTTAATCTGCTCTGTATATTATTGCGATAAATAATCACATCACCAAAATACTTATCGGCCTTAACTTTGCCTGCGGGTAAATCGGCGTGTTCAATTGTTATTGCCTCAGTTTTTGAGGTAAATAACATTTTATTGCGATATAAATAATAACCTTCAGCAATATCCCACGAGATTTGCAGATTGCCATCTTCGGTTGTTTGTGCGGAAACCTTAAAGGCTTGTTCTGGTGCCAATAAGTCGTCAGGATCAATTGCGAAAGTGAGCTGACTAAACAGAATAAAAAAGCAGGAAAGAACTATTTTAACGTGGTGCATGAAGTGATCCATTGTAAATAATCAGGTAATCCATTGTCGATGGAGAAAGTAATGATTTCGGGTAAATCATTAAGGGTGCAACTCTAATGATACAGTAGGGCGGACTTCAGTCCGCTTTTTTAGCACTAGCGGACTGAAGTCCGCCCTACGATTTCTAGGTGCTCCGCCTTAAGTGTATAGCCAATTTGTCGCACCATGATGTGCTTTTGTAATGAAAATAGCGCAAGGTAAAAGCGACCTTATTTAGCCTGTAGTATGCTATAAAGCGTAAAGAATACTATTTTTTTAAAAAAAAGTCCTCATGATAGAGGAATAGAACCCAAATTTAATACCTGATTAAATCGACGGGAAATTATTAATCCACACAAGAGAGTTACCCTATGAACCCTATACAATTTGTTTTCATCGCTTTTTTAATCATCCCTTTTGTGGAAATATACTTATTACTACAGGTTGGCGGAATTGTCGGTGTTTTCCCAACCATTGCCTTAGTTGTGTTGACCGCAATTATCGGGGCAGGATTATTAAGACAACAAGGCTTAGCTACTTGGCAGCGCTTTCAAGATAACTTAGCCAAAGGCACATTACCCGCTTATGAAATGGTCGAAGGCCCGATATTATTAGTCGGTGGCGCGTTATTATTAACGCCAGGTTTTTTCACCGACATCATAGGATTTGCCTGCTTAATTCCACCGATGCGTAAGAAAATTGCCCAATACATTATCGAAAAACGCTTAGTACAGGCTGGCGTGCCGCCGCATCAACAGCCAAAATCTCAGCCTGATGTTATTGAAGGCGAGTTTAGAAAAGAAGATTAAGAAGTAGGGCGGACTTTAGTTCGCCTTTATGCACACAACGGCGGGCTAAAGCCACGCCCTACAGCTTATTGAAAACTATCCCCCTTCGAGAACAGCAAATGAAAAAAACACTCACCCTTTGCGCCCTACTCACTGGCGCATTAATGCAAAACGCACCGGCAGAAGAGCTTGACTGCATCACTACATCATGGAAATTAATTGGAGCTAATCATAAGATTTGTGTGCAAGCCTTCGATGATCCAAAAGTTAGCGGTGTCAGTTGTCATATTAGCCAAGCTAAAAAAGGTGGGTTAAAAGGCACATTTGGTTTGGCCGAAGATCCCTCCTTATTTTCCCTTGCCTGCCGTCAAGTTGGTCCTATTGCTTTTAAAGAGAAGCTAGACAAACAAGAAGAAGCATTTAGTGCCGATACCTCACTATTCTTTAAAGAAACGCGCGTAGTTCGACTCTTTGATAAAAAGCGTAATACCCTCGTTTATGTTGCTATCAGTCGTAAAATCATAGATGGCGCACCGGCAAATAGTCTATCAACGGTACCCATTATGCCGTGGCGCGAGTAAGGCGTGAAAAGTACATATGATGCAAAATTTGTATTCCCTGAAAGCCTGTATGAAGCTTGCGGGATACAGGAAAAACAGACTATTTACTTCCCAGTATTTCGCTATAGTTTCGGGTCTTATTAAAGATCGAATCCATAGTACAAATATACTTGGTAGCGGTAAGGACTAATATTGAATAGGAACAAAGGCACGAAGCGCATCCATTAGGAAACAATGTGCTTCGTGCCCCAGCTAGAATCAAACTGCACAAGGAAAACAATGGATCGTTTCGATAGGATATATCGGTTACACGGACTACTTAGCGCTCACCGCACGCCCGTTGCACTTAAGCAAATCATGGAGCAGCTAGAATGCTCTAAATCTACTGCTGATCGCAGCATTGAAACCTTGCGCGATTCTCTCAATGCCCCGCTAGAATATAACCGTGAAGCCAATGGCTATTTCTATAATCAGCAATCGCTTAATAAACCTTATGAATTGCCAGGCCTCTGGTTTAACAGTGAGGAATTACATGGCTTATTAATTTGTCAGCAAATACTGCACAATATAAGCCCCGGGATCCTCAGCGAGCAGATCGAAGCATTGCAGCAACGCATCAATGAAATGCTCAGCAAAGAAAATAGCCCGCAGCCCGTTATCGCCGACAAAATTCAGTTCACCACTGTAGGCCGGCGGCTTAAAGACGATAGTTATTTCAAGCGACTCGCCACCGCACTCTTTAGTAAGCAACAAATACGTATTCAATATCATGCCAGAGGTAATAATGGCGAAAACAGCGAGCGAATTATTTCCGCACAAAAACTCATTTACTACCGTGATAATTGGTATTTAGCCGCCTACTGTCACAAGCGGAATCAACTACGCATATTCTCAATTGATAGTGTCCACTCAGCAAAAATATTGGATAAAACTGCGCTACAAACTCCCGATAACCAATTACAAGACTTCCTGCATTCTGCCTACGGTATTTTCACCGGCAAAGCCGAGCATACGGCTGAATTAATCTTTAGTAAAAATCGAGCCAACTGGGTTGCTGATGAGCTGTGGCACCCAGAACAACAAGGTAAATGGCTAGGCAATGGCAACTATCAACTGAGTTTTCCCTTTAGTGATAGCCGCGAGTTAATCATGGATATTCTCAAACATGGCGCAGAAGTAAAAGTGATTGCACCTGTATTTTTAAGAGAAGCAGTCATGGCAGAAATCAATAAAATGCAAAAAAATTACCACTGCCTCACCAAATGAGGCAGTGACTGTGGATAATGAAAATATCATAAAGATACCAAGGGAAATATTTGATGGAACAACTCACCGACCTAAAAGCCATACTGCATTCTAAACGCGCAAATATTTACTACTTAGATAAATGCAGAGTGATGCAAAAAGATGGGCGCGTTTTATACCTCACCGAAGCCGATACCGAAAAACAATATTGGAATATCCCGATAGCCAATACCACCTGTATTTTACTGGGGACAGGTACCTCCATTACCCAAGCCGCAGTTAGAATGCTCGCTTCAGCAGGGGTTTTAATTGGCTTTAGCGGCAGTGGAGGAACGCCCTTAATTGCCGCCAATGAAATTGAATGGTTCACCCCACAAAGCGAATACCGCCCCACCGAATACATACAAGGCTGGATGGCATTTTGGTTTGAAGAAGACAAACGGCTAAAGGTTGCCAAACAATTTCAGCAGCAACGGGTTAGCTACTTACAAAAAGTATGGGGCAAAGACCGAGATCTAAAAAACGAAGGCTTCACGCTAGATAATTTAGCCATAAAACAAGCTCTTGAAAATTTCAGTAATAAAATTGACCACTGCCAGAATGTCACCAATTTACTCTTAGTGGAAGCTCAGCTCACCAAGTCTCTCTACAAAATAGCCGCCAATAACACCAAACAAAAATACTTTACTCGCCAGCATGACAGCATCGACGATGCCAACGCCTTTTTAAATCATGGCAATTACTTAGCTTATGGATTAGCCGCAACCACGCTTTGGGTGTTAGGTATTCCGCACGGGTTTGCAGTTATGCATGGTAAAACGCGGCGTGGCGCATTAGTGTTTGATGTTGCTGACTTAATCAAAGATACCTTGATATTACCGTGGGCGTTTATTTGTGCCAAAGAACAGGCCACCGAACAAGAGTTTAGGCAACAATGCCTACAAAACTTCACCCAACATAAAGCCCTAGATTTTATGTTTGAAGCCGTTAAACAAGCCAGTTTAGAAGGTAAAGACTTGTGATGGATAAAGCTAGCTCAGTAGACGGATTTCAACCACAACAGTTAGAGCCAAAACGAATAATTGATCAGTGGCAGGATTCCCAGCAGACCTTTAATGACAGTGCCAGTTTATGCAAGCGACGATCTCTAGTCCAAAGGAAAGTATCTTTCGCTAAAAAAGTCGAAGCCAAAAGATGTAAATCAATAAAACCGGTCCCTTTGCCCATTAACGCATGCTTTTCAAGGCAATATAAAGCTTCATCATGTGTCGCCTCAGGTGCTTGTGGCAGATTTTTTAATAAATTCAAAAGTTGATTACGATTATGCAAACAGCCACAAGCCAGCTCACCTCGAATCATAGGATGCATCAGCACTTGATTTTGTTTAAGCAAGCTTATCAGCTGCTCATCTTTATCACGCAAATGATCAATCCAAATCGAGGTATCAACCAATATTCTCGACATTACTCAAACTCATCAGCTTGTCGACGGGGGACTTGCTCAAGATTGGGTTCAGAACCACCCAACAATGCCAGTCGTTGCGCACTCTCCCGTTCAATCAAAGCTTTTAAGCTTTCCCGTAATAATGCCGTTTTTTCATGGACACCTGTTAACTCAACCGCCTTGGCATATAGATCATCATCAATATTAAGTGTTGTACGCATAAATAAGCCTTGTTATGAATATGATAAGCATCAAATTAAACATCATTATATGTCGCTTTTGATGCCTAGCAACTTATTTACTGTATTGGGTGGTATATCATGATGGTCACCTTTGTCTCCCAATGCGAACATAAAGCCCTTAACCGAACACGTCGGGTGTTAGATGCTTTTGCCAATCGAATTGGTACAAATACATGGCAAACAGTTATTACGGATGAAGGCTTGCTAGCGGTTAAGAAATTACTGAGAAAATCAGCGACAAAAAATACTGCGGTGAGTTGTCATTGGATTAGGAGCCGTAGTAGGAGTGAGTTTTTATGGGTAGTAGGGAAAAAAGATGAATTTAATAATCAAGGGTATGTGGCGGTAAATTATACGCAGAAGGAAATAAGCCAATATATGGATAAAAACCAATTTCAGACCATCAATGTAATTCAATATGTTGCCACTATTTCAGCATTGTTTCATGACTTTGGAAAAGCCAATATACTTTTCCAAAAAAAATTAAAGCCTCAAAAAGATAAAGGAACAAAAAATTATGAACCATACCGCCATGAATGGGTATCCCTAAGATTATTTCAAACATTTGTAGGCAATAAAGCGGACGAACAATGGCTAGACGCATTAGCCCAAGTTGAGCGTGATGGATTTCCAGAATGCTTTAAGGATGGTGTGGATGGCAATGTTTCTGATAATCATCCCATTGATAATTTGCCTCCATTAGCCAAGCTCGTTGGGTGGCTAATTCTGACGCATCATAAATTACCGCTTTACCCAAAATGGAAAGAAAGTTCGCCACCTAATTTAACAAATGTTGATAATTGGTTTAGTGGTAAAGGTAGTGATTTTGACGCTATTTGGAACTCCCATAATTGCAACGACAAAGACGAAGATCTAAATAAACTAATAAAGAAAAACTGGACGTTTGAACAATTACCGATAGAAAGTATGCAGTGGCGATCTAAAGCTTGTTTGCTTGCCTCTGAAGCCAAAGTAAAATTACAACCATGGCTACAACAAGAAAATAATTGGATAGATGAACAGTTATTCACTACGCATCTTTCACGTCTTTGTTTAACCTTGGCAGATCATTACTATTCTTCGAAAGAAGATGTTACTCATGAATGGCGCAACCCAAATTATAAGGTTTATGCCAACACGGATAAAACGGGTGAATTAAAGCAACAGCTTGATGAGCATTTGATTGGAGTCGCTCATTATGCTCAAAAAATAGCTAAAGCATTACCTAAATTTAATGCCAGTCTTCGCTCACTAGGCAGTAATGATTTTCTTTCAGATTCTGTTCCTAAGGAAGATAAAGAAGCATTCGGATGGCAAGATGATGCAAAAAATTGTGCTAAAGAACTAAGTAAACTCAGTATTGAACAAGGTTTTTTTGGTATCAATATGGCATCAACAGGCAAGGGAAAAACCTTGGCTAATGCCAAAATAATGGTTGCTCTGGCAAGTGAAACGGGGCGTGTTCGATTTAGTGTTGCACTGGGTTTAAGATCATTAACTTTACAAACAGGACGAGAGTACCGAGATCAACTCGATCTTAGTGATGAGCATTTAGCTATTGCCGTGGGTGGTTCAGCAGTAAAACAATTGTTTGAAAATGAACACAACAAACGTTCAGATACTAAAGAACAAGATAGCCCACAAGAGACAGGAAGTGAATCACAAGATGAGTTTTTAGATAAAGATTTATATGTTGATTACACAGGTGATATTTATGAGCACAGTCTGAGTGATTGGACAAAGAAAAATGAATCATTAAATAAGCTGATTCATGCCCCTGTATTAGTGAGTACTATTGACCACTTAATGCCAGCAACGGAAGGTACAAAAGGCGGTAAACAAATACCTGCCATGCTGCGCTTATTAAGCTCTGATTTGGTACTAGATGAACCCGATGACTTTGGGTTAGAGGATTTACCTGCCTTATGCAGGTTGGTGCATTGGGCTGGGATGCTAGGCAGCCGTGTTTTATTGTCAACAGCGACTATGCCTCCCGCTTTAGCTTACGCTTTATTTCAAGCCTATAAAGCAGGCTGGGGCGAATATGCAAAAGCCAATATAGCCAATTGGAATGAAGAGATTGCTTGTGCTTGGTTTGATGAAGACAAAGACAGCTGTAATAACGGACAATATAAAGATTTTTCGCTGTTTAAAAAATCACATGAAAAATTTGTTAATAAGCGTACCAAATTTTTAAAAGCGAATGCTAAACCTCAACGCAAAGGCGTTATCGTCCCCGTTGAGAAAGCTGATGGTGAAAGTGAAATAAGCTGTATGGCGAGAGTGATACAAAAAAATATTATAAAGCTACACAAAGCACACCATCAAACTCAGGATAATAAAAATATTTCTATTGGCTTAGTGCGGATGGCTAATATTAATCCACTCGTTGCTATCACTAAGAAAATATTAAAAAGTGATGTGCCTGTAGAAGATACATGTATTCATTACTGTGTATATCACAGTCGTTATCCTTTGGCGGTAAGGTCACACCTAGAAAATAAGTTAGATAGAATTTTAAATCGTAAGAAACCTGATGAACTTTGGTTACAAGAGGAGGTGAAAAGCAAGTTACAAAGCCACCCTCAAAACAATCATATATTTGTGGTGATTGCTTCTCCTGTTGCTGAAGTAGGACGAGATCATGATTATGACTGGGCTATCGTTGAACCTAGTTCAATGCGTTCTATCATTCAATTGGCTGGGCGTGTTTTAAGACACCGAGCACACATTCCGACACAACCAAATATTGTATTACTGAATAAAAATTATAAGACACTTTCTAGTAAAGATTTAAAAAAAGATATTTGTTTTATAAGGCCTGGGTTTGAGTCCAGTGATTTAAAGGTAGTTAAATCACATGCCTTGGATGAAATCCTAAGCCTTGAACAGTATAAAGAGATTAATGCTATTCAAAGAATAGCTCTACCAGAAAAATATAATACTATTGATAACTGCTATCAGAATTTAGTTGAGCTAGAGCATAAGGCGTTGGCTCAACAATTACTTTCAGGCAATGAGCCAGCCAAAATATGGTGGGAAAATTACCCTCATTGGTGTGGTGAAGTGCAAAGACAGCAGCGATTTAGAGCTTCACCAAAAGATGAGGCTTATTATCTCTGTCTTAATGATGAAAATTCGTCCCTCTATTGGCAATGGAAAAATGAGGCTGTCTTTCCGCCAAAATTAGGAGAGCCGAGTGGTATAGAAATTAACGATAAGGTACAAATTGAACAGGGAAATAATAGTTATTTTTGGTTCGATTTGAGTGCAAAAAAAATCTATGCAGAATTAGCAAGTGATCCAGGTATTGATATTAATGACGTATTAGAAATTAGCCATCGTTTTGGTGAGGTACGTTTAATTGAATATGAAGATAATAAAACAGAGCGATACAGTTACCATGGAAATTTGGGATTGTATCAAGAAATAGGAGCTGATGATGAGTAACGAAGCGAGGCAGGCTGAAAGTTGGGAAGAAGTCATTAATAATTTCTTCGGGGAAAAGAAAGAAATAGATGAGCTAAAATACCTGAAAGATGAAATTAAACTAATGAACACCCAGTATAGTCAGGTAGGTTATTTTAATAATCCAGAGATAAAAGGGTTTTTTGATACAAAAAAATCAAAAGAACAAACAGATATTGAATTTCAAAGAGGTAAAGCATTAAAAATAGTAAAGCTATCAGAAAAGCCTGAGGGCGTTAATTTTCTTGAATCAATAAAAAAATACAAAATAAAATATCAGAAAATAAATGAAAAATATGAGCCACAAAGATGGTTGTCTGATAGTTCAAAAAATGCTTCAAGTGTAAGTTTTGCAACACATGTAAGTAAGCTAACCCACTCTAAGATTGATAGTCCTTCTTTGTATGATCAAATTGATGTAAAGAGTTCTAGTGTATTAACAACGTCTAGTTTAAAGAATAAAATAATTGATGGTGCAGTGAGTGGAAACCAGTTTGCACCGATCTTTCAATTTCTTGAGCTTGAGCATCAAGGTGAGAAATTGGCCAGCCAATTTTCTAATAAAAGTAATACTATTCTTGAATGCTTTTCTGAAAATAGTGAGCAGCTTACCGAGTGGAATACAGGTTTTAACCTCGCGTTATCCTCTAAGGAAAAAAGCAGTCACTCTTTAGCAAAACAAGTTTATTTTCCTATAAATGGAGAAAATGTATTACAAACAAGCTCATATCACCTACTTTGTCATCTTAAATCATCATCTCTTGCACATGCTATTTATGAAAATATATTTGATGATAAGCAAAAAGAACCTAGAGAACTAAGAGGGAAACATAAATTTTCTACAACAGAGACGGTTTCATTTGCTGGAAAAGCAAAAATAAGTGTAACAGCAAGTAACCATAGCAATGCATCGCAATTAAATGGCAAAAGGGGAGGGAAATTATTTTTATTTTCAACTCAACCACCCATATGGCAGAGTCAACTTAAAGCCCCTATTTATAAAAAATCACTATTTGATTATTTAGGTAATAGCCATATTACCGAAGATGTTAACTATCTACGTGAGTTTTTACTACGTTTTGAAATGCTTGGTTTAAGTATAAAGGACCCCAAGCGGTATAAGCATGTAGATCGCTGGGTAAATAGTATTATTGATGAAGTCTTATTTTATACCAGTAGCATTCAAACCATGCCCTCAGGTTGGACGACTGAGAAAGGCATAAAACTTAAAATAGAACACCAATATTTTCTTGATCCTTATCGAGCTGATGACAGTTTTCAAAATAAACGAGAGTCCTCTGATTGGCAAAATGTCATTTGTAATGACTTTGCCCGATGGTTAAACAATAAACTCAAAGGGCAAGATAAACAATTTACTCCACAAGCAGAGCATACCCGCATATGGATAAAACTCTTTGAAACACCTTTAAGAGAAGACAGTGAAAGTATTAAAGCAGAAGCAAAATACAGCCAACAAAAGGATAAGGTATGAGCCAATTTATACTGATAAACCGTATTAAAGTACAAAATGCCAATGCTATAGCAGGGTTCACGTGGGGATTTCCTGCTATTACCCACTTTTTAGGTTTTACTCATAACCTTGCTCGAAAGCTAGCAGAAGAGGGTCGGTTTAACGATATTTTATTAACAGGTTGTGCGGTTATTTCGCATGAGCAGTATGTACATACTTATCGTTCATCTTACGATTATGAATTTACTCAAAGTCGTAACCCACCTTATTTAGCCTCACATAACAAAGCGGATACGCCTCCTGTTATTGAAGAGGGAAAAATGAATCTGACAGTTTCATTATTGATTGGCTATCAAGGCAATATAGGTAATCGGCAAGAAAATTTTATCAGTTGGTTGGCAAAAAAATGTTTATTGCAACGATTAGCTGGTGGCACAATTCTTAACATTAAAAGCATAGAAACCCATACGCCTGAAAAAGATAATATCAGCCGTATAAAACGAAAATTATTACCTGGATTTGTATTAAAAGACCGTTCCAATTACTTAGAAAAACACTACTTTTCCTTGCAAGAAAACAATATGGGCGTTGAGTTATTGGATGCATGGCTTGATTTTATTACGCTCAAACAAAAATCTAGACCTAAATGCGAACTTATCAACAAGCACCTGAAAAACAATCATAAAATCCATATCAATGATCTGCAATATGCAGAATTATTAGAGGTATGGCAAACACATTTACAACAAGTCCCTTATCAGGAAGCAAGTATTCCTAATAAATTAAAAAATTATTTCAGTGAACTTGAAGAAGTCGGGGCAAATGAAAAACTCTTGAAGCAATGGCAAAACTATTGCTCTCCAACACAGGAAACACAAGCTGACTGGGAATATATTCGTAAACCAGAAGCAGGATTTTTAGTCCCTATTATGACTGGTTATAAAGCAATATCTCCTGTGTATAACAATACTGAGGTGGAAAGCACTAGAGACAATGAAACAGACGTTTGTTTTGTTGAGTCAGCTCATAGCATAGGCGAATGGCAAAGCATTCACCGCTTAAAAACAACAGAAGAACTCAATAGCTGTTTATGGCATTACCATTACGAAGAAAATTGGTATTTATGCAAGCACAGCACAGCACAGCAGCAAAAAGAAGAAGACATCAGTAATAGTAAAAATATAACTGAAAACCCAGATGATGACTTTTTATAATTAGACGAAATTATTTAATTTAAAATTAAGGAAAAAATATGACGATTAAACTACCAAGCTTACTTTCATTTGAACGCAAATTAGAAACTTCCGATGCTTTAATGTATGCGGGGAATTGGAATGATATTTCCATTGAAGAAAGTGAAGAAGGTAAACAGTGGAAAGGCATTGAAATAACCCCGCGCTTTAACCGCTCCACACAAAGTGCACACGGTATTGATGATGCAAAAAAATCTGAACCAAATCCTGTTTCATCGGGTGCTGATGATGCTAATTTGCCTCATAATAAAGATACCTTAAAGGTTAGCTATACTCTCCGAGTCATTGGAAATGTAGGTGAACCTTTTGCCTGTAACGAACCTAGTTTTGAAACAGGAATTAGTGAAAAAGTAGCGGTGTTTAAAGAAGAGAATGGACTAAAGGAATTAGCCGTTCGATATGCTTATAATATTGCTAATGGGCGTTTTTTATGGCGTAACCGAGTAGGGGCTGAAAGCATTACGATTCATGTTTTTAATGGTGAAGAAATAGAACCATTGGAATTTAAAGCTTATGATTATTCATTAAAAGATTTTGAGACAAACATTGATAATGGGGTTTTACAAAAACTCGTTCAGATTATTCAAAAAGGACTGAATGGTGAAAGTGATTTTGTTTTTATTAAAGTGAATGCTTATGTAAAGCTGGGGAATGGTCAGCATATATTTCCATCTGAAGAAATGAATATGAATGACAAGGGAAAAACTTTATTTAAAATGGGGGAGTGCGCCGCCATGCATAATGTGAAAATAGGCAATGCAATTCGCACGATTGATAATTGGTATGATTCTGCTGAATTCCCTATTGCCGCTGAACCTTATGGTTCTGTTACTCAGCGCGGACAAGCTTACAGAAAAACTAAAAATGACCTTTATACATTAATGGCTAACTGGGTTAAGGGCAAAGAATTAACGGATAATGATAAAAATTATGTGATTGCTAACCTTATTCGTGGGGGCGTTTTTGGTTTTGGAAAAAAGGCTAAATAATGAAATATTACCTAGACGTGACCTTACTGCCCGATGCCGAAGCCAATTTAGGCTTTCTCTGGCAAAAGGTTTATCAGCAAATTCATATTGCCTTGGCAGATAACAAAATTGCTGAAAATCAATCAGCGATTGCGGTTTCATTTCCTAAGTATGGAGATAAAGAATTTCCATTAGGTGATAAATTGCGCTTATTAGCCGATCAACAAGCGCAATTAGAGCAACTTGATATTGCCAAATGGCTAAACCGTTTAACCGATTATACACATGCCACATCCATTAAAAGCGTGCCATCATCAGTGAATGAGTATGCTTGTTTTAAACGAAAGGCTGTTAAGTCTGAACTAAAAAGGGCAGTCAGTTTAGCCAATCATTTAAGTAAGCCTGTTGAGGAAATAGTGAAATTCAGACAAGACAAGAGCTTAAATCAGAACAGCAAACTACCTTTTATTCATATGGAGAGCCAAAAACCAACCGAGACAGGGCAAAAAAATAAATTTCGTTTGTTTATTGAAAGACATTTATATGATTGCTCTGTAGAAGGGAATTTTGACTGCTATGGTTTAAGTAAAACAGCGACTATTCCGTGGTTTTAACCAAACCAATCCACAGTGTAGCAACTGGTGTACTGTGAATTATTGGACTTTAACCATACTAACCAAATAAGCCGATTATTTGAAATTTATTTTCGGCTTGCTTGGTAAATTTAATTGTCCAAGTTATTGTTTTTCATCAGTTGATCTAAAATAATCGCTTCGCCTGTTTTTTTATAACCAGAGTAGGCGTTATCTGCTAGATTAATTGCTTCTTGTTCGGACTGATAATCAAACATAAGGTTTTTTATTAACTCAGAAATACTGACTCCTTTTGCAGAAGCAAGAGTTTGTAATTGTTTTTCAACTTGAGGTTCTAAAGTAATCATATATTGAGCCTTTGAGGATATATTATAGAAACTGTAAGGTAGTTATCTGTTTAGTAGTGATATTAGAGCGGACTATTAAAAGTACAGATTGATGTTTTTTTGTAAATATTTAGACTTTAAATAAAATACTAAAGATTATAAATCAATAGCTTATTTGAATGTTACTAGGTGTGGTGGATGAAAGTAATTAGTTTAACAGAAATAAGAAAAATTTTAGTGAGGTTATATCTACGTTAGAAGATAGCTCAGGCACTATTTCTAAACAAGATAAAAATATTGCCGTTATGCTGTCACCTATAAGGTATCAAGAGCTTAAGGCGCTAGAAAATATTTTATATGGCAAAGTAGCAGAACTAACAATACAAGAAGGTTTAGTAACCAAGAAAGAAGTACAAGATTTATTGAGTAGTATTTAAGTGGAAGCTTAGAAAGCTTATCAGTAGGTGAGACGTATAGGCGTTATTTTAAATTTAGGGGAATCTCTACCACTGGAAACATTTGATTATTTTTGGCTAAACCAAACAGCTAGTGTCGTTGGAATCTAAAATACCCAAGTTTTTTAAGCTCTTTAACAAAATATAAAAATCAAACAGTTACAACTAGCTATAAAATAAAGGGTGAAACCAATATTTTATAGCTAAGCTTTTGTTGTAACTGTTTTTTTGTGCTTTATAATACTGTTCACTGCCGCACAGGCAGCTTAGAAACTTGAACATCACAAGCTAAGTGAACTGCGCAAGTTCACTGCCGCACAGGCAGCTTAGAAATGAATCAATTGCCAAAACGGGTCTATAGTTGTGTTCACTGCCGCACAGGCAGCTTAGAAATTTTACTACTTTTCCTTGAAGTTCATCAAGGGGTTCACTGCCGCACAGGCAGCTTAGAAAACTGGTTCCATGAGAATATTCCCATATTAAAAGTTCACTGCCGCACAGGCAGCTTAGAAACTCCAGCCCCAGAACCTCCACCAGTCGAACCAGTTCACTGCCGCACAGGCAGCTTAGAAAATCTCGAACCCACGTAGTTTGATTCGGAGCTAGTTCACTGCCGCACAGGCAGCTTAGAAAAGACTAAATCGATAATGGCTAACATATCAACCGTTCACTGCCGCACAGGCAGCTTAGAAATATTAATGATCCTATTGAACCTGAGCCTATTTGTTCACTGCCGCACAGGCAGCTTAGAAAATCCCAACAAGTAACATCAGGAGGAGGAGTAAGTTCACTGCCGCACAGGCAGCTTAGAAATCCGATTAGCTGCTTTCCATACTTGTGCATTAGTTCACTGCCGCACAGGCAGCTTAGAAATCCCTAGGCTTAACAACAATACTTACAGCAGCGTTCACTGCCGCACAGGCAGCTTAGAAATAAGCGCAAGACAGCGACAAGAAAACCGGCAAGTTCACTGCCGCACAGGCAGCTTAGAAATATATGTTAATAAGAAAAGATGATGATTATGAGTTCACTGCCGCACAGGCAGCTTAGAAATGATGATGAACCTTATGAACCGCCTTCAGTGAGTTCACTGCCGCACAGGCAGCTTAGAAAAAAACTTTAGGGAGCATTGATAATGCTTGATTGTTCACTGCCGCACAGGCAGCTTAGAAATGGTACGACAGTGACTATCTGCCTATTAACATGTTCACTGCCGCACAGGCAGCTTAGAAAAAAAGCAGCAGCAAAGGGCGTTTCACTATATTGTTCACTGCCGCACAGGCAGCTTAGAAAGTGCTTAGATGATATGAGCGCGGACGAATTGAGTTCACTGCCGCACAGGCAGCTTAGAAATGCCGATTTCGAATGGAAAGAATGCTCTGTAGGTTCACTGCCGCACAGGCAGCTTAGAAATAACGATATTGTCGCTGAGTTTGTTCTCAAGAGTTCACTGCCGCACAGGCAGCTTAGAAAAGAGATAGAATCTGGCAACTTGAAGGCTATTTGTTCACTGCCGCACAGGCAGCTTAGAAAGAACGATAATAAGCATTAACAGAAGGGGGAAAGTTCACTGCCGCACAGGCAGCTTAGAAAGTGCTGTTTAACTCAACCAGAGAGACCGGCTTGTTCACTGCCGCACAGGCAGCTTAGAAATGAGAAACGAGAGTTGCGAGTAATTGACAATAGTTCACTGCCGCACAGGCAGCTTAGAAATTACTTTCAAGCGCGGCGCTGGACTTGGGTAGGTTCACTGCCGCACAGGCAGCTTAGAAAAGAAGCAAGGTTAAAACCCACATGCTTAAACCGTTCACTGCCGCACAGGCAGCTTAGAAAGCTTAGCAAGCGTAACGAAAGTTTTGATTTGAGTTCACTGCCGCACAGGCAGCTTAGAAAGAGACGATTGATACGCTAAAGCCTTTTTTCGAGTTCACTGCCGCACAGGCAGCTTAGAAAGCTTAAAGCAGATAAGAAAAAATCAATTCACCGTTCACTGCCGCACAGGTGCATATTCGCACCCATCATGAACACCCATTCGCAAGCATCGTGAACACGGATTCTTATCGAACGTGAACACCTAAC